>NZ_KB898925.1 GCF_000377945.1 Thioalkalivibrio sulfidiphilus
CGGCTGGTGGGCGCTGGAGCCGGGCTTGGAGCTGACCGAGCTGCGCTATCGGGCCGCCGGCTGGGAATGTGAGCGACGCCTGATCGTGGTGCGCCAATCGGTCAAGCGCAAAACGGCGCCGGGCAAGACGCTGTCGCTGTTTGCGGATGACCCGGACATTCAGGGCTGGCGCTATGGCGCTTTCGTCACCAGCCTCGATCTGCCGATGGTGGAGGTCTGGCGCACTTACCGTGGGCGGGCGGACTGTGAGAATCGGATCAAGGAGCTGAAGGCGGATTTCGGTTTGGACGCGTTCAACATGCGGGACTTCTGGGCGACGGAAGCCGCCTTGAGCTTTGCGATGCTGGCCTACAACTTGATGAGCCTGTTTCGTCAGGCCGTGTTGCGTTCCCGAATCCAGCATACCCTCTCCACTCTGCATGGCCTGGTGTTGGCCATCGGCGGCTCTTGGCACCCGGATGTCAAACAGAACAAGCTGATGCTATCCGTACCCCGTCGAAAACGTGCTTGGTTCGCGGGTCTCTGGGCCAATGCATCCGCCCCGCCCGTCATTCATGGGCTGCATGCCGGCTAATGGACAATCTGGGTTGAAAAAAGAGAAACCGACTAAATCCTGTAGATCATGTGAATCCTGTCTGATGTTTTCCATTGGTCTCGCATCCTGTAAATCCTGAAAAATCCTGTTCATCCTGTCCATTAGGTGTTCAGTCCGACAAATGCCGCGGGGCCTTGCCGACCTTGTCGCCCAGGGCCCTTTCGCGGTCGGTGACGATGCGTTCGGCGATCTCGCGCACGGCGTCGGTGAGCCACATGTAGGTCTGGGAGCCTTCACGGTAGTCCGCCGGACCGAAGGCCTGCACGCGGCCCTGGCGCTGCAGCTCGTTCACCTGGCTGAATTCCTTGCGCTGGCCCGGGTTGTACACGCCGTAGGTCCGCCCGCCGTTGCGCTTGACCACGGAGAACACCGGCACGTCGGAGGGACCGTCGGCCACGTAGATCATGTTCTGGAACGGGATGCGCCGCTCCGCTTCCGGTACGGCCGCATTCACCTCGATCTGGTTCGGGTGCTTGTTCACACCCTTGTTGATCTCGAACACCGCGCGGGTCTTGGTGGTGTTGTCCAGCACGTAACCGATCTGTGAGATCACCGATGAATCCCCGTCCGGATCCTCCACGAACTCGCAACCCCAGACCCCGTCCAGGAAAGGCGCGATCGCACTGCCGCGGATGGTGCGCGTGAAGCCGGTGCTGACCACGTAGTGTTCCAGGGTGATGTCGTGGTGGGCGAAGCGCGGCTCGCGCTCCACCGCAGCCTTCAGTTCACCGAAGAAATCCGGCAGGCCCGGATAGAATTGCAGGCGCGCGCCCAGCTCGCCCAGCTTCTGGTTGCTCAGGTCCTTGAAGATGCCCCGGCGCACATAGGCCAGCACGTGGTTGAGGTAGTTCATCTCCCCGGAGACCTGCTCGGAACCACGCTTGCGGAAGACCTCGGCCAGTTCGTTCACCTCGGTCCAGAAGGCACGCTCGTCCACCCCGTATTCCTCGAACAGGGGCCGCTGCATGTACCCGGGGATCAGGGTCTTGTCGAAGTCCCAGACCACCGCGATGATCGTCTGGGTGAACAATGTGGTCATGTGCGTGCCCTCGCATGAGCGCGATGGAAAATCCAACGCAAAGACGCGAAGACGCAAAGGGCGCGAAGATTTCTGAAATTTTCATTCCCGATTTTTTGCGTCCTTGGCGTCTTTGCGCCTTTGCGTTGAAGGCCCTTCATACGTTGCGACTCATAAATCAGGCGGCCTCGGACTTCAAACGCACCTTCAGCTGCTGCCCTTCCTGTTCCTGCAGGACCCGCAGTATGGCGAACAGGTTCTCCGCCGTGGGATTTCCGGCCGGGCCCAGCATACGTTGCAGGCTTTTGGAAGAGCGTCCCAACTCCTTGCCCAATGCCTCGAACCCCAGGGTCGCGTTGACGTAGTCCCGAAGCAGGGACTTGCCGGAACCCAATTCACCGGCCAGAAGTTCATTGACCGCTTCAGTCAACAAGGCACGGCGATAGGCGGCATCCCGCCGGACACGGGCCTGCACCGTTTGCCTGAACTCCCGGGTGAGTGCCATGGATGAACCCCTCATAGTCGCTGTTTGTAAGCACGCCAGCAGGATTTGGCGGCCTCAATGTCCGTCTGCTGACCCTTCTTCGTTCCACCACCCAGCAGGATCACCAGCTCGGGGCCATCCAGCCCCAGATAGACCCTGTATCCGGGTCCGAAAGCGATGCGAAGCTCGTGGACCCCCTGGCCTACCGACTTGAGCCCCGAGACGTTGCCCTGCTCAAGGCGGGCCAGCGCCGTGGTGATCCGGGCAGCAGCCGGTGCATTGAGCCCATTGAACCAGCGCTCAAACGGCGCCCGACCCGCCGCGTCCACGAAGACGTCCAACTTCCTTGTCATCAGCACTCCTATGGTAACATATTAGTTACCATTTGTCCTCGTTCATTCTCCAGAAGCGAGGAGGTTTATTCGTTCCAGACTAAACCTTTGCGCTTCTTTGCGTCTTTGCGCCTTTGCGTTGAAGGCTTTTCAAGTCAAACCTCCACCTCGGCCAGATGCCCCTTTGTCTCCAGCCAGCTCTTGCGGTCGGCGGCGCGTTTCTTGGCCAGCAGCATGTCCAACAGGGTGTTGGTCTCGTCGCCCGCATCCACGGTGAGCTGCACCAGGCGGCGGGTGTCCGGGTCCATGGTGGTCTCGCGCAGCTGCAGGGGGTTCATCTCGCCCAGGCCCTTGAAACGGGTGACCGAGACCTTGCCCCGTTTCTTCTCCGCCTCGATGCGCTCCAGCACGCCCTGCTTCTCGTGTTCATCGAGGGCGTAGAAGACCTCCTTGCCCACGTCGATGCGAAACAGCGGCGGCATGGCCACGTACACGTGGCCCTTCTCCACCAGGGGCCGGAAGTGGCGCACGAACAGGGCACACAGCAGGGTGGCAATGTGGGCGCCGTCGGAGTCGGCGTCCGCCAGGATGCAGATCTTGCCGTAGCGCAGATCCTTGAGATCCATGTTGCCCGGCTCCACGCCCACGGCGACGCTGATGTCGTGGATCTCCTGGGAACCGAGCACCTGGTCAGCCTCCACCTCCCAGGCATTCAGGATCTTGCCGCGCAGGGGCATGATGGCTTGGAACTCCCGGTCCCGGGCCTGCTTGGCGGAGCCGCCGGCGGAATCGCCCTCCACCAGGAACAGCTCGGTGCGGGCGAGATCCTGGCTGGCACAGTCGGCCAGCTTGCCCGGCAGGGTCGGGCCCTGGGTGAGCTTCTTGCGCACCACCTTCTTGCCGGCGCGGGCGCGGCGCTGGGCGCTGTTGATGGCCAGTTCGGCGATGCGCTCGCCGGCCGCCGGGTGCTGGTTGAGCCACAGGCTGAAGGCGTCCTTGACCACCCCGGAGACGAACGGCGCCGCCTCCCGGGAGGAGAGACGTTCCTTGGTCTGACCGGCGAACTGGGGGTCCTGCATCTTGAAGGACAGGATGTAGGCCACCCGGTCCCAGACGTCCTCGGGGGTGAGCTTCACGCCCCGGGGCAGGAGGTTCCGGAACTCGCAGAACTCGCGCACCGCGTCGGTGAGCCCGGTGCGCAGGCCGTTCACGTGGGTCCCGCCCTGGGCCGTGGGGATCAGGTTCACGTAGCTCTCGGCCACGGCCTCGCCGCCCTCCGGCAGCCACACCACCGCCCAGTCGGCGGCCTCGGTCTGGCCCGCGATGGACCCCATGAAGGGCTCCTCGGGCACCCGCTCGAAGCCGTCCACCGCCTCCACCAGGTAGTCCCGCAGGCCCGCCTCGTAGCACCACTCCACCCGCTCGCCGGTGACCTCGTCGTAGAAGCTCACCGCAAGCCCGGGACACAGCACCGCCTTGGCGCGCAGGATGTGCTTGAGCCGCGGCACGGAGAACTTGGGGGAGTCGAAGTATTTCGGATCGGGCCAGAAGCGCACCGTGGTGCCGGTGTTGCGCCTGCCCACCTCGCCCACCACTTCCAGGTCGGTCTTCTTGTGGCCGTCGGCGAAGGCCATGTTGTATTCCTTGCCGTCGCGCTTGATCCACACCTCCAGGTGCCTGGAGAGCGCGTTGACCACCGAAACGCCCACCCCATGCAGGCCGCCGGAGAACTGGTAGTTCTTGCCGGAGAACTTGCCGCCCGCATGCAGGGTGGAGAGGATCACCTCCACGCCGGGACGCTTCTCCTTGGGGTGCATGTCCACAGGCATGCCACGCCCGTCATCGGCCACCGACAGCGAACCGTCCTTGTGCAACACCACGTCGATCTTCTTCGCGTGACCCGCGATGGCCTCGTCCACGGAGTTGTCGATCACCTCCTGGGCCAGGTGATTGGGCCGGGTGGTGTCCGTGTACATGCCCGGGCGCTTGCGCACCGGGTCGAGACCGGATAGGACTTCGATGTCAGCGGCGTTGTAGGAGTTGGTCATTGGATGTGTCTGGTTGAAACCCAAGATCATGGGGCTCCGGGAAAGCCCGGGCACAATATGAAGGTGATACAAGATACAAGATACAAGATACAAGAGGTAGGTCAGACCCCGCGCGAGACAGCTTTTTCTTGTATCTTGTATCTTGCCTCTTGTCTCTAGCGCTGTCCTTCATGCTTGCTACCGACCCCAGCCTCAACATCTCCGTCTTCGCCTCCGCCGGCTCCGGCAAGACCTACCTGCTGGTGACCCGCATCCTGCGTCTGCTGCTGGCCGGGGCCCGGCCCGACGGCATCCTGGCGGTGACCTTCACCCGCCTGGCGGCCGGCGAGATGCAGAGCCGGCTCACGGAACGGCTGCGGGAATGGCAGACGCTGGACGATGCGGCCTTGGACGGGGCACTGGCGGACATGGGTGTGAGCGTGGACGATGCCGTGCGGGAACGGGCCCGGCGGCTGTTCGAGCAGACCCTGCTGGCGGACCGCCCGGTGCGCACCACCACCTTCCATGCCTTCTGCCAGGACCTGCTGGCCCGTTTCCCCCTGGAGGCCCGGGTGCCGCCCGGGTTTGAACTGGCGGACAACGAGCGGGAGTTGCAGGACCGGGCCTGGGACGCCCTGGTGAGCGAGGCCACCCGGGCGCCGGACGCCCCTCTGGCGCAGGCCCTGGAGGCCCTGATCGGTGCACTCAACGGTGTGGACAGCGTGCGCAAGGCCCTGGACGGCTTCCTGTCCCACCGGGAGGACTGGTGGGCCTGGACGGAACACGAGGCCGATCCCCTCGCCTTCGCCCGGGCACGCATCACCGAGGCCCTGGCGGCGGACCCGGACGCCGACCCCCGGGCCGACTGCCTGGACCCGGCCACGCGCGCAGACCTGGCCGATCTCGCACAGCTGCTGGCGCGCAACACCAACACGGACAAGCCCCTCGGCCAGGCCCTGGCCGATGCCCTGGCCGTCGGGGATACCGGCGTCCTCTTCGATGCCGCCCGGGCCGCCCTGCTCACCCAGAAGAACACCCCCCGGGCCCGTAAGCAGAGCGCGGCCCAGGCCAAGCGCCTGGGCGGCGAGGCCGCCGAGGACCGCTTGCTGGAACTCCATGGCAGGCTTGGCGAACGCCTGCTGGCGGCCCTGGACGGGCTCGCCCGCCAGCACAGCCTGCGCCTCAACGGCGCCTGGTTCACCGCCGGCCTGCGCTATCTGGAACACTACCAGGCCCTCAAGGAGGAGTTGCGCACCCTGGACTTCACGGACCTGGAGTGGCGCGCCTACCAGCTGCTCAACCACGGCGATCATGCCCTGTGGGTGCAGTACCGCCTGGACAGCCGCATCGAGCACCTGCTCATCGACGAGTTCCAGGACACCAACCCCACCCAGTGGCGCCTGATCCTGCCCCTGCTGGAGGAACTGGCCGCCCACGGGGACCGCCAGGGCCGCAGCGTGTTCCTGGTGGGGGACACCAAGCAGTCCATCTACAGCTTCCGCCGCGCCGACCCCCGGCTGCAGGAGATCGCCGCCCGCTGGGTCGAGGAGCGGCTGAACGGCCGGCCCGAGACCCTGGACTGGTCCTGGCGCTCGAGCCCCGCGGTGATGGACTTCGTCAACCGGGTGTTCACCGCCTGCCCCGCCCTGCACGCAGCCCTGCCCGGCTTCCACCCCCACGACACCCACCTCAAGGACCTCTGGGGCCGGGTGGAGGTCTGGCCGCTGATCCAGGCGGACAAGGAAACCGAGGAGGACACGCCGGCATCCCAGGGCCTGCGCGACCCGCTCACCACCCCCCGACCCGACCCGGGCGAAAGCCTGCACGCCCGGGAGGGGGCGCGTATCGCCGCGCGCATCCGGGAGATGGTCGACGGCGGACAGGTGGTGGGCCGGGGCACGTCGGCCCGGCCCATGCATTTCGGCGACGTCACCATCCTGGTGCGCAACCGCACCCACGTGGGCGCCATCGAGGACGCTCTGCGGGATGCGGGCATCCCCTACCTGAGCGCCGCCCGGGGCGAACTGCTGGATCACTTGGAGGTGCGTGACCTGGAGGCCCTGCTGCGGGTGCTCATCACGCCCCATGACGACCTGGCCCTGGCCCAGGTGCTGCGCTCGCCCCTGTTCGACGTGACGCACCCGGAACTGGAGCGCCTGGCGGATGCCGGACCCGGTCCCTGGCACGAGCGCCTGGAGCGGCTGGCCCCGGAGCTGCCGCCCGGCAGCGCCCTGAAACGGGCGGCCGACAAACTCACCCGGTGGCGGGGATGGAGCGGCGCCCTGCCGGTGCACGACCTGCTGGACCGCATCTTCCTGGACGGCAACGTGCTCGCCCGTTACCAGGCCGGCAGCCGGGCGGACCGGGTGCCCACGGTGATGGCGAGCCTGATCCGCTTCCTGGAACTGGCCCTGGAGGTGGACAGCGGCCGCTACCCCAGCCTGGTGCATTTCCTGGCCCGGCTGCGGGGCCTGCGTGACCGGTCGGATGCGGCGCCCGACACCCCGCCGGTGCGCGGCGCCGAGCAGCGGGTACGCATCATGACCATCCACGCCTCCAAGGGCCTGGAGGCCCCGGTGATATTCCTGGCCGATGCCGCCGCCGTGCCCAGGGACCACAAGACCTACGAACCCCTGGTGCACTGGCCCGCCGGGGAACCCCGGCCCCGGCTCATGCAGCTGCTGCCCAAGAGCGATGACGTGGACAGCCTCACCCGGCAGGCACTGGCGCATCACCAGACCGCCCGCGAGCGGGAGGAGGCCAACCTGCTCTACGTGGCCCTGACCCGGGCCCGGCAGGTCCTGATCGTCAGCGCCAGCGCCCGCGGCAAGGGCGACGGCGGCTGGTACGGCCGCATTCGCGAGGCCATTGCCCCGGAGGCGGTCAGCGAAGAGCTGGATACGGGTGTGCCCGGCCGCTTCGCGGAGGACGGCAGCTGGGTGCACGAGGTCGGCACGCCGCCCGTGGCCGCGGAGCAGGCGGCCGCGACACCGCCGCCGGTGCAGGTCCCCGAGGGCCTCAACCGGCGCCTGGATTGCGCCGCGCCGGAACGGGAGATCGCCCCCAGCCGGGCGGCCGCGGGCTATGCCGAGGGGGAACGGGAGGATGGTGACGAGGACGCCCGCCTGCGGGGCGTGGGCATTCACCGCTTGCTGGAATGGCTGGCAGGAGGCACGCGGGACAGCGACGCGTCCCTGATCCGGCGCCTGGCCGCCGAACTGGGCCTGGACCCCGGGCATCCCGATCTGGGGGAATGGCTTGCCGAGGCCCGCGCGGTGCTGGCCGAGCCCGGCCTCGCGGCGGTGTTCGGCCCCGCGCCCGACTGTGTCGATTACTGCGAGGTCCCCCTGCAGTACACCGCCGCCGACGGACGCACCGTGTATGGCATCATCGACCGCCTGCGGGTGGGCCCCGAGCGCATCCTGCTCGTCGACTACAAGACCCACCGGGTGGCCGACCAGGCCGCCGCCCGGCAGGTGGCCGAGGCCTATGCCGCCCCCATGGCGCTGTACGCCGAGGGCGTGCGCAGGCTCTGGCCCGGCAGGACGGTGGAGGCCCGGCTGCTGTTCACCCACCTGCGGGCGCTCGTATGAGCGAATTCAATATTCAAGATTCAAAATTCAAAGGGAACACGGCTGTAGACGACTTGGCCCATCGCCCCTTTGAATTTTGAATCTTGAATATTGAATCATCCCTCACCCGTCCCAATCTATCCGGATTGACCCACTTCATCCCGAACCCGGAGGAACCACCCCCATGTCCGACTCCCCTTACATCTTCGACGTCACCCAGGCCAACTTCGACCAGGTGGTGCTGGAGGGTTCACGGGAACGGCCGGTGCTGGTGGACTTCTGGGCCGCCTGGTGCCAGCCCTGCCAGATGCTCATGCCGGTGCTGGCGAAGCTGGCCGAGGCCTACGGTGGACGCTTCATCCTGGCCAAGGTCAATTCCGACGAGCAACAGGCCCTGGCGAGCCGCTACGGCATCCGCAGCCTGCCCACGGTGATGCTGTTCCGCCACGGCAAGCCCGTGGACCAGTTCATGGGGGTGCAGCCGGAATCCACCATCCGCGCCCTGCTGGAAAAGCACCTGCCCCGCCCCTCGGACAAGCAGCGCGCGACCGCCCAGGCCCAGCTGGCGGCCGGTGATGCCCAGGGTGCGCTCGCGACCCTTCAGGCGGCCCTGGCAGAGGACGCGGACAACCAGGCCATCAAGATCGACATCGCCCGGGCCCTGATGGCCCTGGGACGGGCCGACGAGGCGGACGAGACCCTGAAGACCCTGCCCATGGACCTGCACCAGGAGGAGGAGGTCCAGCGCCTGGAGGCGTTGGTGCAGTTCGCCCGGGTGGCGGCACGGGGCGAGGAATTGCAGACACTGGAGGCGCAGGTCGAGGCCGGCGACAACCCGGAGGCCCTGCACCGGGTGGCGGCGGCCAGGATCCTCTCGGAAGACTACGAGGCGGCGCTGTCCCTGCTGCTCAAGCTCATGCAGAAACACCGCAAGTACGCCGACGAGGCCGGCCACAAGGGCCTGCTGGCCGCCTTCGAACTGCTGGGCGCCCAGCACCCGCTGGTGAAGGAATACCGGAGGAAGATGGTGAGCCTGCTCTATTGAGCAGGCGTGAGGGGTGAGGTGCCCGGGGTGAGGCGTGCCGGGTTGATTTCACGCCTTTCACCTCACACCTCCCGCATCACCGGCCGTTCTTGACCTGCTCCAGGATCGCCGCCAGCTCGTTGGCCGGGCGGTAGCCGGGCAGCATCTGGCCGCCTTCCAGGACGATGGCCGGGGTACCCTGCACGCCGACCTGTTCACCCAGGAGCATGTGGGCCTGCACCGGGTTGTCGCAGTTCTTCACCGGGATGTCCCTGCCCAGCTTGGCCTCGTCCATGGCGTGGTTGCGGTCGTCGGCACACCAGATGCCCACCGCCTTGCGGTAGCTGGGGGAGTCCACACCGGTGCGCGGGAACAGCAGGTAGCGCACCTTGATGCCCAGGTCGTTGATCTGCTCCATCTCCGCGTGCATGCGGCGGCAGAAGGTGCAGTCGGCATCGGTGAACACCGTGATGGTGTGTTTCACCTCGCCCTTGGGGGCGTAGACCACCATGCGGGACTCGTCCTGGGCCTCCATCACCACCTTGCGGGCCTCGGTCCGGCTGGCCTCGGTGAGGTTGGTGCGGCTGGCCATCTCCACCAGGTTGCCCTGCAGGACGTACTGGCCATCGCCGGTGGCATAGAAGATCTGGGTGCCATAGCGGATCTCGTAGAGGCCGGGCACCGGGCTTTCCAGCACGGCATCGGCGGTGACACCGGGGATCAGGTCCTTGAGGCGCTCCTGCGCAGTCTGGGCCAGGGCGGCATGGGACACCACGGCCAGGGACAGGGCCACGGCCGGCAAGCGTTTGGACAGGGTCTTGAGCATGAAATGAAACCTTGAGTGGGGGTCAAAAAGAGGATCGGATGCGTATAAGACGCGCCATGATGACAAAAATTCACTCCGAAGTGAGAAGTGCGAATTGAGAAGTGGGAAATAGGCCCAACTTCTCACTTCCCAATTCACACTTCCCACTTATCCTCTCGGGTGGTGTTTGCCGTGCAGCTCCTTGAGCCTTGCCCGGGCCACGTGGGTGTAGATCTGGGTGGTGGAGAGGTCGCTGTGACCGAGCAGCATCTGCACCACGCGCAGGTCGGCGCCGTGGTTGAGCAGGTGGGTGGCGAAGGCGTGGCGCAGGGTATGGGGGGAGAGGTGCTTGTGAATGCCGGCCTGGGCGGCGTAGCGGCGCAGCAGGTGCCAGAAGGCCTGACGGGTCATGGCCCCGCCCCGGCGGGTGACGAACAGGTCGTCACTGGCCCCCTGCCCTGCCAGCAACGCCGGGCGGGCAGCACCGAGGTAACGCTCCACCCAGAGGGAGGCCTCCTCGCCCAGGGGCACCAGGCGCTCCTTGCTGCCCTTGCCCAGGGTGCGCACCACCCCGTGGCGCAGGTTCACCTGGTCCACCCTGAGCCCAACCAGCTCCGAGACCCGAAGCCCGGTGGCGTAGAGCAGTTCGAGCATGGCCCGGTCGCGCAACCCCAGGTCGGTGCCGGTATCCGGCGCTGCCAGCAGGGCCTCCACGTCCGCCTCGCTCAGGGTGTCCGGCAGGGGCCGGCCCAGCTTGGGGGAATCGATCTGGGCGGTGGGGTCGTCCTGGCGCCGCCCGTCGCGCACCTGGTGGCGGTAAAAACGCCTCAGGCTGGACAGCAGCCGCGCCGTGGACCGGGGCCGGGCGCCACCGGCCACCCGGTGTGACAGGTAGGCCAGCAGGTCGCCACGGTCCGCCTGCTCCACCCGCTTGCCCCGGGGCCCCAGCCAGCGGGCCAGGGCCATGAGATCTGCCCGGTAGGCGGCCAGGGTGTGATCGCTCAGGCCGTGCTCCGCCCAGATGGCGTCGAGGAAGGCGTCGATGGCGGCCGTGGATGGATCGGCGATCTTTCCGGCCGTTGGGGCTGAGTTCACGTACGCTGGCGAGGGTTTGAGTGTGAGGCGTTAGGGGATAGGCGTGCTGAACCACCCTCACCCCGGCCCTCTCCCTGAGGGAGAGGGAGGTATCCTTGTCGCCTCCCGCCTGTCCCCTCACCCCTCACGATTTCTTGCCCAGCACCTTGAATATGTCCCCCAACTCCATGGGCAGCGGGAAGAACACCGTGGAGGAGCCGGTCTTGGTGGACATGTCGCTCATGGTCTGCAGGTAACGCAGCTGCAGCGCGGTGGGGTTCTGGCTAATGATCTGGGCGGCCTCGGAAAGCTTCTCGGCGGCCTGCAGTTCGCCCTCGGCATGGATCACCTTGGCGCGACGTTCACGCTCGGCCTCGGCCTGGCGGGCGATGGCGCGGATCATGCTCTCGTTGAGGTCCACGTGTTTGATCTCCACGTTGGTGACCTTGATGCCCCAAGCGTCGGTCTGGGCATCCAGGATGTCCTGGATGTCCTGATTCAGCTTGTCCCGTTCGGAAAGCATCTCATCCAGATCGTGCTTGCCGAGCACCGAACGCAGGGTGGTCTGGGCCAGCTGGCTGGTGGCGGCATAGTAGTCCTCCACCTGGATGATGGCCTTTGCCGGATCGATGACCCGGAAGTACAGCACCGCGTTGACCCGCACGGTCACGTTGTCCTGGGAGATCACGTCCTGGCTGGGCACGTCCAGGGTGATGATGCGCAGGTCCACCCGCACCATCTGCTGGATGCCCGGGATGACGATGATCAGGCCCGGCCCCTTCACACCCTGAAACCGTCCCAGGAAAAAGATCACGCCACGCTCGTACTCCGGAAGGATC
The DNA here is from genome assembly GCF_000377945.1 of Thioalkalivibrio sulfidiphilus. Classification (GTDB taxonomy): domain Bacteria; phylum Pseudomonadota; class Gammaproteobacteria; order Ectothiorhodospirales; family Ectothiorhodospiraceae; genus Thioalkalivibrio_A; species Thioalkalivibrio_A sulfidiphilus_A. Next base: position 11,771 of record NZ_KB898925.1, read on the forward strand.
CGGATGGACATGACCAGCAGGCCCAGTACCAGGGCCAGGGGTACCAGATAGGCAATCATGTGGCAGCTCCTTTGTGGGTTTCAGTGTGTTCGGTGATCGGTTCGACTTTCAGCTGCAGGCCCTTCATGCCGATGACCCGCACCGCATCGCCCTTGCTGACGGGCAGAGCAGATTCGGCGGACCAGGACTCGCTGTGCAGCCAGACGCGGCCGCGGTTGGCGGAAAATTCCTCCAGGGCCGTGCCTTCCATGCCGATCAGTTCTTCCTGCCCCGTCTCGACCTTGCGCCGGCGGATACGTACCAGGCGGCTCAGCACCCAGATGAAGAAGGCGGCGGAGACCAGGGCCGTGCCGCCGATCAGGGGTATGGAGATGTTGAGTGTTGCCTCGTCCATCAGAATGATCGATCCCACCACGAAGGCGGCGATGCCGCCGAATCCGAGTATGCCGAAACTGGGCACGAAGGCCTCGGCGATCATCAATACGACGCCGAGGATGATGAGCGCAAGGCCTGCATAGTTGATGGGCAGCACCTGGAAGGCGTAGAGCGCCAGCACCAGGCAGATGGCACCCACCACGCCGGGAAAGATGTTGCCGGGATTGGCCAGCTCGAAGATGATGCCGTAGATGCCTACCATCATCAGGATGTAGGCGATGTTGGGGTTGGTGATCACCGACAACAGGCGGCTGCGCCAGTCGGGCTCCACCTGGATCACCTGCAGGTTTTCCGTATTCAGCACCCGGGTGCCCACGTCCATCTTCACGGTGCGGCCGTGGATCTGCTTGAGCAGGTCCTCCACGCTCTCGGCCACCACGTCGATGACATTGAGTGCCAGGGCCTCGGAGTAGGTCAGGTTGACGGCCTCGCGCACCGCCTGCTCGGCCCACTCGGCGTTTCGCCCGTGGCGCTCCGCCAGTCCCTTGATGTAGGCCACGGCGTCTTCCAGCACCTTGCGCTCCATGGGGCTGGTGCCGCGCCGGGGCTCCGCGGGTCTTTCCTCGGCGGCATCGTCTGCCTCGGCCTCCTTGTCCCTGGTCTCCTTGTCGTCCCTGTCGCGACTCCTGTCATCGCGCGGCGGCTGCTCGTCGGGCATGCCGGGCATACCGCCGATGGCCACCGGGGTGGCGGAACCCAGGTTGGTGGCGGGCGCCATGGCAGCGATGTGGCTGGCGTAGAGGATGTAGGTGCCCGCACTGGCGGCGCGGGAGCCGGCGGGGGCCACGTAGGTGGCCACGGGCACCGGGGATGACAGGATCTCCTTGATCATCTCGCGCATGGCGGTGTCCAGACCGCCCGGCGTGTCCATGCGCAGGATCACCAGTTCGGCGCCCTCGTCCCGGGCCTGCTTCAGACCACGCACGACATAGTCGCTGGTGGCCGGGCCGATGGCCCCGTCGATGTCCAGCAGCAGCGCGGTGCGCTGGCGATCCTCGCCAGTGGCGGCAAACGCAAGCACCGCCCCCAGGATGAGCAACAGGGCCCAGACCCCCAGGCGGAACATCCGTGCGTATCGATTGGCACCCATGGCAGTTATCATAGCATCCCCTCCGTGAACCACTTCTGACCATGTCTGCAGAGAATCATTCCATGTCCGACATCACCGGCGCCATCCTGGCCGGCGGCCGGGGCATGCGCATGGGTGGGGAAGACAAGGGTCTGCTGATGCTCAGGGAAAGACCCCTGGCGGAATACGTGATCAAGGCCCTGAAACCCCAGGTCACGAAGCTGATCATCAACGCCAACCGCAACCGCGAGCGCTACGCGGCGTTCGGATATCCGGTGGTGACGGATCACCACGACGACTATCCCGGCCCCCTGGCGGGCATGGCCGCCGCCCTGCGTCACGCTGCCACGGACTGGGTGCAATGCGTGCCCTGCGACACGCCGGACCTGCCGGCAGACCTGGTGCGGCGCCTGAGCGCCGCGCTGGCGGATCACCAAGCCCGCATCGCCCTGCCCTTCGACGGTGAGCGCATCCAGCCCCTGTTCGCGCTGATCCACCGCAGCTTGCTGCCGGAACTGGACGCCGACATCGCCGCCGGTCGCCTGGCGGTGGGCCGCTGGATGCGGGATCACCCCCACGTGGAAGTGGACTTTTCCGATTGCCCCGAGGCCTTCGCCAACCTCAACACGCCCGAGGAGCTGGCGGCGCATCAGTCTTGTGGTGATTAGTCAGTTGTCAGTTGTTGGAAAAGCCTTTGATAGCCCCTCTGCCGGATTCAGACTCCGACCACTGACAACTGACAATTGACTAATCAGACATCCCAAGGCGCTTCATGCGCTCCCAGAGATTCTTGCGGCTGATGCCCAGGTTGGCCGCGGTATGGCCGATGTGGCCGTCGTGCAGGTCCAGGGCTCGGCGGATGTAGCTCTCCTCGCAGGCGCGCAGATAATGACTGAGCCGGGCGGCACCCTCGTCGTCGGCCTCGGCGTGCTCCCCGGGTTCGTCGAACAGGGCCTCGGCCTGCAGCAGCGGGCCTGGGCTCAGGATGCAGGCGCGCTCGATGGCGTGCTTGAGTTCGCGGATGTTGCCGGGCCAGGGGTGACGCAGAAGGGCCTGTTCTGCACTGGCGGACAACTGCTTGCGAGGCTCGCCCTGTACCCTTGCATGCTCGTCCAGGAACTGGCGCACCAGCCAGGGGATGTCCTCGCGTCGCTCCCGCAGCGGCGGGATGCGCAGGTGGATCACGTGAATGCGGTAGTAGAGGTCCTCGCGGAAGCTGCCTTCCTTGACCATCTCCAGCAGATCCCGGTGGGTGGCACAGATCAGCCGCAACTGCACCGGGATGGGCCGCTCGCCGCCCACGCGCACGATCTGGCGTTCCTGGATGGCACGCAGCAGCTTCACCTGCATCACCATGGGCATGTCGCCCACCTCGTCCAGGAACAGGGTGCCGCCATGGGCCTGCTCGAACACACCGGCCCGGGAGCGCACCGCGCCGGTGAAGGCACCCTTCTCGTGGCCGAACAGTTCCGCCTCCAGCAGGGTCTCGGTGAGCCCGCCGCAGTTGACCGCCACGAAGGGCTTGCCGGCATTGGCAGGATCCGCCCGGTGCAGCGCCCGGGCCACCGCCTCCTTGCCCGCACCGGACTCGCCGGTGATCAGTATCGTGCCCGCCTGGGCGGCGAGACGCGGCAGCAGGGCCTCGATGCGCCGCATGGCGGGCGAGACCCCGAGAGAGCCGGAGCGAAGCCCCTCCCCTTCACCGTTGCGGGAAACCAGTTCCCAGAGCTTGTCCACCAGCTGGTCCAGGTCGAAGGGCTTGGTGATGTAGTCGGTGGCGCCCCGCTTGAGCAGGGCCACCGCCCGGTCCACGGCCCCGTAGCCTGTGATGAACAGCCAGGGGCAGCTCACCTTGCCCACGGCCATGAGTTCGTCGAACAAGGCATCGCCGTCGCCATCGGGCAGCCGGATATCGCTGATCACCACGTCGTGCTCGCTCCCGGCAAGCCGGGTGCGTGCCTCGCGGACACTGCGACACCAGGTGACCTCGAAGCCTTCCAGGCTGAAACGGTCATGCAGGGATTCGCCCATGATGGGATCGTCTTCCACCAGACACATGCGCGGCTTGAGACTCATGCCGCCTCCCGATCACGCAGGGGCAGGACCACACGAAAGAGGGTCCGGTGCTCGCTGCTTTCCACCTCGATGCGCCCATCCATCTGCTGCACCAGCTGGTAAGTGACCCAGAGACCGAGTCCGTGTCCACGCCCGGATGAGCCGGAGAAGGGTTCGAACAGGTGCGCCATCTTCTCCGCGGGGATCGGGTCGCCGTGATTGATCACTTCCACACACAGGCCCTGCCGGGTCACCCCCAGATCACAGCTCACCCGTCCCCCGGGGTGACTGGCCTGAAGGGCGTTGAGCAGAAGATTGAGCATGATCTGGCGCACCTGGGTGGACGGCAGAGCGACGGGCTCCACCAGCCGGACCGCCCAGTCCAGCTCCAGGGACTTGGCATGCACGTCGGGCAGGATGAGCGTGTGGATATCGTGGATGTCCTGGGGCGTCAGCGCGTGGCTTTCCAGACGCGTCTCCACCAACAAGGCGCCGACCGTTTCCTTGATCTGCAACAGGCCACGCTCCAGCAGTGACAGGGTGCGCGCGGTGATCGCATCGGGTGTGCCATGACGTCGATGCGTGCTCAGGGCATTGAGCATGCCGCCCAGGGGATTGTTGATCTCGTGGGCGATGCCGGCAGTCAGGCGCCCCACTGCGGCCAGGCGTTCGGAGGCCATGACGCCGCGCTCGAGTTGTTCCTTCTCGCGAAGATCCTCCAGCATGCGGCGGAACCGGGCGGACAGCAGTCCGATCTCGTCACCACCATCGTACAGATCGCATTGTATGTCGTCTGGGGGCTCACTACCCACGCGGGCCATGCAGGTGGACAGTTTCACCATGGGATCCGTCATGCGCTTGCCCCAGAACCAGCCCAGGGGAAGCAGGACGGCGAGCACGAACAGGGTGGCCAGAATCACCCGCTCCACCGTGTCCAGAAAACGGGGCAGCAGCAAGGCCCGCGCATAGCTCAGGATCAGGGTACCCATGGGACTGCCATCCTCGGCCAGGATAGGGACCACCATGACGAAACGAGCCGGGTCCACCCCCTCGGCCAGGTACGGGGAATCCCCCTGCCTGGTCCCGATCAGCGCTTGCAGCCGGCTGTAGGATTCACCCAACTCCTCGAGCGGCGTCAGCATGGGATGGGCCGATGGTTGGGATGACACAAAAATCGACCCTGAACGATCCAGCACCATGATCAGACGTTCATGGCCGTCGTCCGCCAGGCTGCGCTCAAGGGGTGTCATGATGGTCTCGTAGGCCTGCCAGACCTCGTCCCGGGTCAGGGCCGGGCGCAGGGTGCGGGCCAGCACCTTGCCCAGGTTCAGGGTATTGTCGATGAGATCCTGACGGCTGTCCTGGTAGGCACGCACCAGCAGCACACTGGACAGGATCACCGCCGTGAGGATGATGACCAGGACCACACTCAAGGGCGTCTTGACTCGATAGCTGATGTCCCGCAAGCGCATCTCAGGACAACCCGGCCTGCTGCATCAAGGCGCGGATCCCTTCATACAAATCCTGATCAGGCGATGTGAAGGCATCCAGAAAGAGTTCATTCAGCAGTGCCCGGCCTGTGTCGGTTTCACTCATGGCCATGAGTACACACTTGAACTCCCGCAAAGCGAGGGCATCCAGGTCCTGCCGTGCCACGATGGGCGGAAAGCCGAAGGCGTCGGATCGCTGCACCACCCGGGTCCGGGAGGTGAGTTCGGGATGAAGCACCTCCAGGGCCTCCCAGACGTAGCTGTCCACGGCCCCCCCATCGGCCAAGCCGACCGCCACGGCCTCCACCACATTGCGATGTGACCAGGCGAAGAAACTGCGACGGAAGAAGAAGGCCGGATCTTTGCCATAGAGACGGATCTGAGCCTGTGGCACCAGCCAGCCTGAATTGGACAGCGGATCGGCGTAGGCAAAGACCCGTCCTTCCAGATCCGGCAACTCGCGGGTGCGGCGGTCCCGCTCACCCACGATCAGCAGGGATTGGTACTGCGGCCTGCCCCGATATAGGGGGGTGACCACAAGCTGCAGGCGTTCCCGGTGACGAACGTAGGGGTATCCGCACAGCCAGGCACAGTCCAGCCCGCCCGTCAGGAGCAACTCGGTGATCTCCCGGTAGCTGCTGCGCTGCACGAAAGCGACGGGGCGCTCCATCTGTCGTTCCAGATAGGCGCGCCAACGTTCCAGGAAGGCGAGTTGATCGTCCAGGAAGACCGGCGTAAGCCCGATGCGCAGACTGTCATGGCCGATCGCGGCTGCAACAGGGGCACCGCCCAGGAGACTGGCCCCCAGGCCCGCGGCCAGACCCCGCAGCAGGGTTCGTCGATTCATAACATGCGTGTTCCAGGTCCGATCGGCATCATGATTTTAGTTTATTGAGCTCATCGGCGCTGACACAACGCCGATCCTTGCCTTCCAGACCTGCGTTACCAGCTGGTAACCCGCAGCATCTCGCCAAGCCCGGACGTGTTACTGACCGGTAACACAGAACACCCTTCTGTAAGCCAGATGATCGCCGCAGTCCGGGAAAATCGGTCGCTGGCACGGTTCCCGCATAGCTCTCTCATACAAAGCCACAGGAGACAGGCAACGGCCATCTCCGAGGCACATAAAGAGGCAATCGACCCATGCCATTGGTCGGGAGTCATTGCCCCACCACTGGAGGAACCCACGCGTCATGGCGATCAGCGCCAAGCCCGTGTCTCGATATGCGCGTCTGTCCGACCATCCCGGGCCGTGGATCGACGCGGATGCCTGCCTGTCCGTTCGCTTCCCGGACACCGCCTGCCGGGCATGCCAGGACCGTTGTCCCGCAGACGTGCTGCGAGTGGATCATGAGGGTGTTCACCTGTCCGAGGGCTGCGTCCGCTGCGGCCGTTGCGCGGCTGGGTGCCCCACCCACGCCCTGTCCCTGCCCGGCTGGCGCCTGGATCTGCCGGCCTCTGCCCCGCCACGGCTGACCCTGGACTGCGCCAAGGTCCCGGACAGCCTGGGTGCACCGGATGCCTTGCGTGTCCCCTGTTTGGGGGGCATCCGTCCCAGCCGCCTGTTGCAATGGCTGCAGGACCATCCCACGGGACACATCACCCTGATGGATCGGGGATGGTGCGAAGACTGCGAGGCCGGCGGCTGCGACCATCCGGCAGGTGAAGCGGCACAGCGGGTCAACGATTGGCTGGGCCAAATGGGCGTTGACGGGGACCGCCATGTCCGGGTGGTACGCAGCCCCTTGCCCTCGCATCAAAGGCCTGCGCAAATCCCGGACCCGAATACCCGGCAGTCGGTCAGCCGCAGAGGCTTCCTGCGCCAGCTGGCCGGCCAGGTCGCCGTGGCCGTACAGGGCATGGACGCCCATCTGGAACAGACCGGGCCAGCCCCGCTTCGCGACGGATCCGCACGGATTCATCCCGCCGAACGGGTCGCCGTCCTGACACGCCTGTCCGCGATCGCGCCGGACAGGGCCCTGCCTGCCGAATTGTTCACCCGGGTTCACATCGATCAGCGTCGCTGCCATCACGATGCCCTGTGTGCCCGGGCCTGCCCGACCGCCGCCCTGGCCGAATGGCAGGGCGGCGGAGATGTCGGGATCCAGTTCGATCCCGCCCGTTGCATCGGCTGCGGCGAATGCCAGCGTCTCTGCCCGCAACAGGCCATCAGCCTGACGCCCGGCGACGACGAACCCTTGCCCATCCGGCCGCGCATCCTGAGCCGCCACGGCCAGCGCACCTGCGGCCACTGCCATTCTGCCTTCGTACCCAGAGAGGATCTCGAAGACGACGAGACACTACCCCTGTGTCCGGATTGCGGGAAATCACAAGGACTCATGCGACATGAGTTCAATCGGCTGTTCGGCCCGGGGAATGGGCCTGCGGCCATCCAAACCAAGCGAGGAGAGAGAGCGTATGAATGTCCTTAAGGCACTCATGTCACGCCGCCGGTTCCTGAAACTCAGCGGCGCCGCGGGCGTTGCGGGCGCCAGCGCGGCCAAGCTGGGCGGCTTCACAGCCGCCGGCACGGCCAGCAAACCCGCGGGCGCCCAGATCCGTGGCGAGACCCGGATCACCAAGAACATCTGCGCCCAGTGTCCCGCCCGCTGCGGGATTGACGTCTACACCACCAACGGCAGGGTCCATGCCATCTACGGCGACAGGGGCAACCCGATCGCCAACGGAAAGCTCTGTCCCAAGGGGCATCTGGGCACCTATTTCCTCTACGACCCCGACCGTTTCAAGGGCCCGATGAAGCGCACCAACCCGCGCAAGGGGCGCAACGAGGACCCGGGTTTTGTGCCCATTTCCTGGGACGAGGCCCTGGACACCGTGGCACAACGCATCAACCGCCTGCGCGAGGCGGGCGAGGCCCATCGATTCGCCCACTTCTACGGCCGGGGATGGGGCTCCTCCGACGCCGGCCTGTATGGAGACTTCGGCAAGCTCATCGGCACACCCAATTCCGCCATCGGCCATGCCTCCATCTGTGCCGAGGGCTCCAAGCGCGCGAAACGGGCCACCGACGGCAATGACTCCTACAACGCCTACGACTACCGCAACACCAACTACATCCTGTCTTTCGGTGCCTCCTTCCTGGAGGCCTTCCGGCCCTACAACTACCTGATGCAGGTCTGGGGCCACATGCGCAGCAAGAGCCCCATGACCCGGATCACCGCGGTAGACGTGCGCATGAACCCCACCCTGGCCGCCGCCGACCGAGCCCTCATGGTCAAGCCCGGCACCGACGGTGCACTGGCCCTGGCCATCGCCCACGTGATGCTGGTCGAGGGACTCTGGGAAAAGAGCTTCGTGGGTGATTTCCACGACGGACGCAACCGTTTCCGCACCGGCCAGCGTGTGGACGAGGACAGTTTCCACGAGAAATGGACCCACGGGCTGGTGCAATGGTGGAACGAGGAACTCAAGGACCGGACCCCCGAATGGGCCGAGCAGGTGACCGGGGTGCCGGCCCGGCAGACCGTGACCGTGGCCCGGGAGTTCGGCACCACGCGGCCCGCCATGGCCATCATGGAACGGGGCCCCACGGCCCACACCAACGGCGTCTACAACGGCATGGCGATCCATGCACTGAACGCCCTGTCCGGCGCCATGTTTGCCGAGGGTGGCCTGTTCTACCAGATGGGTGTGCCTTACGGTGCCCTGCCGGCCAATGCCGACGACTTCATGGACGACATCGCCCGCGGGATGGCCGGCAGGTATCCGCGCATCGATATGGCGCGCACGGAGCGCTGGCCTATGACCGGCCACATGATGCAGGAGACGGCCAGAAACCACGTGAAGGGGGATCCCTACAAGCTGGATACGGCCATGTTTTTCTACACCAACCCGGTGTGGACCGCGCCGGACACCGCCGACTGGGAAAAGATGCTGAGCGAGATCTTCGTGATCGACACCTCGCCTTTCCCCGGCGAGACCGCCATGTTCGCGGACCTGATCCTGCCGGACCATACCTATCTGGAGCGCCTGCAGGATTCCCCCACCTACCCCTTCGAGGGCTGGCCCATGACCGCGCTGCGGGTGCCCGCCATCGATCCCGTCTACGACACCAAGCACTTCGGTGACACGATCATCGAGATCGGCAAACGGATCAACGGCCCCACCGGCGAGTTCTACCGCCGGCTGGACAACGTGGAGAACTGTCTGCGCCACCGGGCCGAGGGTTTTCGCAACAATCCCGGCGACAACGGCGTGGTGGATTTCGAGACCTGGAAGGCCAAGGGCGTCTGGTACAAGAAGCCCTATCACTGGCGCCAGGTGCGGGGCGAGTTCTACGAGTGGGACGGCGAGGGCTACAACCGCCTCATGACACCCGAGCAGGTCAAGGACAGGCTACTGCGCACGCCATCCGGGAAATTCGAGTTCAAGTCCGGCTTCCTGGAGGGCCATGCGGACTACATCCACGCACAACTGGGCGTGGACCGGCGTCGGGTGGGCTATCCCCAGTGGCTGGAGCCGCGCCATACGGGCGGCAACCGCGACCTGCATTTCGTGACACCCAAGACCCCCCTGACCGCGGAAGGCCGGGGCGGCAACATCCCCCATGCAACCGCCCTGTTCCAGCCCAGCGTGGGCGGGCGGCGCACGGTCTATCTGGAGATCCATCCCCAGACAGCGCGGGCCAGGGGTATTCGCAACGGAGACCTGGTGAAGATCACCTCGGACCTGGGCAGCATCCACGCCTACTGTCGCTTCACCGCAGCGAACCGCCCCGACACGGTGGTCCTGCCCTACGAACACGGCCACTGGGCACAGGGCCGCTGGGCTACGGCGCAGGAGCGCAGCACACACCCCGGCAACCCCAGTGACATCACCGCCAACGTCTCGGACCCGATCTCCGGTCTTGCCTGTTACTACACGGGCAAAGTCACCGTCGAGCGGGCCTGAACCGGATCATCGAGAGGAGTTGAATCATGGCAAAGTGGGGAATGGTCATCGACCTGGACAAGTGCACCGGCTGCCAGGCCTGCACCACCGCCTGCGGCATGGAGAACAACACCCTGCCCGGGGAAAACTGGCAGGACGTGCTCTACTACACCGAGGGCGAATATCCCAGCGCCCAGATGAAGTGGCTGCCGCGGCCGTGCATGCAGTGTGAAAACCCGTCCTGCGTGCACGTCTGCCCGACTCGGGCCACCTACAAGGACATGGATGCCGGCGGCATCGTGTTCGTGGACTGGAACAAGTGCATCGGTTGCAAGTACTGCATGATCGCCTGTCCTTACGGCGTGCGCTTCTACACCGACGAATCACCGCTCCTGGAGCCGAATCTCACCAAGGTATTCCCCGGGCGGGACGGCCAGCAATGGAGTCCGCCCTATCAGAATCCCAACGTGGACTGGCGCCGCGGCATCGGCATCCAGCCCAAGGGCGTCGTCTCCAAGTGCACCTTCTGCTACCACAAGGTCAGCAAGGCCCCCGAGGGTGTCGCCGACCTGGACGAGGACAATCCGGAACTGGTGGAGTACGTGCCCGCCTGCGTGCGCACCTGCCCGCCCAAGGCCCGCTATTTCGGTGATCTGGACAACCCCGGCTCGAACGTCAACAAGCTCGTGGCCGATCGCAAGGGCGTGAGACTGCTGGACCACACCGGAAACCGTCCCCAGGTCTACTACCTGGGCTCCGGTGCCAGCATCCCGGCCTTCAGACCCGCGCCCAAGGCGTGAACCCAAACTCGGCATAAGGAGTTCTCATCATGAGCACACGCGCAGAAAGCGTACTCCCGGAACATTCCCCGGGCAGCCTGCCCATCGGCATCCTGTTGGCGGGCCTTGTTCTGGTGGCCATTGGGCTGGTCGGCGTCAGCAACCTGCTGACCCAGGGCCATTCCGCCTTCAACACCGGTAGCAGCGGTGTGGTGTGGGGCCTGCCGGTCTCGGCCTATGTGTTTTTCGTCCTGTCCTCCACGGGCCTGACCTTCGTGGCCTCGGTGGCCATGGTATTCGGCATCAAGGCCTTCTACCCCATCGCCAAGCGTTGCGTCTGGCTGGCACTGGCCACCCTCATCGCGGGGTTCATCTCGCTGGGTCTGGAGATCGGCCATCCGTTGCGCATGATCTGGGCCATCCCGCTGAACCTTCAGGTCCGCTCACCCATGTTCTGGATGGGCGCGTTCTACTTCCTGTACATGTTCTTTCTGATCTGGAAGTTCAGCTATCTGCAACGCAACGACTGGGACAGCCCCGCCAGCCGCAATGTCGGCATCGCCTCCTTCGTGACCGTGATCATCGCCCACGCCACCCTGGGCCTGGTCTTCGGCATGATGGCCATGCGACCCTTCTGGTACGGCTCCTTCGTGCCGGTGTACTTCCTGGCCACGGCGGCCCTCTCCGGGCTGGCCTTCGCCGTCCTGTTCACCTACCTGTCCCACGGCACGGACACCTCTCGCATGGAACCCACCCTCCGGGAACTGATGGAACGCTTCATCCCCAAGATCTTCGCCCTGGTGCTGGGCGTGGTGCTGGTGTTCCACTTGAGCCGGACCATCACCGGCCTGTGGAGCAACAACCCGGAGATCAGCCTGGTCATGGAATACCAGGTGGGCACCTGGCTGTTTCACCTGGAACTCTGGCTGGGCATGGTGCTGCCCTTCATCCTGCTGCTGCTTCCCGGCATGCGGGTCCAGCCCATGATCCAGGTGTTGAGCGCTGTGCTGGTGCTGATGGCGGTGTTCATCGGCCGGTATGAATACGTGGTCGGTGGGCAGATCATTCCGCTCTGGAAGGGCACCTGGTATCCGGACTTCATTGCCTACACCCCCTCCTTCACCGAATGGGGCCTGGTGGCGCTGGGGGGCGGAATAGGCCTGCTGATCTACGCCTTCGGTTCCTGGAAATTCAACCTGCGGGAACAACCCAGGCACCTGTGATGCGCCGAGCCCTGTGCCCGGGTGCGTGAACACCCTCCCCTGGACCCCGGCGTCCGGCTGACCCGGGGTCATTTTTCATGGCAGCGGCTGCCATGAGGAGCGACGATGAATCACATGACCATGGCGACCCGCCTGGAATCACCGACCCCTGAGATCCTCCAGGCAATGGCCGAGTTGTGCCTGTGTCTGGGCAACGCCTTCCTGCCGCCCCGTGATGCGGATTTCAGGCTCGGCATGATCGATGCCCTGTGCGACGACCTGCGGGAACTGGACGGGATTCTGGCATTCGCCGGGCCCGGCCAGATCGAGCATCTGAGCGAACGGCTGCGCAGTCTGCCCCCGGAACAGGAAGACCTGCTGCGCATCTACAGCCGTCTGTTTCTGTCCCCGCCCACACCCGCCACTCTGAATGCCGGCGTGTTCCTGGACGGCAATATCATGGGACAGGCCGCTCTGGGCATGGAGTCCCTGTACCAGAAGTACCAGCTGGCCAAGGACAGCGGGTTTCGTGACCTGCCGGACCACCTGTCGCTGCAATTGCAGTTCATCGCCTATCTGCTTGCCCTGCCCGTGGAGAAAGATGCCCCTGGAGATGCGCTGTTGGATGCCAGCGAGTTCATCTCGGCCTACATGACCCCCTGGCTGCCTGCCCTGGCCGAACAGTGTGCGAGGGCCGAGCATGACCACCACCTGCCGGACATCTACAGCCGGCTGGCCGAACTGGTGCATCGGGCTCTGGATCGCATCCGGCCCGATCTTCCCCTGCCCCGCGCGGCAGGCGTCGTCCAGGCCGGAGCAGACCTGCACAGACCGACCATGGAGCCCCCCCAGGGCGAGCCCGTCGCCTGCTGTCGGTGCGGCAAACCCTTCCTGGTGGACAATGAACTCTCCAACCTGATCTCCAGGCTGACATCCCAGGGACTCGATGCGAGCCACCTCAGCGTCTGCGCGCAATGCAGGACCGGATCCCTGGGTCTGCATCCCATGACACCGCCCCAGGCCAAGAAACCCGGCAGGGGATGATGTCCGTCCCGGGCAGGATCCTGTTCCTGCGGAGGAACACACCCATGAAGATCGAGACCGGATCCCTGGTCACCCTGACTTGCCACGTGAGCGACGACGAGACGGGGGAGGACCTGCACCCGATATTGAACCTCGATCCCGGAGAGACCCTGCGCTATTTACACGGCAAGACGACGCCTCCCGTGCCCGGATTGGCTCAGGCCCTGCAAGGACTGGAGGCAGGTTTCGAGGGCGTGGTAACCATACCACCGGTCCTGGCCTTCGGTGATTACCGTCCCGAACTGGTCTTCGAGGCAGTCCGGGAGAATCTGCCCGATGTGCCGCTGGAACCGGGACAGCCCCTGTATACCCGGGGACAAACCGGTGTATTCAGCCTGCGTGTGGTGCGGCTCACGGACAAAGGTGCGATTCTGGATGGCAACCATCCCCTGGCTGGGCGCACCCTGAGAATGACGGTCAAAATCATGGAGGTGCGGATGGCAACTCCCGAGGAACTCCGCACAGCACATGGGCAAGAGACCCTGGATGCCTGAACAGGGACGAACACGTCCTTCCTGCCGCTGTGATCACTGCCGAGACGGCACCAGCAACACCAGCCGCCTCGCGCTGCGGCAGAGTGCCTCGGCGGTACTGCCCAGCAGCAGCACCACGATGGGCGCGAAGGCGAATAGCATGATGATGTCGTTCACCGCCACCTGCACCAGGGTGTAGGCGGCATCGCCGCGAGTCAGGTAGCTCCACACGAAGACCATGGCGGTACAGGGCGCGGCGCCCAGCAGGATCGCCCCTGCCAGGTACTCGCGGCCCAGATCCTCGGGGATCCATGGAGCGAACACCACCATGAGAAAGAACCAGGCGATGGCGAACATGGTGAAGGGCTTGATCAGCCAGTTGACCGTGGTGGTGATGCCGAGCCCCCTGGGCTCCCGGCGTACCCCCAGGATGGCGGAGAAATCGATCTGCACCATCATGGGATAGATCATGGCCCAGATGAGGATCGCCACCGGGATGGACACCGAGGCGTACTCCCAGCGCGCCAGGGTCTCGGGCACCACCGGTAAGAGCTGCCCCAGGGCCACGCCCGCGATGATGCACAGGGCGACCCACACGGTCAGGTAACGTTCGAAGAACCCCATGCCTTCACTGGGGGAGATCTCGGCTGTGTCAGCGGCTCGGTTCATACGTCCATACCTCCGACGCGCTCCAGTTCCGATTCAAGACGATGAGGATCCCGCTCCAGCTCATCCAGGGGCAGTGCCAGCAGCGCCTCGATGCGACGGCGCAGAATCCGGTAGGCCCGTTCGAAGGCCGCCTCGATCTCGGCCTCGCTGCCCATGGCCCTGGCGGGGTCATCCATACCCCAGTGGACCCTGAGGACAGGCCCCAAATACGCGGGACAGGCCTCACCAGCCGCATCCGCACACGTGGTGATGATGATGTCCGGTGTTTCCGGCAAGGTGTCCCAGGACTTGGTGTACAGACCTTCCGTGGAGATGCCCTCCCGTTTCAGCAGAGCCAGCGCACGGGGGTTGACCTGGTCCGCAGGTTGACTGCCGGCACTCAGGGCGCGCCACCCCGGCGGCGCCAGGTGGTTGAACACCGCCTCGGCGAGGATGGAACGGCAGGAATTGCCGGTGCACAGATACAGGATATTCATGGCTTGACCGCTTCGGGGCCGGCTGCGGCACAAGCGCCGCCGACACAGCCCGACAGTTCGGACAGATCGGTGCACTCCTCCGGGTGCCCGGCACAGCATTCCTCGGTGAGGTAGGCCACCAGATCGAGCATCGCGGGAAGATTGGCCCGGTAGCGCTGGTAGCGTCCCTCCTGGGTGACCGACAGCAGGCCCGCCCGGGTCAGGGTCTTGAGATGGAAGGACAGATTGGTGGGCGGCAGGTCCAGCGCGGCTGATATCTCCCCGGCCACCATGCCTTCCGGCCCCTGGCGTACCAATGGACCCACCGCTACGTGACCTTCCTGCGGTCCGACACCCATACCAACTTCGTGCTGTTGGTGAGCGATGATCTGACCCTGCACCACGACACCCTGTACCACCTGGGGATGGGCGTCGCCGGCAAGGCCGAGGTCATCGAGGCCTACCGCTCCGCACTGGAGAATGGCTTCCACGTGGAGAAACCGCCGCGCACCACCTGGCGGGGAACGCCGCTGCACGAACTCTGGCTCAAGGACCCGGACGGCACCCTGATCGAGATCTATGCCCTGCTGACGGATGAGGAACTGGCGCAGATGCCCGCTGATCAGGAGCCGGTATTCCTGGTGTAATGGGAAGAAAAAACTGACCGCGAAGGGCGCAATGGTCCCGCCCTTCGCGTTCCAATCTCGACTGGTGAGGACCAATCAGTCAATCACTGATAGTCATCGACTGCGATCACACCCAGCACCTCGAACATGCCGGTGCCATCGGGCTGCAGGATCACCAGGCTGCCCGCCTCCACGTTCTGGAAGGTGATGGTGTTGATGTTGGGGCGGTGCGAGACCATGAAGAGGTTGCCCTCACCGCTGAAGCCGCCGATGCGGTCACGCACGTCTTCCATGAGGAAGTCCGCATCCGCCGCCGGCATGGCATTGACCAGGTTCAGGGCATTCCAGGCCTCCACCTCACCGAAGGCCAGTTCGGCCGTCTCCCGGGCCCGGCAGAACTCGCTGCTCAGCACGCCGGCCACCTGTATGCCGTGCTTTTCAATGGCGGCCTTCAGCTGCCGCGCCTGCTCGCGACCTTCGTCGGTGAGATTGACCTCCTGGCTGCAATCCCCCGGGGCCAGGCGCATGGAACGCTCAGCCTCCGCCTCCTCGGAGACGGTGTGGCGGATCATCACCACCTTGCCGCCCTCTTTCAGACTGGTCCACAGGGCTTCGTCTGCCAGGGCAAGGTTGCCGACCAGGGACAGGGAAAACATCAGGGTCGCAGTGCCGATCAACTGTCTGATACGCATTCGGGTCTTTCCTCTTCCAAGAATGATGGTCGCATGCCGGCCTGTGGGTTGTTTTCCTTGAAACCAGCCGGTCTGTGATGTCCTGACCTTAGTTTATCGTTATCCTTGCCCGGTGTAATGACATCGGTCAGCTATCGCGACGAACACGGACCTATCCACCCAGAGACAGGCACATCATGGCCCAGGAAGTCACCACCCGCGTCGAGCACGCACTCCCAGTACTCGGCTTCGCTGCCTACAGCGGCACCGGCAAGACCACCCTGCTGACACAACTCATTCCCATGCTGCGGGAACAGGGCCTGCGCATCAGCATGGTCAAGCACGCCCATCACGACTTCGACGTGGACAAGCCGGGCAAGGACAGCTACGAACTGCGCAAGGCGGGGGCCGCTCAGATGCTGATCGCATCGGACCGGCGCATGGCGCTGATGACCGAGTTCGATCCGCCCGCCGATCCGCGCCTGAAGGATCTGCTGGCACAACTGGATCCGCAACGCGCCGACCTGGTGCTGGTGGAGGGTTTCAAGCATGAACACTTTCCAAAGATCGAACTGCACCGACCGAGCCTCGGCAAGCCGCTGATGTTCCCCGAAGACACGGACATCATCGCCGTGGCCTGCGACGCGCCCCTGGACCGGGACTGTGACCGTCCGCTGCTGGATCTGAACGACCTCGGGGCGATCCGGGACTTTGTTCTACAATGGCACCGCGAACTGACCTGACCCACCCAGACGACCTGCCATGACCGAGACCAGAACCCAACCCGCCCCGTCCTGTATGGACGAGTTCGATCCCCACTCCCAGACCGTGGAGCAGGCCCTGGCCAACATCCAGGCCCTGTGCCGGCCCGTGACGGGCAGCGAGCGGGTCCTGCTGCGCGACGCTTTGGACCGGGTCCTGGCCCGGGATGTGCTCGCCGCCCTGGACGTGCCGCCGGAACGCAATGCAGCCATGGACGGCTATGCCTTCGCCGCCAGTGAGCTCATGGCGCAGGCGCCAATACGGCTGCGGGTTGTCGGTCAGTCCCTGGCGGGCCACCCCTATCCGGGCACGGTCAGGTCCGGCGAGTGCGTGCGCATCATGACCGGGGCGGTGGTCCCGGAGGGCGCGGATACGGTGGTGATGCAGGAACGGGTGAGCGTCGAGGGAGACCAGGTCACGCTGCTGGCCGACACCCAGGCGGGCGACAACGTGCGCCTGCCCGGTCAGGACGTGAAGCGGGGCGATGTGGTGCTCGCGGCCGGGCGGCGGGTGAACGCCGCAGACCTGGGCCTGCTGGCCTCCCAGGGCATCGCCGAGGTGGACGTGCGCCGGCGTCCGGTGGTGGCCTATTTCTCCACCGGCGACGAGCTCTGCGGCATCGGTCAGCCCCTGGGGCCCGGACAGATCTACGACAGTAACCGGCACACCCTCTACGCCCTGCTCAGGCGCCTGGACGTGGAGATCCGCGACCTGGGCGTGATCCCCGACCGGCCCGAGGCCATCCTGCAGGCCTTCCAGGAGGCCCGGGACATGGCGGACATGGTGATCACCACCGGCGGTGTGTCGGTGGGGGATGCGGACTTCGTCAAGCAGACCCTGGAAAACCTGGGGCGCATCGATTTCTGGAAGATCGCCATGAAGCCCGGCCGGCCGCTCGCCTTCGGCAGCCTGGGCAAGGCCGTGTTCTTCGGCCTGCCCGGCAACCCGGTGTCCACCATGGCCACCTTCATCCTGTTCGTGCGCCCTGCCCTGCAGCAGCTCATGGGCATGGCGCCCGTGGCGCCGCTCACGGTACGCGCCCGCTGCGAAAACCGCCTGCGCAAGGTGCCGGGCCGCACCGACTACCAGCGGGGCATCCTGTCCCGGGACGCGCACGGCGAACTGGTGGTAGGCACCACGGGCCTGCAGGGCTCCCACGTGCTCAGTTCCATGAGCAGGGCCAATGCCTTCATCGTCATTCCCCGGGAAGCGGGGGACGTGGAGGCGGGTGAGATGGTGGAGGTGATGCCGCTGGAGGGGCACCTTTGAGGCTGATTCAAAATTCAAGATTCAAAATTCAAAGATGGGCATGTTTTCCCTTTGAATCTTGAATCTTGAATCTTGAATCTTGAATCTTGAATCTTGAATTTTGAATCTTGAATTAGCTCTCAAACAGCGCCGCCAGGTCCCTGTGCAGCAGCTCGTCATCGCCCAGGTTCAGTTCCACCAGGCGCTTGAGATGCTGGGCGCTGTCCAGGTCCAGGCGCTCGACCGCCAGTCCCAGCTCACTGCCGGTGACCCGTGCGATGCGGGTGTCGAGATGGATGTCCAGGTCCGGGGAGAGGGGCACACGCAGCCGGCAGTGACTGCCTTCCAGTGCCGTGTTGCCCTGCACATCGCTTTCGAGGTTCACCAGGGCGCCATGCAGGGAGAGGTCCAGCAATCGCACCCGATGCTCACGGCCGTCACATTCGAAATAGGCCACGCCCTCGAAGCTGATGCGGTGGAAATGGCGTCGTTCGCTGCTGTCGGATTGCGTCACTAGTGGCTTCCTCTGACATCAGGCCCTGGATGGTTCAGAAATGCGACACATCGTCCAGTTCACGCATGACCTCGTTGAGTGAGACCTCGCCGTTGGCCACCAGACAGGCCACGCTGCCGATGCAGCAGGCGGAGTGGGTGCGCCCGCGCACGATCCAGCCCCGGGGCGGCGTCCAGCCCGGCAGGCGGGTGAACATGGAGAACTGATCGGCATTGCCCTGGGTGAAGCGCTTGTAATCATGAGCGAAGCGGGCCAGCCGTTGCATGTTCTGGGCGTCCAGCAAACCATACCCCTCTACGAACTGGCCGTCATCCCTGAATCGCACCACCACCATCACTCCGTCCAGGGCGAGCAGACGCTTGATCATGGCGCGTCCCTCAACCGGCCAGGGCGGCGTAGGCGGCTTCGATGTCGCCCTTGTCGTTGCGCAGCACCACGCCCCGGTGACCGTTGACCACGGCGGTCCAGTCCATGCCAATCAGGGTGAAGCCCTCGATGGGATAGAAGCCATTCATGCCCGTGAGCCCCTCCCAGCCCCGCGCCTGCATGGAGGCGAGCGAGATGTTGGCCACGCAGACATGGCTCAGCATGTCCAGGGCGATCTCGTCCATCTCGGCGCCCGGGGCGATCTGATGGCTGACCAGTTCGCCCTGATCGGTGAACTGGAACGCGGCGATGGCGCCGGACAGGGTCATGAGCGAAGACAATTCCTGCATGTAAGGACCTCCCGTGGAGTGGCAGAGACAGGGGACTCCGGGTCGCCCCGGTGCATGGCGTTCGAATCCTTCAGATCATCTCCCGTGAGGCGTGATCCAGGGATGCGTGCATGAGCTTGAGGATGCGGTTCATGGAACCCGCCGTGTTGTCCGCGAAGCAGAACACGTTGGCCATGACGCAGACGCTGAAATCGGGACCCCGGACCGCCCAGCCCCGGGAGGGCACCAGGCCGCAGCCGGGACAGAAGACCCCCAGCATGTCGCACTCCATGTGCACACCCATGTGGGTGGCGCGGCACATGATCGAGGCCATGCGCGCCATCTCCGGTGTCATCTGTCCTTCGTAGGAGAACCGGTCGCCCCGGTAGGAATACTCCCCCGCCGCCAGGACACCCGGCAGCCCCATGAGATCGCCAATCAACCCCATGACTCGTCCCTCCCCCTGTGTGCCTGTCCCTGCACCGTCCGGAGCGTGGTGCCTCCGGGGCGACGCGGCCCCGGGACACTCTGGGTATAATCTGCGCTCCAAAGCCCCTGGATCGGGGCCGCGATGCGGTTATTGAACCTGCTTGCAACAAGTCTTTAACACAGGTTCTGGCATCGCGCCATGAAATCCATAGGTTTCATTGAAAAAATTGATGGGGTTCCCGAAGGCGGGCCCCCGAGTTCTTATCGGAGCCTCCATGTCTGCTGACGCCCCACTCGTCACCCCGGTCGGACTGCCGCGCCGTTTCGGCGCCATGCTCTACGACGGCCTGCTGCTCATCGCCCTGCTCATGGTGGCGGAGTTCCTGATCGTGGCGCCCTTCGCCATCACCGAGGAACATCCCCTGTTCATGGCCATTCACCTGTACGTCCCCCTGCTCGCCTTCGCCTTCCTGGGCTGGTTCTGGACCCGCCCTGCCGGCCAGACCTTAGGGATGCAGGCCTGGCATGTGCGTCTGGTGGACATGGACGGCGGCCGGGCGGACTGGCGGCAGGCGGCGATCCGTTTCACCGTGGCCCTGGCCCAGTGGATCGTGGTGCTGGCGGCCATCGCACTCTATGTCAAAGGCTGGTGGCTGGCCGCCCTGCCCCTGGCCGGACTGGTGATGGTCGGCCTGATGCTGGCACGGCGGGACCCGCAACGGCTGATGCTGCACGACAGGCTGTCGGGGACGCGGCTGGTGAGGGTAAAATGAATTCAAAATTCAAGATTCAAAATTCAAAGCAAAACTGCCAACCCCTTTGAATTTTGAATCTTGAATTTTGAATGAATTGACGTCACCTGACCCGCCTCAGCGCCAGCATCGCCACGGCGAAGAAAATCAGGGTGGGCAGGGTGGCGCTGAGCATGGGCGGCAGGCCGTAGACCAGGCCCATGTGGTTGAGGGTGCGGTTGAGCAGGTGAAAGCCTACGCCGATGAGCAGGCCGATGAACAGCCGCTGGCCGGCGCCTCCGGTGCGCAGGGAGCCGAACACGAAGGGTACCGCCAGCAGGAGCATCACCAGACTGGACAGGGGCGTCGTGAAGCGCATCCAGAAGGCCAGTTCGAAGTGGGCCGAATCCAGGTCGTTCTCGCGCAGGTAGGTCACGTACTGGGCCAGGGTGGTGGCCGCCATCTGGCGCGGCTCGACGGCCAGCACGTTGAACAGCTCGGGGGCCAGCAGCCGGGGCCAGCGTTCCTCGTCCACGTGCTCAGCATGCACGCCTGCCTCGTTCAAACGGCTGCGCTCGATGTTCTTGAGGATCCAGGTGCCGTCCTGGTACCGGGCCGAGGCAGCCCGCAGCATGGAGCTCAAGCGCCGCTCCGCGTCCAGTTCGTAGATGCTCAGGTCCAGCAGCCGCAGGTCCGGCATCACCGCGCCCACCTGGATGAATCGCTGCCCGTCCTTGGCCCACAGACCGGCCGACCCCCGGTACATCTCCTCGCCGCTGGCCTGGCTCTTGATGGTCTGGGCACGCTGTTCGCTCACCGGCGCCACCGCCTCGCCCAGCAGGACCACCACCACCAGCATCATCAGACCCGCGCGCAGCACCGAGCGCACGATGCCCGCGATGGGCACGCCGGCGGCGCGCATGGCGGTCAGTTCGCTGTTGGCGGCCAGGGCGCCCAGGCTCAGCAGGCTGCCCAGCAGCACGCTGGTGGGGAACAGTTCGTAGACCCGCCTGGGCACCGTCAGCGCCGTGTACACCACCGCCTGGATCAGGCCGTAATCATTGCGCCCGATCTCGTCCAGCTCCGCGATGAAGGCGAACAGGGTGTCGAGCCCGCCCAGCACCAGCATGGCCAGCAGAGTGCCGCCCATGACATTACGGGCGATGTAGGCGTCCAGACGCTTCATGCCAGGGCCTCGCGACGTCCGCGACGCCGGCCGATCCCCCGCTGACGCCACAGCAGCACCAGGATCAGCGCCAGCAGCAGGCCGTGCACCCACCACATGCCAAGCCAGGCGGGGGTCTGACCCGAGGCGAACCAGGACTTCGACAGGATCAGGAAATTGGCGTAGAGGATGTAGACGCCGATGGCGGCGGTGAGCTTGCCGTAGCGCCCCGAGCGAGGATTGTTGGTGTGGGACAGGGGCAGTGCCAGGGCCGCCAGCAGCACCATGGACACGGGCATGGCGATGCGCCAGTGCAGCTCGGCGCGGTGGCTCAGACTCGTGGATCGCCAGAGCTCGGAGGTGGGCAGGCTGTCCACCTTGCCGCGCCGGGCGGAACCGGTGGGATCCGGCACGCGCACGCCGTGGGTCTCGAAGGCGAGGATATGAAATTCCTGGCTGCCCGGTTCACCCCGGTAGCGGTAACCGTCATGGAGCACCAGGTAGCGCTGGCCGGTCAGCGGGTCCACCCGGGTCTCCCCCCGGCGCGCCGTCACCACCTCGTCGCCCTCGGGTCCCCGGGAGCGGATGAACACGCCGCGCATGGCGTTGCCGTCCCCGGCCAGGCCCTCGATGAAGAACACCTGGCCGGTGGCCCTGGACTCGGTGAACCGCCCGGGCGCGATGCCCACCAGGTCCGAGCGCTGCTCCGCGTCGATGCGGATCTGGTCGATGCCCTGGGAGGCCAGGGGAGAACCCCAGAACACCAGAACCGTGAGCAGCACCACCAGCGGCGCGGTCATCCACACGATGGCGCTGTAGATCTGCTCGGGCCCGACCCCGCAGGCCTTCATGGCCGCCATCTCGCTGTCCTTGTAGAGCCGCCCCAGGCTCAGCATCAGGGCCAGGAACAGGGACACCGGCAGCAGCAGGATCAGGCCGCGCACGGAGCCCAGGGCCACCATGGGCAGCAGCACATCGGCAGGGATGCGCCCCTCGGCGGCCTCGCGCAGCATACGCGCCACGGTACCGCCCACGATGATGAGCAGCAGCACCAGGGTCACCGCCGCCTGGGTCAGCAGCACCTCCCTGACCATGTAGCGGGTCAGGATGCTGGGCCGCAACCGGCCGCCGAGCATGCCTGCTGACTGGCTCAAGCACACCCCCGTTGCAGCTCGAAACGGCTGCGGCCGGTGATCCGCCATGGTGATGCACAGGGAACTTTCATAGAATGATCGGACCTCATTGAGCGAGCCGGCGGTCTAGCGCCGAAGCCGCGAAACCCCACCAGCATACCCGAGGAACGGCATGGAATTTTCAGTCAAGAGTGGCAATCCGGAAAAACAGCGCAGCGCCTGCGTGGTCGTGGGCGTATTCGACCGACGCAAGCTGTCCTCCGCCGCCCGCGTCCTGGACAAGGCCAGCGGCGGGGCCCTGTCCACCATCCTGCGCCGCGGCGACATGGATGGCGAGAAGGGCCAGACCCTGTGGCTGTACAACCTGCCCAACACCCTGTGCGAGCGCGTCCTGCTGGTGGGCTGCGGCAAGGAACGGGACTTCGACGAACCCGCCTTCCGCAGCGTCATCGCCACCGTGGCCCAGACGGTCAACAAGAGCGGCGCCGTGGAAGCGGTGAATTATCTCACGGATCTGCCGGTGAAGGGTCGCGACACCCTGTGGAAAATCAGCCAGGCAGTGACGATCACCCAGGACAGCCTCTACAGCTTCCAGCAGCTCAAGAGCAAGAAGGAGGACACCCAGCGCCCCCTCAAGCGCATCATCCTGAGCGTACCCTCCCGCTCCGACCTGCTACCCGGCGAGGAGGCAGTGCGCGTGGCCACGGCCATCAGCGTGGGCACCAAGCTCACCCGGGACCTCGCCAACCTGCCCGGCAACATCTGCAACCCCACCTACCTGGCCGAACAGGCCCTGCAGCTCAAGAAGACCTACAAGGGTCTCAAGGTGGAAGTCCTCGAAGAAGCGGACATGGAAAAGCTGGGCATGGGTGCCCTGCTCTCGGTCTCCCGGGGCAGCGAGCAGCCCGCCAAGCTGATCACCCTGGAATACCGGGGTGGCAAGAAGGACGCCAAGCCCGTGGTGCTGGTCGGCAAGGGCATCACCTTCGACACCGGCGGCATCTCCCTCAAGCCCGGTGCCGAGATGGACGAGATGAAGTTCGACATGTGCGGTGCCGCCAGCGTGCTCGGTGTGATGAAGGCCGTGGCCGAGATGATGCTGCCCATCAACCTGGTGGGCGTGGTGGCCGCCGCCGAGAACATGCCCGACGGCAAGGCCACCCGGCCCGGCGACGTGGTCACCAGCATGTCCGGCCAGACCATCGAGATCCTCAATACCGACGCCGAGGGCCGGCTGGTGCTCTGCGACGCCCTCTCCTACGTGGAGCGCTTCGACCCGGACGTGGTGATCGACATCGCCACCCTGACCGGCGCCTGCATCATCGCCCTGGGCCACCAGGCCACGGGCCTGCTGAGCAACCACAGCCCGCTGGCCAATGACCTGCTCGGCGCCGGCAAGCAGAGCTACGACAGGGCCTGGGAACTGCCCCTGTGGGACGAGTACCAGGAGCAGCTCAAGAGCAACTTCGCCGACATGGCCAACATCGGCGGCCGCCCCGCCGGCACCATCACCGCCGCCTGCTTCCTGTCGCGCTTCACCAAGAAGTACAAGTGGGCGCACCTGGACATCGCCGGCGTGGCCTGGAAGAGCGGCAAGGAAAAAGGCGCCACCGGCCGCCCCGTCCCCCTGCTGATGCAGTACCTGCTCAACAAGGCAGCCTGAGACCTCCTTGCCACTCGCCACTTGAGACTTGCCACTGACGTGACCCGCATCGACTTCTACGTCCTCGACGACACCGACCCTGGCCAGCGGCTGCGCACCGCCTGCCGGCTGATCGGCAAGGCCTATGGCCTGGGTCATCGCATCCACGTGCACACCGGCTCCAAGGCCCTGTCCATGCAACTGGATGAACTGCTGTGGACCTTCCGGGACGTGAGCTTCATCCCTCACCAGGTGGAAGGCGAGGACGCCGACTGCCCGGTGCAGATCTGCCATGAGCAGGAGCCCCAGAACGCCGGCGACATCCTGGTGAACCTGGACACCCAGGTACCCCTGTTCTTCAGCCGCTTCGAGCGGGTGGCCGAGATCGTCAACCAGGACCCGGCGATCCGGGACGCGGGCCGGGAACGCTACCGCTTCTACAAGGACCGGGGCTACGACCTCTCCCACCACCGCCTCGGCGCCTCCGCAGGAACACAGTCATGACCCAGGGACCGGAAGACCCGCATATCCCCACCCTGACCCAGGTGATCAAACCGGCCGCCCGGCCCAGGACCCAGGACAGCGGCCCGCCGGGCACGCTGCCGCCGCCTACGGAACCCGTCGTGCCGTCGCCGGGGACCCTGCCCCCGGACCTGGACATCGACTTCTCCCTGGAGGCATTGGACGAACCATCCCTGTCCCTGGCACCGCCGGGCCTGCTGGAATCCCTGGCCCCCGCAACGACCCCGGCCACAGCCGACACCGCCCCTGAACCGCCGATGCGGGACCTGGAGGCCCTACGGGCAGGCATCGAACAGGCCGTGGATGCCGCGCTCTCAGCCCAACTGCCCCAGCTGCGCGAACAGCTGGTGCGTGCCGTGATGGCCCGTCTCACCGAGGCCGATGAGACAGGCGGCCACCGCGCCTGATGTCCTGCCACAAATACCTTCCTTCGTCCTCTCACCGCCGCCGATCAGCCTGGGGAACTGCAACCTTCCTGTCATACTCTACACTTGCAGGTGAGGGTGTGTGCCGAACCAGCCAGGTAGGAGGTGGCGCCCATGTCCAGGCGATGGTACCTGTTGATGTTGTGCCTGTTGCTCGTTCCGGGCCTTGCCTGGAGCGATACCGACCGGCTTGACCTCGATGAACGCCTGCGCGCCCTCGAGCGTGCCCTGGAGATCGAACGGGTGGCCGAGGGCTACCCAAGCCTGAGCATCGGCATCGTGCACCGGGGCGCGCCCGTCTACCTGAAAAGCCTGGGCTACGCGGACCAGGAAGCGGGCATCCCGGCCTCCCCCGACACCCTGTATCGCATCGGCTCACTGACCAAGGTCATTACCGCGTCCCTGATGGTGAGCCTGCGCGACCGGGGCTATCTGTCCCTGGACGACCCGGTGAGCGGCTACCTGCCCGGCATCATCCACCTGCCCTCGGACCCCCGGGGCGCCCGGCAGATCACCTTCCGGCATCTCGCCACCCATACCTCCGGACTGCCCCGCAACCCGGACAACCTGCCCCGCCACGACAACAACCCCTTCGAAGGCTACGATCGCGCCCGCTTCTACGCAGGGGTGAACCAGACCCTGCTCATCTCCCCCACCGGCCGCTGGTACAACTACTCCAACGCCGGCTACGGGCTGATCGGCATTGCCCTGGAACAGGCCGGTGGCGCCAGTTACGAGACCCTGCTCAGGCGTCACCTGCTTGAGCCCCTGGGCATGCACGACACCCTGATGAACGCCCTCGACGTCCATCCCCAGCGTGTCGCGGTGGGCTACAGCCTGCGCGACGGCCGGGTGCGGGAGCGGGAATGGGACATGGGCGCCATGGAGGCCGCGGGAGGCCTCTACTCCACCGTGGAGGATCTCGCGCGCTTCCTCGCCCTGCACATGCGGGCCGGCAGCCACGGCATCCTGCCCGTGGCCTCCGGCAGTCTCACGGAGATGCAGATGCCCCAGCGGGTACTGGACACCTGGGACCAGGCCGTGGGCATCGGTTGGCACGTGCGCCCCATGGGTCCCGTGGGCGACGTGGTCTGGCACACCGGCGCCCTGGGGGGCTACTCCAGCTACATGGGCTTCTCGCCAAGGCACGACGTGGGCGTGATCGTGCTCACCAACCGCTTCCGGAGCGTGGAACACTACGGCAACTGGCTGCTGCGCCGATCAGTGGAACTTTACGGGGAACCGACTCGCGTCGCCCGCCAGCCCGCCCTGTCCCCGGCATCCCCGGCAGAGTACCGTCTGGCCATCAGCGGCGGCTGAGCCCGCCAAACCCCGGCAGGCTTTCGCTATAATGGCGGGCTTTCGGCCCTGAGCTGGCCCCAAGCCCCCGGATCCCCATGGACAAGACCTACGACCCCCGCGCCATCGAACAGTCCCTGTACGAGCAATGGGAGCGCGCCGGCCATTTCCGCCCCAGCGGCCAGGGCACCCCCTACTGCATCATGCTGCCGCCGCCCAACGTGACCGGCACCCTGCACATGGGCCACGCCTTTCAGCACACCCTCATGGACACCCTCATGCGCTACCACCGCATGCGCGGCGACGATGCCCTGTGGCAGGGCGGCACGGACCACGCGGGCATCGCCACCCAGATGGTGGTGGAACGCCAGTTGGCCGCCGACAAGGTGAGCCGCCACGACCTGGGCCGGGACAAGTTCCTGGAGCGGGTCTGGCAGTGGAAGGAGCAGTCCGGCGGCACCATCACCCGGCAGATGCGCCGGCTCGGCAACAGCATCGACTGGGAGCGGGAACGCTTCACCATGGACGAGGGCCTGTCCAGGGCGGTGCGCGAGGTGTTCGTGCGCCTCCATGACGAGGGCCTCATCTACCGGGGCAAGCGCCTGGTGAACTGGGACCCGGTGCTGCACACCGCGGTCTCGGATCTGGAGGTCGTCTCCGAGGAAGAACAGGGAAAACTCTGGCACCTGCGCTACCCGCTGGCCGACGGCTCCGGGCACCTGGTGGTGGCCACCACCCGCCCCGAGACCATGCTGGGCGACACCGCCGTGGCGGTGCACCCGGAGGACGAACGCTACCGGCACCTGATCGGCAAGCAGGTGGCCCTGCCGCTCACCGGCCGCAGCATCCCGGTGATCGCCGACGACTACGTGGAACCGGAGTTCGGCTCCGGCTGCGTGAAGATCACCCCGGCCCACGACTTCAACGACTACGCCATGGGACAGCGCCACGGCCTGCCCATGATCAACATCTTCACCGTAGACGCGAAGATCAACGACGAGGCCCCCGAGGCCTACCGGGGCCTGGACCGCTTCGAGGCCCGCAAGCGCATCGTCGCGGACCTGGAGGCCCAGGGCCTGCTGGAGCGCATCGACGACCACAAGCTCATGGTGCCCCGGGGCGATCGCACCGGCGCGGTCATCGAACCCTTCCTCACCGACCAGTGGTACGTGAAGGCCGGCCCCCTGGCCGAGCCCGCCATCGCCGCCGTGGAGGACGGGCGCATCCGCTTCGTGCCCGAGAACTGGAGCAAGACCTACTTCGAGTGGATGCGCAACATCGAGGACTGGTGCATCTCCCGCCAGATCTGGTGGGGCCACCGCATCCCCGCCTGGTACGACGCCGACGGCAACATCTACGTGGCCCACGACGAGGCCGAGGTGCGCAGTAAATACCAGCTGGGCGATGAGGTCGCACTCACCCAGGACCCGGACGTGCTGGACACCTGGTTCAGCTCGGCGCTGTGGCCCTTCTCCACCCTGGGCTGGCCGGAGAAGACCCCGGAGCTTGCCCGCTACTACCCCACCAACGTGCTGGTCACGGGCTTTGACATCATCTTCTTCTGGGTCGCCCGGATGATCATGATGGGGCTCAAGTTCATGGACGACGTGCCCTTCCGTGAGGTCTACATCACCGGGCTGATCCGCGACGCGGAAGGCCAGAAGATGTCCAAGTCCAAGGGCAACGTGCTCGACCCCATCGATCTCATCGACGGCATCACCCTGGACGCCCTGCTGGAGAAACGCACCCAGGGACTCATGCAGCCCCAGATGGCCAAGAAGATCGAGCAGGCCACCCGCAAGCAGTTTCCCGACGGCATCCCGCCCTTTGGCACCGACGCCCTGCGCTTCACGCTCGCATCGCTGGCCTCCACCGGCCGGGACATCAAGTTCGACCTGGGCCGCATCGAGGGCTACCGCAACTTCTGCAACAAGCTGTGGAACGCCGCCCGCTACGTGCTCATGAACACCGAGGGCCAGGACACGGGTCTCGGCAACGAGCCGGTGGAACTGTCGCTCGCCGACCGCTGGATCCAGTCCCGCCTGCAGGGCGCCATCGCCCAGGTGCGCGGCCACCTGGACCAGTACCGCTTCGACCTGGCCGCCCAGGCCCTCTACGAGTTCACCTGGCACGACTACTGCGACTGGTACCTGGAGCTGTCCAAGCCGGTGCTCACCGGCGACTCCAGCGCAGCGCAGCAGCGCGGCACGCGGCAGACCCTGGTGCGGGTGCTGGATGCCCTGCTGCGCCTCATGCACCCCATCATGCCCTTCATCACCGAGGCCATCTGGCGCCAGGTGGGCCCGCTGGCGGGAAGCACCGGCGACACCCTCATGCACCTGGCCTACCCGGTGCGGGACGAGGCCCGTGTGGATGCCCAGGCGGAAAGCGAGATCGAGTGGGTGAAGACCTTCATCCTGGGCATGCGCCGCATCCGCGCCGAGATGGACATCTCCCCGGGCAAGCCCCTGCCCCTGCTGATCGACAACTGGAAGGACGCCGACCGCGCCCGCTACGCCCAGGCCGAGGCCTTCATCCGCTTCCTGGGCAAGCCCGAGTCAGTCACCTGGCTCGATGCGGGCACTGAGGCCCCCGAATCCGCCATGGCCCTGGTGGGCGAGATGCGCCTGCTGATCCCGCTCGCGGGTCTGATCGACAAGGACGCCGAGATCGCCCGCCTGGAAAAGGAACGGGTCAAGGTGCAGAAGAACCTGGAGGTGTGCAGCGCCAAGCTCGCCAACCCCAGCTTCGTGGACCGCGCCCCCGCCGAGGTGGTGGACAAGGAACGGGCCAGGGTGGCGGAGATGGGCGTGACCCTCAAGGAACTGGAGTCGCAGCTGGAGAAGATACGAAGGCTCTAGAGACAAGAGACAAGTGGGCAGAGACAAGAAGGGCACGTAAGAGTAAGCATTCCTCTCACGGAGCCACGGGGACACGGAGGAGTATCGTGACGATGATATTCTCCGTGTCTCCGTGGCCCCGTGAGAGCGCGATTCCCGAGGCGTCGGAGAAAAACCCTGAAGGCCTGAGCCTCTACCCAAAGCGCCAAGGCGTAGAGAATGATTCAAGAATTCATCGACTCTCTGCGTCTCGGCGTCCCTGCGGCCGAACATACCGCGGCGTCAGACATTCACGGCAAGACCAGGGCCAGACTCTCCAGCTCGTCCAGATGCAGTTCCAGGGCGCGCAGGCGCTCGACCATGAGTTGTCGTTTGTCGGCCGGCAGTTCATTGAGCAACAGGATCAGCTGTTCGACCAGCCGCAGGCGGTGGGTGTTGTCCTCAAGACCCATCTCCTCCACCAGGGCGGTGATGCGCCCGAAGTCCAGATCGGCTCCGGACAGCAGTTCGAGCAACTCGCCGCTCATGATGCGCTGCTGGGCCTGGCGGCGGGCGTCCCGGCCCTCGGCGAAGCGTCCCAGGCTTACCAGGCGGTGCCGCCATTCAGGCTCCGCGTCCAGGTCGGTCATGAGTCGTTGCAGGTCCGACACCAGGGCGGCGTCGGGAGGCGGGGGTGGCGCGGGTGCGGCGGCCCGCTGGGCGAACAGGAAACCATTGGCGAACAGGGACAGCACCAGCAGTGCCGTCAGGATCCACGTCTGCATAAAACCTCCGGTGGCTCAATCGCCGTCTTCTGTGGACGGCTGTGCTCGATCATCCTAGAAACGGCAGTTGAACGCGCCCGAGTGTGCGGTTTTCGTGTTGTCTGGCAAGGCGCGACGACGAGGAATGGTCGTTCCATTCCGAGGAGTCGCAACGCCGCCAGGCGACACGAAAACCGTGCAATCGGGTGCGTAGCGGGGCTCACCCGATGGGTGAGCGTCATCGAAGCCGCGATCGTCAGTGACCATGGGACCTGGCGAAGGAAATCGAGCGGTCAACTGCCGTTTCTAGGATCATATCAAGCCACCGAGCAACGCAGGGACCGGCCGTCGTGGAGCCGAGACCGCTCAGGCGGCCACACCGTGCTCCCGGGTGGCGTGGAAGCGCACCTCGGGCCACTTCTCCTGGGCCATCTGCAGGTTCACCCGGGTGGGCGCGATGTACACCAGGTCACCGCCGTGATCGACAGCCAGGTTGGCCGCCGCCTTCTCCTTGAACTCCTCGAACTTGCGCGCGTTGTCGCAGCTCACCCAGCGGGCGGTCTGCACGTTCACGTTTTCGAAGCTGGCGTCCACGTTGTACTCGGCCTTCAATCGATGAGCCACCACGTCGAACTGCAGCACGCCCACCGCGCCCAGGATCAGGTCGTTGTTGGTGAGCGGCTTGAACAGCTGGGTGGCACCCTCCTCGCAGAGTTGCTGCAGACCCTTCTGCAACTGCTTCATCTTGAGCGGATCGCGCAGGTGGGCGCGGCGGAACAGTTCCGGGGCAAAGTTGGGGATGCCGGTGAAGATCAGCTGCTCGCCCTGGGTGAAGGTGTCGCCGATGCGGATGGTGCCGTGGTTGTGCAGGCCGATGATGTCGCCGGGATAGGCCTCCTCCACGTGCTCGCGGTCCGAGGCCATGAAGGTGAGCGCGTCGCTGATCTTCACGTCCCGCTTGATGCGTACCTGGTGCACCTTCATGCCCTTGCTGAAGGTGCCCGAGCAGACCCGCAGGAAGGCGATGCGGTCCCGGTGCTGGGGGTCCATGTTCGCCTGGATCTTGAACACGAAGCCACTGAAGGCCTCCTCGGCCGGATCAACGGTGCGGCTCTCGGTAGGCCGGGGCAGCGGGCCCGGGGCATGTTCCACGAAGTCGTCCAGCAGTTCCTGCACGCCGAAGTTGTTGATGGCGGAGCCGAAGAACACCGGCGTCTGGCGACCGGCCAGGTACTCGTCCTTGTCGAAGCTGTGAGAGGCGCCCATGACCAGCTCCAGTTCC
Source organism: Thioalkalivibrio sulfidiphilus (assembly GCF_000377945.1). Classification (GTDB taxonomy): domain Bacteria; phylum Pseudomonadota; class Gammaproteobacteria; order Ectothiorhodospirales; family Ectothiorhodospiraceae; genus Thioalkalivibrio_A; species Thioalkalivibrio_A sulfidiphilus_A. The sequence goes on from NZ_KB898925.1 coordinate 43,098, forward strand.
TCGCGCAGCTCGGCGGCCTGACCGCCCAGCAGCTCATCCAGGCGCGGGTTGTCCAGCCCCTGGATCACCTCGCCGTGCTGGATCTTGCCCCCGTGGGTGGGCGAGTACAGGTGCACCGCGTCGTTGTGGATGTGGTAGACGCCCTTGAAGCGCTTGCCCATACCGATGGGCCAGGTCACCGGGGCGCACTGGATCTTGAGCACCTGCTCCACCTCGTCCAGCAGGTCGATGGGCTCCCGGCCCTCCCGGTCCAGCTTGTTGATGAAGGTCATGATGGGCGTGTCGCGCATGCGGCACACGTCCATGAGCTTGATGGTGCGCTCCTCCACGCCCTTGGCCACGTCGATGACCATGAGTGCGGAGTCCACGGCGGTCAGGGTACGGTAGGTGTCCTCGGAGAAGTCCTCGTGGCCCGGGGTGTCCAGCAGGTTCACGATGCGTCCCTTGTAGGGGAACTGCATGACGGACGAGGTCACGGAAATACCGCGCTGCTTCTCCAGCTCCATCCAGTCGGAGGTGGCATGGCGCGCTGCCTTGCGGCCCTTCACGGTGCCGGCCAGCTGGATGGCACCGCCGAACAGCAGCAGTTTTTCGGTGATGGTGGTCTTGCCCGCGTCCGGATGGGAGATGATCGCAAAGGTGCGACGGCGGGCAGTCTCGGTGGCGTGCTTGGAACTCATGGGAATCTGGGGCTGATGGAAACCGGCTATTGTAACCGATTCGGACAGGGCTTATTGGACAGGATTGACAGGGTCAAAAGAAGTGCGGTTTCTGACAGGATTAACATGATTCACAGGATTTGAAAGCAAACGATCCAATCTTGTGAATCATGTTAATCCTGTCAGACCCAGCTTTATATCGCCTCTAAATCCTGAAAAGTCCTGTCAATCCTGTCCATCTCTGTACCCCTGACCCGTCAAAGCATTGCGCATAAACCGTCGCCGCTCCTCCGGTTCCATCTCCCGCAGCCGTTCCCGCAGGGCACGGCGCTCATCCTCGGGCAGGGTCTTGAGGTGCTCATGCCAGCGGCGGTGACGATCCCGAGCCGCCTCGCGCTCCTCGGGGCTCATGGCCTCCCAGCGCGCGCGCAGGCGTTCGCGCTCCTCCGGCGGCAGGGCGCGGAAGCGCTCCCAGCGTTCCCGGGTGGCGGCCCGTTCCTCCGGATCCATGCGCTCCAGCCGTTCCAGCCTTTCACTGAAGCGGGCCTGCTCCTCCGGCCCCATATGCCGCCAGCGTTCCGCCGCCCGCAACAGGCGATGGCGATGGCCGTCCGGCAGTGAATCCCAGGATGCTGCGTAGGGCGCCAGCAGGGCACGCTGTTCGCGGTTGAGCTCCGACCAGGCCGGTGCCGGCTGCTCCGCCACCTTGTGATAGCCCTGATGGGCGTGATTGCCCTCGTGGTGCCGATGTCCCGCCCCGGCGGGCGAGGCCGCGAAGGTGAGCGCGCCCAGCAGCAGCATGAGCAGAAGGCTCCGCATCAGCCCCGCTCCTCCAGGGCCCAGGCCAGGAATTCCGGGTCGGCGCCGGCATCGCCCTCCTCCAGCACCAGCAGCAGCTCCAGGTCGTCCAGTTGCGCCAGCTGGGCCGGCAGGGGTTCCAGGCCATCGGGACGCATGAGCAGCAGGCCGGCCACCAGCATCACCGAGGCGGCCACGGCCAGGCCGTAGGCGGGCATGCGGGACGGCCGGCGGCGGCGCCGTTCAAAGGCCTCGCGGCGGCCTTGGGCGAGGCGCTGCGCCTCCTCGGCACTCAAACCGCTGTCGCGGTCGAGCCGGTCCCGGACGCGCGCCATCAGGGCGTCATCGCGGGGGTTTTCGTGCTGCTCTGTGTCGTTGCGGTTCATCGGTACGCCTCCAGCCGCTGCCTGAGTGCGGCCATGGCACGGTGCACATGGGTCTTCACGCTGCCCTCGCTGATGCCCAGGGCCTGGGCCGTCTCGGCGGTGTCCAGTCCTTCCCAGACCCGTAGCAGGAAGGCCTGTTGCTGGCGCAGGGGCAGCGACGCCAGGGCCCTCTCCAGATCCTCGCCGAAGTGCTCGTCACTCAAGGCCTGGTCCGGTTCCGGGGTGCGGGTGTCGGCCCAGTCGTCCGGCCCCCTGTCCCGGTCGTCCTCGTCGTGGCCGTTGCCTGCGAAACCGAACAGGGAGACCACTCGGCTGCGCACACTGCGCCGGCGATGGGCATCCATGATACGGCTCTGCAGGATGCGCCAGAACAAAGGCTGCCATTCGGACTCCGGCCGGTCAGCGTAGCGGGTGATCAGCTTCTCCATGGCGTCCTGCACCACATCCAGGGCCGCGTCGCGGTCATTGAGCGCCAGGGCGGCCATGCGCACTGCCCGTGCCTGGACCCCGGACAGGAACCGGTCGAGAGAGACTTCGTTGTCCGTCGCGTTCGTCCGGTCCAAGCCAGGCGTTCCTTCTCGGGTGTTCGGGTCCACCGGGCGGCGGGCCGGCCCGCCGCCCGGGGAGGGGTCTATCGGTGGCTGTGGCCACGCATCCCGCCGCGACGCTCACGCATCTCCTGGCGCTTGGCCTCGCGCTCCTCGGGGCTCATGGCCTCCCAGGCGGCACGGCGCTCGTCCATGCGCATGCGGGCCTGCACCCGGTAGTTCTCCTTCTCCGCGTCGGACAGGGTGTTCCAGTGCATGCGCATGGCCATGTGCTGCACCCGTTTCTGCTCGCGGTGGGCCTTGCGCTCCTCATCGCTCATGTTGGCAAAGCGCTCGTGGTGACGGCCCTTGTGACCGTAGCCGCCTTCACCCTCGGCACGGGCCATCATCATGTGCCCATGATCTCCGTGCCGGGCTTCGCGGTCACCGTGAAAACTGTGGGCCAGCACGGGTACCGACAGCGCCATGGTGCCGATGATACCGATCGTGAGAATCGTGCGGGAAAGCTTGCTCATGGTCATGCTCCTGGTGATTCGTGGTCCGGCGGATTACCGGCCTTCAGGAGCTAGAACGCGCGAGCGGGGAATCGGTTGACGAAAGGGCAATTCAAAATTCAAAGATCAAAATTCAAAGGAGACCGCCCACCTTTGAATCTTGAATTTTAAATTTTGAATCAACCAGATAGGTCCCTGGCCAGCACCAGGGCGTCCTCCCGGCCGTTGTCCGCGGGATAGTAGCGCTTGCGCAGGCCCACCTCGTTGAAGCCCTCGCTGTAGTAGAGCTGCACAGCCGGGGTGTTGGAGGGGCGCACCTCCAGGAAGGCGGTCTCCACCTTGTGCCGGCGGGCGTGGTCCAGGAGCCCCCGCAGCAGGATGCGACCGTAGCCCCGTCCCTGGCATTCGGGGCGCACGCACAGGTTGAGCACGTGACATTCCCCGACCGCCATGGACATCACACCGTAGCCCACCAGCCGTTGCGCCTCGGTCATCACCCAGCAGGAATAGCCGACACGCATGCAGTCCCGGAAGATCCCCTCGGTCCAGGGATAGGGATAGGCACTGAGCTCCACGACCATGATCTCGTCCAGATCCTCGTGACGCATGGGGCGAAGCTGCGGGTTTGTACTGAGAATGGCGCTCAAGGTCGACTGCTCGCGATATCTCCATGGAAGGGGGATGGGTCCGCGAATGAACGCAAATCAACGCGAATTTAGGGAAGCAAACCTCAAAGACCGCAAGAGATCCACCTCAGGAGATGGGTTCGTCGCGACTTTCACGCTCTCGCATCTGAACTTCATTCGCGTTGATTTGCGTTCATTCGCGGACCCCCTGAATGCAAGACCCCAATCTGCCGAAGTCGCTTCTGGGCTTCAAGCCGCATAGGGCGGATTCAGACGCCCATCACACGGCGAGCCAAGCAGAGGTCGTCCCAGGCCTTGCGCTTGTCCGCGGGCTGGCGCAGCAGATAGGCCGGATGATAGGTAATGACCAGGGGAATGTCTCGGTAGTTCAACGGCTTGCCACGCAAACGACCCAGGGGCTCGTCGGTGCCGAGCAGGTTCTGGGCGGCGATGCGGCCCAGGGCGACGATGATGCGCGGCTGGATCAGGTCGATCTGCCGGTCCAGGTAGGCCCGGCAGGCCCGGGCCTCCTCAGGCTTCGGGTCCCGGTTGCCCGGGGGCCGGCACTTGAGGATGTTGGCGATGTAGACCCCTTGGCCCCGCTTGAGCCCGAGGGCGAACAGCATGCTGTCCAGCAGCTGCCCGGCCCGGCCCACGAAGGGCTCGCCCTGACGGTCCTCCTCGGCCCCCGGGGCCTCGCCGATGAACAGCCAGTCCGCCTGCCGGTCCCCCACGCCGAACACCGTCCGGGTGCGCTTCGCCGCCAATTCCTCGCAGGCGTTGCAGGCAGCCACTCGGGCGGCCAGCGCATCCCAGTCCAGATGAGCAACATCACCGACCAAGTCCCCTAAAGCGCCCGCCGGCACCGGGGATGCCACAGGTTCCGGCGGATCGACCGGGACGACGGTCGAACCAGCGGCCCCGCCTCTCGGCACCCAACGCTGAATACCCATGGCATCCAGATAGCGTTGGCGCCGCTCGGGGGTCATGGGGGACCCCATGCGGAAACCACCCTCATGCGAAAACCACCCTCACCCAGACCCTCTCCCTGAGGGAGAGGGAGAAAATCGGGAAAACCGACGGCGAAGTCGGACACAGTAGTATGACGTCATCCTCCCGCACCCCCGCTCGCGGGGGTGGGCTAGGGAGGGGGCCCCGCACCGCTTCAGCACTCATGCCCATCCTTCATCCTTTTCATCTTCCCCCTTCCAAATTCGCACTTCGCCCTTGACCTACACGTCGCCACGCTGGGGATGGGCCCGGCCGGGCGGGTTGGTCAGCCGGTTCAGGGCATTGAGATAGGCCTTGGCCGAGGCGATGACGATGTCCGTATCGGCGCCTTGGCCGTTGACCACCCGGCCCGCCTTCTCCAGGCGCACGGTCACCTCGCCCTGGGCGTCGGTGCCGCTGGTGATGTTGTTCACCGAATAGAGCAGCAGCTCGGTGCCGCTCGGGGCGATGGACTCAATGGCCTTGAAGGCCGCATCCACGGGGCCGCCGCCCTCGGCGGTGCCGCTCTTTTCCTCGCCGTTGACGTTCAGGGTCACCGAGGCCACGGGCGTCTCGCCGGTCTCGGAACAGACCTTGAGCGCCACCAGCTTGTAGGTCTCGTCCTCCATGGAGGCGGCGGTCTCGGTCACCAGGGCCTGGAGGTCCTCGTCGTAGATCTCGTGCTTGCGATCGGCCAGGTCCTTGAACCGGGCGAAGGCCTCGTTCAATTCCTCCTCGGACTCGAACTCGATGCCCAGATCCTTGAGCCGGGTCTTGAAGGCGTTGCGGCCGGAGTGCTTGCCCAGCACGATGCGGTTGTCTGACCAGCCCACATCCTGGGCACGCATGATCTCGTAGGTATCCCGGTGCTTGAGCACGCCATCCTGGTGGATGCCGGACTCATGGGCGAAGGCGTTCGCCCCCACGATGGCCTTGTTGGGCTGCACCGGGAAGCCGGTGATGCCGGAGACCAGGCGCGAGCAGGGCACGATCTGGGTGGTGTCGAGGGTCGTGTTGCAGGAGAACACGTCCTGGCGGGTGCGCACCGCCATGACGATCTCCTCCAGAGAGGCATTGCCCGCCCGCTCGCCCAGGCCGTTGATGGTGCACTCCACCTGCCGGGCACCGTTGAGCACCGCGGACAGGGAGTTGGCCACGGCCAGGCCCAGGTCGTTGTGGCAGTGCACGGAGAACACCGCCTTGTCGGAATTGGGCACCCGCTCGATGAGGTTCTTGATCAACTCGCCGAACTGCTGGGGGATGTTGTAGCCCACGGTGTCGGGGATGTTGATGGTGCGCGCCCCGGCGTCGATCACCGCCTCGATCACCCGGCACAGGAAGTCCAGCTCGGAACGCCCGGCGTCCTCGGCGGAGAACTCCACGTTGTCAGTGTGCTGGCGGGCGCGCTTGACCGCCTTGACCGCCTGCTCCAGCACCTGGTCCGGGCTCATGCGCAGCTTGTGCTGCATGTGGATGGGCGAGGTGGCGATGAAGGTGTGGATGCGTGCGGAAGCGGCGTCCTTCAGGGCCTCGCCGGCCCGGTCGATGTCGCTGTCCTTGGCCCGGGCCAGACCGCACACGGTGGAATCCTTCACCGCGCGGGCCACCGCCTGCACGGACTCGAAGTCGCCGGGGCTGGCGATGGGGAAGCCCGCCTCGATGACGTCCACGCGCATCTTCTCCAGGGCCTTGGCGATGCGCACCTTCTCCTCGCGGGTCATGGACGCGCCGGGGCTCTGCTCGCCGTCGCGCAAGGTGGTGTCGAAAATGATGAGCTTGTCACTGCCTGACATGGTTCTCTCTCCTGCCGGCCGATCCTCTCGGCCTGAAAATCAATTCACGGATTCTAACGGATTCCGCGCCCGCATCGGGGGCTTGCGTCCACGGGGACGACAACACGGATCAGGGGTGCGTTTGGCCTCGCCAGGCACAAGGGAGGTAGCCGCTAGCGCGGCAGTCGCAGGACGAGCAGGGAAAGACCGCAATAGCCCGCAGCACCCGCCTGGCGGGGGGCACGAAAGAGACCGAGTTGGCTCCGGGCGATTGGCATGGTTGCAGGTTCTTGGGTCGAGCGTTGATTTAGACTTGGTCTAAATCTATCAAAGGGGAACGAGGCTGACAAGTGGGAAGTGAGAATTGGGAAATGCGAGCGTTTGTTCCAACTTCCCAATTCTCACTTCCCACTTCAATCCTCCTTCTGCTCCTCGCCATCCGCCTTGTCCTCACTGCCCCGGGCACGCCGGCGACGCCAGCGGATCACGGTCAGGGTCGGGCCCGACAGGGCGTAGAGCAGGAAGCCGCCCCAGAGTACCTTGGGGGGATCGATGGCAGTCAACATCAGGGCCACCACGATGACCAGCACCACGAAGAACGGCACCCGGTGGCGGAAATCCATGTCCTTGAAGCTGAAGTAGGTGACGTTGCTCACCATCAGCGCGCCGGCGATCACGGTCACGATCAGGGCCATGATGCCGAGATCCGTGCCCACGAATTCCAGGTCGTGCCAGACCCAAACCATGCCCATCACCAGGGCGGCGGCGGAGGGGCTGGGCAGTCCCTGGAAGAAACGCTTGTCGGCCACGCCCACCTTGGTGTTGAAGCGGGCCAGACGCAGGGCGGCGGCGGCGGCATAGAAGAAGGCCGCCACCCAGCCCACCTGCCCCAGCTCCACCAAGGCCCAGAGATAGACCACCAGGGCCGGCGCGAGGCCGAAGGAGACCATGTCCGAGAGGCTGTCGTACTCGGCGCCGAAGGCGCTCTGGGTGTTGGTCATGCGCGCCACGCGTCCGTCGATGCCATCCAGCACCATGGCCACGAACACCGCGATGGCGGCGGCGGTGAACTGATCGTTGATGGCGGCCACGATGGCATAGAAGCCGGCGAACAGGGCCGCCGTGGTGAACAGGTTGGGCAGCAGGTAGATGCCGCGGCGGGCCTTGTGGTCGCCCGCCTGGGGTTCGGTGTCCGACATAGTCAGGCCTTTTCGCTTTCCTTGTGGACCAGGATCCCGATGATATCACTGCCCGCCTTCAGGCGTTGCCCCGGCGCCACCTCCACCCGGCTGTTCATGGGCAGGTAGACCTGCACCGGCAGGCCGAAACCCAGGAAACCGCAGCGCCTGCCCTGCCCCATGCGCTCACCGGACTGCACGTCGCAACGCACCAATCGCAGCCCCCGGATCTGTATGGCGAATACCACCTCGTCGCCTTCATCGGTCTGCACCTGCAGGGCGAACTCGTCCCCGGGCAGTCCCTCCTTGCCCCCTTCCTTGCCCGGCCACCAGCGCGCCATCACCTTGCCCTCGATCGGGCTGTGCACGTTGAACTCGCCGAAACGGGACTGGCGCAGGCTCACACGCCGGGCCGGCCGGCCCAGGTAGGGATCACGATGCTCGGCCACCTCCGTGACCACACCGTCCACGGGGCTCAGCACGGCCAGGGCCCTGGGCGCGACCGTGCGGCTGAAATCACGAAAGATGAAAAACGCCACGGCCAGCAGGATCCAGCTGGGCCAGGCGATCTCGGCGCCCCAGACCGCATGGGTGCCGGCGACGATGACCGCCGCAGCCGCGACGTAGGGACGACCTTCAGGTGCGAGAGGAAGCATTTAAAGAAGATACAAGTGACAAGAGGCAAGAGACAAGAAAGCCCCCCTTCTTGCCTCTTGCCTCTTGTATCTTGCCTCTAGATCAGTTTTTCGACTTGTCGACGATCTTGTTGGCCTTGATCCAGGGCATCATGTCACGCAGCTTGGCACCCACTACCTCGATGGGATGCTCGCGGGCGATGCGACGGCTGGCCTTCAGGGTCGCGGCACCGGCCTGGTTCTCCAGGATGAATTCCCGGGCGAACTTGCCGGTCTGGATCTCGGTCAGGATCTTCTTCATCTCCGCCTTGGTCTGCTCGGTCACCACGCGGGGGCCGCGGGTGATGTCGCCGTACTCGGCGGTGTTGGAGATGGAGTAACGCATGTCGGCGATGCCGCCTTCATACATCAGGTCCACGATCAGCTTGAGCTCGTGCAGGCATTCGAAGTAGGCCATCTCCGGCGGATAGCCGGCTTCCACCAGGGTCTCGAAGCCTGCCTGCACCAGGGCGGTGGCGCCGCCGCACAGCACGGCCTGCTCGCCGAACAGATCGGTCTCGGTCTCGTCCTTGAAGCTGGTCTCGATGATGCCGGCGCGGCCGCCGCCGTTGGCGGAGGCATAGGAGAGCGCGATGTCACGGGCACGGCCGGAGGCGTCCTGGTAGACGGCGATCAGGCTGGGCACGCCGCCGCCCTTGGTGTAGGTGGAACGCACCAGGTGGCCGGGGCCCTTGGGGGCGATCATGATCACGTCCAGGTCGGAGCGGGGCACGATCTGCTCGAAGTGCACGTTGAAGCCGTGGGCGAAGGCCAGCACGGCGCCCTGCTTCAGGTTGGGCTCCACCTGGTTCTTGTACAGGGCGGCCTGGTGCTCGTCGGGGGCCAGGATCATGATCAGGTCGGCGGCCTTGACGGCCTCCTCGATGCCCTGGACCTTGAGGCCCGCACCCTCGGCCTTCTTGGCGGAGGCGGAACCGGCGCGCAGCGCCACGGTCACGTCCACGCCGGAATCCTTCAGGTTGTTGGCATGGGCGTGGCCCTGGGAGCCGTAACCCACGATGGCGACCTTCATGCCCTGGATGATGGAGAGGTCGGCGTCTTTGTCGTAATAAACCTGCATAGCAAAGCTCCAGTAAAAAAAGAGACAAGAGGCAAGAGACAAGAGGCAAAAGACGAAAGGGTTTAGCCCTTTCTTGTCTCTTGTCTCTTGTCTCTAGTAACTAAATCTTTAATGCGACATCGCCACGGGCAATGCCCATGACGCCGGAACGCACCACTTCGAGCACCTCGAACGGGCGCAGGGCCTCGATGAAGGCGTCCAGTTTGCTGCTGTCACCGGTGAGCTCGATCACATAGGTGGCCGGGCTCACGTCGATGATGCGGCCGCGGAAGATATCGGTCAGGCGCTTGACCTCTTCCCGGTCGTCGCCACCCACCCGCAGCTTGGCCATCATCATCTCGCGCTCGATGTGGCGATACTCGGTCAGGTCCATGAGCTTGACCACGTCGATCAGCTTGTTGAGCTGCTTGACGATCTGCTCGACGATCTCATCGGAGCCGCTGGTGACCAGCGTCAGGCGCGACAGGGTCGGGTCGTCGGTGGGCGCCACGGTGAGCGACTCGATGTTGTAGCCGCGCGCCGAGAACAGCCCGGCCACCCGGGACAGGGCGCCGGATTCGTTTTCCATCAGGATTGCAATGATATGTCTCATGATGCCCCCGTCCTCACACCAGGATCATTTCGTTCTGGCCGGCACCGGCCGGGATCATGGGATAGACGTTCTCGGACTGATCGGTGATGAAGTCCATGAACACCAGGCGGTCCTTGAGCTTGAGGGCCTCCTTGATGGCGCCCTCCACGTCACCGGGCTTCTCGATGCGCATGCCCACGTGGCCATAGGCCTGGGCGAGCGCCATGAAGTCCGGCAGGGCATCCATGTAGGACATGGCGTAACGGCCCTGATAGAAGAACTCCTGCCACTGACGCACCATACCCATGTAGCGGTTGTTCAGGTTCACCACCTTGATGGGCAGATGATACTGCAGGCAGGTGGACAGCTCCTGGATGCACATCTGGATGCTGGCCTCACCGGTGATGCAGGCCACCGTGGCATCCGGGTGGGCGAGCTGCACGCCCATGGCGGACGGCAGGCCGAAACCCATGGTGCCGAGCCCCCCCGAGTTGATCCAGCGATTGGGCTTGTCGAACTTGTAGAACTGCGCCGCCCACATCTGATGCTGGCCCACGTCGGAGGTGACGAAGGCATCCCCCTTGGTGAGCTTCCACAGGGTCTCGATCACGAACTGGGGCTTGATGAGTTCGGAGTTGCGGTCGAACTTGAGGCAGTCCATAGCGCGCCACTCGTCGATCTGCTTCCACCAGGCCTTGAGCGCGGTGGCGTCAGGCTTGCGCGGGTCGGCCTTGATCTCCTTGATCATGGCCTTGAGCACGCTGTCCACCTGGCCGACGATGGGCACGTCCACCTTCACGTTCTTGGAGATGGAGGCCGGATCCACGTCCACATGCACGATCTTGGCATAGGGGCAGAACTTCTCGATGTTGCCCGTCACCCGGTCGTCGAAGCGGGCGCCGATGGCGATCACCAGATCCGCGTGGTGCATGGACATATTGGCTTCATAGGTGCCGTGCATGCCAAGCATGCCGATGAACTGCTTGTCGGTGGCCGGGTAGCCGCCCAGGCCCATCAGGGTGTTGGTGATGGGATAACCGAGCAGCCTGGTGAAGTCGGTCAGGGACTTGGCGGCACGGCCCAGGATCACGCCACCGCCGGTATAGATCACCGGCTGGCGAGCCTCCAGGATCAGGTCGATGGCCTTCTTGATCTGCCCCGTGTGGCCCTTGACCGTCGGATTGTAGGAACGCATCCGGATGGTCTTGGGATAGCTGAACTCGCACTTGTGGGCGGTGACATCCTTGGGGATGTCCACCACCACCGGGCCGGGTCGGCCGGAGGTGGCCACGTAGAAGGCCTTCTTGATGGTGGTGGCCAAGTCCTTGACGTCCTTGACCAGGAAGTTGTGCTTCACGCAGGGGCGCGTGATACCGACGGTGTCCACTTCCTGGAAGGCGTCGTTGCCGATCAGGCTGGTGGGCACCTGGCCGGTGAACACCACCAGGGGCACGGAATCCATGTAGGCGTCGGCGATGCCGGTGATGGCATTGGTGGCGCCGGGACCGGAGGTTACCAGGGCTACACCGGGCTTGTCCGTCGACTTGGCATAGCCTTCGGCGGCGTGAATCGCCCCCTGTTCATGCCGCACGAGGATGTGTGCAACCTTATCCTGCTTGTACAGGGCGTCGTAGATGTGAAGCACGGCGCCACCCGGGTACCCGAAAATAAGATCGACACCTTCCTCCTGCAAGCAGCGGACAAAGATCTCGGCACCGGTCAATTCCACGGCTTGTCTCCTGCGTGTTGCGAGGGTGGTGGGGTTGGCTTCCCCACGCCCGACCGGGCGCAGAAGCGCCCGGAGCCGGAACGGCGGGGAAAGGGTCCAATAGTAATATGAAGCGGTCGGAATTTCACGAAAACTTGATATTTCAGACACATCCTGTGGTTTTCCTGCCAGCTTCGCCGCCCGCATCCGACGGTCCCCGTCAGCATGGAAAGTCAAAAGCTGGAACGCAAAGGGCGCGAAGGTCTCGCCAAGGACGCCAGGAAAATCTCTTGTAAGACAAAACCCTTGCGTCCTGCGCGCATCGCTTCGCGCCCTTTGCGGTGAGCTTCTCGGGTCTGGAGGCTAACGCCCCTCCCCGATGATGGCCGCCAGATGCCCCCTCGCCCGCTCCACCAGAGCCTCGGGCAGGCCATTCTTCTGGGCGATGGTGAGCCCCAGGGACACCCCCGGCTCGCCGATGATCAGCCGGTAGGTGGGCGCCAGGCGCTGGTGGTCGAACTGCATGGAGGCGTTGCGGATGCCCGGGTGCCTGGCGGCATAGTCCTTGAGCGGCGAGAGGTGGGTATTGACGATGCCCTGGACCTTGCGGGACAGCAGCTCGTCCAGCACCGCCATGGCCAGGGCCGCGCCCTCCTCCGGGTCCGTGCCGGTGCCCAGTTCGTCCAGCAGCACCAGGGTCTCGCCGTCCGCCTCGTCCAGGATGCGCTTGAGCACCTCCACGTGGCCGGCGAAGGTGGACAGGTGATGAAACAGGCTCTGGTGGTCGCCCACGTCCACGATCACCCGGGCATAGCTGCCGATCTCGCAGTCCTGTTCCGCGGGCACGTGCAGGCCGCACCAGGCCATCACCGTGATCAGGCCCAGGGTCTTGAGCGCCACGGTCTTGCCGCCGGTGTTGGGACCGGTAACCAGGAGCAGCACGTCGTTGCCGTCCAGGTGAATGGACAGGGGCACGGGTCGGGGTCCGCTGCCGTCGGCGAACTGGATCAGCAGCAGGGGGTGGTAGGCCTCCGCCAGGCGCACCCGCGGCCCTTCCACCAGGGTGGGGGCGTGGGCGTTCATGTGGTGGGAGAGCTGCCCGGCGGCGAAGGCCAGGTCCACCCAGGTGAGTGCGGCGAGCATGCCGTTCAGGGCGTCCATGTGCTCGGCGATGCCGGCGGTCAGCTCCCGCAGCACCCGCTGCTGCTCGGCGTTGATGCGCCCGTTCAGGGTGTCCAGGCGGTTGTTCAGGGGCACCGCCTCCATGGGTTCCACGATCTGGTCGCGACCACCCATGGCCGATCCCCGGCGCACCCCCTTGACCTTGTCCGCCTCGGTGCCGCGGATCACGATCACCGCGCGCTCGCTGTTCCACTGCACCTTGCGGTTGTCATCGAGGCAGTCGCGGATGTCGTCACGGCCCATGCGCCCGAGCACCACCTGCTCCACCTCGGCACGCAGCTTCGACCGCTCAGCAAAGGCCTCTTCCAGCTCGGTACTGGCGTCCTCGCGCAGGGAACCGGCGCCCGCGAGGCTCTTGTCCAGCAGTTCCACCAGCGCCTGGGGCGGCTTCAGTTCATCCAGGCTGCCAGGATAGATATCCGGCGTTTCGTCCAGCGCCCCGGCCAGCTGGCCGGCGGCACGCATCACCACCTGGATGTTGTGCATGGCCTGGGTGGAGAGCCGCGCGCCCGGAGAAGACGCCTGACGCAGGGCCGCACGGATGTCCGGCAGCTGTCCCATGAGCGGCATGCGCCCCGCATCGATGCGGGTGCGGGCCGCCGTGACCGCCCGCTGCATCTGACGGGCCACCGCCAGGGTCGGCGCCGGCTCCAGGGCACGCGCGGCATCGGCCCCATAGGGTGTGTGGGTCAGGCGTTCCAGCAAACGCCGGATGGAGTCGAACTCAAGGGGTTTCAGATCGGCTTGCATGAAATCAGTCTCAAGTGGCTAGTCTCAAGTGGCAAGGTAGAGCGGCTTTTCCTTGCCACTTGAGACTTACCACTTGCCACTGGTTTTATTCGGCCTTCTTATACATGGACAGGTAATCCTTGCGCTCCAGCGGCGGCAGCTTCGCCACCGCCAGCATGTCGTCCAGGTGCTCGGGCGTGCTCATGCCCACCAGGGAGGTGCCCAGGCCTGGGGTGGAGCGGTTGAACTGCATGGCCCGCTGGGCAGGGGGCAGGTCCGCGAAACGCTCCGCCACCACGTCCACGGACTGGCTGCCCAGGTGACCCTTGAATAGGGTGTGAGAGGCCATCATGTAGACCTCCAGCTGGTGGGCCGCCTGGATGGGGGAGCCCACATTGCCCTGGCCGGTGGCGGTGTTGAAGCGGGTGAAGCCCTCCAGCATCACCTGGTTGAAGGGCATCATCACGATCTTGAAGTGATGCCGGGCGTGATCGTCTCCGGTCACCTCCCGGGCGGCACCCTCGGCCAGGCCGATCATGGAGGTGATGGACTGGAACATCTTGGCGTCAGTCTCCACCCTGAAACCCTCGAAGGTGGTGATGCCGTAGGCGCGGATGCGCTTTTCATTGGCCGCTCTTTCCAGCACCTGGAAGACCTTGGCGAGCTTGCGGTTGGTGACCTCCTTGCCGATCACCGGGATGTGCACCTCCGGCTGGTCAACCAGGAAGGCGTCCAGGGTCTCCACGCCCATGAGACTGCGCGACAGCTCGATCTGGTAGTTGATGTACTCGGGCGCCAGTAGGTGCGCGCCCTTGGCCAGGTCGTCCTGGGTACCCAGACCCTGGGCGACGATCTCGGACTCAAACCAGGCGTTCATGTCCGCCGGCGGACCGCCTCGCAGGGTCAGGAAACCGCCCTTGGACATGAGGAACATGGCCTCCCGTGGCACCCCCACCTCGATGGCCGCGCGCACTCCCGCCCCCACCGCGGCCAGGGAGCGGCCGTAGCGGTAATGGGCGCCGGTGTCGATGACGTTGATGCCCCGGGTGAGTGCCTTGGTCACGATGGCGCTGATGGCCGCGTCGACCTGCGGGCTCGCCTCGCCGCCGAAGGTGCCCACACCGAGGCTGGAGAGCTGCATGCGCGCGCGCAGGAATTCACTGTAATGGCCCGGGGAGGCGTCACCGGAGGCGATGTGGGCCTCGGCGTAGGCGCGCGTGGCCTTGGCATTGGCGTAACCGGGGATCAGGGAGGCTGTGTTCATGGACTGTGACATGATTGAGTTCAAAGGTCGGAAATGCTACCAGAATCCGTGGCGGGACGGCGACCTGCCGGACGTCCCGTAGTACACTTCGAGACATATCGGATCTACGCACACAGCAACAGGATTCCATGTCATCCATCGCCGGCGAAACCATGCAGGATATCCGGGACTCACTCCCGGAAAACTGCGATGAAATCTACACCCGCCATGTCACGGAACTCGGTGAACAACGCCAGATTCAGGCCAGCGAGGACATCTTCAGCGCGACGGGGCACAAGCTGCTCGCCCGCCAGGCTCGAATCGACCGGGGCGTATTCGAAAAACTCACGCGTCACAAACTGCTGCGCCCGCTGGATCACAGCCTGTCCATCGAAGGCGCCGTTCAATCACCGGAACTGGTGACTGTCGGGCAAGAACTGGCGGAGCAGGACCCCCTGCTCCAGGCCCTCCACACCACCCTGAAAAATCCCCAGGCACCGCTGAATCACCTGGGCAAGGTGATCCTCGTACCGCCCCTGGCCGCGAAACTGACCGTATTCAGGGAACGGATGCCCGATCACTATCGCCACGCCGTGCGGGTCGCCCTGACCGCCTGTGCGCTGGCGGAGTCCGGCGGCGCCGAGACCGCGGTCCTGTCACGGACCGTCTGCACGGCGGGGCTGTTCCATGACCTCGGGGAATTGCACATCAGCCCAGAGATCTTCACCTTGCGTCGCCCCCTTGAACCGTCCGAGGAGCGGCAGGTGCGTGCCCACCCGGTGATCGCCTACCTGCTGCTCAGGGAGTTTCCGCAATACCACCCCGAAGTCAGCCGGGCCGTGCTGGAACACCACGAACGACTGGACGGCAGCGGCTATCCCCAGGGCCGCTCCGGCGACAGGCTGGCCATGGCAGGGCGCATCCTGGCGGTGGCGGAACTGTCCGTGGCCCTTTGCGATCGCGGCGGTGGAGAAAACCTGGCGGCCATCCTGAAAGGCCAGCCGGAAAAGCTCGATGCCCTGCCAGTGGGGCGTCTGCTGCTGGCCCTGCAGCACTGCCCCACATCAAATAAGCAGTCTAAACCTGCCATGCCGGAGATGATCATCGCCGATCTGCGCGAAGTGCTGGATCTGGTCCAGCAGGGCCTTGAGGCGACGCGGACCGACACCGGCGCCGCCGCGCGCTTGATCCATGAACGCCTCACGGATCTGGCCCGCTCACTGGATCGTGCGGGGATGCGTGCCGCCGCACCCGATCAGTGGCTGGAAGATTTACAAGAGTCGCCCGAGTTGAGTGTCGAACTGGCAGCCCTCACCCGCGAAGCGAGCTATCGGCTCAAAGGCATCGCCGCAGAAATCCAGCATCAACAGGTGGCAGTCAACGGCGATACCCGTAGTGCCACTCCCGCCCTCTCGGACTGGCTTGATCGCATCAGCCGGCTGTGACCGTCTTCTCGAGCATGATACCGCCACGGACCAGCGCCGGATGTGCCGACAGGAGGACATCGACACGCTCGCGCACTTCCCGTCGCACCTCCCCTTCCACCGGTCTGTCTAGCCGAGAGTTGAACAGGCCCTCGAAGTAATCCTCTTCCTCGTCCTGATCCCAGTCCACGGCGCGCAGCAGGGCCTCGCCCTCGGGCGGTATGGCCTCAGGCAGTTCGCGCCCCGAGAGCAGGCCCCAGACACCGGCCCAGCAGCGGGCGAGCATCAGGGGGTGGTAACCGCCGCCGCCCACCACCAGCAGCCGCGGCGTACCATCGGCGTGCCTGGGCGCATCGTTGATGACCCGCTCCACCACTTCCAGGAACAGCTGGGTGGAGATGTGGAACTTGCCGAGCGGATCCGGGCCAAGGATGTCGGTGCCTGCCTGGAGCACGATCACCTCCGGCCGGAAGGCCTCCAGCACCGCGGGCCAGAGGCGCCCGAACACGTGGCGGTACTCGTCGTCGTTCATGCCCTTGGGCAGGGGCAGGTTCACGGCATTGTTGAGCGGCCCGGTGTCCTCGATGCCACCGCCCTTGAAGGGATAGGCGTAGCTCGTGTCCATGTGCAGGGAACAGGTCATCACCTGGTCATCGCTGCGGAAAGCCGCCTCCACCCCGTCGCCGTGGTGGGCGTCGATGTCGAGATACAGGACGCGCAGGCCTTCCCGACGCAGCCGCAGGATGCCCAGCACCGGATCGTTGAAGAAGCAGAAACCCTGGGCCGCGTCCGGCGCCGCGTGGTGCATGCCGCCCGCCGGGTTGAAGGCCATGAAGCCGTCCAGCACCCGCTCGGCGCCCTGGATGCTGCCGTAGGTGGCGGTGGCGGGGGTGGCGAAGAAACCGGGGAAGTACGGGTTTTCGAAGTTGCCGATGTTGTGCCGCTGGCGGTAGCGGTCATAGACCTTGCCCAGGGCCTCGCAGCGCTGCATGGCCGAGACGTATTCGCGGGTGTGAAACCACTCAAGCTCTGCCGGCGTGGCCTTGCGCGAGACCTGGAATTCCTCCTCCGTGAGCGCGCCATAGGCCCGGATCAGATCCAGGGTCAGGGACACGCGCGGGATGCCCAGGGGGTGGTTATCCCCGTAGCTATGCCGCCGGTAGCGGGACGCGCCGATCAGCAGTGCCTTGCGGGTGGGTTCGGTGGCTATGGGCACTTGGTTCAAACCTTCAACGCAAAGGCGCGAAGACGCAAAGGACGCGAAAATTCTTTTGAATGAAAAAAAGCTTCAACATGACTCACCAATACCTGTTCATGAACTTCATACATAGACTTTTTGCGCCCTTTGCGTCTTCGCGTCTTTGCGTTGAAATCTTTTCAACCCCGATCACCGCCGCAGCCGCAGGTAGATCTCCGGCAGCCGCCGCGGCAGGTCGTCCACGTTGTCCAGGACCAGGTAGTGTCCCGGGCCGAAGATGGCCGGCAGGTATTCGGAGCCCGAGGTGTCCAGAGTGATGCAGAAGGGATGCACGCCCGCGTCCACCGCCTCCTTCATGGCCATGCGCGTGTCCTCGTGCAGGTAGCGGGAGTCACCCCCATCGTCGTAGTCCGCCGGTCGTCCGTCGGAGAGGATCAGCAGCAGGCGGTGATGGGCATCGGCCTGTTCGAAGCGCCGGATGCCGTGGCGGATGGCCGCGCCCATGCGCGAGGCTAGACGACCGGAGACCGCGGCGATACTGGCACGCACGTCGGGGCCGGTGTGCTCGTGGAAATCCTTGAGCACGTAGAAGTTCACGTTGTCGTGATGGCGCGAGGCGAAGCCGCAGATGGCGTAGGGGTCGCCCACGCTCTCGATGGCCTCGGCGAACATCATCAGCCCGGCGCGCAGCCGGTCCACCACCTTGCCCTGGCCGCTGGGATGCTTGGCCATGATGGAGGTGGACATGTCGGCCAGCAGCAGCACAGCGGTGTCCCGGTGCTGCACGGTGCGGCGCCGATAGATGAAGGGTTTGGGCGAGAGACCCGCCTTCTTGTCGGCGATGAAGCCGGTGACCGCCTCCAGGTCCAGTTCGTCGCCGTCCAGCTGTTTGCGCAGCGGCGCCACCCGGCTGGGGCGCTGCAGTTCCAGGGCCCGGCGCAGACGCTTGAGCATGGGCGCGTGTTCGGCCAGCAGCAGCTCGGCCCGATCCGGGTCGCTTTCCTCCAGGCGCTTCTCGTGCACCCGCGCCCAGTCGCTGAGGTAGCGCTGCTCGCGATAGTCCCACTCGGGATAGGGCACGCCCTCCAGGGTCTGCTGATGGGCGACGCCGCGCTTGTCCACCTGGGCAGGCATGGGGATGCCCACGCCGATGCGCCCGCCGCTGCCGGAGGTATTCTCCTGGGGCACGTTGATGTCCGGGTCCGGGTCGTTCTGGCGCTGCTCCGGGGCCTGGGGCGGCGGCAGCTCCGCCTGCTTCTCCTGCACCGCCTTCTGGTCGGCGTGGGCGTCGGTGTCCTCGTTGTAGCCGCCCACCGGCTCGCCCCGCTTGCGGGGATACACAGCCCGGGCGGTGTTCATGGACAGGCCCGGCAGGTAGGCCTGCTCCCTGCCCTCCACGTCGATCTCCGGGAAGGCCGCGTCCTCGAACAACGCGCAGGCAATGCGGAAACTGTCCTGGATGGTCGCGCCTTCGGACAACAGCGGTTGCAGGCGGGCATCCAGACCCTGCCCCGTGATCAATGACTCGTGCGCGGCCAGGGCGATCCGGTAGTACTCGCCAGCCGCGCCCTCGGGCGCAGGGTGGTTTCGCGCCAGGCGCAGCAAACGGGACAGGAACCCGGGCACCAGTCCCTGCAGGCGATGGTTCACCCGCAGGTCCTCGCACAGGTCGAACAGGAGCTGGAAGCGGAACATGCGCTCGGCGTAGGCGGCGAACAGGGGCCGCCAGGTAATGCGCTGGTCCTCGTCCAGGGGCGGGTGCGCCATGCCCATCGTTTGGAACAGGGCCTCGATATCCTCGCCGCAGTAGGTGTCGAAGTGCAGATGCCCGGCGGCATGCAGCACGGAGACCACTGCCTCGTCGCGGCTCTCCAGCACCGCCGGCAGGAACAGGCGCACACCGTCGGTCTCCACCATGGGACGGCCGCGCCCCGGGCGCCAGTTGCCGTCCTCCAGGGACACGTGGGCGCCGAACCAGGCCACCTGGATCAGGCGCAGGAAACGGCTGTGGGCCCGGGGCCGATAGCCCGGCAGGGTGTCCAGCAGGTGCTTGAGGCTCTCCTCGCTCTCTAGCCTAAAGTAGGCCTCGCCCCGGGAACGCCCGGTCTGCAGGATGTCGGCGCCGCGCCGCGCCCAGGCCTCCAGGCCCCGGCTTCCCACCATTGCCCGGGCGATGGTGGCACCGGCCAGGAACACGTCCAGGTTGAGCTTGCGTTCCGTGTACAGGGTCTCGGCGGGTTGCATGAGGCCTCTCAAGCCCTCGATGCCCTCGCCCCCGGCCAGCTCCCGGAAACCGGCCTCGAAGTAGGCACGCCCTTCTGGGATGCCCCGCTCACACCAGCGGATGCCCAGTTGATACCAGGCCTGCTCGCCCTCGGCGCCCCAGGCCTGCCAGACCTCTCCCGCCTGGGCCAGGAAACCCTCCAGGGCCCGCCAGCCGTTGACCCATTTGCCGAAGGTCGCCGCCTGTTCCACCCAGGGGCGCACCGTGCCGGTCTGTTCCACCATGTGCGGTGTGTGGCGCAGGAAGCTCTTGCCCCCTTCCCGGTCCCGGAAGAACAGGTCCCGGGCGGTCTCGATCCACAGCAGGGTGTCGGCGGCGCCATGGGGCTCCACCGACGGCATGGCCTCCTTCGTGTCCCGGTGGGCCACGAAGCTCACATGCTCCAGGTGCTGCAGCACCTCCTGGATCTGGACGAGTGTTTCGGCTTCGGTCATGGATTCAATCCGCAAGGATTTCGCCGCGGAGGCGCGGAGACGCAGAGAAGAACTGAAAGACTTTTCTCCATTTCCTCTGCGCCTCCGCGCCTCTGCGGCATGCCGTTTTCTACGATTCCGCCCCGAAGTGCGCCCGGAAGATCTCCTCCAGGGCCTCCACCAGTTCCGGGTCGTCGGTGATGGGGTGGATGAGCGCGGCGCGGCAGGCGTCCATGGGGGAGAGGCCGGCGTTCATGAGTTCGGCGGCGTAGCACAGGGCGCGGGTGGAGGTGGCCTCTTCGAGACCGTGGTCCTTCAGCCCCCGGGCCTTGCGGCCGGCGG
Organism: Thioalkalivibrio sulfidiphilus; assembly: GCF_000377945.1. Lineage (GTDB taxonomy): Bacteria > Pseudomonadota > Gammaproteobacteria > Ectothiorhodospirales > Ectothiorhodospiraceae > Thioalkalivibrio_A > Thioalkalivibrio_A sulfidiphilus_A. The sequence goes on from NZ_KB898925.1 coordinate 63,398, forward strand.
CCACCAGCTTGTCCACCAGGGCCTCATCCAGGCCGCCGGACTCGGTCTTGACGATCTGGCGCTCGATATCCTCCTTCGGATAGTCGAACTGCAGGCCCACAAAGCGCTGCTTGGTGGAGGGTTTCAGGTCCTTCAAGACCGTCTGGTAGCCGGGGTTATAGGAGATCACCAGCATGAAGTCCTCGTGGGCGTCGATGATCTGGGACTTCTTGTCGATGGGCAGCTGGCGGCGGTGGTCGGTGAGCGGATGGATCACCACGGTGGTGTCGGTGCGCGCCTCGACGATCTCGTCCAGGTAACAGATGGCGCCCTCCTTCACCGCCCGGGTCAGCGGTCCGTCCTGCCACACGGTCTCCTCCCCTTCCAGCAGGAAACGGCCCACCAGGTCGGAGCTGGTCAGGTCCTCGTGGCAGGAGACGGTCACCAGGGGCCGGCCCAGCACGTGGGCCATGTGCTCCAGGAAGCGGGTCTTGCCGCAGCCGGTGGGGCCCTTGAGCATCACCGGCAGGCGCTTGGCATAGGCGGCCTTGAACACCTCCACCTCGTTGCCCTGGGGCAGGTAGAAGGGGGCCTCGCCCTCGACGGGCTTTTGCACGGCGTCCCGTTCCACGCCGCGCAGCTTGTTGAACAGGTTTTTCATCGGTCGGTGTTCCTTGGTCGGTCAGTCTGGGTCGGGCCGGTGCGTCTAGGAGCCTGTCGGACCTAGGTGCTCAGGGCATCTCGGTCCGACAGACTCCTAGAGGCGATGTTCCTGTTCGCAGCGGGAATGCAGGTACAGGTAAACGTGCCGCAGGGTATGCACCGCCATGCGCTGGGGGTTTTGCGGCAGGGCGTCGGCCCGGTCCATGGCCAGGCAGTTGCCGTAGTAGACCAGTTCGCGCACGTTGTCCCGCACGGCATTGAGGCTCGGGTCGCCCTTCACGAAGGCCTTGAACACCTCCAGCAGGTCGTCGGTGTCCGGGATGGCCTTGCCGGCGTGCTCGGCATAGGCCGTGAGCAGGCCCTTCATGATCCCGCCTGCCTCCCCGAGCAGATCGGCAAGGTCTGGCAACTCGCCGCCACGCACGGCGGCCTCCAGGGCGCCGATACGCCGGTCCAGGTCATCGAAGGCGGCGGCAAGCCGGGCGTTGGGATCCATGAAAGTCCTCTGGGTACAGAATCGAATTTGCAACCGGGATAGTATATTATTAATCTCTTAATCAAATCCTAGCAGAATACTCAGGTATAACCCAAGTCCGGGGAGCGGAGATGAAACTCGTGAAACTCATCAAACTGAACAACCTGCAGTACAACCTCAACCGTGATCCCGAGGTGTACCGCCGTCCGGTCAATCAGGAATTCCGGCTGCAGGCCCTGCTCAACGGCAGCGGCAGCGCCAAGGCCCGCTTCGAGGCCGAGGGCAAGGTCCTGGGTGAGGCGACCGTGAATCTGCCCGGCACCTTCGAGTGCAAGTTCAGCTACGACACCGCCGGCACCCGCGTGGGCAAGCTGGTGATCGAAGGCAACGGCGAGACCTTCCGCCAGAACATCCGCATCGACGTCACCGAGCACGCCTGGATCGGCTGAGTCCCGAACCGAACTGAACCGCGACGCAAAGACGCGGAGACGCAAAGGGGCGCAACCCCCCCTGCACAGAAAAAGAAAGAGCGGCCCCAGGCCGCTCTTTCTTTTTTCACTCTATAAAGCTTTGCGTCACTTCGCGCCTTCGCGTCTTTGCGTCGCGGTTATTCATTCCCCCCACCGATACTGCTCGAAGAAGCGCGGCAGCATCTCCAGCATCTCCTCGCGACTGAAGAACCGGTCCGCCCGGGCCAGGCGCATCTCGTCCTGGATATCCTCATCACCGCCGAAGCAGAACACCGGGATGTTGATCTGGTGTTCCCGGCGCAGGATACGGATCACGTCCAGGGGATCGAAGGCATCGAACTCGTCCAGGTCCATGACCAGGAAACGGTGCAGGAGCACCTCGTTCCAGGCGCCCAGGTCCTCCAGGTCCGTCACCACCACCGCCGTCCAGCCCTCCGGGGTCAGCGCCCGAAAACGTGCCAGCATGTCCTGATCCGTGGTCATGAGAATATAGCGGCGCTGCATGCGCGCCTCGATGGTGGGTTCAGCCATGGCGGGACTTCCTGATGTTCAGATGAGACATGAATGGATTACGAAGGAATGGAGGCATGCAGGGCCTCCAGACGGGATGCCAGATCGCTCGCCCTGGCCGCAGGCAGGGCATCACCCAGGACGGCCCGCAACCGCCCTGAGTGCGCCGGTTCGCCCTCGCAGGCCCGCAGTGCGGCCTGGCTGGCAGGATCGGCGCTGGCCACCCGGCGAATGATCCCGTCGTCCAGCAGCACCCGCAACCAGTCCCCCTCCCGATCCTGCTCCAGCAGGTAACGCAGGCCGTTGATCCGGATGCCCTCGGGCACATGGCGCCTGCCCGGCGATGGGTCCAGGGGCTCCGAGAGTTCTTCCCGGGCCTCGGACATGGACTCACGGGTGCGCGGGTCCGGCAGCCAGTCCGTGAAGCGCCAGCCGGCCTGGCCTTCGCAGGTCTCGCGCAGTCCCGCCTGCAGCAGCCCGGTGTCGGGGTCCATGCCCTGGCTGCGCCAATCGGTCATGCCCTCGGCCAGGGCCTCGGCCAGCCAGTCCCGGAAACCGTCACTGGGTGCCCGTATGCACTCGGCGAAGGACCGGGCGGGAAAATGCCGCAGCACGCTGGCGCCGAACACCAGGGCCTCTCCCTGGCTGGCCGCGCCGCTGCCCAGGATCTTGCGGGCGCCCAGCCACAGGTCCTGGCCACCCACGCGCCGCACCCCGAGGCCCATAGCTGCGAACCAGTGGGCCACCAGACCCAGACACCGATCGAACAGCCCGCGATGTCCGCCCGGCACCCGCTGGCGGGGCAGGATGAAGAAGAAGCACTCCTGGTCGCCGTCCACCCACACCGTACCGCCCCCCAGGGGCCGCTGGATCACCGGGATGCCCAGGGCCTCGCAACGGCCCAGGTCCAGGTCCGCCGCCGCATACTGGCTGGCCCCGATGCTCAGATGGGGCCGGTCCGATCTGGCCCAGAGCAGGACCGGCGCGTCCTCCGGCCCCATGGCCCGTGCCACGCCGGTGTAGGCGGCATGCAGCTCGACGTGGGCCAGATCGCCCAGATCCAGCCAGCGCCAGTGGGTCGGGAGGGTGGTCAAGAAGCTCAACTCTGAATGGACAGGATGAACAGGATTTCTGAGGATCTACAAGATCATAAAGAAATCGGACAGGATTAACATGATGTACATGATTTGAAAGCGTTTTTTATCATGTGAATCATGTTAATCCTGTCCGATCCCTTGCCCTTGATGTTTTATTATCCTGTTCATCCTGTCCATGATTCAGGGAAGTCAGTTACCCGACTCGCCCTCGGGGGCCTTGTCGGCGTCGGACTTGTAGAAGTGGCGGAAGTAGAAATCACTGCGGGACAGGTCCTGGTACAGGCGGGCGCGTTCCTCGACGCCCATGCGCAGGATCTTGATCAGGGCCTCGCCCTGCTCGCCGTCGACGATGTGCATCTGCCCCACCAGGTCCTGGTCCAGGTTCAGAAAATGGGCGGCCAGCTCGTCCGGGTGGTCGCAGTAGACCAGGAAGGAACTGCATTCCTTGTCTTCCGGATCCAGAGGCTGCATCACCAGCTTGCCCAGCCAGGCCAGGCGCGCCACCTGGTTGAACTGGTTGATGTCGAACTTCTTGCCCTTCTTGTACTTGTTGAGCTCGTTGCGAATCTCGCCCAGATTGCTGATCTTGAGTGATTTCATAAGGTTCCGGATTGGACTGGGGTCCGACGGACTGCCGGACCGCACAAAGTTGATTGGTTTAGTTGGTTATTATCCACCAGACCGAACCGGGAAGCAAAGCCCGGCGGGCTCGCCCGGGCGCACGCCGGGGGAGACACGCCAGCGGCGCCGTAATATGCTTAGGAATTACCAAATATTATAAGGTCACCGGGAATGTCCGTGGCCACAGGGCGTTCACCCCGCTGCGGGGCATGGGCGCACAGGAGGTTGAGATGAGGAAAGTTCACGCCAAGTCATCGCGTGGACCTGGTCTGGCCACGTGGATGATCCGCCCGGCCGATGGCTGGCGCCACAAGACCCGCGGTCTGGTCAAGAACCGCATGTTCCTGCTGCTAGGCCTGATCGGCGTGGCCTTCGCCGCGTCCCTGGCCATCAACGCCTGGATCCTGCTGTTCTTCTGGCCCCATCCCCTGCTCGGCATCCAGTCGCTGTTCCTGGTGGCGGGCCTCGCCGTGACCCTGACCTTGCCGGTGCTCATCTACCACCACCTGATCACCCCCCTGTTCCACCTGCGCCACTGGGCCCAGCGCGCCCGGGGCGGCAACCTCGCCGCGCGCATCCCCATCCCCAGCACCGGTGAATTCGCCGAACTGGCCCAGGACGTGAACGCCCTCACGGAGCAACTGCAGCGACTCACCCGGGAGATGCGCGACGAGGTCAGTGCCCAGACGGAACGCCTGGAGCAGAAGTCCCATACCCTGGAAGTGCTCTATGACGTGGCCGCCAGCATCAACACCTCCCGGGACCTGGACGACCTGTTGACACGCTTCCTCACCAGCCTCAAACACACCCTGGGCGCCCAGGCGGCCACGGCCCGCCTGATGACCCCCGACGGTCACATGCGCCTGGTGGCCAACCTGGGGTTTGAACCTGACGATCAGCGCTGCCGCCAGGTCCTGCCCCTGGGCAAGTGCATGTGCGGGCGGGTGGCCGACGGCGGTGATCTCAGCTGGAAGGCGGACATCCGGCAATGCGGCCGGGTGACCTCGGACTGCGACACGCAGGAAGACGAGCCCGCCATGATCACCATCCCGCTGCAGCATCGCGGCAAGACCCTGGGCGTCTACAGCCTGTTCCTGCACGAATGGCCGGAACACCTGAACGAGGACATGGACAACCTGCTCACCAGCATCGGCCGCCATCTGGGCATGGCCATCGAGAAGGCCCGGGTGGACGAGGAGGCCCAGCGTCTGGGCATCATCGAGGAGCGCACCCACCTGGCCCACGAGCTGCACGACTCACTGGCCCAAACGCTGGCCACCCTGCGTTTTCGCGTGCGCGCCCTGGACGAGACGGCCCAGGATGCCTCGGCGGAGTCACGACGCGAAATCGATCAGATCAAGGATGTGCTGAACCGCGCCAACGTGGAACTGCGGGCCTTGATCAGCCACTTCCGCGCCCCCATGGAGCCTCAAGGCTTCGTCGCCGCGGTAGAGAAGATGGTCGAGACCCTGCGCAGAGAGACCGGTATCAGCGTCTACCTGCAGAAGGAATGGCGGCCCCGCAAACTGCCCGCAGAGATGGAAGCGGAAGTGCTGCGCATCGTCCAGGAGGCCCTGTGCAATATTCGCAAGCATGCCCAGGCACAGCATGTGCGCGTGCTGCTGCGCAACGATGCCGACGGCGAATGCATGGTGATGGTGGAGGACGATGGCCAGGGCCTGCAGCCTGCCGAGCAGGGCGCGCCGGGTGAGCACATCGGCCTGAGCGTGATGACGGAACGCGCTGCCCGCCTGGACGCCGATTTCCGCATCGAGAGTGAACCGGGCGAGGGCACCCGCATCAGCCTCGCCTTCCGTTATCCCAAGCCACGGGTGGTGGAATTCACGTCCCGCAACGACCCGCCCGTGCAGGTGGCCCGATGACGCGCCGGGTCCTGCTCATCGATGATCACACCCTGTTCCGCGAGGGCCTGCAGGAGCTGCTCAAGCGTCACGGCATCGACACCGTCGGCGCCGTGGGCGACGGCGAGACCGGCATCGAACTGGCCAGGGACCTGCTGCCCGACGTCATCCTGCTGGACATGCGCATGCCCGCCATGAACGGCCTGGAGGTGCTGCGCCGTCTGCGCCAGGCCGGGCTCAAGATGCCCATCGTGATGCTCACCACCAGCACCGAGGAGCAGGACCTGGTGGAATGCCTGCGCAATGGCGCCCAGGGCTATCTGCTCAAGGAGATGGAGCCCGGCGACCTGGTGGATGCCCTGGAGGAGATCCTGCAGGGCAAGACCGTGGTGGCCCCCGATCTGGCTCAACTGCTGGTGCGGGTGGTGCAGGGAAAATCCAGCTCCGCCAACGAGCCCAGCCCCTTCGACGAACTGACCCCGCGGGAGGGCGAGATCCTGGCCCTGTTGGCGGAAGGTCAGAGCAACAAGGTGATCGCCCGTAACCTGGGCATCTCCGACGGCACGGTCAAACTGCACGTGAAGGCGATCCTGCGTAAACTCGGAGTGCACTCCCGGGTGGAAGCGGCGGTGCTGGCGGTGCAGCAGGGACTGCGCGGAGGCGGTCAACCGGACAGCGGCGAGGCCTCGGGGGAAAGGTGAGGTGGTCAGTTGTCAGTTGTCAGTTGTCAGTTGTCAGTTGTCAGTTGTCAGTTGTCAGTTGTCAGTTGTCAAAAGCCTGAATCAGGCTGACGCCGCGTCAAGAGGGTTTTCAACAACTGACCACTGACAACTGACAACTGACAACTAAACATAATGCTTGCGCTGTGAGCGCCGCGTCCCGGCCCGCTGGGAGACCACGCCGGCGATGGCATCCACGCCGCTGATCTCCAGCTTGCGGTGATCATCCTTGAGCGCCACCAGGTAGTAACGCCCCTCCTCGATCAGCAGCTGGCGGAACAGGTATTCCTCCTCGTGCTGAGCCACCACGTAGCTGCCCGACTCCACGTGCCCGGCGGGGTCGACGATGATGATCACGCCGTGCTCGAACTCCGGCGACATGCTGTCGCCCAGCACCCGCAGGGCGAAGGGCTCGCTGGTGGCGCAGCCGCTGCCCATGCCGGGGTCCACGTCCGGCGTCTCCACCCTGATCCGCTTGGGATCGAAAATACCGTAAGCGTCGCTCATGCCTCGGCTCCCTCGGTAGAGGATCGGGCTTCCACCACCTGACCCTGGCTGCTGAACAGGCTCTTCACGGTGTGGTCGGTGCCCGGCTGGAACCACTTCAGCCGCTCGTGCAACTTGACCACTTCGCCGACGATGATCAGGGTCGGCGGCTGCACGTCATAGTCCTTCACCAGGTCCGGCATGGTGGCCAGGGTGCCCACGATGACCCGCTGGTTCTGGGTGGTGCCCTGCTCCACCAGGGCCATGGGCATGTCCGGCGACACGCCGTGGGCCATCAGCTCACGGCAAATAATCGGCAGCCCAAGCAACCCCATGTAGAACACCACCGTCTGGCGCGGCTGGGCGAGCATCTTCCAGTTGAGATCGATGCTGCCGTCGCGCAGATGGCCGGTGGCGAACACCACGGCCTGGGCGTAGTCGCGATGGGTCAGCGGAATACCCGAGAAGGACGCACAGCCGGCGGCGGCGGTGATGCCCGGCACCACCTGGAAGGGGATGCCCTCCTGCATCAGGGTGTCGATCTCCTCGCCGCCACGGCCGAAGATGAACGGATCGCCGCCCTTGAGCCGCAGCACACGCTTGCCCTCCTTGGCAAGACGCACCAGCAGCTGGTTGATCTCCTCCTGGGGCAGGGTATGCAGGTTGCGCTTCTTGCCCGCGTAGATCATCTCCGCGTCGCGGCGCACCAGCTCGATGATGGCCGGCGAGACCAGGTTGTCGTAGACCACCACGTCCGCCAGCTGCATAAGGCGCAGGGCGCGGAAGGTGAGCAGGTCCGGATCACCGGGGCCGGCACCCACCAGGAACACCTCGCCGCCGGCATCGCGCGTATCGAGGCCCGTTTCGAGCGCCTTCTCAAGGGTCTCCCGGGCGGCGTCCTCGCGACCCGACATGAACAGTTCCGTGACCGGCCCTTCCAGCAGGCGCTCCCAGAAACGCCGCCGCAGTTCGGTGTCCGGGATACGCGCCTTGACCTTGAGCCGGTAGCCCTCCACCAGCGCGGCCAGGCGCCCGTAGGCGGCGGGGATGAAGCTCTCGATGCGTGAGCGCAGCAGGCGCGCCAGCACCGGCGAGGAGCCGCCGGTGGAGACCGCCACCTGTATGGGCGAGCGGTCGATCATGGAGGGGGTGATGAAGCCGCACAGTTCCGGCTGGTCCACCACGTTCACCGGGATGCAGCGCTCGGTGCACAACTCGGAGACGTGCCGGTTCAGGTCCTCGTCGTCGGTGGCGGCGATGACCAGCACGCGGGCGTCCACGTCGGCGTCCTCGAAGCCCCGGGGCAGATGCTCGATGGCATCACGGGCCTTCAGCGCGGCCAGCTCCGGACACAGCGCCGGGGAGACCACGGTGACACGGGCGTGGGCCTTGCGCAGCAGTGACACCTTGCGCAGCGCCACGGGGCCGCCACCCACCACCAGGCAGGAGCGGTCCTTGAGTCTCATGAATACGGGAAAGAAGTCCACGGTCAGTCGTTGCGACTGAAGGCGTCCAGTTCCGAGACATCGAAACCGGCCTTCTGGTACCAGCGGCGCGCGACCTCGGGATCACGCTCCACCCCGTTGCCTTCCTGGTACATCATGGCCAGGGTGGTCTGGGAGCCGGCCAGGCCCTGGTTGGCGGCCTTCTCGAACCACACGGCGGCCTGGCGCGGATCCTTCTCCAGGCACTCGCCTTCCAGGTACATGAAGCCCAGGCCGTGCTGGGCCATGGGATGGCCCTGCTCGGCGGCCACCCGCATCCAGCGCGCGGCGGCCTCGGGATTGGGGGCGCCGGCCAGACCGTTCTGGCACATGATGGCCACGCGATACTGCGCCTCCGCGTTGCCGGCCTCGGCAAGGGGGCTGAGCAGCTGCATGGCCCGGGAGAAATGCTTGGCCTCGAAAGCGGAGATGCCGCTTTGAAGATCCATGTGGTCATCGTCTTGCGAATGCATCATTGTTCTATGACACCCATGGTCGTGCAGCAGAGACACAAAGCAATAGGAGGCCTCCGGCTGATTATGCTCATGGCATGGTGAAGCAAAGCCCCACCAGCCGGAACCCTCTCAATGGGGATATACGCCGCCGCGAAGCCCCGTCGCTATAATCCGGCCGTTGCATGATGAATCGGTGCGCCCACGGGGACGCCCGCAAGCCCGCAGAAAGATCCACACAGGTTACCGAATGTCCCTGAGCCAGAACGCCGCCATCGACGTCGCCAGCGTCATCCGCCCCTGCATCCAGAAGGTCGCCACCGGCCCGGAGCTGAGCGAGGACCTGAACCGGGAAGAGGCACAGGCAGCGATGGAACTGATCATGCAGGGCAAGGTGGACCCGGTACAGTCCGCCGTGCTGCTCATCGCCCTGCGCATGAAGCGCGAGGCCATGGACGAATACCGGGGCATACTCCAGGCCATTCGCGACAACACCGCCACCGCCACCGCCGACGTGGACGAACTCATGGACGTGGCCGACCCCTATGACGGCTACGCCCGCGGCCTGCCCGCCACCCCCTTCCTGCCTGCCGTGCTGGCCGCCTGCGGCCTGCCCGCGGTCTCCCATGGCGTCGAGGCCATGGGCCCCAAGTATGGCGCGACCCACCGCATGATCCTGCGCGAGGCCGGCGCCCGGGTGGACCTCTCCCCCGCCGAGGCCGCCGAGCGCATCGCCCACCCGGACATCGGCTGGGCCTACGTGGACATGGAGGCCTTCTGCCCCGGCCTGCACAATCTCACCGCGCTGCGCAGCCAGATCGTCAAGCGCACCTGCCTGACCACCGTGGAGAACATCGTGGGCCCGGTGCGGGCACGCAACAGGACCCACCTGCTGATCGGCTACGTGCACAAGGCCTATCCGCCCATCTACTCGGAACTGGCGCGCTTCTCCGGCTTCGATTCCGGCCTGGTGGTGCGCGGCGTGGAAGGCGGCGTGACGCCCTCCCTGCAGCAGACCGGGCGCCTGTTCCAGTACAAGGACAAAGGCCCTGAGCAAGAGGTGCTCATCGAGCCCGCTGACCTGGGCATCCAGGCCGACGGCCGCGCCGTGCCCCTGCCCGAGGACCTCACCCCGGGCAAGCTCAAGGGCAAGAACCAGGAAACCGTGGACAGCGCTGCCCTGGCCCGTGCCGCCGCCGCCGCCGGCCTTGCCGCCCTGGAAGGCGCCGCAGGCCCGACCCGGGAAAGCCTGGCCTATTCCGGCGCCCTGTGCCTCTGGCACCTGGGGCGCGAACCCGACCTCAAATCCGCAGCGGACCGGATTCGTCGTTCACTGGACGACGGTTCGGCCCGGGCCCGTTTTCTTGCGTGACCCCCAAACCCATCAGACGCGGTCAACCGCACCTGCACCAGAGGAGATAGACATGGACAAGAAGACCTACTACGAAACCTCCAAGAAGATGGAAAGCGTGGGCGTCGACCCCGCCTACGTCCTGGGATGGCAGACCGGCTTCCTGCACAACCCCAAGCTGGAAGAGCAGCGGGTCACCGACGCCTACGACGCCGGCTACAACGACGGCCTGGAAGGCAAGACCGACGGCTTCAGCAGCTGGACCAAGCAATAGCCTGTCAGTGGTCAGTTGTCCTTGGTCAGTCGTTTCTGCTTCTCTTCCAGCTGACCACTGACAACGGACAACTGACCAGCCTCAATCCTCCGCCATCGGCCGGATCGGCCCCTCCTTGCCCGGCCCGGCACGGTCGTCTGAACCCGCCAGCAGCGCGTCCAGGGACGCGGTGTACTTCTCCACCGCCTCGGGCCCCTCGATGGTCAGGATCTGGTCGATGGCCCATTCCCGGTTCTTCGGCCCCAGGGCATCACTGACCCACTCGGCAAACGCGCGCATGAGCTTGAAGCCGGGCCCCTCGATGGGGCTGTAGCTGCATTCGGCATAGACCGCGTTGCGGGCATTGAGCTTGTCGATGAAGATCCGCTTGAAATCCGCCGGCGTCAGATGCTGCTGGTCTTCCGGCGCCTTGTTGTCGGCCCGGTTCTCCTCCACGAAGCCGGCCAGTCGCAGGGCCATGGCAGTGACGAACCGGGCCCGCTCCTCCTCGTTGAACTTGCCGTAGACCTGGTGATCGGTGAGGTGCAACAGGAAGATCACGAACTCCTCGATCACGTCCAGGCGCTGGTACTGGGAGCGGGTCTCGAATCCCTCGTTCTCCAGGCTGAGCACGCCATTGCAGGCCACCCGCCAGGCATTGGCGGCGCTCACCGTGGCCACATCCTCCAGGGTGCGGGCCCGCTCACCCTGTTTCCAGCGATTGCGCAGTCGCAGTGCCATCAGGAGATCTCCAGTCGCTTGGCCACATCGTCCCAGAAGCGGATGCGCGCCTCGATGGCCGCGCAGGCCGCCTGCTCCGCCTCGCGCCGTCTCTGCGCGTCACCGGCGCAGAGCATGTCCAGCATGCGCAGGGACAGGGGGCCGTGGAAGTCCTCATCCAGGTGGATGTGGCGTTTCAGGTAGAAATGAAACATGGGGGCATCCTGCTCGGTGATGCCCATGCGGGCCAGCAGGCTGCGGAACATGCCGGGGATCACGTGTTCGCGTCCGAGGGCCAGGGCCGCCGCGACCACATGGGGCTGGCCGCTGCGGATGAAGCCGAAGGTGCTCTCCATGAAGCGGCGTGACGGCTCGGGGGCGATGCCCGAGGCCAGCGCCGCGTCGATGCCCTCACGGGCGGCCAGGGCCACGAAGGCCTGGGGGCCGGAGGGATCCGCGCCCAGTTCGCCCATGGCGCCGCAGTAGAGCTCGAAATGGCTCAGGCAGATCTCCTCGCCGTCGGGCCCAGGGATCTTGTCGGACTCCTCTTCCAGCACCAGTTCGTTGATGAAGCGGCACACCGCCGCATCCGGACCCGGTGCCCAGGGATAGCGGGCCGGCGCGATGTGGTGCTGGAGAAACTTGATCAGGGACATGAAATCCCACACCGAGTAGATGTGGCATTCCATGAAACGACGCAGGTCGTCGAGATCCCGCAGGCCGTAGACGGGATGCTGGTCGAGGCGCTCGCGCAGGGGCGCGATGATGCGGGGATCGAATGCGGGGGGTGGGTTGGACATGGATGATGTCTCTGGCTTGGGAACACCCGGCATCATACAGAACCGCGCCCATGCCCGGCAGTGCGGGCATGGGCGCGAGATCGGTCAGGCAGCGGAGACCCGGCGGGTCTCCCCCATCATCAACGATGGGAGCCCTTTTCCGCGTGGGCGATGTCCACCAGCTGCATGGCGATATCGCGGTACTTCTGGCGGTACTGATGCAGGGGATGGCCCTCGGGGGCCAGGTAGTACTCCTCGGGGGAGACGCCGTTGGCATGTTCATATTCCATGAACATCTTCTGCATCTCGAGCATTTCCTTGATCAGTTCCTGCTTGTTGCTCATTGCTTTCTGACCTCCGATGGATCGCTGTGGCGGGCCGCCTATGACAAGATATTTGTCAGATAGACTCCTAGGGACTGCCAGGACTATAGCACCGGCCATCCGGGCCCCTTAACCCCCCTTAGGGGATAGAAGGGCAGTGGCTAGTCTCAAGTGGCTAGTGGCAAGGAAAAGCCAGGGTGATTTTGACTTTCCTTGCCACTTGAGACTAGCCACTTGCCACTGTCTCAATAGCCGCCCTTGCGGCGGCTCTCCGGAAGGCCGGCAACACGGCCGCCCTGCTTGCTGGGGTCCAGGGGGAACAGGTCGTAGAGGGTCTTGGCATCCACGCTCTTGTCGTCCCACTTGGCCGACATCGCCTTGACGATGGTCCGGGTGTTGGGCTGGTTTTCGTTGTTGTTGAAGTATTCGTCGCGCAGGTAGTTGATCAGGTCCCAGTGCCGATCGGTCAGCTCGATGCCTTCCTTCGCGGCAATGGCCCTGGCCACGTTCTCGCTCCAGTCGGATACGTTTTCCAGGTAGCCGTTGGCATTGGTTGCGATGGTGACGCCGTCCACTTCCAGACTCATTGAGCCATCCTCCGTCTCGTTGCAGTTGATGATGTCGTGATGCTTCAACTCTCGCCCGGTATGCGTTGTACCGGCGCGACGTCCTTGTGACCGATGAACAGGCCGCAGCCCATGAGCCGCATCGGCCCGAGGCCCTGACGCTGCAGCTCCACCGAGCCGTGGGGATCCAGGTCGGCCACCATCAGGCTTCGGGTATGCACCTCACCCTCGGGGGTGCGCAGCACGTGTTCCCGGCCGCACAGGAGCTTGGACACCGGCACGCCCAGTTCCCGCAGCGCCCCGGCCGCCCGGGCCAGGAAATCCGCCTCCGCCTCCGCGGGATCGGATACGACGTAACGGGCCATGAGCGCCGGCAGGGGTTGCAGGGGCAGGACACCGGCCTCGCCGATGAGCAGTTCATGGCCCTCCAGGCGCAGGGCCTGACCCACCAGGGCCCGGGCATCCTCCAGCCGGGTGCGGGGCACGCGCAGGCGGAAGCGGGCACGCCGGGACAGGTGCAGCAGGTCATGCTCCGGGTCCTGGGGCCGGTACCAGCCGTTGCCGGATTCCGCCCCGTGGATCAGGTGCACGCCGGCGGCGGGTTCCTCGCTCATCCACGGCAGGGCCGCAAGCACCGCGCTGGACAGGGCGTGGGCGTGGTCCAGGGGCAGGCAGCGACAGTCGATGCGGTAGGACACATCGACGATGTCATCGGGCAGATGGGGGTCGATCTCGGTGTCGTCGTCCCAGAACATGGCCTGGCGATCCTCAGGACATGGGCGAGGTGAAGGTGGCCTCGACCCGCTCCTCCCAGTCCGACGGGGTATCCGGGAACGGAGGCTTGACGTCGGAGCTGAGGAACCGCTCCCCTGCCCTTGCGCGCTCGCGCACCAGTTCCAGCATCTCCTCGAAGGACTGCAGGTCCTGGTTCTGCATCAGCAGCTCACTCAACCACAGCATGGGGACTCCTCGGGGTTTCAGGTCCCGGCCACCCGGTCCAGGTAGCGGGCACGGTAGATCAGTCGTGTCTGGCCGGCCTGCGGGTCGTCGCGAAAACCGGTGCGGTTGTGCAGCACGTTGTTGCACAGGATGCCCTCCCCGGGGGAAAGGCGATATCGGATGATGCCCGGCATGTCGGAGGCGAGCAATTCCCGGATGCGGGCTGCCGCCTCGCGGGTCAGAGGGTCATCACGCCAGTGCACGTTGCGTTCCCGGGCGGTGTAGCGCAGGTGCAACCGGCCGGTCTCCGGGTCCACGCTGAACACCGGGCCGGACTGGGCCTCCCGCAGCACCACGCCGTTCTCCACGTTCTCCGGGATGGTCATGGCCTGCGGGTGCATCAGGGCCTCGATCCAGTCGGGATTCTCGTCACGCAGGCGGATATACAGCAGCTCATGATCCAGCAGGGCGTTCTCGCCACCCTCGGCCGCGTCCGTGACGCAGTGCAGCAACATGGCCCGGATGCGCCGCTCGGGGGGGTTGTAGTAACCGTCGCAATGCCAGCTCAGCGGCCGGTTGGTGTAGGGGATGTAGTCCGCCTGGCGACCGCCGGTGCTCACCTGCAGCTCGCTGACCCCGTCCTCCTCGCTGCACAGGTTGCTGTCCAGGCGCGAAAGGCCCAGGGCCAGACCGAAGGCCCGCACCGTGGCCCGGTCCACGCCGCTTGCTGCACCGCGGTAGAGCACAAGGTTGTGCTGCCGGAGATGGTCGGTCAGGGCCGCGCATTCCTCGGCGGTGGGCCGCGCCAGATCAGCCACACCCACGCGCAAGGCCTCGATGGATTCGGGCTGGCGGGCGAGTTTCGCCTCACGCCAGGCCTGGTAGGCCGGCACATCGCCCAGGTCGAAGGCGCGGGCATCCCGGTGCGCGCCCCTCGCGGAGCCGTACCGATCGATCACGCCGGATGACTGCCGTGTTGTCATGGGTGGTGTTTTCATCGCCTCGTAAAGAATTGATGAAGCAGTGTAATGGTGCGGCCAGACAGCACAACCTTCCTTCCGGGATAGGCCGGGCCAAGGGCCGCCGGGGCGGCGTTGATGCCCCCCTTCTCTGTCTCTATCCCCAGTGGGATATGCCCGGGTAGGGATCCCCCCCCATGAGTAGGGTGTTCACTCCGAGCGGCCGGTCCTAGAGTCTACCGCAGCAAAAAGAACCATCTGGGTCACGGCTTGCCGTCAGACCCCGACCAAAACCAGGACCGGGACGTAGCCGCGGCGCAGTTTCCAGGCACCCAAGGCTGACGCACACGGTCCCACGTCCCCAGACCCGAGAAGGAGACTGTCATGGCGAACAATCAACACCAGACCCCGATGCTCGACGAGCTGGAAAACGGCCCCTGGCCGAGTTTCATCTCCGGGATCAAGCGTCTTCGTGACGAACACCCCGATGAGCGCATCCGCGGCATGACCAACGACCTGCTCGGTCAGCTGGAGCACTCCTACGAGACCCGCAAGGGTTACTGGAAGGGCGGTACGGTGTCCGTGTTCGGCTACGGTTCCGGCATCATTCCGCGCTTCTCCGAAGTGGCCAAGGCCTTCCCGGAGTCCCGCGAGTTCCACACCGTGCGCGTGCAGCCCCCCGCCGGCAACTTCTACACCACGGACATCCTGCGCCAGCTGGCCAATTCCTGGGAGAAGTACGGTTCCGGCCTGATCACCTTCCACGGCCAGACCGGTAACGCCATGTTCATCGGCGTAAGCACCGAGAACACCCAGGCCTTCTTCGACGAGATCAACGAGTACGGCTGGGACCTCGGCGGCGCCGGCCCCTGCGTGCGTACCGGCATGTCCTGCGTGGGCTCCGCCCGCTGCGAGCAGTCCTGCGCCAACGAGCAGCGCATCCACCGCACCCTGCTCAACCGCTTCACCGACGACGTGCATCGTCCGTCCCTGCCCTACAAGTTCAAGTTCAAGGTCTCCGGCTGCCCCAACGACTGCGTCAACTCCATCGAGCGTTCCGACTTCGCGGTGATCGGCACCTGGCGCGACGACATGAAGGTGGACCAGGCCGAGGTGAAGGCCTTCATCGAGAAGAAGGGTCGTGACTACGTCATCGACAACGTCACCACCCGATGCCCGACCCAGGCCATGACCCTGAACGCCGACGACACCCTGACCATCGACAACAAGGGCTGCGTGCGCTGCATGCACTGCCTGAACGTCATGCCCAGGGCCCTGTCCCCCGGCGACGACAAGGGCGTCTCCATCCTGGTGGGCGGCAAGCGCACCCTGAAGATCGGCGACCTGATGGGCACCGTGATCGTGCCGTTCATGAAGCTCGAGACCGAGGAAGACTACGAGAAGCTCACCGAGCTGGCCGAAAACATCATCGAGTTCTGGGCCGAGAACGGTCTGGAGCACGAGCGTTGCGGCGAGATGATCGAGCGTATCGGCCTGGTGAACTTCCTCAAGGGTATGGGCATCGACGCCGATCCCAACATGGTCAATCACCCCCGTCAGAGCTCCTACATCCGCATGGACGAGTTCGACGAAGCGGCCGAGCAGTACCTGCGCCGCAAGATGGAACAGAAGCGGTCGGCGGCCAACTAAGGCCGCCCCAACCCAACAACCATCCGATTCCACCACGGTAGTGGATCTATAAAAGGCAGGAGTTGAGCAATGTCACAGGCACAGGCCATGCGTCCTCCCATTGAATCCGGTTGCCCGGACGGCTTCCAGTACATGCATCCGGTGATGCGCCGGAACTTCGGCATGTGGAAGTACCACGAGCATCCCCGCCCCGGCGTGCTGCGTCACGTCGCCGAGTCCGGCGAAGACATCTGGACCGTCAAGGCGGGTACCCAGCGTATCCTCGACGTGTTCACCATTCGCAAGCTGTGCGATATCGGTGACCAGTTCGCCGACGGCTACGTGCGTTTCACCATCCGTTCCAACATCGAGTACATGGTCGACAGCGAGGCCAAGGTCGAGCCCCTGATCAAGGCCCTGGAAGATGCCGGCTTCGTGGTCGGCGGCACCGCCAACTCCGTGTCCATGATCTCCCACACCCAGGGCTGGCTACACTGCGACATCCCCGGCACCGACGCCTCCGGCGTGGTGAAGGCGATGATGGACGAACTCATCGACGAGTTCCGCAACTGCCGCATGCCCAACCGCGTGCACATCACCACCTCCTGCTGCCAGATCAACTGCGGCGGCCAGGGTGACATCGCCATCAACGTGCAGCACACCAAGCCGCCGAAGATCAACCACGACCTTGTGGCCAACGTCTGCGAACGCCCCTCCGTGGTGGCCCGTTGCCCGGTGGCGGCCATCCGTCCCGCCCTGGTGAACGGCAAGCCCTCCCTGGAAGTGGACGAGAAGAAGTGCATCTGCTGCGGCGCCTGCTATCCCCCCTGCCCGCCCATGCAGATCAACGATGCCGAGCACACCAAGCTGGCCATCTGGGTGGGTGGTAATCACTCCAACGCCCGCGGCAAGCCCACCTTCCAGAAGCTGGTGGCCTCCGGTATCCCCAACAACCCGCCGCGCTGGCCGGAAGCGACCGCCATCGTCAAGAACATCCTCAAGACCTACCAGGAGGATGCCAAGGACTGGGAGCGCATCAACGACTGGATCGAGCGTATCGGCTGGCCCGAGTTCTTCGAAAAGACCGGCCTGCCCTTCACCCGATTCCACGTGGAGAACTGGAGAGGGGCGCGCAACAGCCTGAACGCCTCGACCCACATTCGCTTCTGATCGGGAAGCGAGCCTAAATCCATGTGACCTGCCCGTCCGGGCGGCCTGTGGCCGCCCGGACCCGAACACCACAGGACAGTCGAGACATGA
Source organism: Thioalkalivibrio sulfidiphilus (assembly GCF_000377945.1). GTDB lineage: Bacteria > Pseudomonadota > Gammaproteobacteria > Ectothiorhodospirales > Ectothiorhodospiraceae > Thioalkalivibrio_A > Thioalkalivibrio_A sulfidiphilus_A. The sequence continues at coordinate 80,995 of NZ_KB898925.1, forward strand.
AATACGGCATTCTGGTCAACGAAGGACCCTACCAGCATCAGGCCGCTGATACGGCTTACCAGTTCTGCAAGGCGGCCATCGACCGAGGCCACGAGGTCTTCCGGGTCTTCTTCTATCACGATGGCGTGAACAACGGCACCCGCTTCGCCGTGCCGCCCCAGGACGACCGCAACATCACCGTGCGCTGGACCGAACTGGCCCAGGCCAACAACATCGACCTGGTCATCTGCATCGCCGCCGCCCAGCGCCGCGGCATCCTGGACGAGGGCGAGGCCAAGCGTCAGGGCAAGGACGGCAACAACATCGCCCCGGGCTTCCGCATCTCCGGTCTCGGCCAGCTGATCGAAGCCGGCATCCAGTGCGACCGCCTGCTGGTGTTCGGCGACTGACCCAGACGCGCAAACAGGCCGGCATCCCCACGGATGCCCTCCTCCCACAAGACACATTAAGGTGAATGAAGATGTCCGAACCTTGGGAAGATGAAGGTCCCGGTGAAGTCAAGAAGTTCATGTACGTCAACCGCAAGGCCCCTTACGGGACCATCTACGCGCTGGAATCCCTGGAAGTGGTGCTGATCGCGGCGGCGTTTGAACAGGATGTGAGCATGGTGTTCATCGATGACGGCGTCTACCAGCTCAAGAAGGGTCAGGATACCCAGCAGATCGGCATGAAGAACTTCTCGCCCACCTATCGCGCCCTGGAGGGCTACGACGTGGAAAAGCTCTACGTGGAGGCCGAATCCCTGGCCGAGCGCGGGCTCACAGAAGAAGACATGCTGGTGCCGGTGGAGGTGATGTCCCGTGACGACCTCGCCCGGCTCATGGACGAACAAGACGTTATCCTGAGCTTCTGAGGGGGAGTCAATCAGTGAGCATGCTGCATACCGTCAACAAGTCGCCCTTCGAGCGCAACACCCTGAAGTCCTGCATCGGTCATGCCCTGCCCGATTCCGCCATCCTGCTGATCGAGGATGGCGTGATCGCGGCGGTGCGCGGCACGGCGCACGAGGGCACCATGCGCGACGCCATGAACGGCCGCAAGGTCTACGTGCTCGGCCCGGACCTGATGGCCCGCGGCCTGAGTACCGACCAGGTCATCGATGGCATCGAGGTGGTGAACTACGAGGGCTTTGTTGAACTGACCGAGAAACACGACAAGGTACAGGCCTGGGTCTAGCCCACCGGCCCCCTTCATCCCACGAACCGGAAACAACAGCAGGAGGAATATCCCCATGCCAATCGAAGTCAACGGCAAGAGCTACGAAACCGACGAAGAAGGCTACCTGGCCAACCTGAACGACTGGAACCCCGACCTGGCCACCGCCATGGCTGCCGCCGACGGCACCACCCTGGACGAGAACCACTGGGAAGTGATCAATTTCCTGCGCGAATACTACGAGGAATACCAGATCGCCCCCGCCGTTCGCGTGCTGACCAAGGCCATCGGCAAGAAGCTCGGCCCGGACAAGGGCAACAGCAAGTACCTGTACGAGCTGTTCCCCTACGGTCCTGCCAAGCAGGCCTGTAAGTACGCCGGGCTGCCCAAGCCGACCGGCTGCGTCTAAATCACGCAAAGCTGTTTCCGGGTGTGGCCCGCGAGGGCCGCACCCGGATCTCTGACCTGGAGGATGCCCCGTGTCGTTCGCGACCGTGTTCTATGCCCTGCTGTTCTATGCCGCCACCGCCATCTTCCTGATCGGCGTGGGCCTGCGCATTGCCCGGTACGCGCGTACCCCGGCACCTCTCAAGATTCCGACCACCCCGGCCCCCACCACCCGCAGCGGCGTGGTCCTGCGCATGGGCACCGAGGTCGTTTTCTTCCACAGCCTGTTCAAGGCCAACAAGTGGATCTGGATTCTCGGCTGGGCGTTCCATCTCGCCCTGCTGCTGGTGGTCCTGCGCCACCTGCGCTATTTCATCGAGAACGTGCCCACCTGGGTGGCCCTGATCCAGCCCTTCGGCATCTATGCCGGGTTTGCCATGGTGGCCGCCCTGTTCGGCCTGTGGGCCCGCCGGCTGTTCGTGGAGCGCATCCGCTACATCTCCTCGCCGTCCGATCACCTGATGCTGGTGCTGCTGATCCTGATCGGCGCCAGCGGCCTGGCGATGAAGTACATCTGGCACACGGACATCACCGCCGTGAAACTGTTCTTCCTGGGCCTGATGCGTTTTGACATCCAGCCCCTGCCCACGGATGCCATGCTGCTGATCCACCTGAGCCTGGTGGCTGCGCTGATGATCATCTTCCCGTTCAGCAAACTGCTGCACGCCCCCGGCGTGTTCTTCAGCCCGACCCGCAACCAGGTGGACAACCCACGCGAGCGGCGTCATGTGAGCTGGATCGCCAACAGCGAAAAACCCGCCGCCAGCGGCAGCAAACAGTAAAACAACGGACCGCGCCCCAGCCGATCCCGAGGACACGAGACCATGGCCGATTTCAAAACCCCAGAGGTGAAGGAATACCTGGAGATACCCGCCCTGGAAGCCGGGGTCATGTCGCACAGCGCGCCCTTCGTCTCCAAGGAGCAGTTCCAGGCCCCCCTGGGCTTCCCCGGCGAGTTGGTGGACAACTGGCAGCAGGTGGCCATCGACAAGCTGGGCGAACTGCTGGAGACCAACCGCGGTCTGCAGGTGTTCATGGACTCCTGCGTGAAGTGCGGCGCCTGCACCGACAAGTGCCACTACTTCCTGGGCACCTCCGATCCGCGCAACATGCCGGTGGCCCGCCAGGATCTGCTGCGTGGCGTCTACCGACGCTACTACACCCTGCCCGGAAAACTGTTCCCCAAACTGGTGGGCGCCATGGACCTGACCGAGGAGGTGCTGGACCAGTGGTACAGCTACTTCCACCAGTGCTCCGAGTGCCGCCGCTGCTCCGTGTTCTGCCCTTACGGCATCGACACCGCCGAGGTCACCATGGCCACCCGCGAGATCATGAACGCGGTGGGCAAGGGCCAGAAGTACAGCAACGAGATCATCGGCAAGGTCTTCAAGATCGGCAACAACCTGGGTCTGCCCGAGCCGGCCCTGCGCGACACCCTGGAAGGCCTCGAGGAAGAGGTCAAGATGGACACCGGCGTGGACGTGCGCTACCCGCTGGACGAGAAGGGTGCCGAGGTGCTGCTGGTGACCCCTTCCGCCGACTTCTTCGCCGAGCCCCACGTGGACGGCCTGATCGGTTATGGCAAGGTGTTTCATCAGGCCGGCATCTCCTGGACTCTGTCCTCCCACGCCTCCGAGGCGGCGAACTTCGGCCTGTTCATCGGCTCGCCCGAGAACATGAAGCGCATCGCCATGCGCATCCGAGAGGCGGCCCTGGATCTGGGCGTGAAGCGCATCGTGTTCGGCGAGTGCGGCCATGCCTGGCGCGTGGCCTACAGCTTTCTCAACACCCTGGCGGGTCCCTTCGACTTCCTGGACCCCCGCTACCCGGTGCCGCAGCACATCTGCGAGGTCACCTATGACCTGATCCAGCGCGGCGCCCTGACCCTGGACAAGAGCGCCAACGACCACCGGCGGGTCACCTTCCACGATTCCTGCAACGTGGCCCGCGCCTCGCGCATGGGCGACATGCCCGGCGGGCAGTTCGTGATCCCCCGCGAGATACTCAAGGCGGTGTGCAATCACTACTACGACATGGCCCCCGACACCATCGGTGAGTCCACCTTCTGCTGCGGCGGCGGTGGTGGCCTGTTGACCGACGACCTGATGGAGCTTCGCGTCAAGGGTGCCCTGCCGCGCATGCAGGCCCTCAAGCACGTGGTGGAAGAACACGGCGTCAACCAGCTGGTGGCGATCTGCGCCATCTGCAAGAGCCAGTTCTCCAAGGTACTGCCCTATTACGGATTTGAAATGGATCAGATCGTGAGCCTGCATCAGCTGGTCGGCGATGCACTCGTGATGGATTCCAAGCAGTAATAAAACAATACAGATCGCAATCAGGCCACTGGCCCGACATCAATCAGGAGAAGACCCATGGCGACTTCCAGCGATGACATGAAACTGACTTTCCGCAGGTTCCGCGATGGCGACCACAATCGCCGCAGCTGGAAGGACGCCATCTTCGAAGGCGACCACTCCCACAAGTGCCCGGTCTACGTGCACCGCACCCCGCCCTGCCAGGGTTCCTGCCCCTCCGGAGAGGACATCCGCGGCTGGCTGCAGATCGTTCGCGGCATCGAGAAGCCCCCGGCCGACATGAGCATGCAGGAATACGCCTTCCGCCGCTCCACCAGCGCCAACCCCTTCCCCTCGGTGATGGGCCGCGTGTGCCCGGCCCCCTGCGAGTCCGGCTGCAACCGCAACGAGGTGGAAGACTTCGTCGGCATCAACTCCGTTGAGCAATTCATCGGTGACTCCGCCTTCAACCAGGGCTTCAAGTTCGAGGCTGCCCCCGCCCTGTCCGGCAAGCGCGTGGCCATCATCGGCGGCGGCCCCGGCGGCATGTCGGCGGCCTATCACCTGCGCAAGCGCGGTCATGCCTCCACCATCTTCGATGACCACGAGGAACTCGGCGGCATGATGATGTACGGCATCCCCGAGTACCGGGTGCCCCGCAACATCCTGCGCCACGAGATCCAGCGCATCCTGGACCTGGGCGGCATCGACGTACGCCTCAAGACCCGTGTTGGCCGTGACGTGAGCATAGAGGACGTGGAGAAGGAATTCGACGCCGTGGTCTGGGCCGTGGGCTGCCAGACCGGCCGCAAGCTGCCGGTACCCGGTGGCGATGCCCCCAACTGCATCACCGGTGTGGACTTCCTGGAGGCCTTCAACACCGGCCGCATCAAGGTCCTGAGCACCGACAACATCGTCTGCGTGGGCGGTGGTGACACCTCCATCGACGTGGTCTCCGTGGCCCGCCGTCTGGGCCGCATCGAGGCCGAGAACATCACCGATAACCCGGAAGACATGATCCACGGCTACGTGGCGCACGACAGCGCCATGAGCGCCATGCGCACCGGCGCCAACGTGACCCTGACCTCCCTGTTCCCCAAGGAGAAGATGACCGCCGCCGAGCACGAGGTGCACGATGCCCTGCACGAGGGTGTGACCATCCTCGACGGTGTGATTCCGGTTGAGGTGGTGCTCAACGACAAGGGCCGCGCCGTGGGTCTGAAGATGGCCAAGTGCGAGTTCGAGGGCAACACACCCAAGGCCGTACCCGGCACCGAGTTCGTGCTGGAGGCCAATCTGATCGTGTCCGCCATCGGTCAGGGTGGTGATCTCAGCGGCCTGGAATCTCTGGACAACGGTCGCGGCTTCATCGACACCGACAAGTTCTACCAGGTGCCCGGCAAGCAGGGTCACTTCGTGATCGGCGACATCATCCGCCCCCACCTGCTGACCACCGCCATCGGTCATGGCGCCATCGCCGCCGACAGCATCGATCACTACCTGTCGCACGAGGAGCCCATCAAGCGCCCGCGCGTCGACGTGCATCACTTCAAGCTGCTCAACAAGCTGCAGGAGGTGGGCCTCGACCCAGAGCCCTACTCCGGTGAACAGATCCGCGGCACCTCCGAGAGCAAGTTCGCGGTGCACAACTTCGAGGACCGCTCCGCCCAGGAGATCATCTCCCACGAGAAGCTGTTCAAGGGCCACTTCCCGTTCACCCCGCGCAACAAACGCAGCGAGCACGGCCCCAGCGCCGACGAGGTGATCGGCCACTTCCAGGAGCGCATGGACTGCCTCACCGAGGAACAGGCCGTGGCCGAGGCCAAGCGCTGCATGAGCTGCGGCATGTGCTTCGAGTGCGACAACTGCGTGATCTACTGCCCGCAGACCGCCGTGTACCGTGTGCCCAAGAAAGAAGCCGCCACCGGCCGCTACGTGGCCACCGACTACGCCAAGTGCGTGGGCTGCCACATCTGTGCCGAGGTCTGCCCCACCGGCTACATCGACATGGCCATGGGTGACTGAACCATGGGGCGAGGCATCTCACTTGTCCGTATGATCCTCGCCGGTCTGCTGCTGGCGGGCGCGGTCTTCGCGCTCGCCGGCTGCAGCCCGGTGGAAGGTCCGCAGATGATGCAGGCCCGGGGTGACCAGTGCGTGGAGCCGCTGGAAGTCATCCGCCGGGATCACATGAAGCTGCTCAGCCACGAGAAGGATCAGGCGGTGCTGTTCGGCGTGCGCAACCCCAACCACAGCATCCGGGGTTGCGTGGAGTGTCATGTCTCGCCCACCGCCAGCCGGGATGACCCCAGCAGCCACTTCTGCCTGAACTGCCACAGCTTCAACGCGGTGCGCATGGACTGCTTCCAGTGTCATGCGGACAAGCCCGCCAATGACTACCACTTCCATGCCCTCAACCCCCACGGGCCGGGCTTTGGTTTCGATTCCGCGGCGGATTCCGCCAGCCTGGCCCGGGACCTGGAGTCCATCATCGCCCTGGAGACGCAGAAACCATGAGCCATGACTCCACGCCTGATCTCTCCCGCCGCCGCTTCATCACCGGCGCGGTCGGCGCCGTGGCCAGCCTCACGGTGGCACCGGGCATCTTCCTGATGCAGACCAACGCCCAGGCCGGCACCAAGCCCGGTGCCCGCTGGGGCCTGCTGATCAACACCAATGTGTGCGGCGACTGCAACGCCTGCGTGACCGCCTGTCACAAGGAAAACGGCGTGGGCAGCATGAACCGGCCCACCACCGACGCCCAGTGGATCCGCAAGGTGAACATCACCGACCGGGCCACCGGCCACAGCCGTTCCCTGCCGGTGATGTGCCAGCACTGCGAACACCCGCCTTGCGTGGACGTGTGCCCCACCGGCGCCTCCTTCCGGCGCGCGGACGGCATCGTGCTGGTCAACAAGCACACCTGCATCGGCTGCCGCTACTGCATGATGGCCTGCCCCTACAAGGCACGCTCCTTCATCCATGAACATCTCACCGACCAGGTGCCCCATGCCCCCCGCGGCAAGGGCACGGTAGAGAGCTGCACCCTGTGCGTGCATCGCATCGACAAGGGCGAGCGGACCACCGCCTGCGTGGAGGCCTGCCACACCGAGGGCAACGGCGCCATGGTGTTCGGTGATCTCAACGATCCCAATTCCGAGATCTCCCGCCGCCTGGCCGAGTACGGCGGGGCCGCCATCCGGGCCGACCTGGGTCTGAACCCGGGCGTGCGCTACCAGGGACTCTGATCCGAGGCTATGACAAGCATGAAAGCGATGACCCACTTCCGGGAGATCGAGGGCAGGAGCAAGGGCTACTACGGACTGCTCGTGCTGCTGTTATTCGGCATCGGCCTGGGCCTGGTGGCCGCCGCCCTCAAAGGCACCTATGGCCACCACATCACGGGCATGAACAACCACGTGGTCTGGGGGCTGCCCCACGTGTTCGCCATCTTCCTGATCGTGGCCGCTTCCGGGGCCCTGAACGTGGCCTCCATCGCCTCGGTGTTCGGTCGCAAGGCCTACAAGCCCCTGGCGCCCCTGTCGGGCCTGCTGGCCATCACACTGCTCGTCGGCGGTCTGGCCGTGCTGGTGCTGGACCTGGGCCGTCCCGACCGGCTGATCGTGGCCATGACCCATTACAACTTCAAGTCCATCTTCGCCTGGAACATCTTCCTCTACACCGGCTTCATCGCCATCGTGGCGGTGTACCTGTGGTTCATGATGGAACGGCGCATGAACCCCCACAGCACCAAGGTGGGCTACCTGGCGTTCATCTGGCGCCTGATCCTGACCACCGGTACCGGGTCCATCTTCGGCTTCCTGGTGGCCCGCGAGGCCTATGACGCCGCCATCCTGGCCCCCCTGTTCATCGCCCTGTCCTTCTCCCTGGGTCTGGCGGTGTTCCTGCTGGTGCTGATGGCCGCCTACAACTGGACCGGACGTCCCCTGGGTGACGCCATTCTCAGGCGCCTGAAGAACCTCCTGGGCATCTTCGTGGCCGGCGTGCTGTACTTCGTGGCCGTCTACCACCTCACCAACCTGTATGCCACCCGCCTGCACGGCGTGGAGGCCTTCCTGCTGGTGCACGGCGGCATCTATCCCTTCCTGTTCTGGTTCGGCCAGATCGCCCTGGGCAGCGTGCTGCCCCTGGTGCTGTTGTTCCACCCGGTGTGGAGCCGTTGCCGGGCGGTGATCGCCGCGGCCTGCGGCCTGGTGATCCTGGGCGGCCTGGCACAGCTCTATGTGACCATCATCGGCGGTCAGGCCTACCCGCTCGACCTGTTCCCCGGCCATGACGTGAGCAGCAGCTTCTTCGACGGCGTGGTGGCCCCCTACACCCCCTCCGCCGTGGAGTGGATGCTGGGCATCGGCGGCGTGGCCCTGGCCCTGTTCATGGTGACCGTGGCCATCAAGTTCCTGCGCTTCCTGCCCGAGAGCCTGGCCGACGACAAGGTGGATCCGCACCACGCCGCGCAGGCCGCCGCCGGGGCCGAACCCGCCAAGGCATGAGGCCTGTGACACTGCCCCGCGGCGCCTGATCATGACGCGCCTGCTCGTCTCGGCCGCCCACAAGTCCTCCGGCAAGACCACCGTAGCCACAGGCCTGTGCGCCGCCCTCGCGGCGCGCGGCCTGCGGGTACGGCCCTTCAAGAAAGGTCCCGACTACATCGACCCCCTGTGGCTCGGCCATGCCGCCGGCCGTCCCTGCGTGAACCTGGACTTCCATACCCAGGATCACGACGAGATCCTGGCCATGGCCGCCCGTTACGAGCGGGACACCGATGTCACCCTGGTGGAAGGCAACAAGGGCCTCTACGACGGCGTGGACCTGGAGGGCAGCAACAGCAACGCCGCCCTGGCCAAGCTGCTCGAGACCCCGGTGGTGCTGGTGGTGGACTGCCGCGGCATGACCCGGGGCATCGCCCCCCTGCTGCTCGGTTACCAGGCCTTCGATGCCGGCGTCCGCATCGGCGGCGTGATCCTCAACCGGGTCGGCGGCGCCCGCCATGAATCCAAGCTGCGCGCGGTCATCGAACACTACACGGACATCCCCGTCCTGGGCGCCGTGCACGAGGACCCGGCGCTGCAGATCATCGAACGCCACCTGGGGCTGGTCCCCAGCAACGAGCACCAGAAGGCGGACAGCCAGATCCGCCGCCTGGGCGAGGCCATCGCTGCACAGGTGGACCTGGAGGCCGTGCTCAAGATCGGCACAGACACCCGCACGCCCCTGCCGGCTACGCCCTCGCCCGTTGCCGAGGCCGAAGCCGGTCCGAAGGTACGTATCGCGGTCGCCCGGGACGCCGCCTTCGGTTTCTACTACCACACGGACCTGGAGGCCCTGGAGCAGGCCGGTGCGCAGCTATGCTTTTTCGATGCCCTGCATGACACACAGCTTCCCGAAGCGGATGCCCTGTTCATCGGCGGCGGTTTCCCCGAAACCCACCTGGAGGCCCTGGAGGCCAACGCCCCCCTGCGCGGCGCGATCCGGGATGCCATTGAGGCAGGCCTGCCCGCCTACGCCGAGTGCGGGGGACTCATGTACCTCTCGCGCAGCATCCGTTGGAAAGATCAGTGCCACACCATGGTGGGCGTGATCCCGGGCAACGTGGTCATGCATGAACGCCCCCAGGGCCGCGGCTATGTGCGCCTCGAGGAGACCGGCGCGGGCCTCTGGCCGCTTCAGGATGCGGAAGGCAAGCCAGCCGCCTTCCCTGCGCACGAATTCCATTACTCGGCCCTGGAGCCCCTGGGCGCTGAGACCGTGTACGCCTACCGGGTCCTGCGCGGTCACGGCGTGGACGGGCGTCACGACGGCATCGTCCGCCACAATCTGCTGGCCAGCTACAGCCACCAGCGACACACCCGCCGCAATCCCTGGGCCTCGCGCTTCGTGGCCTTCATCCGTCATCAGCTACAATCCCGTTCAGCGACACCGGCCCGCAGCACAGCCCCCTGAATGCGTCGCGCCTCCATGCACACCAGGAGTTATCCATGATCACCATCACCCCCAACGCCGCAAAGCAGATCATCGAGTCGGCCAGGCAGAGCGGCCTCGAGAACACCCCCCTGCGCATCGCCGCACGCCGCCATTCCGACGGCGCCATCGAGTACGGCATGGGCTTCGACGACACTGGCCGTGACGAGGATCTGACCTTCAAGAGCGAGGGCGTGAGCCTGGTCATCGACCCCATCTGCGTCGACCTGGTAAAGGATGCAGTGCTGGACTACGTGGAGATGAACCCGGGCGAATTCCGCTTCATCTTCATGAATCCCAACGATCCCCACTACCGCCCGCCCAATTCCGCCGCCGGCGCCCCGCCCGCCAGCGTGAGCGGCACCTGGTCACCGGAGAAGTAAACGGACGAAGCAAACCGCAAAGGCCGCCAAGGTCGGCGCGAAGGACGCGAAGCCTATCTTGATGAATACACCTCGCGGCCTTAGCGCATACCTTCGTGCCCCTCGCGGTTCGCTTTCCCTCGCACCCCAACAGGGTCGTAACCAGACATGCTTCTGACCATTCCTGACCTGCTGGATGCCGCGCAGCTGGCCGAGATTCGGCGGATGCTGGCGGATGCACCGTTCACTGACGGCCGCTACAGCGCCGGCGCGGATGCCCGGCGCGTGAAGCACAATGAGGAAGTGGATCCATCGGATGCCCGTGTCAGGACGCTCAACCAGCTGGTGCTCATGCCCCTGTACCGGCATGAGACCTTCCAGGCCGCCGCCCTGCCCCGCAAGCTCTCCGGCGCCTTCTTCGCCCGCTACCTGCCCGGCATGCAGTACGGTGCCCACGTGGACGACCCGGTCATGGGCCCGGAGGGCGGCCGCTACCGAACGGATGTATCCGTGACCGTGTTCATCGGCGAACCGGAAAGCTATGAGGGTGGTGAACTGGTTGTGGAAACGGACTTCGGTGAGCAGCAGGTGAAACTGCCGGCGGGACATGCCGTGATCTATCCCTCCTCCAGCCTGCACCGGGTTGCGCCGGTCACCCGCGGCGAGCGACTGGTCGCTGTCGCCTGGGCGGAATCCATGGTGCGCGACCCTGCCCGGAGGCAAATGCTCTACGAGCTCTACCAGGTCCATGAGGCCTTGCGCAGGGACAATCCCGATGCCGAGTCGACCCGGCGTGCCGGACACGTACGCGCCAACCTGATGCGCATGTGGGCGGACGTTTAGTCCGAAGTGCCAAAGGAAGAAGTGCTAAAGGAAGAAGTGTGAATTGGGAAGTGGGAAGTTAAACCCAATGCCGTAGGTTGGACTGAGCGCAGCGAAGTCCAACGGCTCGGACAAGAGAAAACCTGTCCTCTCGCAAAGAGAAAGAAAAACATGTTCCTCTCACGGGGACACGGAAGCACGGGGAAATCCTATTTGATCAGGTTTCCTCCGTGTCCCCGTGCCTCCGTGAGAGGATTGGTTCTGATTTGGATTACCCCAACCTACGCCCGGAGAAGTCCGGACACAGGGAAGGCAAGGCCTCGTCGCTGACCGGCCAGGTCTCGGGGGGCTCGCGCAACAGGCGCGCTGCCACCCTCAGCCAGTGCTCACGGGCAGGGGCGATCAGGCGCTTGAGTTCCTCCAGCGCACCGCCCTTCACCCATCCCTCGTAAACCTCACGCAACTGGGGAAACAGCAGCGCACGCATGCCGCCCAGATTGGCGAAATAAAAATGCAGCGCACCCTCAGGTGCGTCATCCAGCAATGCGGGCAAGGTGGCAAGACAATCGGCCAGGTGATCCCGCACGGCACGCATCACCCGCTCGGCCCGGCTTCCGGCCACCGTCATCACCCGCTCCTGCCACTCGGGTCCCAGCAGGCGTCCGGCCATCACCTCGCCCACCTCGTGCCACACCGCGGACTCCACCTCGGCGTCCACCATGCGCTCCAGGCTTTCGTCATTGCCCGGATCATGACCATAGGCCCGCAAAGCCCGTCCCAGAGAATCATCGGCAGGCGCGCCACGCATCTGCCAGGCCTCGATCATCTCGAACACCATGCGGCGTATGGATTCCCGGCGCACGAAGATGCGCTCGCCCCGGGACATGGCCGGCGGTGAGGAAAGATCCCGCGCCATCTCCTGGCCCACCACATAGATACGGTAGCCCTCGTAATCCTCAAGCTTGATCAGACTGCCCAGGAAGAACAGCGGGCGCGCGCCGCGACCATAACCTGCGCCATAGACCAGTCCGTGGGGACTGAGATGCTGATTGACCGCCTCGTGATCGAAGGGATCAAAGCGGCGCTCACCCAGGGTCAGGGCGTCCAGGTCCTGTGCCTCCAGCCCTTCCCAGCGCTGTTCCCGGGCCACCACCCAGTCGCCCACCTCGCGGCGGTCCAGGGCCATGGAATACGGCAGGCCCCGCTCCCATCGGTAGAACTCGCGCATCTTGAGCAGATAGGTGCAGAGGGTATCGTTGCCCGCATAGCGCGCATCGGCGATGTCGCAGTTGCGCTGTACGGTCTCGCGCAGGTCGCGCCATTGCGGCGCTGATGCCTGGGTGGTGTTCAGATCACTCATCGCGGCTCACACCCTGATGATGGCTCGATGACGATCCCATTGTCCCCCAGAAAACCGTCGAAGAAAACGTTATCCGCAGCAGGGTCAAGCCCACCCCGTAGGAGCGACGACCCCGTCGCGAACCAGCGTGATCAAGGGTGCAAACCATTTCTCTCACGGAGACACGGCGTCACAGGGGTAAATGTCTCGTTTCTCCGTGCCCCCGTGTCTCCGTGAGAGAACACGCTTTGCAAAGCCATGGCGCATGCGGGCAAAAAAAACCCCGGCCAAGGCCGGGGTCCAATGGGCCGGTATGCGCCCGATCAATCAGAAACGCTGGACCTCGCCACCTGCTGCCTTGGTCAGGGCCTCGCCGATGGCATTGGGAGAACGGCGCAGGCGCATGAAGCTGTTGGCGCCCATCATCCTCAGGTCAGGGAAATGCACCGCCATGCGGAAGCGCATGTGCAAGGCCTCCACGTCGCCGCCGATCACCAGGATCTCGTAAGGCAGGTAGGCAGTGGACTTGATGCCCTGGAAATCCACCACGGACATCTGGTGGGCATCATCCATGTGTATGCTGGCGCCACCCCGGGCCTGGCTCATGGAGACGCCGAACACCGTCATCTGGGTGCCGGGGATATCCAGGCGGTAGACCTTGGACACACCACCGGCATTGGTTGCCAGGCCGCGCTCCACCGCAGCCACCGCATCGGCGTGGCTGCGGTAGCTGGCCAGGCGATAGGGGTCGGTGAAGTATTCCATGCCGAAGGTGTAGTTGTAGCGCTGCAGCTGATCCGGCGGCAGGCCTTCCTCGGAACCGAAGAACTCACGCTGGCCCAGGGCGCCCGCCAGACGGGCGGAGACCTGGAACAGTTCGCCATTGAGCCGGTAAGCGTGGCGCAGATACAGCGGATTCACATAGGCCACCTGGGTGTTGCCGCTCACCTCGGTGAGTGACACCCGCAGCGGCGCGATGTAACCGCCCCGCTCGCTGGCTGCGGCCACCTGCAGCAGTTCGTCGCTGGTGACGATCAGGATATGGGCACCGTCGTAGGGTTGATGCTCACCCACGATGCGGAAACCCTGCCCTTCCAGGGCAGTGCGGGTATTGTCCAGATGCGCCGAGATGGGTCCCTCATAGACCCCGCCCAGCACGAAGGGCTTGAGGTTCTCGCCATCCTGGGCATGAACAAGGGAGAAGGACAGCAACATCCAGACACAGGCGGCCCGGATGAGCCAGGAAAACGGAATACGGGAATGCTTCATGATTCAGACACCTCGCGGGTCATGCGGTCGGGATACCGGCAGGCGCCCCCTCTGAAGTTGCGACTGCCGGACCAAACGAAACAACGGGGCCACGCGGGCCCCGTTGCTGCGACGTGCCTAGAACTTCCAGGCGTAGCTCAGTTCCAGATCGAACTGATACATCTCGATTTCAATGGTCTGAGCCGGATCAAGCGGGTTGGGGCCGCTCACCTTCTTGGTCGGCGCATACATGGCCGCGAAGTTCAGCTCGTTGTTGGGCCCCATCTGGCGTGTGAAGCCAGCCGTCAGGTGATGCTCGATAACCGCAGGAGCCAGGATGTTGAACAGCACTTCGGAGTCACGGATAGGCTGCTTACCGTAGCTGTAGCCAAGACGCCAGGTCATGTCTGGGCTGGTCTGCCACTGATAACCGATCTTGGCGATGGTCATGTCCTTCCAGCCGAAGCCGGCACCACCATCATCACCCAGTTGTGCCTGCATCAGATTAGGCATCAGCGGGTTAGCGATAGACTTAACGTCGCTATACCAGATGTGCTGGATATCGAACAACAGGGTCGAAGTCGGGGACACATCCCAAGCCAGACCGACAGTCATGTTGGCCGGAATATCGAAGTCGCCCTGTTCGGCGAATAGGCCTTTGTACTTGTCAAATTCTTCGGCAAAGATCTTGGATTGGTAGGAGGCGCCCAGACGTACACCAGGCGCGACCTCACCCTGAACGCCAAGACGGACACCGAATCCCCAGGAGCTGTCATAACCACGGTCGGACAAATTAGTAAAATCACTACTGTTAGGGGCAAAAGTGCCAAGTCCAGTAGCCTTAAACCGCTGGTAGGCAATAATGGGAGTCACACCCCAGGAAGCGGTGTCGTTGAACTTGCGAGCATAGGTCGGAGCGATAAACAGCTGCATCAGATCCACGCCGGCGGTGCCGCCACCATAGGTACCTTCCGGACTGACGAACGCATCTGGGCCACCCATCGACGCAGGGAAGAAGAAGGTGGCGTTTCCACCCTTATACTCGGTGTTCATGCCACCGTTGCCATAGATTGAGATGCCGATGCTGCTCCGGTCATCCAGCATCTTGTTCCAGCCGAAATGAGGAACCAAGAAATAGTTGTTATCGCTACTGATAGACTGAGGCCCAATACTAAAGGAACAGTTCGGTCCATCACAAAACTCACTCGGCCCACCCGTAGTGGTGTACTTTCGATGCGGCGAGAACAAGGCAGCACCCAGATCGATCCGATCACCGACATTCACCATGCCTGCCGGGTTGGTGGCGGCCGCCAGAGAATCCTGAGACAAGGCCACGCCCGCACCCGCCAGACCCTTGCTGGTGGTGCCGTAGCCGTGAGAGAAGTAACCGTTGGTGGCGTTGGCCACCCCTGCAACGCCCAGCCCGGCGGCAACGGCAAACAAGACAGTCGACTGTCTGACAACCTTACGCATGAAATCCTCCTCCGATCACACGCTTAATGCGTGTCTTATTGATTAAGTGAGACAGGTGCACAACCCAGCCTTTGTTGTTGTTTTTATGGCCGAGAGTGAGCATCGGAGAATTCGTTCCCAGGGTCCAAACATAAAAATTAATATACGATCAGTAATATGTATGTTAGCTATACTGATTATTAATATTTTCTAATCTCCAAATTTTCAGGATCTCTCACTGATCGTTGACGAAGCGCGAAGTCTGGCGAGACTGCCCCAAGTTCACGTCCTTGAATCGCAGAATCACGGTTTGCTTGCCTCCATTTCTCAACATTAATGCGCTGACGCATTGGCATCTTCCGGGCTTTTCCTGTGTCACAAGCCAGGGCGCAACAACGCGGATCGCCACGCCAGCCCCCTGGGGATTGGCGTTCAGGTCTCCTTGAACACCCGATGATGCAATCTTTTGTGACTGTTTCAGTCAACGGCAGCCAGATTTGCACTAACCGACGGGGCCGCGTCCTTGGCTCACATCAGATAACCGAAGCGGCAAAGTCACTGAGCGGCGACCCCGCCGCGAACATGCCCCAGCGTGGATTTCATGCGCTGCCAGTGTCGAACGACGCTGCCTTTAACTGATTCACCGAGACGCGATGAGCGCAGTGACAACGCCGCATGCAAGCCATTGCAGGCTCCGCCTTCCACCTTTCGGCGCAAGCGGATAACCGGGATCAGGGCTGTTCGGCCCGGGGTCGGGCCTCCTACGGAGCCCAAAAGAAAGCCCCGCCGAGGGGCGGGGCTTGAGTGGCCATCCCTGGCCGCAAGACATGCTCCTGGGATCAGAAGCGATAGCCCAGGTTCACACCGAAGGACTGCTCTGACAGGGAGATCTTGCTGCCGGGCAGCAAGGGATCGTCACCGGGCGCCTGGAAGGTCTTCTCGGGCACGTACATGTAGTGGAAGGCCAGTTCCCAGTTGCCGTCCATGTTATAGCCGGCACCCAGTGTGTAGTGGGTCTCCACCACGGCCGGCAGGATCAGGTTGCGGCTGACGTCCTCGTTGCCGATGGGGGACTTGCCGTAGTTGAAACCGGCCCGCAGGTTGAGGCGGTTGTTCACGGCCCAGTCCACGCCCAGGGCGTAGACGGTCTGGTCGTCCCAGCCCGGATCCATGGGCACGGAGATTCCGCCGGGACCGGTCACGGCCAGCTTGTCCATGGTGTCGGACCAGTTGATCCACTTCACGTCAGCGGAGACGGTCACGGCCGGTATGGCGCGGTAGGCAAGACCCAGGGCAAGCTGCTGGGGAAAATCCAGGCCCAGCTTGTAGGTGCCGGCGGGCAGACCCTGATAAACGCCGGAGCCATCAGTTTCACCAATATCGCCCTGGGCCAGGTTGTACTCGTGATCCCCGAACACCTGCTTGCTCTTGTAGGCGGCGCCCAGGGTGAGCCGGTCGTTCACATCGAACAGCAGGCCGAAGGACGCCCCAATGCCAAAGGCACTGGAAGAGCGTGACAGGTCAAAATTGTTCACCACATCACCCTGGTCATCGATGAAGCGCTGCTTGAACGCCACGGACTGGTAATTGATGTTGAGCGAGGCGCCGAGGGTCAGGCGATCGTCCACCTGCCAGGCCAGGGTCGGGGCCATCTGCCACAGCATGACGTTGCTGTAACCGTCGAATGACAGATCGGGCATGACCTCGGTTTGCGCGTAGTCCACACCCATACCCGATGTGCCGTACATGCCGCCGCCGAACCACAGGTCATCGCGCCCGTTTACCGGCGCGGTCCAGCCGATGGCCGGGATCCCGTACAGATCCACGGAGCTCTTGCCGGTCTCGCCGCCCGTGGCGGTGAAATCCACAGAGCGCTCCGGCATGAAGGCCTCCATGGAGAAGTCCGCGCGCTTGCCGATGCGTGCCATGCCAGCGGGGTTGGTGATGGCGGTCATGGCGGAGCCGGGATTGGCGGTCACCGCGCCACCGAGGCTCTTCTGGTAGGCACCGATACCGATGAGCTGGTAGCCGTTGGTGGCCTGGGCGACGCCCGTGGCGGCGAGGCCGGAGGCCAGGCAGATGAAGACGCCGGAGCGCCGGATGGACTGATACATTGCATTCCTCCACTGAGATTGGGGCATGGCCCCGGTTGATCATCTTATGTTGATCGGGTTGTTGTTATGGTTATCCTGGTGCTTCAAGCGAGTGTCCGAAGGAACACACGCGGGCCTGCACCTGGTCTCACAGAGACCGGGCAGTCGGATTCATTGAGGGAACGGCTGTGCAGGCCTGACTACAGCCACCCGACACAGAAAACCCCGCTCACGCGGGGTTTTCTGTTTGGCAGCAGATCGAAAACCGACTCAGTTGTCGGCGTCGTGATCGAAGGTGCCCACCTTCTCGCCGTCCATCTGGCGGCGCACGAACTCCACGTCCTTGCCGTTGAGCGCAAACGGGAAGCTCAGGATGTCCGTGGGGCTGGAATCGCCGTAGGGGCGGTTGCAGGCGGAGACCTCCTCGTCGGACTTGCCGGGGCAACCGGAGGTCTGGAAGGGCTTGCCGGAGCTGATCAGGTCGTTCAGTTCCTTCTCGTCCAGACCGAAGTCGACCACCTGACCCTGCTCGTTGAACTTCATGTCATCGATACGGCCACCGGCATAGTCGATGATGAAGCGGGCCAGCTGCACGCGGCGCCACTGGTCGCGGGGCACGGGGTTCCAGTCTTCCATCAGGGAACCCTGCTCCGGGAAGAAGGCGAACATGTGGTTGTGACCGCCCATGTCGCGGATCTTCTGGCAGACGGCCAGGATCTCCTGCTCGGTCTCGCCCATGCCGCAGATCAGGTGCGCGCCGAACTTCTCGGGGCCGAAGATCTCGGCGGCCCACTCGATGGCCTGCCAGTACTTGTCCCAGCGGTGCGGGCTGTCCACGGTCTTGCCGCGGGTGCGCTCGAAGATCTCGGGGGTGACCGCATCCAGGGCCACGGTGAAGATGTCCGCGCCCTTGTCGCGCAGGTTCTTCAGGTCCTCGTAGCTCATGGTGGTGGGGTTGGAGAGGATGGACACGGGGATGTGCGGGACTTCCTTCACCCACTTCTCCAGCAGCACCACGGTGTCGTGGTCGGAGTTGGGGTGGGTGATCATGGAGATGCACATGCGCTCGAACTGGCCCTTGTCGGCGTTGTTCTTCACGCGCTCGATGACGTCGTCGTAGCGGGCGGTGGGCCAGTCCACGCGGATGAAGTTGCGGTCCGCGTAGTCGCGGGCCTCTTCACGGTGACGGGCGAGACCGCAGTAGCTGCAGTTGGCACGGCAGCCTTCCGGGTAGGTCACCAGCAGGTTCAGGCAGTGGGTGCAGGCGGTGCGGTGCATGGTGCCGGGCACCAGGCCCAGGGTGATGGCCGCGGCGGTGGACATCTGCACGTAGTCCGGGGAACGCATCTCCGGGGTCTTGATGTGATAGTCGGGCCGGTAGAATGTCACCGGAGAGACCATGGACTCGGCACTGGCACTCATAAGAACCTCCAGGAAAGATCAGATACACGTTTCAAGAGGCAAGATACAAGTTAAAACCCCGACCCGCTTGTATCCTGCCGCCTGACTCTCGCCGCGCCGGCACACAGCCGCCAACGCGAACCAAACCCTCGAACGCCGCCCCGCTGGGTCTCGAGGCTATTGAACCGCAGCGCTCTCGAAATATTCATTGAATGCGATCCAGCCCTTGCGCTGGGTGGCGTCCTCGTTGGCCGCCCGGGTGCGCCAGACCTGCGCCAGCTCATGGCGGCGCTCCACGGCGCGGCTCACGGCGGTCTCGAACTGGTCGCGCACGTCTTCCTCGTAGTCCTCGAAGGCGTCCTCGTCGCCTTCGAGCCAGGCCGCGGCGGCCTTGCCGGCCAGCTCGCCGGAGACCACGCCGGCGGCGATGCCGGCGCCGGTGATGGGATGGGTCAGACCCGCCGCATCACCCACGAACAGCACGTCGCCCACCACCAGGTGTTCTCGCAGACCACCGACCGGAATGGCCCCGCCGGTGCGGTAGAGGATCTCCTCGCCCAGCAGGCCCGCCTCCACCAGCTGGCGGTGCAGACGATCCAGGGGTTCCTTCAGGTTGTCCTCCCAGCGCCGGTCGGCACCCAGGCCCAGGTTGGCCAGTTCGCCCTTGGGGAACAGCCAGGCGTAACCGCCGGGATAGTCGTCGGACAGCCAGATATCCGTGTCCGCGTAGGGCTTGAGCAGGGGCACGGTGTACTGGCGGGTCTGCACCACTTCCAGGGGTGTGAGGCCCAGCTGCGCGGCCACCGGGGAATGGGGGCCGTCGGCGGCGATCAGCACCTTGTAGCGCAGCTTCACCTCGGCGTCCTCGCGGCGCACGGTGGCGATGTGGGCGTCGGCGTCCAGGGCCACCAGGGGCGAGCGGGTCCAGAGCTCGGCGCCCAGGCGCTCGGCCTCCCGTGCGATGGCCCGGTCGAACTCGGCCCGGTTGATCATGAGCCCGGGAAACTCGGATTCATGCACCGTGCCCGAGGGCAGGATGCTCTTCATGCCGGTGATGCGCTGCAGCAGCACCTTCTCGGCCTTGGCATAGCCGCCCATGGGGGTGGGGATGAACTCGGCGCACTGCACCGGCTCACCCAGCACCTTGTTGCGCTCCACGGCCAGCACGCTCAGTCCGGCCGCGGCGGCGGTGCGGGCGGCGCTGGCGCCACCGGGGCCCAGGCCCACCACCAGCACGTCCACGGACTTGATGCTGTCCACCCCGGCGTTCATCTCAGGCCCTGGCCTCTTCGGCGTCAAGCGCGGCGCGGATGGCGGTGACGAAGTCCTCGGGGGTCAGCATCAGCATCTCGGCGGGATGGGCCTCGAAGAAGGCCTTCACGTTGGCCTCAAGCGCCTCGATGGGGGTGTTGCGCAGCGCACCCTCCAGGTCCACCACCAGGCGCTGGGGCTTGACGAAGAAATCACCGGTGATCCACAACTGCTTGAGCTGGTTGCGGGCCGGGTCCACGGCCACGCCCACGCGCATGGTGCCGCCCTGGGAACGGGTGATGGCCTCGCGCATCGTGGCGTCCGTGGCGGGACGGTTGTGCTGGTAGATCCACTCGGGGGTGTCGATCTCGGCCAGGGCCTCCTGGAAGGCCCCCTCCTCCGCCGCGTTCATGGCGTCGGCCCATTCGAGCTTCACGTCGAAGGCCCTCGCGAAGGATTCGGCCAGGCGTTTCTGCACCTCGTCAAAGCTGGGCATGTTGCCGCCCAGCAGGTCCTTCAGATTCGCCACCCGGTCGCGGGCCGATTCGATGGCCTTGTCGGAGAGCTTCTCCGCAGGGATGCGCAGCACCCGCAGCATGCGCTCCACGTCGAAGTCGATGAGCAGCGTGCCCTGGTACATGATGGAGTCGCCGTCGAAGGCGCCGCCGGTGCCGGAGATCTTGCGCCCGTCCACCTCGATATCGTTGCGCGGGCGGTAGCGGGCGTCCACACCCAGGGCGCTGATGCCCTCGGCGGCCGCCTCGCAGATCTTCCGGGCGATGGCGCCCATGTCGGCGGTGCCCAGGAAGGCCTTATCGAGATACAGCTCCCAGCCGATCTGGGTCTCATCGAAATAGATGGCGCCGCCGCCGGTGATACGGCGCTGGATGTCGATGCCGTGCTCGGCGCAGTAGTCGGTGCGCAGTTCCTGCTCCACGTCCTGGTGGAAGCCCAGCAGGGCGCTGGGGGTGAAGCGCAGGAAGCGCAGGGTGTGGGGCGAGGTGCCGGCCTGATGGGATTCCAGCAGGGCGCGGTTGAGCGCCATGTTCTCGGCGGCGCGGCGCAGGCCCGTGTCCAGTACCCGGAGTGTCTTGGCGTCTCTCATGGCATCAGGCCCCGCAGCAACCGCCGGAGGCCGCCATACCCGCACCCACCTGGCTCACCACGCGGATACCGCCCAGCCCCGAGGCGGACACCCGGGCCAGTTCGCGGCGCTTCTTCTCTTCCGCCAAAATGGTATTGAGGTCCAGTTCGATACCGGAGTTGGCGCCTTCCACGGCCATCACCTCGTCGCCCACGGCAATGGAGCAGCAGGCGGGCGTGACGCGGATGCGACGCTCAAGGCGCGCGGCCAGTTCCACCACGCCGTCGGAGGGATGGGCGATGCCGTTCAGGCCGGCCATCACCGCGTAGGTGTCGATCTGCAGCTTGGCCTGGCCCGGCGGACGGGCGCAGCCGAGCAGCAGCGGCGTCTCCGGGAGGGCCTTGCGGGCATCCATGAAGAAGCGGCCCACGGCCTCGGTGTCCGGGGTCACGAAGGGACGGCTCTCCGGCGCGTAGAAAGGCATCACCACCACCAGCACCACCGCGTCGGGCAGGTGGCGCTGGATCATCTCCAGCGCATTCCACTCGCCCAGCAGGCGGCCGTAGTGCAGGCCGATGACGATGTGGGGGACCACCTTCATGTTGGTCTTCACCAGGCTTTCCAGGGTCGCCTCGAAGTCATCCACGCTGCGGCGCAGGTGGTAGACCTGGGTGATGGTGTCCTGGGAGCCGATCACATCCATCATGGCGGCGTCGATGCCCGCCTGTTCCATGGACAGGGCGATGTTGTCGTCCACCAGGGCCGTGTGCATGGCAATGCGGAAATCCGGGAACTCATCCTTGATGCGCCGGATGGTGGAATAGTAGTTGTCGTACTCCACTTCGTTGCGGTGGTTGGAGCCGCCGGTGAGCAGCATGCCCTGGGCACCGTCCTCGATGATGCCGTTGACCACGCGCCACAGATCCTCGGGCGTGCGCGCCGGGATCATGGGCTCCAGGATCTTGGCCTTGCAGTGGTCGCACTGCAGTTTGCAGTCGCCGCCGGTGATGGACACCGCGGGCCAGGCGCTCTTGCCGCAGTCCTTCAGTTCGGAGGTCTGATAGGACTTGAAGGTGGGTGTGTAGAAATGCACGGGCGGGATGTCGCGCCCAGCCAGGCTCGCCCAGTCGGACTCCAGGGACTGCACCAGGTCACGATCCAGAGGCAGATCCTCCAGAGGTTCCACATGCTGGACCAGGTCGTACCAGTTGGACATTACCGACACCCCACATCAGAATTCTTCGGTCATTCGAAAAGGCCGTCTCCACCCGGGGCGGAGACGGCCTTGAACATCACATCAAGGCCGATCAGCAGCCGCCGAAACCGTCGGCATCCATCTTGGCTTCGAAGGCGGCCAGCGCGTCAGCGCCGGTCTTCAGATCGCCGGACTCGCCGTCCCAGTCGGTGGGCTTGATCTTCACCAGCCAGCCTTCGCCGTAGGGATCTTCGTTGATCAGGCCAGGCTTGGCGGCAACGGCATCGTTGATGGCAACGATTTCGCCGGTCACGGGGGTCTTGGCCGGACCCACCCACTTGCCGGATTCCACGGTGGCGCAGGACTTGTCCTTCTTCACTTCCTTGCCCACCTTCTTGGGGGTGTAGGACACGATCTGGCCCGCCAGGGAGCCGGCGTAGGAGGTCAGGCCCACGGTCGCGGTACCATCGCTCTCCTTACGCACCCACACGTTGTTGTCGATGCTGTACATCAGGTCTTCAGGAATATTACAACCCCGTACTGCGCCCATGCTTTCCTCCAGTACTCTTGTGGATGAAACAAAAAAGAGCCGGTCCGTAGGGACCCGCCCGGTTAAAAGGTAATCAGCTTATCGCACCTCAGGATGAGGTCAGCCAGCACGCTGGCCCTCGAGACGTGATCAGCCTCCTCGATGATGTCGGCCGACTCGTCGATTTTATACCCCGGCAAAGCGGGCTGGCAAACGTGCAGGATCACCCCTGCCCGCTTGGCATCCCGAATGAAATCAATGATCTTCTTGCCCCCTTCCATGGCCACCATGTTCTCGGCCACCCCCTTCTCCATGAGCCTGACGCCCTCCATGGTGAAGAAGATGTGCACCTCCACGTCCATGGAGGCAAGGATGGAACCCAGATAGAACGGCGTCGCGCAGCGATGCGGCGTGCTGGGACCGCTGGTCATGAGGAAGACCACGGTCTTTTCGTCGTTATCCAGATAATAGTCGTCTTGGGACATGTCTGCTTAGCGAAGCGTGCGCTGACAATGGATGTCGTCGCGCTGGGCGCGGGCGCAGTAGCCTTTGTGGGCCTCGTCACCGGTGACGAAAGTCTCCAGGGCCTTGTCGGCGCCGTCGGTGGCCTCTACCCGCGCCACCCAGGCGTTGTACGGGTCGGAATTGAGCAGCACCGGATTCTCCAGCACCTCGGGGTTGCCCTCGATGATCACGCAATCGATGAAATTGGGGATCGGACCGGCCCACTTGCCGCTCTCGATGGTAGCCACCGGCTTGCCGGGGGGGCGACGGGTGCCGGGCCTGCGCACACGCACGTGCAGGATCTTGCCGGCGATGGTCTGGGACAGGTCGGTCATGCCCACGGTCAGGGTGCCGTCGTCCTCACGCCGGACCCAGATCTGGTATTCGTCGTCGTAGAACAGTTCGGGATGGAATTCGCAGCCGTTGCAGTCCATGGAACTCGCTTCGGTCAGTGTCAGGGACTCACCCGCCAGCCCTCGGCGAATGCCTGTCGATTCTTATAGTCTCTACAAACAGCAACGGGGGCGGTTGCCCGCCCCCGTTGTGCGCCAGGCGTCAGATGACGCCCTTCTCCTTCAGGAAGCCAATGGAATCACTGACGTTGTCCTGAATGCCCAGCTTGCGCGGGGACAGGCCCATGGCCAGGCCCAGCAGCTGGGTAAAGTACAGCACCTTCACGCCGGTCTTGATGCCGAACTCCACCTCGGCACGCACCTGGTGCATCTCCAGACCGGAGTGGCAGGTGGGGCATTCGGTGGCGATCACCTCGGCGCCGGAATCCTCGGCGGCCTGCAGGATGTTCAGCACCAGCTGGGTGGATGTGTCGGAGTCGGACAGGGTGTGGGCACCACCGCAGCAGGCGGTCTTGAGCGGGAAGTCCACGTTCACGGCACCGGCGGCACCCAGCAGGTCGTCCATGAAGTGCGGCTTGTAGCTGGACTCGGAACCGGGACCCTGATCCTTCTCGGGGAAGATCTGACGCGGACGGGTGTACATGCAGCCGTAGTAGTTGGCTACCTTGATGCCGTTCAGGCTCTTGGTGATCTTCTGCTTGATGCCCTCGGGGCCAAGCTCTTCCATCAGCCACTCGAGCAGGTGCAGGGTACGCACGTCGCCGTTGTAGACCGGATCATCGGCCTTGCGGGCCAGGTCCTGCACGGTCTGCATGGCCTTGGCGGAGGTGGCGGTCTCGTACTCGGCCTTCTTCAGGTTGTGGTAGCAACCGTTGCAGGGGGCCATCACCGCGTCCAGACCCATCTGCTCGCTGGCGATGGCCAGGTTGCGGGCAGACAGGTAGGTCTGCAGCATGGGGTGGATGTTCTTCACCTCCATGGCGCCACAGCAGTTGTAGTCGCGCAGGTTTTCCATTTCCAGGCCCAGCGCCTTGACCAGCACGCGGGTGGACTTGTCGTAGGGGCCGCCGGAGCCTTCCAGCGCGCACCCGGGATAATAAGCAACCTTAGCCATGAGCGGCCTCCTTCTGTTCCTGCACGTAGGCCTTGAGCACTTCACCGGTCTTGCCCCAGGACTTGGTGCGCGGCGTGTGCACGGTGTTCCAGCCCATCTTGATCAGGTGGGAGATCGGCAGACCTTTCATCATGCGCAGCACGAACACCTTGAGCCAGTCCTGGATCAGGGGCTGGCCGGTCTTCTTGAAGAAGTTCTGCATCACACGGCTGTCCTCGATGCGGCCGGTCTTGTAGATCTGATCGGCGAACTCTTCATCGAAGATGGAAGACGGGGTCTTCTCGGTGATGCCTTCCTCTTCCATCCAGTGGGCCAGGGCCTTCATCACGCCTTCGGGACGCACGTCCTTGGGGCAGATGTTGGTGCACTTGTTGCACGAGACGCACTGCCAGACGATGTCCTTGTCCTTGATGATCTCTTCCTTCAGACCCAGACGGGTCAGGTAGATCCAGTAACGCGGGTTGAACTGCACGTTCTGCGCATACATGGTGCAGGAGTTGGTGCAGGAACCGCACTGCCAGCAGCGGTGCACGTTCTCGCCGCCACCCAGCTTCTGGATCTTTGCCTCGAAATCGTCGTCGTAATCCCTGATCGTGCGCGGCGCGATCATCGTGTTCCAGTGACCCGAAACGTCGACGCCATCCACCACGAGGGATTCGTGGTTGAGAAGGCGTTCCGGCTCGATCAGCGATTTTTCATGAATAGCCATGGTTCTCTCCGAAACTCTACCTACCGGCCCTCAGGCCTAGTGAAGTGTTTTCTCGTCTGCTCCGGCCTTCCTGGCAGGCCTTTCCTCGATACCCAACAACTTGACCAGAAACTCGAGCGGGTCCTGCTTGGCACCCAGTTCTGCATTCACCATGCCCACGCCCATGGACACCGCCTTGACGTAATCCGCATAGGCCTGTCCCTGCAACAGATCCACCAGGTACGGCAGATCGCGATACAGGCCATCCTCGGACAGCCGCTCGGCGAACCAAGCGCGCACGCCCTGGAAATCCTCGGGGCGCGTACCCATCGGGATCTCCCTCAGGGTGTCGTTGCCGCGAATAAATTCGCGCACGGCGCCGGTCATGGTGCGCGTGTCCCAGACCCAGCGGGTCATCAGGGGCACGCGCTCCGGGTCCCTGAAATGCAGCAACTCTGCCGCCAGATCCCAGATGGCGCGACGGGCCTTCTTGTCCGTCTCCGGAATCAGCTCGCAGAACGCGTTGATGCGCTCTTCGAGACGACCTTCGCCATAGACCAGTGCCAGCACGGCATCGGACAGGGCGGCATCATCCAGGGACGCCAGGTGGGATTCCAGCTTGCGGCGGGCGGGGAAGATCACCGCCAGCAACAGCATCACGTCATCCCGGCTCAGGTACTGCGGCTTTTCCGCCGGCAGCACCCTGGCGAACAACTCGTGTTTCGAACGCAGCGCCTCCAAGAAGAATTCGATGGTGGTGCCGCGCTCCTCGATCTGTTCCAGCAACGTGCGGAACTTGCTCGAGGCAATCTCCTTGTCGAGCGTGATCTCGAGATCGGCGGCGGCGATCTCGTCGCCGCCGCCGGTCTTCTGACCCTTAGCCTGCTTTCCGAACCAGAGCATGCAGGTCCGCGACGGCACGCGCACCGGCGGCGGCACCCTGGGAGATGGAGTCGTCGATGGTCTCCGGCCCATAGGTGGCACCACAGGAGTAGATGCCCTTGCGGGTGGTGCCGCAGGTGTTGGTGTAGTGCTCGGCGCGCTCGATGAAGCCGTGCTTCTCCAGGCCCACGCCGAAGATGCGCGAGATCTCCGGGTTGTCCTCGTTCGGGTCCATGCCGATGGCGTGCACCACGATGTCGAACGGGATGATGATCGGGCGCTTGACCAGGGTGTCCTCACCCTTCACCAGCAGACGACCGTCACCCGAGGCGGTCACTTCGGCAATACGGGCCTTGACGAACTTGGTCTTGAACTCTTCCTGGGACTTCCAATAGAACTTGTCCTCGTAGAGACCGAAGGTGCGGATGTCCATGTAGTAGATGAACACGTCGGTCTCGGGAGAGATCTCCTTGATCTCCATGGCCAGGTTCGCGGACACGGTGCAGCAGATCTTGGAGCACCACTCGCGGCCGATCTGACGGTCACGGGAACCCACGCACAGCAGGATCGCCACGCGCTCGGGCACACGGCCGTCGGAGGGGCAGGCGATCTTGCCGGAGGCGACCATCTGCTCCATCTGGGTGGTGGTCAGCACGTCTTCATAGGTGCCGAAGCCCCACTCGGGCTTGTTGATGGAGTCGAAGTGGGTGAAGCCGGTGGCCAACACCACGGCACCGGCGCTGACCTTCTCGCCGTTGCTCAGGGTGGCGGTGAAGTTGCCCGCCTCGCCGTCCAGCTGGGTCACCTTGGTGCTCTTGTACACGGTGATGTTGCCGTCCTGCTCAACGCGGCTCACCATGCGACCGATGGCATCCTTGGCCCATTCACCGGAGGGGACCAGCTTGGCGTAGCCGGAGAGGATGGGCGCGCCGCCCAGCACTTCTTCCTTCTCGACGACCACGGCCTTGTAGCCGGCAGCGGTAACGTTAGCGGCAGCGGAAAGCCCGGCAGGGCCCGCGCCGACGACCAGTACTGTGTCCTGCATTACGCCTTACCCCCATATGCAAGTTCGGGATTGTAGAGATACTCGATATTGCCGGCCTCAACTTCCTTGAGGTAATCCTGGAAGTTCTTCTTGGCCTGATCCCAGGAGATGCCCATCTTCTCGACCAGATCCTCGCAGGGCGAGGCATGCCACTGAAGCTGAACGATCTTGAACGGATCTGCACCGCAGGCGAGCGCCGCGAACTGAACTTCGGCCATGATCGGAATGGAGAAGTTCTGGTCGTGGGCCTTGCCGATCCACTGGTTCTTGTCCATGGTGGTGACGCAGCCGGTGTCGTTGGCCAGCATCACGTCCGCATTGGCCTCTTCGCGGGCCACGCGGATCTTGCGGTCCATGGTGAAGGAGCGGGTGAACTCACGCTCGGAGATGATGTGGCGGAAGCCGAAGCCGCAGCAATCGTACCAGGTGGAGTAATCGATCACCTGGGCGCCCAGGGCCTGGGCGGTGGAGGTGATGATCGCGGTACGGTTGCCGCCCAGAACGGTGGGATCGTACACCGCATCCTCGTGCACCATCTTGTAGTAATGGCAGGCCACGTGGGCGGTGGCACGGATGTGGGAGACGTCGATGGTCTGCAGCTCGGAGGCGATGCGGTTGCGCATCACGTGCACCCACTCGGAGTAGTGGATCAGCTCTTCGGGGATGACCAGCTTGCCGTCGACCAGGCGACCCAGCTTGCCCAGGATCTTGGTGACCTTCTCGCGCAGCTCGGCGGATTCCACCAGGTACTTACGGATCTCCTTGTAGTTGCCGAAGGAGGTGCCGCAGTGGATCAGCGGGTAGAAGTGACCCAGCTCGAAGCCGTGCTGCTTGCCGGACACGTAGGCCTGGTGGAAGTTACGCAGGAACACCGCGGCCAGGGACTCCACGTTGCCGATACCGGAACCGTGGTAGTTCCAGGCGGTGCAGGAGGTCTGGTCGGTCTCGTCCAGGTAATCCTTGCCGGGCACGAAGCCGAACTTGTTCATGAACCACAGCAGGGAGGTGGGGTAACCGGGGATGTTGCCGCACTGGCCGCAGGACTTGTGGTGCCACAGCTGCTTGGTGGGGACCTTCTTGTCCCAGCCGAACAGGGTCTTCACCGACTGCGGCTCATGCTGGTCGCCGATGCGGTGGATGATGATCTGGCCATCCTTCTCGAGCTCGTACATGTGCTCGCGGATGTCGTCCATGCGGTCGCCCAGATCGACGGTGCGGCGGTCGACGTGCTTGCGCACCCAGTCGGTGGCGCGCACGGCATCTTCCTTGGACAGGTCGGTGGCCTGGAAGAAGGATCCGTGACCGGCGATGCCCTGACCGTCGGTGTTGTGGAAGCCGGGCTTCATGGCGCCGGCGCCGGCACCCTCACCGGAGGTGTTGTGGTTGCCAGGGGTCTGGTCTGTCGGTTTCATATTCGGTTCTCCTCGTACGCTCGGATGTTTCAGCCGAACAAAGTGTCAGGTCAGGCAACGACTCAATCGTCGTCGTCTTCTTCCTGCTCTTCGAGCCAGTCCTCGTAGTCTTCACGCTTCTCGTCGATGAAGTCCTCGATCACGTCGAAGAGGTTCTCGTCCATCAGCTCCAGGGACTTCAGCACACCGGTCATTTCCCAGATGGTGTACATCTCCACGGAGGTCTTCAGGGACACTTCCCAGGCCGTTTCCACGGTCTGCAGGGTCTTCACGGGGATGGCCTTGCGCAGGATGCGCAGATCGCCTTCCACCTTCTGGATGTTCGGACCCCAGTCCGGGAAGTGGTCCGGCTGGATCATGTCGGGGGAGAGCTGGTTGCCGGTGGTGATCAGCTTGAGCATCACGCGGCCGAAGGGACGCAGCACGTCCTTGGCGGACTGCATCTCGTGCTTGATGGCCACCTCGCGCATGATGGCGACCAGGCCACCAGGGGAGTTCTTGAAGGGGCAACGGGCCGCACAGGTCATGCACTGGGCACAGGCCCAGATCTTTTCCTGCATGGCGTCATAGATCTGCTCGACGTTCTCGGTCCACAGCAGCTGCACGATCTCACGGGGGGAGTAGTCGTAGAACTGAGCTGAGGGGCACGTTGCGGTGCAGATCCCACAGTTCAGGCAGCCATTCAATTCGTGGTCGTAACGGAAGTCGCCACGAATGTCATCATAGATCTGCTGCATCTCGGCATAAGTTGCCATTTTCACACCTCGCTGGCAGAAATCAGTGCTCGTTTAAAACCCCAGTATTTAAGTCAACTTTTGGGTTTCGACGAGTATAGATCAGGAATTCGGACCCGGACTATTGCCCACAGTCGCGCCGTCGTTATTAAGTTCGATCGGGTATCTTCAAGCCACTCCGGGGACCCGGAGAAGCACACTTGCCTGGTGCCTGAAAGGTCCATCCGGCCTGCCCTCTTTCGGGTCGAGGGCCAGACCGGACGGCCCTGAAGAAGAATCCTAGCGGATCAGCCCTTCTTCATCAGGAAGTAGAACTTGCCGCCTTCCTCACGGTGCTCCATCAGCTCGTTGCCGGTCTGCTTGGCGAAGGCCTCGAAGTCCTTCACAGCGCCCGGATCGGTGGCGATGATGTGCAGCACCTGGCCGCTGCTCAGGGAGGCCAGGGCCTTCTTGGCGCGCAGAATCGGCAGGGGGCAGTTCAGGCCGGAGGCATCGAGTTCCTGATCGAAATTAGCCATGTTTCCAATCTCCTTAGTCTTTAAGGTTAATTATTGGGACTTCTTCACTCGGCACACAAGGCAAAGCTTATATTCTTATATTCAGGGGCCATCAAACTACAGGTCCATGACGCCCCCAAACCACTCAAAAATTTTTATGGATGTACCAGCTTAGCTTATTCCGACAGCCATTGCAGGGGCTTCATCCAGGTTTGCCAGGGGCAGTCCGGATCCGGCCCACCCCATGATGCCGCCACGCAGATTGTAGACCTCATCCAGCCCGTGCTGGGCCAGGAAAGCACAGGCCTGGGCCGAGCGGGCGCCGCTCTGGCAATAGATGACCAGAGGCGTATCGCCACCTAGCTCCTGCACCCGCAGGGGCAGCAGATGCAGGGGCAAGGCCTCGGCGCCGGGGATCACGCCCCGGGCGGTCTCCGCCGGGGTGCGCACGTCCAGCAAACGGAAGCCGTGGCCGGTGTCCTGCCACTGACGCAGCGTGGCGGTATCGATTTCCTTGAAGCCGTACATGTGACCTCCTCAGATATCACAGGGCCCGGCACTGTCCGGCCGGGGCTCGCCCATAAAATCTGGCCCATAAAATCTGGCGTTGGGCGCAGCACCATAATAATATTTAAATATTCTACTTGGCCCCAGGCCTCCGAGTCTAGGCATCAGGTATTCGAGGACCCCGACCGTGGAACGGATTCTCCGCGCCACGGTCTTATCTGTCGGTGTCTGGCGTGGTAAGGTTCCGGCGCTTTCGCGCACCGACTTCAACTGCTTTATGGAGAGTGAAGCCTTGGATAAGAGCAATTTTTCCGTCGACACCCAGTACACGATCACCCTGAAGGATGAGAGCGGCAAGCTGCGTCCGGCCAACATCTATGTATACCGTCTGTACGACGACTTCATGATCGCCCGGCGCACCAGCGGCAACCAGACCGGCATGCTGTTCAAGATCCCCTACGAGAACATCACCAAGATCGTCAAGACCATCCCCGTGCAGGACAAGAAGCGCTTCATGCTGCCCGAGGCCGTGCTCAACCCGAAGGTCTGGGCCACCCGTGACACCATGATGGCCTACTCCTCCGCTCCGGGCCTGGGCAAGTAACCCACTTGCCGGACGAACCGGCTGGCCAGGG
Source organism: Thioalkalivibrio sulfidiphilus (assembly GCF_000377945.1). GTDB lineage: Bacteria > Pseudomonadota > Gammaproteobacteria > Ectothiorhodospirales > Ectothiorhodospiraceae > Thioalkalivibrio_A > Thioalkalivibrio_A sulfidiphilus_A. Next base: position 112,017 of record NZ_KB898925.1, read on the forward strand.
ATCGGCCTTCCCGTCTCGATGACAATTACCCGACGCCCGCCCGCCCTCCTCTCGCTGCTCATCCTGGCGCTGGTCTGGCTGTCATGGCCCGCACAGGCCGAACTGAACCTGCCGGAGATGGGCGACCCCTCCTCCGCACTGATCTCCCCCGGCCAGGAGCAGCAACTGGGCCGCACCCTGTTGCGCGAGGTACGCCGCACCCTGCCACTGGACCATGACCCGCTGATCAACAGCTACGTGCAGTCCCTGGGCCAGCGGCTGGTCTCAAGCACCCCCGACGCACATCCCTATTTCAGCTTCCTGGTGGTGGACGATCCGCGCATCAACGCCTTCGCCATGCCCGGGGGCATCATCGGGCTGAACACCGGCCTGATCACCGCCGCACGCAACGAGGCGGAGGTGGCGGCGGTCATCGCCCACGAAATCGCCCACGTGACCCAGCGCCACCTGGCACGCATGTACGCGGGCAGTTCGCGCATCGACCTGGCCACGGGGCTGGCGGTGCTGGCGGGCATCATCGCCTCCGCCTACGACCCCAACGTGGGACAGGCGGCCATCATCGGCGGTCTGGCCGCCGGCACCCAGGCGCGCATCAACCACACCCGGGCCAACGAACAGGAGGCCGACCGCATCGGCATCGCCATCCTGGCCGCGGCGGAGTACGACCCCCGCGCCATGCCCGGCTTCTTCGAGCGCATGATGATGCTGAGCCGCGCCAACCCGGACAGCGTGCCCGAATTCCTGCGTACCCACCCGGTGACCGCCAACCGCCTGAGTGACAGCCAGTCCCGCGCGGAGCAATACCCCAGGGATGGCTACCGGGAAGATTCCCTGGAATTCCGCGTGATCCAGGCCCGGATCAACGCCCGCCAGGATCCCGGCCAGACGATCGCCGAACACACCCGCGGGCGCGACCGGGACGACCCGGTGAGCCGCTACGGCTACGCCACCGCCCTGCTCGCCCGTGGCGACACCCAGGGCGCTGTCCGGGCCCTGGATGGCCTGAATGACGAACAGATCCCCCGGGTGGCCCTCAACCTGCTGCAGGCGGAGATCGCCCAGCGGGACAACCGCCCTGATGAAGCCGTGAGGATCCTCGCCCGGCTCAACGATCTCTATCCACGCCACCTGCCCGTGGTGCATCACTACGCCGATGCCCTGCTGCTGACCGGCGAACCCCTCAGGGCCATCACGGTGATCGACAGCCTGCTCAACGAGGGCCGCGAGGAACCCGGCCTGCTGCACCTCAAGGCCCGGGCCGCCGACCAGGCCGGGCAGCGGGCCGTAAGCCAGGAGACCATGGCCGAGTACTACTTCTATCTGGGCCAGTACGGCGAATCCCTGCACCAGCTGGAGCTGGCCCTTCAGGCCCCGGACCTGACCCCCTTCGTGGAAGAGCGGATACGCAGCAAGCGCGACATCGTGCGCACCTGGATCCGCTGACAACCCCCTCCCGCCCCTTAACCCGCATATCTCACCACCCTTCTACTGCGGCCGCCGATCTGCTCGCTGTGACGGGGCGTGCTCACTTCAGCCGGCTTGACGTAGTGTCGGCTACGCCGGCGCCGTCTTCCGCTCCGCGCGCCCCGTCACAGCGGCATCTCGACGCCCTCCCTACGAACGGTGGTGAGACATGCGGGTTAAAACACTAGAAATTCAGCAACATCTAATATATCCGCCAGGTCTTGCCATGCCCGGCGAAATGGGTACCCTTAACCGTCGCCTTGCATCGACCCGCCCGCGCGGCACCGCTCAGCAAGGCGTTGAAACCCCTGGCAAACAGGCCGGCCGAGCGTCAGCGGTCCATCGCCCGCACCTCCTCGCAGCCCGGTCGTCCCGCCGGTTTCAGACCATCAGGAAGGTCACTACCCAAAAATCCATTTCAGTCTGGAGTCCAAACATGAACAGCAAGCGTCGTGTATTTCTGAAGGGCACCCTGGCCGCCAGCGCCGTGGGCGTCGCCGTGGGCGCGGGCATGCTCGCCCCCCGTACCGTCCTGGCCGCATGGCCCGAATCCGCCTTCGGTCCCCGTTCCGTCTCTGACGCCATCAAGAACGCCCTGGGCTCCGACTCCATGTCCGCCGGCGATATCAGCATCCAGGCCCCCGACATCGCCGAGAACGGCGCCGTGGTGCCCATCACCGTGGAAACCGGCATG
>NZ_KB898926.1 GCF_000377945.1 Thioalkalivibrio sulfidiphilus
AGCGGTGGCCACAGCATGAACACACGGCCGTTTTTTTCGGCGCCTGAGGGTGATCACTCGGGCGTACCGATCACCGAAAACACCCTTGAGCGTCGCCCCGGCCGAGAAGCCCGGCAGCGAAAACAGTTCACGCACTGTGCGGGGAGATTTCATGTCATGATCCTGTCAGCCAAACGGAACCACTTTGGGCACGGCCTCGATGGCCGCAAGACACCGGGATTATGCGGGTCCGGGGCACTTTATGCCCATCAAACCACCCACACGATTCCGCGATGACCCAAAAGACCTTCTTCGGTCTGACCTACGAGGGCAGCCAGTCGGTGTTGATCTTCGTGCTGGAAAAGAAGCTCTCCGTCACGGTGCTCAAGAAGCTCACCAAGGACCTGGAGCTGGACAAGCATAGCAAGGGTGTGGTGTTCACCATCCCGCTGGAACACATCGCCGGTATCGACGTGGGCCAGATCGAGCGCTTCGAGGAGCGCATCAAGGACGAGATCTAGAACATTCATTGACAGGATTTACAGGATGAACAGGATTGTCTCTGGATCGGATATTTTTTAATCCAGTCAATCATGTGAATCCTGTCGATTTTTCCATTCGTGACAAGACCTGGTGGTGCCCCAGGAAAAGGTGAAGCCCATGCTCGTCAAGGACATCATGCAGCCCAAGGTGGTTACGGTCTCTCCGTTTGCCACCATCCGCGAAGCCATGCAGCAGATGAAGCGCCATGGCGTGAAATCCCTGGTGGTGGAGAAGAAGGATATCCACGACGCCTACGGCATCATCACCTACACCACCATCCTGCGCACCATCGTCGCCGAGGAAGGCGACATCGATCTCATCAACGTCTACGACGTCTGTTCCAAGCCGGTGATCTCGGTGTTCAGCGAGATGGACGTCAAGCACGTGGCCCGTCTCATGGTCAACCAGGGTTTCCGGCGTCTCGTGGTGCTGCGGGACAACGAACTGGAAGGCATCGTGACCATGAACGACATCGTCACGGCCATCCTGGAGATGGCTGAACACTAGGCGCCGTCGCCCGGTCTTCCCCCGGTGCGATTGATGCGCGCCACCTGGTCCCGGGAGTCCGTGTCGCCGTTGTAGTTCCATGAAGACACGGGGCAGCCCCGCTGCCCGCAACGGAAGCCCATGCCGTGAGCCGCAATGGAAGGTCCAGATCCCGGCAGTTGGCAGGCCGCGTCGCGCTGCGGATCGTCCTGATATACCTGGTCCTGGGCGTCCTGTGGATTGCCCTGTCCGACCGCGCCCTGGTCATGCTGGTGGATGATCCGGTGCTGCTCACCTGGCTGCAGACCTTCAAGGGCTGGGCCTATGTGCTGGTCACCGCGCTGCTGCTCTACGGCCTGATCGCCTGGCAGATGCACGTCCTGGCCCAGGCCAACGTGCGGCTCGAGGAGCGCGGGCGCCACATCGCGCGGCTCAACCGAGTTCACGCCATGCTCAGCGCCATCAATGGCGCCATCCTGCGCATCCGTGACAGTGATTCCCTGACGCGCGAGGCCTGCCGCATCGCCGTCGATACCGGCGGCTACGATCTGGTCTGGTTGGGTCTGGTGGATGCCGAGGGTCGGACCCTGCGCCCGGTGGCCAGCGCCGGTGATGCCCTGGCGTGTCTGGACGCTCTGTGCCTGCGCATCGCCCCAGACGATCCCGGGGTGCACGTGATGGCCGGTGATTTGCACGCGGGCCGTCCCTTCGTGATCAACGAGATGGTGGCCGTGCCGCCCATGGATGAATGCCACAGCCGCGCCGTCGCCCAGGGATTCCGGTCCATGGCCGTGGTCCCCTTCCTCAACGGGCCGCGGCTGATGGGCGTGCTGGGATTCCTCTCCAGGCAGGTGCCGGTCAGGGACGGGGCGGTGTTCGACCGGGATGAGCTTCAGCTGCTCACCGAGGTGGCGGCCGATACGGGCCTGGGTCTGATGATCATCGAGCAGGCCCAGGCCCTGGAACGATCCAGCCGCTTCGACCCGCTGACCGGGTTGCCCAACCGGATGCTTCTGGAGGAACGCATTTCCCAGGCCCTGCTGCGCGCCAGGCACCACCGTCGTTACATCGGCGTACTGGCCCTGGAGGTGCTCGGGCTGCGCGCCGTGACCGATTCACTGGGTCGTCAGCAGGGGGACCGACTGCAGCAGGCGGTGGCGAAACGTCTGCTCAGCCGCCTGCGCGAGGGTGACACCGTGGCGCACCTGGGCAATGGCGAGTTCGCACTGCTGCTCTGCGACCTGCGCATGGGCATGGATGTCTCGGAGGTGGCCGACAAGCTGCTGGAGCCCTTCGAGCTGGAGATGGGCGGAGATCTGCCACCGCTGCATGTGAAGCTCTCCGCCGGGGCGGCGGTCTTCCCGGGGGACGGGGAATCGGCGCCGGAGCTGCTGCAGCGTGCCGGGGTGGCCCTGCATGAGGGGGGCGCCCAGTCCCATGCCGGGCGCTGCGTGTTCTACGCGCCGGAGATGGATGAGCGCGTGCGGGAATACCACGGCCCTGGACAATGAGCTGCAGGGCGCCCTGCAGCGGGGCGAGATGCGGCTGTACTACCAGCCCATCGTCCGGATCCGGGGCGCCGAGGTGATCGGTGTCGAGGCCCTGCTGCGCTGGGAGAACCGCCGGTTCGGCAACGTCTCCCCGGCGCGCTTCATCCCCATGGCGGAACACTCGGGCCTGATCCTGTCTCTGGGCGAGTGGGTGCTGGAGCAGGCCTGCGCCCAGATCGCCCGCTGGCGCGGGGAGGGATGGCGCCGTCTGTCCATGAGCGTGAATCTCTCGGTCCGTCAGTTGCTTGCGCCGGGCTTCGAGTCCCTGGTGGCGAAAACCCTGGCCCGCCATGGCCTGGACAAGGACGATATGCCCCTGGTGCTGGAAGTCACCGAGACCGCGGTGATCGAGGACATGGAACAGGTCTCCGAGGCCCTGTTCCGGCTCAAGCGCCTGGGCATCGCCATGCATCTGGACGACTTCGGCACCGGCTATGCCTCCCTGAGCTACCTGCATCGTCTGCCGGTGGATGCGCTCAAGATCGATCAGAGCTTCGTGCGCGGGCTGGGTAGCGACCCGGTGGCGGAGAACCTGATCAGGACCCTGGTGGCCCTGACCGACCGTCTGGATCTGAGCCTGGTGGCAGAGGGGGTGGAGACGGAGCAGCAGCGGGACATGCTCAGGCAACTGGGATGCGACGTGGCCCAGGGTTACCTGTTCTCCCGCCCGGCGCCCGCCGAGGAGGTGCAACGGTTGTTTTCCACACTGGCCACCCGAGGCGGTTAGGCCTTCAGCCCTCCCAAGGCCCTAGGAGCCTGTCGGACTTAGGCTGCGCCTACTGCGCCGGTGGGAGAGCGGTCCTTTTTTCCGATCCTTTTCGTCAAATAGCGACGGCTATTCTCCTCAAACGATCGAAAAAATGGCCTCACTCTCCCACTCGGCTCGCTACGGGCACCTAAGTCCGACAGGCTCCTAGGCACAAACCCCCATGTCCGAGCCCGAGCCCGATTCCGATACCGCAGACACCCTGGAGACACTGGGCCCTGCCGTTTGCGGCGCTGCTGGCCACGTTGCTGCCCTGGAGGTTCGCCTTCGACGTCGGAATCTTCCGACGAACGGTTGCTGTATCCCGAGGCGCCGAATCCTTTGTCGTAGCCGAAATCCCCTATAATTTGTGAATTGAATCAACCTTTTCTCCCCGGGGATGCCGTTGTCACGGACGAAACTGCCCAAGATGCACACGCTGCTGGCGGCCGGATGGCTGGCCGTCTGTCTGGGACTCTGGGCGGGTCCCGCCGCTAAGGCCGAGTCCGCGGACATGCGCGTCGGACCGCCCACGTTGGGTGTTTTCCCCTACATGAGTCCCGCCGTGCTGGCGGCCCGCCACGGCCCCCTGCGGGCCTGGCTGGCCGAAGAACTGGACGCCCCGGTCAATCTGGTCACGGCCCCCGATTTCGCCACCTTCGCCCGTCGTACCTGCCGGGGCGATTACACGCTTGCCCTGACCGCACCCCACCTGGGGCGCCTGGCCCAGCGGGACTGCGGCCAGGTGGTGCTGGCGGTGACCGGTAACCGCTCCTCGGCGGTGTTCGTGGCGCGCCGTGATGCCGGGCTCACCAGCCTCGCGGACCTTCGCGGCCAGACCCTGCATGCCCCGCCTGAATTGGCGATCGTCCATCAACTGGGCGTGCAGGCGCTGAGCGAGGCGGGACTGGTGCCCAGCCGGGACCTGCGCGTCGAGACGGCGCAGTCCCACAGCAGTGCCCTGCTGGCGGTACTTCACCAGGGGGGTGTCGGTCTGGTGGGTCTGCCCACTTGGCTGGATGCCCAGCGGACCGGGCGGGGTGAGCTGGTGGAGGTCCATCGCACCGAGGAGATCCCGGGCTTCGTGCTGCTGGGCAACCCCACACGCCTGCCGCCCCAGCGCCTGATTGCCTTGTCCAGGGATCTGTTCGCCCTGCATGCCGAGCCCGCCGGCCATCGCTATTTCCAGGGGTCCGGCCTGGTCCGGTTCATGCCGCCTGACCCGGGGCTGCTGGAGGGGCTCGATCCCTTCGCGGACCGTGCCGCCCGCGTGCTGGGTGACGGCTGATGGCCCCCCTGTTCAAATGTGATGTCATTGCGCGCACGCTGGGCGTGCACGCCGACCGTCCCGGGGTGGTTTCATGAGCCTCTGGCATTGGCTCCAGGGGTCGCTGCAGCGCAAGCTCAGTGTGAGCCTGGTGATGATCCTGGTGTTGTCGCTGGGCCTGGCGGTATTCGTCGGCCTGCGACAGGTGGATCGCTTTGCCGAGGCGCAGTTTCGAGCGCAGCAGGGTGATCTGCCTCTCTGGGTCAACGCGGCCTTCAGTGCCCGGGTCTTCGAGCAGGACTACGCCGTGCTGGCAGACCTGACACAGCGCATGGTCGCCACCCCCGGCGGCGCGGTGGTCTACGTGCAGGTGGAGGACCTGTCCGGGCGCATCTACGCCAGCGCGGGTTCGGTATCTGACCGGGTGCAGGCCGGGCAGGCAGCGGAGTTCGGCCAGTCTTCCATACATCATGTCCATATACCGCTGAGTCTTGGCGGGATAGAGGTGGGACAGGTCTTCATGGGGCTGTCCACGGAGGCGGAAGAGGCGGCCCGCTCGCGCCTGCTGCGGGACAGTCTGCTGGTGGTCCTGGTGGTGCTGCCTCTGGGGCTGCTGCTACTGGGCACGGTTGGTCACCGCATGGTGAGGCGGGTCGCGCATCTGGCCGCGAGCGCCCGGGCCGTCAGTGCTGGTCAGTACGATGTGTCGCTCCCGGTCAAGGGGCATGACGAAGTGGCCCAGCTGGCCGAGGCGTTCCGGGCCATGATCTCCTCGGTGCGTACCCGGGAGACGGAGCTGACCGAAGCCCATCGTCAGGCCATTCGCCTCACTGAACTCGCCCGCCAGGAACAGGGGCGCCTGCGTTCCCTGCTCTCGGCCATGAATATCGGCGTGCTGTTCGAGACCCCGGACCACCGGGTGGAGTACTACAACCCCGCCTTCCTGACCATCTGGGGTATCGCCAGGGAGACCAATCTCGCAGGCATGCCCACCCGGGACGTGCTGGAACTGGCGGCCCACTACGAATCCCGTCCGGACCACAGCTCGCGTCACATCCTGCAGGTCATGGACACCCATGAATCCAGCGAGCGCTTCGAAACAGAGCTCAAAGACGGTCGCCTGATCACCCAGATCTCCTACCCGGTGCTGGACGAGAGCGGCAACAGCCTCGGCCGCCTGTGGATCTACGAGGACGTGACCCATGAACGTCAGACCGCCGAGCAGTTGCTCTACCTGGCGGAGCACGACGCGCTCACAGGCCTGTGCAACCGCCACTGCTTCGAGCAGCGCCTGGAGAAGGCCATGGCCTCCGCCCTGCGCCACCACAACCGGCTCGCGCTGCTGTACTTCGACCTGGACGAATTCAAGGCCATCAACGACAGCTTCGGTCATCGTGCCGGCGATGCGGTGCTGGTGCGTGTGGCCAGTGAGCTGATGCCGGTGGTGCGCGGTGGCGACATGCTGGCGCGGGTCGGCGGCGATGAGTTTGCCTTGCTCACCCAGATCGACTCCATCGAGGATGCCCGGCACCTCGCCGCCCGGCTGTGCAACACCGTGGCCAAGATCCCGTTCCGTTTCCGGGGCACGGGGGTGCGCAGCACCGCCAGTGTCGGCATTGCCGTGTATCCGGAGCACGGGGAGATGCCAGAGGACCTGGTGGTGCGGGCAGACATCGCCATGTACCAGGCCAAGGGTCTGGGCAAGAACACCTGGTCGCTCTATGACCCGGAGCGGGACCGTTCCGAGGCGGTGGCCGAGCGCCTGAGTTGGGGCGATCGCATCCGCATGGCCCTGGAGCAGGATCTGCTTTTGCTCCATTACCAGGGCGTCTACGATGCAACCACCGGGGAACTGGCGCATATGGAGGCCCTGGCGCGTATCCGCGACCCCAGGGATCCGGAGCAGCTGCTCATGCCCGGGCAGTTCGTACCCATCGCCGAGAAGTCCGGACTCATCCTGGCCATCGACCGGCGGGTGCTGGAACTGGGTATCGCACTGCTGGCCATGAACCCTGAGATGCCACCCCTGGCGGTGAATATCTCCGGCCGCTCCTTCGACGATCCGGCCCTGGCCGATACCATCCGTGAGCTGGTGCTGGGTCACCAGGTGGACCCAGCGCGGCTGATCATCGAACTGACCGAGACCGCGGCGGTGTCCGAAATCCAGGAGGCCCAGCGCTTTATCGAGGCCATGCACCGGCTCGGCTGCAAGGTGTGCCTGGATGATTTCGGCGCCGGCTTCTCCTCCTTTGCCTACCTCAAGTACATCGATGTGGACATGCTCAAGATCGACGGCATGTTCGTGCGCGACCTGCCTCGCAACAGGGAGAACCAGGTATTCGTGCGCGCCATGGTGGATGTGGCCAAGGGGCTGGGCAAGCGCACCGTGGCGGAATTCGTCGAGGACGCCGCCACCCTGGAGATGCTGACTCGGCTCGGCGTGGACATGGCCCAGGGTTATCACCTGCATCGTCCCGGCCCTGAGCTGTTGCGCAAATCCGCCTGATCCCGGGCCGCCTCGCTTGTACCCCGAGGGGTCAAGCGAGTATCTTCATCGCCATGAACCTTCACGAATTTCAGGCCAAGGCACTGTTCCGCGAATATGGCATCCCCGTGCCCGAGGGTGTGGCCGTGAGCGATCCCGCCGCCCTGGGCGAGGTGATCAGTTCCCTCGGCGGTGATGCCTGGGTGGTCAAGGCCCAGGTGCATGCGGGTGGACGCGGCAAGGCGGGCGGTGTGCGCCTGGTCAAGGGCTCCAGGGAACTGGAACATGCCGTGAGCGAACTGCTGGGTGGGCGTCTTGTCACCCACCAGACCGGTCCCGCGGGACTGCCCATCAACACCGTGCTGGTGGAATCCCTCACCGACATCGGCCGGGAGCTGTATCTGAGTCTCCTGGTGGACCGTGCCCGGCGCCGGGTGGCCATCATGGCCTCCGCCGCCGGCGGTATGGACATCGAGACCGTGGCCGCCGAGAGCCCCGAGAAGATCATCACCCTGCACGTGGATCCGGCCGCCGGCTACATGCCCTACCAGGGCCGCCGCGTGGCCTTCGCCCTGGGGCTCGAAGGACCGCAGGTCTCCGCCCTGGTGAAGCTGCTGGGCCAGCTCTACCGGCTGTTCGTGGACAGCGATGCGAGCCTGGTGGAGATCAATCCGCTGGTGGTCACCAAGGCCGGGGAACTGGTCGCCCTGGACGCCAAGATCAACCTGGACGACAACGGTCTGTACCGCCACCAGGAACTGGCCGAACTGCGCGACGAGACCCAGGAGGACCCCCGTGAGGCCCGTGCCCGGGAGCACGAGCTCAATTACGTGCGCCTGGACGGCAACATCGGCTGCATGGTCAACGGCGCAGGCCTGGCCATGGCCACCATGGACCTGATCAAGCTGCACGGCGGCGAGCCCGCCAACTTCCTGGACGTGGGCGGCGGCACCACCGCGGCCCGGGTGGCCGAGGCCTTCAAGCTGATCCTCTCCGACGAGGCCGTGAAGGCGGTGTTCGTGAACATCTTCGGCGGCATCGTGCGCTGCGACCTGATCGCGGAGGGCATCATCAACGCCGTGAAAGAGGTCCATGTGACCGTGCCCGTGGTGGTGCGACTGGAAGGCACCAACGTGGACAAGGGCAAGCAGATGCTGGCCGAGAGCGGCCTGAACATCATCACCGCCGAGTCCCTCACCGATGGTGCCAGGCGGGTGGTGGCGTCGGTCCAGTGAATTCAAAATTCAAGATTCAACATTCAAAGGAAAACGAGAGGACATGGAATGTCTGGTGCTCGATTCGAGGATCTTGAGGTCTGGAGACGTGCGAGGACGCTCACGGCTTCCGTCTATGCGTTGACGCGTGACGGTGCCCTTTTCAGCGATCAAGTGCTTTGTCGCCAGATGCGTCGCAGCGCGGTCTCGGTGATGTCCAACATCTCGGAAGGGTACGAGCGGGGTGGGAATCGCGAGCTGATCAATTTTCTGTCCATGGCCAAGGGTTCGGCTGGAGAATTGCGTTCCCAGATTTATATTGCTCAGGATGCGGGCCTGCTGGACACGCAGCGGGCCGGGCATTTGAGGAATGAATGTGTTGAAATCAGTCGCATGCTCGCCGGCTTCATCCGTTACCTGCAATCTGGCAGATATAAAGGTCACAAATACCGGATTCAGCAATCCCACCTTTGAATCTTGAATCTTGAATCTTGAATTGCGCGAGTCCCCACCATGTCCATTCTCGTCGATAGCCAGACCAAGGTGATCTGCCAGGGCTTTACCGGCAAGCAGGGCACCTTCCACTCCGAGCAGGCGATCGCCTACGGCACGCGCATGGTGGGTGGTGTCACGCCGGGCAAGGGCGGTCAGAAGCACCTGGACCTGCCGGTGTTCGACACGGTCCATGACGCGGTGCGTGACACCGGCGCCGAGGCCACCATGATCTACGTGCCGGCGCCGTTTGCGGCGGACGCGATCCTGGAGGCCATGGACGCGGGCATTCAAGTGATCGTGTGCATCACCGAGGGCATCCCGATGCTGGACATGCTGCGGGTCAAGGCGGCCCTGGCCCACAGCGACGCGCGCCTGATCGGACCCAACTGCCCCGGCGTGATCACCCCTGGCGGCTGCAAGATCGGCATCATGCCCGGCCACATCCACCAGCCCGGCCGGGTGGGCATCGTGTCCCGTTCCGGGACGCTCACCTACGAGGCGGTGAAGCAGACCACCGACGCGGGTCTGGGCCAGAGCACCTGCGTGGGCATCGGCGGCGACCCCATCCAGGGCATGAACTTCGTGGACTGCCTGGCGCTGTTCCAGGCCGATCCGCAGACCGAGGGCATCATCCTGGTGGGTGAGATCGGCGGCACGGCGGAGGAAGAAGCGGCCGCCTACATCAAGGCCCACGTCACCAAGCCCGTGGTCGCCTACATCGCCGGCGTCACCGCACCGCCCGGACGGCGCATGGGCCATGCCGGTGCCATCATCTCCGGCGGTCAGGGCACGGCGGAACAGAAGTTCGCCGCCCTGGAGGCCGCCGGCGTCTCCGTGGTGCGTTCGCCTGCCGAGATGGGCGAGCGTATGAAGACGCTGCTGTGAGCGGCGAATTCAAAATTCAATATTTAAAATTCAAAGGGAGGATCACGCCCGCGTTCTCCGTGACGGTCGATCGCGGCTGTGCCCGTCCTTTGAATGTTGAATTTTGAATATTGAATTGTCTTCCCCCATGACCGACACCCTGAAAATCGCCCTGGCCCAGGTGGACCTGCTGGTGGGTGACGTGGAGGGCAACGCCGAGCGCATCCGTGACTGGGTCTTCAAGGCCCGGGACGAACTGGGCGCGGACCTGGTGCTGTTCCCGGAACTGGCCATCACCGGTTATCCCCCCGAGGACCTGCTGCTGCGCGCCAGCCTGCACGCGCGCACCGAGCGGGCCCTGCACAAGCTGGCCCACGAGGTCCGGGGTATCGACGTGGTGCTGGGCGCGCCCGTGAGCGATGAGCGCGGCCTGCACAACAGCGCCCTGCTGCTGCGCGACGGCGCCATCGCCGCCCGTTACGACAAGCAGATCCTGCCCAACTACAGCGTGTTCGACGAGAAGCGCTATTTCGTACCCGGCCACGAGGCCTGCGTGATCCAGGTGCGCGGCGTGCCCCTGGGGCTCACCGTGTGCGAGGACATCTGGCAGCCGGAGCCCGCGGCCCGTGCCCGGGAGGCGGGCGCGCGTCTGATCCTCAACATCAACGCCTCCCCCTATCACCGGGGCAAGCGCGAGGAGCGCCTGCAGACCCTGCGCGCACGGGTGCGCGAAACGGGCCTGCCGCTGCTCTATCTCAACCTGGTGGGTGGCCAGGACGAACTGGTGTTCGACGGCCAGTCCCTGGTGGTGGGTGGCGAGGGCGAGGTGCGCCAGTCCCTGCCCGCCTGGCATGAGTGCCTGTCCCTGGTGATTGTGGACTGCCCGCCGGGCGATGCCCCGCTGCAGCCCCGGGCCGGTGAGCAGGCGCCGATTGCCGACGAGGCGGCCGAGCTCTACCAGGCCCTGGTGACCGGGGTGCGCGACTACGTCTCCAAGAACGGTTTCAGGGGCGCGGTGCTCGGACTCTCCGGCGGCATCGACTCGGCGCTGACCCTGTGCATCGCCGTGGATGCCCTGGGCGCGGACGCGGTGGAGGCGGTGATGATGCCCTACCGCTACACCGCCTCCATGAGTGTGGAGGATGCGCGCAGCCAGGCCCGCACCCTGGGTGTGCGTTACCGGGAGATCCCTATCGAGCCCATGGTGGAGGCCTTCCTGACGGCGCTCGCCCCGGAGTTCGAGGGCCTGCCCCGGGACACCACCGAGGAGAACATCCAGGCCCGTTGTCGCGGCGTGATCCTCATGGCCATCTCCAACAAGACCGGCCGCATGCTGCTCACCACCGGCAACAAGAGCGAGATGGCGGTGGGCTACGCCACCCTGTACGGGGACATGGCCGGCGGTTTCGCGCCGCTCAAGGACGTTTCCAAGCTCTGGGTGTTCCGCCTGGCGGAGTACCGCAACACCCTCGGTGCGGCCATCCCGCGCCGGGTGATCGAACGCCCGCCGTCCGCCGAACTGGCGCCGGGCCAGCAGGACTCCGACAGCCTGCCGCCCTACGAGGTGCTGGACCCGATCCTGGAGCGCTTCGTGGAACAGGATCAGTCCGTGGAGCAGATCGTGCGCGCCGGCTTCGACGAGGCCACCGTGCAGCGGGTGGCGACCCTGGTGCTGCGCAACGAGTACAAGCGCCGCCAGGCACCACCCGGCGTGCGGGTCACCCGCCGCGGCTTCGGCAAGGACCGGCGCTATCCGATCACCTCCGGGTACGGAAGATTGTTAAGTTGAAGACAGACACAAGCTGCCAGAGAAAAGAGCCAAGAGGGTCAAGCCCTTTGCCCTGGTACCTGGTAGCGAGTACCTTGTCCTGAACCAGACATCGTCAATTTGGGGTATGCGAACATGAAAAAGATCGAAGCCATCATCAAGCCCTTCAAGCTCGAGGACGTGCGCGAGGCGCTGATGGAGATCGGCGTCACCGGCCTGACCGCCACCGAGGTCAAGGGCTTCGGCCGCCAGAAGGGCCACACGGAGCTCTACCGCGGCGCCGAGTACGTGGTGGATTTCATCCCCAAGGCCAAGCTCGAGGTGGTGGTGGACGACGACAGGGTAGATGTGTGCGTGGACGCCATCGTCAAGGCCGCCCGCACCGGCAAGATCGGTGACGGCAAGATCTTCGTCACCCCGGTGGAGCGCGCCATCCGCATCCGCACGGGGGAAGAGGGGAGCGAGGCGATTTAGCAAGTGGTTAGTGGCTAGTGGCTAGTGGCTAGTGACAAGGAAAACCTTTGCTTCCCTGAGACCGAATCAGATCGAAGCCGCGGCTTTCCTTGCCACTCGCCACTTGAGACTTGCTACTTGTAAATCACCAGTTCATCCAGCCTTCTGCGCGGCGTGACCTCCGGCAGCTCCGCCGGATAACCCACGCACAGCAGCGCAATGGGGCGCTGCGTCTCGGGCAGGTCCAGCTGTTCGGCGACCTGCGCCTCATCGAAGTAACCGACCCAGGTGGAACCCAGTCCGGCGGCGACCACGGCCAGCTGCGCGTAGGCGCAGGCGATGGTGGCGTCCTGCAGGGCGAACAGGTCCCGTCCCCGTTCGCCGTACTTGCGTGCCGAGCGTTCCGCCTCGGTGCAGAACACCAGCACCACCGGGGCCTCGGCGATGAAGGCCTGGTCGTGGGCGGCCCGGGCGAGGGCGGCACGCAGGGCGGCGTCACGCACCGCCACGACGACGTAGGCCTGCAGGTCACCGGCCGAGGGTGCGGCGATGGCGGTCTCCAGGATGGCGTGAAGCTTTTCATCCTCCACCGGCATGTCCGCCTGGTAACGGCGGACCGAGTGGCGATGGCGCACGGTCTTGAAGAAGTCCCACATGGCCTGTGTCCTGTCTGGGGTTTCAGCGGTTCTGCAGTCGGGCGGCCCGTTCCGGATCGTTCAGGGCCAGGACCCGCAGGGCATCGTCTGCCAGGTCGTTCAGCTCCAGCTTGCGATAGGCGCGCACCATGACCTCCAGGGCGTCCAGGTTGGAGTCGGCCTCCGGGTAGGTCTCAATCACGGTGCGGGCGCGCTGGGCGGCGGCGAGCCACGCCCCGCGACGCATGTAGAAGTCCGCCACGTGCAGCTCGTGGGCCGCGAGCATGTTGCGCAGGTAGATCAGGCGCTGGTGGGCATCCTCGGCATAGCGGCTGTCCGGGAAGTTGCCCACCAGGGTGGAGAAGTCATCGAAGGCCTGGCGCAGGTGGGCCGGGTTACGACTGCTGGGATCCCGGGGGAACCAGCGCTGCAGGTAGCCCTGGCCGCGGTTGGCGTTTATCAGGCCCTTGAGATAGTAGGCGTAGTCCACGTAGGGATGACGCGGGTTGATCTGGATGAATCGGTCGGCGGCAGCCAGGGCCATCTCCGGCTCATCGGCCTTGTGATAGGCGTAGGCTACCTCCAGCTGGGCCTGCTGGGCGAAGCGGCTGAAAGGGAAGCGGGCCTCGAGGCTCTCGTAATATCCCACTGCCTGGTCGAAGTTGCCCCGGTCCAGGGCCGCGCGGGCCTCGGTGTAGAGCTGGCTCGCGGACCAGTCGCGGGTGGGATCCTGGCGGTTGGCGCCGCAGCCGGCGACCAGGGTGAGGGACAGCAGGGAGACGAGCAGGAGCAGGATGAACTGACGCATGGGTGTCATGGGGCACCGGGACTGGAATAATGGGCGGCAGTATAACAAGGGAAACGCTGAATAACTCGGCGTTTCCGCGCGCCAGGGACGGCCCGCCCGCGAATCGAACACCTAAGTGTTTGATTCGCGTAGCCGCGTCCGGGCGTGTACCGGGCGCGGCGCGCACTGAACAAGTCCTGGACGGACTTGTTCAGTGCTTCCCAACGAGAGGGCTGTGAGCTTGTCCGGAGAGCTTGAAATCATTCATTTACAGGGGGAAGTGCCCGAGGCGCTGTCCGGCCAGAGGTTGGACGCCGCCCTGGCGCGCATGTTCCCCAGCTATTCCCGCAGCCGCATCCAGCAGTGGATGGAGGCGGGCTGGGTGCGTGTGGACGGCGAGACGCCGCGCCGCCGGGACACCGCCCTGGGCGGTGCCCGGGTGGTGATCGAGGCCCGGGTGGAGGCGGCTTCCGAGGACCGGGCCGAGGACATTCCCCTGGAGGTGATCTACGAGGACGACAGTCTGCTGGTGATCAACAAGCCGCCGGGCCTGGTGACCCATCCCGCCGCCGGCAACCGGGAGGGCACCCTGGTCAATGCCCTGCTGCACCACGCCCCGGATCTCGCCGCGTTGCCCCGGGCGGGCATCGTGCACCGCCTGGACAAGGAGACCTCCGGCCTGCTGGTGGTGGCGCGCACCCTGGAGGCCCACACGGACCTGGTGCGCCAGCTCCAGGCGCGCACCGTGGGCCGGGAATACCTGGCCCTGGTGCAGGGCGTGATCGTGGCGGGCGGCACCGTGGATGCCCCCATCGGACGTCACCCGGTGGACCGCAAGCGCATGGCGGTGGTCGCCGGCGGCAAGGAGGCCATCACCCATTACCGGGTGGAGGCGCGCTTCCCCCACCACACCCTGCTGCGGGTGAGACTGGAGACCGGCCGCACCCACCAGATCCGCGTGCACATGGCCCACATTCATCATCCCATCGTGGGCGATCCGGTCTACGGCGGGAGACTGAAGGTTCCCGCAGGCTTGTCCGAGGCGGAGCAGGCGGTCCTGCGCGGCTTCCGTCGCCAGGCCCTGCATGCGGCGCGCCTGGAACTGGTGCATCCCGTCACCGGCGAGGAGATGGGCTGGGAGGCGCCCATGCCGGAGGACATGGCAAGACTCCTGCGGAGTCTTGAAGGATGAAGGTGGAAGGATGAAGGATGAAACAAGGCTCACCCCGATCTTCGTACCTGTCAAACCCCGCGGCAGGCCAAGCGTCTGAGGGCTCTTGGGTTTGCTTGATTCATCCTTCGTCCTTCATCCTTCATCCTTCATCCTTACCGTCATGGACTTCATTATTCCCAACTGGCCCGCCCCCGATCGTATCGGCGCCGCCTCCACCACCCGCCAGGGCGGCGTGAGCCGGCCGCCCTACGACAGCTTCAACCTGGGCGATCACGTGGGTGATGACCCCGCCGCCGTCGCCGCCAATCGGGCCCTCCTGGTGGACGCGCTGTCCCTGCCCGCCGATCCCCTGTGGCTTACCCAGGTCCACGGCACCACGGTGGTGGATGCGGCGCGCGGCACGGCCGGGGAGAATGCCGATGCGTCCGTGGCCTTCGAGCCCGGGGTCGTATGTGCGGTGATGACCGCCGACTGTCTGCCGGTGCTGTTCTGCGACGTGGCGGGGACGAAGGTGGGCGCCGCCCATGCGGGCTGGCGGGGTCTGCATGCCGGGGTGCTGGAGGCCACGGTGCAGGCCCTGGGCGGTGGCGAGGACCTGATGGTCTGGCTGGGACCTGCCATCGGACCCAGTGCCTTCCAGGTGGGCGCCGAGGTGCGCGAGGCCTTCCTGGACGCAGATCCGGGTGCAGCCGGGGCCTTCCGGCCCGATGGCGAGCGCTGGCGCGCGGACATCTATACCCTGGCGCGGCGTCGACTGGCCGCCTGCGGCGTCAGGTCCGTGCAGGGCGGTGGCCTGTGCACCTACGCCGAGCGCGAGCGCTTCTTCTCCTACCGGCGCGACGCGACCACCGGGCGCATGGCCAGCCTGATCTGGATCAGGTCCTGATCCACCTTCATCCCTGCATGACTTGAATTCCCGCCAGGCTTACCCATCTTAGGGGTATTGCCAAAATTGCCCTGCGAGAATTCAGCTCATGCGAATGGACAAGCTCACCAGCAAGTTTCAGATGGCCCTCCAGGATGCCCATTCCCTGGCCCTGGGGCGTGATCACCAGATGATCGAACCGGCGCACCTGATGATCGCCCTCCTGGACCAGGAGGGCGGCACGGTGCGGCACGTGCTGACCCAGGCCGGTGCCAACGTGAACCTGCTGCGCTCCCAGCTGGGGGAGGCCCTGGAGCGCCTGCCCAGCGTGCAGGGCGCCGAGGGCGAGGTGCATCTTTCCAACGACCTGGGCCGCCTGCTCAACGTCTGCGACAAGCTGGCCCAGAAGCGCAAGGACCAGTTCATCTCCTCGGAGCTCTTCCTGCTCGCCGCCCTGGAGGACAAGGGCAGCCTGGGTGAACTGCTCAAGAAGGCCGGTGCCGACAGGCAGGCGGTGGAGAAGGCCGTGGAGGCCATGCGCGGCGGCCAGCGGGTGGATGACCCCAACGCCGAGGAACAGCGCCAGGCCCTGGAGAAATACACCATCGATCTCACCGAGCGCGCCGAGCAGGGCAAGCTGGACCCGGTGATCGGCCGCGACGACGAGATCCGCCGCGCCATCCAGGTGCTGCAGCGGCGCACCAAGAACAACCCGGTGCTGATCGGCGAGCCCGGCGTGGGCAAGACCGCCATCGTCGAGGGGCTCGCCCAGCGCATCGTCAACGGCGAGGTGCCCGAGGGCCTCAAGCACAAGCGCCTGCTGTCCCTGGACATGGGCGCGCTGATCGCCGGCGCCAAGTTCCGCGGCGAGTTCGAGGAGCGCCTGAAGGCCGTACTCAATGACCTCTCCAAGCAGGAAGGCCGCATCATCCTGTTCATCGACGAGATCCACACCATGGTGGGCGCCGGCAAGGCCGAGGGCGCCATGGACGCGGGCAACATGCTGAAGCCCGCGCTGGCCCGCGGTGAACTGCACTGCATCGGCGCCACCACCCTGGACGAGTACCGCAAGTACATCGAGAAGGACGCGGCCCTGGAACGCCGCTTCCAGAAGGTGCTGGTGGACGAACCCTCGGTGGAGGACACCATCGCCATCCTGCGCGGCCTGAAGGAACGCTACGAGGTGCACCACGGCGTGGAGATCACCGACCCGGCCATCGTCGCCGCCGCCATGCTCTCGCACCGCTACATCACCGACCGCCAGCTGCCGGACAAGGCCATCGACCTGATCGACGAGGCGGCCAGCCGCATCCGCATGGAGATCGACTCCAAGCCCGAGGAGATGGATCGCCTGGAGCGGCGCCTGATCCAGCTGAAGATCGAGCGCGAGGCCCTGAAGAAGGAATCCGACGAGGCCTCCCGCAAGCGCCTGGATACCCTGGAAGGGGAGATCGACAAGCTGGAACGCGAGTTCGCGGACCTGGACGAGATCTGGAAGGCGGAGAAGGCCGCGCTCTCCGGCACTGCCCATATCAAGGAGGAGCTGGAGCGGGCGCGCCTGGAACTGGAGACCGCGCGCCGCGCGGGCGATCTCGCGCGCATGTCGGAACTGCAGTACGGGCGCATCCCGGAGCTTGAGAAGCAGCTGGATATGGCCGCCCAGGCGGAGATGCACGAGATGCGCCTGCTGCGCAACAAGGTGAGCGACGAGGAGATCGCCGAGGTGGTCTCCCGCTGGACCGGCATCCCCGTGTCCAAGATGCTGGAAGGCGAGCGTGAGAAGCTGCTGCGCATGGAGGAGGCCCTGACCACCCGGGTGGTGGGCCAGAGCGAGGCGGTTAAGGCCGTCTCCAACGCCATCCGCCGCTCCCGTGCGGGGCTGTCCGATCCGCGCCGGCCCAACGGCTCGTTCCTGTTCCTGGGCCCCACCGGCGTGGGCAAGACCGAGCTCACCAAGGCTCTGGCCGCCTTCCTGTTCGACACCGAGGAGGCTATGGTGCGCATCGACATGTCCGAGTTCATGGAGAAGCACTCCGTGGCCCGCCTGATCGGCGCGCCCCCGGGCTACGTGGGCTACGAGGAGGGCGGTTATCTCACCGAGGCGGTGCGCCGCAAGCCCTACAGCGTGATCCTGCTGGACGAGGTGGAGAAGGCCCATCCGGACGTGTTCAACGTGCTGCTGCAGGTGCTGGACGACGGCCGGCTCACCGACGGCCAGGGTCGCACCGTGGACTTCCGCAACACGGTGATCGTGATGACCTCCAACCTGGGCTCCCAGATCATCCAGGAGATGGCCGGCGAGGAGCACTACGAGGCCATGAAGGCGGCGGTCATGGAGGTGGTGGGCAGCCACTTCCGCCCGGAATTCATCAACCGGGTGGACGAGGTGGTGGTGTTCCATCCCCTGGGCCGCGAGCAGATCCGCTCCATCACCAGCATCCAGCTGGACGACCTGCGCAAGCGCATGGCCGAGCGGGATCTCAAGCTCGAGGTCTCCGAGGCCGCCCTGGATCGCCTGGGCGAGGCGGGCTTCGACCCGGTCTACGGTGCCCGGCCGCTCAAGCGCGCTATCCAGCACCAGGTGGAGAACCCCTTGGCCCAGGCCATCCTGTCCGGCCAGTTCCTGCCCGGCGACACCGTGCGCGTGGACGTGGCCGGCGACGGGCTGACGTTCTCCAAGGGGGGTTGAGGCGAAGAGCCGCAAGACCGAAAAGCCGAAAGCCAACCGCGAAGGACGCGAAGGTTTGTGCAAAGGACGCGAAGGAATTCTCTTCCACTAGAAGTCCTTGGCGCCCTTCGCGAAAACCCTTGCGTCCTTCGCGGACCCTGCGTTTTCCTTGTGTGAATTCCGCCCGCGCCGGCCATCTGTATTAGACTTGCCCGACCATTTAACCCGGGAGTCCGATCCATGAGCGATGATGCATTGCAGTTGTCCGGTGAACTGGTCCAGCGGATCCAGGACACCCTGTCCGCCAATGACCTCCGTTGCAAGGACCCCCTGGTGGCGGTGCAGTACCTGGCGGCGGTGACCGGTTACATGCTGGCCAGCCAGTCCATGGCCGAGGACCAGAAGCGGGACTACCTGGAGCAGCTCACCGGTTTCCTGCACCACGTGTTCAACGACGTGGTCTCCCAGCAGCGCAAGCCCGCCGCCCCGCCGGCCCAGGAGGCCTCGGGGGTCTGGAGGCCGGGGGACGCTTGATTGAAGTTGGAAGGGTGAATTGGGAAGTGGGAAGTAAAACAACTTCGCACTTCCCAATTCACCCTTCCTACTTGTTCTTCCTGCCCTTGTTGGTCCTCGCCAGTTCCCGCAGCATCGCCTCCTGCTCGTTGAAGGAGGGGATGTGCTTGCGCCCGGACTCGCCCGCATCCTTGCCCACGGGCTGGTGGCCGGCCCGTTCCGATTCCTTGATGCGCACGTATTCGTCCAGGCCCGCGTCGTCGTCGGTGTAGCGGCCCCGGAATCCCTGGGGCGGGCGGGCGCCGGGCTTGAGGAAGTGCTGCATGCGCAGGGCCTTGTTGTAGGCGGTCACACGCCGGTCGATCCACACCAGGTCGAAGGCGGCGAACAGCAGGGCCGGCACCAGGCCCGCGAGGATCCAGACCGGGCCCAGGGTCAGTGCCAGAGCCAGGCCCAGCAGGCTCAGGCCCAGGTAGGCGAACCCGCCCCGGCGCTCGGCCAGGTAAAAGCGGTGCAGGCCCAGGGGAAACAGCACCAGCAGGCCGTAGGCCACCGGGCGGCGTTTCATCTCCTGGGCCAGGGTCATGTTCAGGCGCTGCAGGCCGGCGCCTTCCAGGTCCAGTTTCTTCCAGGCTTCGCTCATGTGGGCTTGTATTCCGGGGCTTGGGGCGAGGGAGGAGTGTAGCGGTCGACGGCCCGTCTGCCCATTGACCCCGGTGGTTCGGCGGTTACTGTGGCATTGCCGTGCTTGCGGCTATGCTAATATTCAGCCGATTAACCATACTTATTGCCAAGCACAGGGTATCAGGGTCTTTCATGGCTGATCGCCGACTACAGGTCTTCTACACCGTGGCGCGTTTGCTGTCCTTCACCAAGGCGGCGGATGCCCTGCACATGACCCAGCCCGCGGTCACCTTCCAGGTGCGCCAGCTGGAGGATTACTTCAACACCCGGCTGTTCGACCGTACCCACAACCGGGTCAGTCTCACCGAGGCCGGGCGTACCGTCTACGAGTATGCCGAGCGCATCTTCGAACTCTACTCGGAGATGGAGAATTCGGTGCGTGAGCTGACCGGCGACGTGAGTGGTGCCCTGACCCTGGGGGCCAGCACCACCATCGCCGAGTACATGCTTCCCTCCCTGCTGGGGGACTTCAAGAAGAAGTACCCGGAGATCAACATCCGCCTCAAGGTGTCCAACTCCGAGGGCATCGTCTCCATGGTGGAGAACAACATCATCGACCTGGGGGTGGTGGAATCACCGGTGAGCAACCGCAACCTGCTGGTGGAGGTGTGCCAGCAGGATCAGCTGGTGCTGGTGGTGCCGCCGGACCATCCCCTGGCCGGGGAGAAACAGGCCACCCTGGAGCAGATCCTCTCCCAGCCGTTCATCTGCCGGGAGGAGGGCTCCGGCACCCGGGAGGTGATCGTGGAGTACATGGCCAGCCAGGGCGTGGACAAGAACGCCCTGGGGGTGTGCCTGGAACTGGGCAGCCCGGAGGCCATCAAAGGTGCCGTGGAGGCGGGCATGGGGGTCTCCATCCTGTCCCGGGCCACGGTGGAAAAGGAGCTGGCGCTGAAGCGCCTGGTGGCCATCCCCCTGGCGCCCCCCTTGGAGCGTCCCTTCTCCTTCGTGCGCCAGCGGCAGAAATTCCGCCTGCGGGCCATGGAAGAATTGCTGGAATTTGCACGCAATTATTGCCAGGTCCATGCTGGCGATCTCCCGCGCACCGACGCCTGATCCGGCGCATCCGCGACATTTGCACAGATCGCCACGGAGTCTTTGATGAAGAACTATCTGGTCGTTCAGCACACCTATTCCGAATTCCTCGGCCTGGTGGAGAGCCAGCTGGAGAAGCGTGACATCGGCTTCAGCTACTTCCGCCCCTTCGTGGGCCAGGAACTGCCCGGCTCCGCCGCCCAGTTCGACGGCCTGTGGCTGCTGGGCGGCGCCTGGCCGCTCACCGACGAGGAGCACAATCCCCAGGTGAGTGATGAGCTCAACCTGATCAAGGTGTTCCAGAAGGCCGGGCGGCCCATCGTGGGCCTGGGCATGGGTGGTCAGCTGGTGGCCATGGCCGCCGGCGGCACGCCGAAGGCAGAACCCATGCACACGGCGAAATTCGTCACCGCCAGCAAGACCACTGCCGGCGAGGGCGACCCTATCGCCGAGGAACTGGACGGGCGCCGGGTGCTGGTCATGTACAACGGCGACGTGGACCTGCCCGAAGGCCTGGAGCCCATCCTGGTGGACGAGGATGGCCACTGGCTGGCCGTACGCCCGGACCCGCTCAGCTATGGACTGCTGTTCCGCCCCGAGATGAAGCCCGGCATGCTGGAGGACATCATCATGGAGGCCAGGCACAACCCGCCGCCCCACATCGGTGAATTGCTGGGCGAGGCGCGCATGGAGTGGAGCCAGATGCAGGAGACCACCGCCCTGGTGCTCAAGGGCCTGGTGACCGGATTGTCCCTGATGCAGGAACGGCGCAAGATGCCGGTGTTCAATCTCAAGGTGGAGACCCAGTGATCCCATCCGTTGGCATGACGGCCGGCGCCGGCGAACAGGGCAAGCGCCTGCTCAAGCTGTTCCGCGAACTGTCCGAGGAACAGCAGCGCACCCTGCTGTCCTTTGCCGAGTTCCTGGCCAGCCAGGAGCAGCCGGCGCCGAAGGAGATCCCCGAGCCCGAAGCCATCCCCCGTCCCGAGGGGGAGAGCGTGGTCAAGGCCATGAAGCGCCTGTCCGCCACCTATCACATGCTCGACAAGTCCAAGCTGCTCAACGAGACCTCCGCGCTCATGGCCCAGCATGTCATGCAGGGCCGGCCTGCCCACGAGGTGATCGACGAGCTGGAGGTGGTCTTCGAGATGCACTACAAGCGCGTCACCGGGCGGGAGTAAGGACAGGTGATCGGGCCCCTGCGCGCGTGGTACGACCGGCATTTCTCCGACCCCCAGGTGGTCATCCTGGCCCTGTTGCTGATCTTCGGCACGGCCGTGGTGGTGTTCGCCGGGCGGCTCATCGCGCCGCTGCTGGCCAGCCTGGTCTTCGCCTACCTGCTGGAAGGCGCGGTGCAGAAGCTGCAGCGCTGGCACGTTCCGCGTCTGGCGGCCGTGATCCTGGCATTCGTGGTGTTCGTCACCCTGTTCATCATCACCCTGCTGGGTCTCATTCCGCTCCTGTCCCAGCAGATCACGCAGCTGGTGCGTGAACTGCCGGTGATGATCGCCCAGGGGCAGAGCGTCCTGCTGCAATTGCCGGAGCGCTATCCCCAGTTCATCTCCGAGGAGCAGGTGCGCGATCTGATCGTGGCCATCCGCGCGGAGACCACCCTGCTGGGCCAGCGCATGGTGAGTCTGTCCCTGTCCTCGGCCATGCACTTGGTGACCTTCCTGGTGTATCTGATCATCGTGCCCCTGATGGTGTTCTTCCTCCTCAAGGACAAGGAGGCGATCCTCGCCTGGATCACCGGCTTCCTGCCCCGGGACCGGGGCCTGGCCAGCGAGGTCTGGGCCGAGGTGAACGTGAAGATCGCCAGCTACGTGCGCGGCAAGTTCATCGAGATCCTGATCGTGTGGGCAGTCACCTTCGTGACCTTCACCCTGTTCGGTCTGGACTACGCCATGCTGCTGTCGGTGATGGTGGGATTGTCGGTGATCATCCCCTACATCGGCGCGGCGGTGGTGACCATCCCCGTGGCCCTGGTGGCCTATTTCCAGTGGGGCCTGTCCAGCGAGTTCGTCTGGGTGTTGGTAGCCTACGGCGTCATCCAGTTCCTCGACGGCAACGTCCTGGTGCCGCTGCTGTTCTCGGAGGTGGTCAACCTGCACCCGGTGGCCATCATCGCCGCGGTGATCGTGTTCGGCGGCCTTTGGGGCCTGTGGGGCGTATTCTTCGCCATCCCGCTGGCCACCCTCATCCAGGCGGTGATCCGTTCCTGGCCGCGGCACGGTGAGGTGCCGAGCTCGGAAGAAAAGGCCTGAAATTCCCTTTGCCGCGGAGACGCGGAGGCGCAGAGGAAAGAAAATGGACAGGATTAACAGGATTTTTCAGGATTGAAAGGCCACAGTATTTAATCCTGTAAATCCGCTTGTATCCTGTTAATCCTGTCCATTGTTTGAGTAGTTACTCTGCGCCTCCGCGTCTCCGCGGCAATCATTCCATCCTTACAGCCCATCCTTATAGCGTCGCCGACGCGTAATCCGCCAGCCGTGAACGTTCGCCCCGGGTGAGGGTGATGTGGCCGCTGTGGGCCCAGTCCTTGAAGCGGTCCACCACGAAGGTCAGGCCCGAGGTGGTCTCGGTGAGATACGGCGTGTCGATCTGGGCGATGTTGCCCAGGCACACCACCTTGGTGCCGGGGCCGGCGCGGGTGATGAGCGTCTTCATCTGCTTGGAGGTGAGGTTCTGGGCCTCGTCGAGGATGATGAAGCGGTTGAGGAAGGTGCGACCGCGCATGAAGTTCAGGGAACGGATCTTGATGCGGCTCTTGAGCAGGTCGTTGGTGGCCGCCCGTCCCCAGTCGCCGCCCACCTCGGACTTGGTGAGCACTTCCAGGTTGTCCATGAGCGCGCCCATCCACGGCGTCATCTTCTCCTCCTCGGTGCCGGGCAGGAAGCCGATGTCCTCGCCCACGGGCACCGTCACCCGGGTCATGATGATCTCCTTGTAGAGATTGTCCTCCAGCGTCTGGGCCAGGCCCGCCGCCAGCGTCAGCAGGGTCTTCCCGGTGCCGGCGGCGCCGACCAGGGAGATGAAGTCGATCTGCGGGTCCATGAGCAGGTTCAGGGCGAAGTTCTGCTCACGGTTGCGGGCGTTGATGCCCCAGACCGTGTGGCGCGGATTCATGTAGTCCCCGGCCACCTCGATCACCGCCTCCTCGCCCGTCACCTCCCGGACAATGGCGGTGAAGGGTTCCTCGCCCTCCAGGTGCAGGAACTGGTTGGGATGCCACTGGGTCACCATCGGCCCGTGCAGGCGGTAGAAGGTGCGGCCGCTTTCCTGCCAGGAGTCCATGCGCTTGCCGTGCTGTTCCCAGAAATCGGCGCTCAGTTCGCAGCGTCCGCTGTAGAGCAGGTTGACGTCGTCCAGCACCTGGTCGTTGTAGTAGTCCTCCGCGTGGATGCCGATCACCGCCGCCTTGATGCGCAGGTTGATGTCCTTGGACACGAGGGTGACGTCCACGTCCGGGCGCTCCTGCTGCAGGGCCAGCGCGGTGCCCAGGATGGTGTTGTCCGGGGTGTTGCCCGGCAGGCTGTCGGGCAGGCTCACGGGCATGGCGCGGGTCTGGAAGAACAGCCGGCCGCTGCTGCCGAATGAACTCTCGGCCAGGCTCTCGCTCACCAGGGGCAGGCCCTTGGCGATCTCCGCGTGGGTGGCGTCGGCCATCAGTTCATCCACGAAGCGGCTCACCTGGCGCACGTTGCGCGCCACTTCAGAGACGCCCTTCTTGCTGCGGTCCAGCTCCTCCAGGACCACCATGGGCAGGTAGATGTCGTGTTCCTGAAAACGGAACAGGGCGGTGGGGTCGTGCATCAGCACGTTGGTATCCAGGACGAACAGACGTTTGCCGCGGATTTCTTTCTTCACCATGGAAGGGCTCCTGGCTCTGTGTGCGTGGACTGTGGGTGCGTGGATACAAAAACGCCGCAGAACCCCGAGGGGCGCTGCGGCGTGTGGAACGCGTCGGGCTAGATCTGCGCGGGGTTCGCGGCATGTGCGGTGTCAAAGCTCCTTGATGGCCTCCAGGACCTCGTCTACATGACCGGGCACCTTCACCTTGCGCCATTCCCGGCGTAGTACGCCGTTCTTGTCGATCAGGAAGGTGCTGCGTTCGATGCCCCTCACCTGTTTGCCATACATGTTTTTCATCTTGATGACGTCGAACAGGGTACACAGGGATTCGTCCTCGTCGGAGAGCAGGTCGAAGGGGAAGCCGTACTTCTCCTTGAACTTCTCGTGGGACTTGAGGCTGTCACGGGAGACACCCAGCACCGCCACGCCCTGCTTGGCGAGCCTGGCGTACTGCTCGGTGAAGTCCTTGCCCTCGGTGGTGCAGCCGGGGGTGTCGTCCTTGGGGTAGAAGTAGATCACCACGTGCTGCTTGCCCTTGAAGTCCGAGAGACGCACGGTCTTGTCGCCGGTGGCGGGGCGTTCGAAATCCGGGACGGGCTTGTTGAGGGCGACTTGGGGCATGAGGGGCCTCTTCTGGTGTTGGTTGTCCAGGTGCTGGCAAGTGAGAAGTGTGAATTGGGAAGTGGGAAAGAAAGCCTTTACTTCGCACTTCCCAATTCACACTTCGTACTTGCTCATCCTTTGATCGGTTCGATCACCCCATCCAGGTTCAGTTCATCGCAGAAATCCAGGAAATCGTCCCGCAGGCTGGCGATGTGCTCCGTGGCGGGCAGTTCCACCGTCAGGTGGGCGGCGAACATGGGGGTGGCCGTGTGCGCCGCGTTGTAGGCGTGGGTGCTCATCTCCTGGATGTTGATGCCCCGGGCGGAGAAGAACCCTGCCAGCTGGTGCACGATACCCGGCTGATCCAGGGCCACCACGTCCACGCCGTAGGGCAGGGCCCGGGCGCTGGGGGGGCGTTGGGTGGTGCGCTGGCTGATGATCTCCAGGAACTGCTGCTTGCGCAGCTGGTCCAGGGCATTGTCGAGCTTGCTGAGGGTGTTCCAGTTGCCCGAGGTGAGCATGATCACGGCGAAATGACCGCCCAGCACGCTCATGCGGCTGTCCTCGATGCTGCAACCGCTCTCCAGTACCGCCTTGGACAGGCTTTCCACCAGGCCGGGACGATCCTCGCCGATGGCGGAGATGACCAGATGGGTGCTGTGCTTGGGGTCCGGTGTGCGGGTCATTGAGAATCTTCGGGCTCGGATGGAAGGTTGCTTAAGAGTATCAGTTCACAGACCCGGGGCGCCATGCCCGCCTGAACGGCCCGCGAACAGGGGTCTTGCTTGATCCCGCAGGGGTGCGGTGAGTACCATGTCCCACTTGGTCTGGCCTCGGAGGTTTCGATGTTTCACGGCAGTATGGTGGCCCTGGTGACGCCCATGGAGGCAGACGGTTCCGTCTCCGACGCGTCCCTGGCGGAGCTGGTTGAGTTCCACATTCAGAAGGGCACCGACGCCATCGTCGCCGTGGGCACCACCGGCGAGTCCGCGACCCTGGATTTCGACGAGCACTGCGAGGTCATCCGCAAGGTGGTGGATCTGGTGGCCGGGCGCATCCCGGTGATCGCCGGCACCGGCGCCAATTCCACCTCCGAGGCCATCGAACTGACCCGCTGCGCGATGCAGGCCGGGGCCGATGCCTGCCTGCTGGTGACCCCCTACTACAACAAGCCCACCCAGGAAGGCCTGTACCTGCACCACAAGGCCGTGGCCGAGGCGGTGCCCATCCCGCAGATCCTCTACAACGTCCCCGGCCGTACGGCGGTGGACATGCACAACGACACCGTGGTGCGCCTGGCGGAGATCTCCAACATCGTCGGCCTGAAGGACGCCACCGGCGACCTGGACCGTGCCCGGGACCTGGTGGCCCGCTGCGGCGAGAAGATCGACCTCTACAGCGGTGATGACGCCACCGCCATGGAGTTTCTGCTGCTGGGTGGCAAGGGCGTGATCTCGGTCACCGCCAACGTGGCGCCCGCCGAGATGCACCAGATGTGCGAGGCGGCGATGCGCGGTGATCGCGCCGCCGCCGAGGCCATCAATGCCCGTCTCGACCTGTTGCACCGCAACCTGTTTCTGGAAGCCAATCCGATCCCCGTGAAGTGGGCCCTGGAGCAGATGGGTCTGATCCCCCCGGGGATCCGCCTGCCCCTGACCCGCCTGTCCGAACGCTTCCATGCCCCCGTGCGCGAGGCCCTCGCCGCCGCGGGCATCACCCTCAACGCCTGATACCCGAATCCATGTCCCTGAAGCCCTTGCTGTCCAAGTCGTTCCCTGTCCTTGTCGTTTCCCTCCTGGTCATCAGTCTGAGTGCCTGCGGCATGTTGGGCGACCGACGCGATACCGCCCATCACGACGCCACCAGCGGCCGTGCCCTGGAGGTGCCGCCGGATCTGCTGCCGCCGGAGGTGGACGCCACCTACCGCATCCCGGCCCGGGGCGATGGCCGCGTCAGCGCCGTGGAGGCCGAGCGCCGTCAGCAGCCTTCGGGCATCCTGGGCGCCGGAGTCCCCGCCGATGGCACCGTCGCCGAGGTGGCGCCCCGCGAGCTGGGCGATGTGGCCGTGCGCCGCGACGGCGCCGTGCGCTGGCTGGAGATCCGCGCCGAGCCCGAGCAGATCTGGCCCTCGCTGCGCGCCTTCTGGCAGGCGCAGGAGTTCGAGCTGCGCCGGGACGAGCCGCGCATCGGCATCATGGAGACCGACTGGAAGGAGACCCGACTGGGCGCGCCCGTGACCGGTTTCCGGGCCACCCTGGGCCGCACCCTGGGCACCCTCTACGACGCGGGTCTCCGCGATCAGTACCGCGTCCGACTGGAGCGGGAGTCCGAGGGCGTGACCGCCCTGTTCCTGAGCCATCGGGGCGTGGAGAGCGTGGCCACCACCCAGGAAGGCGCCGGCATGCGCTGGGTGCCGCGGCCCGCGGATCCCGAACTGGAGGCGGAGATGCTCACCCGCCTGCTGGTGTTCCTGGGCCAGGAGGATGCCGCGGCCCGCACCGCCCTGGATGCGGCCGATCACGGCACCCAGATACGTGAGCGCGAGGTGGATGGCCAGCCGGGCATCGAACTGAGCGGCGAGTTCACCTCCGTGTGGCGCCGGGTGGGCCTGGCCCTGGATCGCGCCGGCCTGCTGGTGGATGACCAGGACCGTAGCCGTCGCGTCTTCCACGTGACCTACAACCCCGACACGGCCACCCAGAGCGGCTTCTTTAGCCGCATGTTCCGGCGCGAGACCCTGGACGCGGGCGCCCGCTACCAGATCCACCTGGTGCAGGAGGGCGACTGGACCCGGGTGACCGTACGCAGTCGCGAGGGCGAACTGCTGCGGGCCCCCGAGGCGCGCAACGTACTGGTGCGCCTGCAGGAAGAACTGCGCTAAGCCCGCCCTCATGGCGGCGGGCAATCCGGTTCGGGGCATCCGTTTCGCCTCCCTGGGCAGCGGCAGCCGCGGCAACTGCCTGGTGGTGCAGGCGGGCCGCACCCGGGTGATGGTGGACTGCGGTTTCTCGGTCGCGGAGACCGAGCGCCGCCTGGCCCGCCTGGGCCTCGCCCCCGAGGACATCGACGCCGTACTCATCACCCACGAGCACAGCGATCACGTGGGCAGCGCCGCGGCCTTCTCGCGGCGCCACCGCCGCCCGGTGTGGTTGACCGCCGGCACCTACGATGCCCTGCGCGATACCGACTTCCACGCCCTGCGCATCATCCATGCCCACGAGCCCCTGGCCCTGGGCGATCTCGCCATTGATCCCTACCCGGTGCCCCACGATGCCCGGGAGCCCTGCCAGTTCCTGTTCAGCGACGGCGACCGCCGCCTGGGCCTGCTCACGGATGCGGGCTCGGTGACGCCCCACATGCGCCGGGTGCTGGATGGCTGTCACGCCCTGCTGCTGGAGTGCAATCACGATGTGCAGATGCTCGCCACGGGCCCGTATCCGGAATCCCTGAAGCGGCGCGTGGGGGGTGACTTCGGCCACCTGGCCAACACCCAGGCCGAGGCCCTGCTGGCGGAGATGGATACCGGCCGGCTCACTCACCTGGTGGCCATGCACCTGTCCGAGAAGAACAACACCGAGGCCCTGGCCCTGGAGGCCCTGTCACGGGCACTGGGCTGTACACCCCAGTGGCTGGACGTGGCGCGGCAGGAGGAGGGGTTTGGCTGGAGGATGGCCTGAAGTCGGAGCCAAGGGGGGTAAGTACGAAGTGTGAATTGGGAAGTAGGAATTGAAGTAAGAAGTGGGAATTTGGAAGTGCGAAGTAATGGCCGTTAATTCCTACTTCCCAATTCACACTTCGTACTTAGCTGTCCTTGTCCTTCTCGATCAGCGCATACGCCGAGTGGTTGTGGATGGACTCGAAGTTCTCCGATTCCACCGCGTAGGCGCGGATGCGCTCGTCGGCGTTCAGGCGGGCGGCCACGTCGCGCACCATGTCTTCGACGAACTTGGGGTTGTCGTAGGCACGCTCGGTGACGTGCTTCTCGTCGGGGCGCTTGAGCAGGCCGTAGAGCTCGCAGGAGGCCTCGCTCTCCACCAGGTCGATCAGTTCCTCGATCCACACGAACTCGCCCACCCGGGCGTTGATGGTCACGTGGGAGCGCTGGTTGTGGGCGCCGTAGTCGGAGATCTTCTTGGAGCAGGGGCACAGGCTGGTCACCGGCACCACCACCTTGATGTTCATCTGTGCCACGCCGTCGTGGATCTCGCCGATGAAGCTCACGTCGTAGTCCATCAGGCTCATCACGCCCGAGACCGGCGCGCGCTTGTTGACGAAGAACGGGAAGTTCATCTCGATGTGGCCGGAGCCGGCCTCGAGGCGTTCGGCCATCTCGTGCAGCATCTGCTTGAAGGACTGCACGGTGATCTCGTATTCGTGGTTGTTGAGGATCTCCACGAAACGGGACATGTGCGTGCCCTTGAAGTTGTGGGGCAGGTTCACGTACATGTTGAAGCGCGCCACCGTGTGCTGCTCGGCACCGGTCCGGTCGCTCACCCGCACCGGGTGACGGATGTCCTTGATGCCCACCTTGTTGATGGGGATCTGGCGGGTGTCGGCGCTGGCCTGCACGTCGGGCATGCCGCCGGAGATGGCCTTGGGTGCGATGTTGCTCATGGGATTCGTTGTCCTCGGTGTGTCCGGGGCAGTGTCGCTTTCGACACTAGTCTTCAGTGTAACGGACGCAGGCCCGCTCGGTTTCCCACAGGGTCAGCGCGTGCATGCGCCGGTGCGGGCCGTTGATTCTTGCCGCCATCTCCCGGAAGAACCAGGCGGCGATGTTCTCCGCCGTGGGATTGACCTCGGTGAAGGGCTCCAGTTCATTGAGATAGCGGTGGTCCAACCGCCCGGCGATCTCCCGGGCGATCTGCTTGATGTCCCGGAAGTCCATGCCCATGCCGATGTCGTCCAGGCGCGTGGCGATCACCTCGGCCTCCACCTTCCAGTTGTGACCGTGCATGCGCGCGCAGGCGCCGGGGTAGTCCCGCAGCGTGTGGGCGGAGGCGAAGTCGGTGAGGACCTTGAGGGTGTATTGGGCGGCCATGTTTACAATGTAATAACTTAGCAAATTACTTGGAGATTACCCGAGTGGGCGCGGACTGGCAATCGTCACGCCCGGACCGGGACGGTACGTCGTCCAGGCGCGCGCGCACGGCCGCGAGGATGCCCTCGGCATCCAGGCCGGCCTCGGAGAGCAGTTCTTCCCGGCTGCCGTGATCCTGGAAACGGTCCGGCAGGCCCAGGTGCAGCAGGGGCACGCTGATGCCCCGGGCGGACAGGCTCTCGGCCACGGCGCTGCCGGCGCCGCCGGCCACCACGTTGTCCTCCAGGGTCACCAGCAGGTCGTGGCCCTCGGCCATCTCCCGCACCAGGGCCTCGTCCAGGGGCTTGACGAAGCGCATGTTGACCACCGTGGCATCCAGGGGTTCCGCCGCCGCCAGCGCCGCCGGCAGCACGGCGCCGAAGGCCAGCAGGGCGACGCTCCGGCCCTTGCGGCGCAGTTGCGCCTTGCCCACGGGCAGGGTGTCCAGGCCCGGATCGATGGCCGCGCCCGGTCCCTTGCCTCGGGGGTAGCGCACCGCCGCCGGGCCGTCCAGGTGAAAGCCGGTGCTCAGCATGCGCCGGCACTCGTCCTCGTCGGCGGGGGCCATGACGGTCAGGTTGGGCACGCAGCGCAGGTAGCTCAGGTCGAAGCTGCCCGCGTGGGTGGGGCCGTCGGGCCCCACCACGCCGGCCCGGTCGATGGCCAGCAGCACCGGTAGGTTCTGGATGGCGATGTCGTGGATCAGCTGGTCGTAGGCCCGCTGCAGGAAGGTGGAGTAGATGGCCACCACCGGCTTGAGCCCGTCGCAGGCCATGCCGGCGGCCACGGTCAGGGCGTGCTGCTCGGCGATGCCCACGTCGTGATAACGCTCGGGGAAACGCTGGGAGAATTCCACCAGCCCGGAGCCCTCGCGCATGGCCGGGGTGATGCCCACCAGGCGCGCATCGGCCTCGGCCATGTCGCAGAGCCACTGGCCGAACACCTGGGTGTAGCTGGGGCTGGAGGGCGCCTTGCCGGCGGCCAGTCCCTGGCTGGGATCGAACTGCCCCACGCCGTGGTAGCCGCAGGGGTCCTGCTCGGCGGGCGCGTAGCCGTGGCCCTTGCGGGTGACCACGTGCAGCAGGCGCGGGCCGGGCAGGGCGCGCAGGTTCTTCAGGGTCTTCACCAGGGACGGCAGGTCGTGGCCGTCGATGGGCCCGTAGTAGTTGAAGCCCAGCTCCTCGAACAGGGTGCCGGGCACGATCATGCCCTTCATGTGCTCCTCGGCGCGGCGCATGAACTCGCGCATGGGGGGCATGTGGTCCAGCACCCGCTTGCTGCCCTCGCGCACCGTGGAATAGACCTTGCCCGAGAGCAGGCGCGCCAGGTAGTTGTTCATGGCGCCCACGTTGGGGGAGATGGACATCTCGTTGTCGTTGAGCACCACCAGCAAGTTGGCCTTCTGGTCGCCGGCGTGGTTCAGGGCCTCGAAGGCCATGCCCGCGGTCATGGCGCCGTCGCCGATGATGGCCACCGCGTGGCGGTCCTCGCCCAGCTGCCGGGCGGCCAGGGCCATGCCCAGGGCGGCGCTGATGGAGGTGCTGGAATGGCCCACGCCGAAGGTGTCGTAGGGGCTCTCGGCGCGCTTGGGAAAGCCGGCCAGGCCACCCTTCCTGCGCAGGCCGGGCATGGCCTCGCGGCGGCCGGTGAGGATCTTGTGGGGGTAGCTCTGGTGGCCCACGTCCCAGACCAGGCGGTCGTCGGGGGTGTTGAACACGTAGTGCAGGGCGATGGTCAGCTCCACCGTGCCCAGGTTGGAGGCCAGGTGCCCGCCGGTGCTGGAGACCGACTCCAGCAGAAAGGCGCGCAGTTCCCCCGCCAGGGCCTGCAGCTCGGCTGCGGGCAGTTCACGCAGATCCGAGGGCGACCCGATGCGGGACAACAGGGGATAGGACTCAGGCTGGCTCATCAGGGGCTTGCACGACGGGAAAGGGGTCAATTATCGACCCCGCCGGGGGAGTCATGCAAGAAATGGGGGAGGCGTGAGGGGATAGTGTAAGGCGTAAGGGGGAGACGTGAGGAGTAGGGGTTTTGCGCCTCGCGCCTGTCCCCTCTCCCCTCACGATCAGTGAATGCGCTCGACGATATACCGGGCGATCCAGCGTAGCAGGTCCGCCTCTGCTCCGAAGCCCTCCAGGGCGCCCAGTGCCTGATCCACCAGTTGGCGGGCAGTCTGGCGGGATTCCTCCAGGCCGATCAGGGCGGGGTAGGTGGGCTTGTTCAGGGCCTGGTCGGCCCCCTGGGTCTTGCCCAGGGTCGCGGTGTCGCCCTCCACGTCCAGGATGTCGTCGCGGATCTGGAAGGCCAGGCCCACGCACTTGGCGAAGCGGTCCAGGTTCTCCAGGCGGGCCTCGTCCACCTCGGGCGCGCTCAGGGCCCCGAGCAGGACGCTGGCGCGGATCAGGGCACCGGTCTTGTGCACGTGCATGTCTTCCAGCTGGGCGATGTCCAGCTGCTTGCCCACCGAGCCCAGGTCGATGGCCTGGCCGCCGGCCATGCCCCGGGACCCGGCGGCACGAGCCAGGGTTTCCATCATGCGCAGGCGCCGGGCCGGGTCGTCGAGCATGTCCGGGTCCATGGACAGGATCTGGAAGGCCAGGGCCTGCATGGCGTCGCCGGCCAGGATGGCCATGGCCTCGTCGAAGGCCTTGTGGCAGGTGGGCTTGCCACGGCGCAGGTCGTCGTTGTCCATGGCCGGCAGGTCGTCGTGGATCAGGGAGTAGACGTGAATCAGCTCCACGGCGCAGGCCGGGCCGTCCAGCCGCTCGGGCGCCACGCCCAAGGCTTGGCCTGCGCCATAGACCAGCACCGGCCGCACCCGCTTGCCGCCGCCCAGTGCCGAATAGCGCATGGCCTCGTGCAGGCGGGCGGGGTGGGTGGTCTCGGAAGGGATCCAGCGGTCCAGGGCCTGTTCCAGGCGCGCCCGCAGGGCGGAGATGTGCTGTTCCATGTTTGTCGGGTTCATTCGCCGTCCCCATCCTCGGCATCAGGCGTATCCAGGGGCACTTCTTCCCCCTCACCGGTGAGCAGGCGCACCTTCTGCTCCGCCGCCTGCAGGGCCTGCTGGCACTGACGCGCCAGGGCGATGCCCCGCTCGAACTCGGCCAGGGAGGCCTCCAGGCTCAGTTCGCCCTGTTCCATGCGTTCAACCAGGGCCTCCAGTTCCCCCAGGGCCTGCTCGAAATCCGCCGGTGCGGAAGGTGCGTTTTTCTTGGCCAAGGTCAATCTCCGCTAAAAGGGTCTAGAGTATAAAGAAAGGGTCTCGGCATGACAGCCGGGCAGGCCCGGGCTTGAAATCAGGCCCGAATGCCACCAAGGAATCGGATGGCTTGTGAAGTCTCCTCTGCAAGTCCCCTCGGGACCGGCCGGAATGGGCCGTTGCCTGTTGACAGTGATTTAGACTTGGTCTAATTTATCGGCACGATTTAGAACGATTCTAAATCGTGCGTTTTCCCACTCAACCCACAGTTTGAAGATGGAGAACCACTATGGAACTCAAAGGCAGCAAGACCGAGCAGAGCCTGAAGGAGGCCTTTGCTGGCGAATCCCAGGCCAACCGCCGTTACCTGTACTTCGCATCCAAGGCTGACGTGGAAGGCTATAACGACGTCGCCACCGTGTTCCGCTCCACCGCCGAAGGTGAGACCGGCCACGCCCACGGCCACCTGGAATACCTGGAAGCCTGCGGCGACCCCGCCACCGGCCTGCCCTTCGGCAGCACCGAGGCCAACCTGAAGACCGCCATCGCCGGCGAGACCCACGAGTACACCGACATGTACCCGGGCATGGCCAAGACCGCCCGTGAAGAGGGTTTCGACGAAGTGGCCGACTGGTTTGAGACCCTGGCCAAGGCCGAGCGCTCTCACGCCAACCGCTTCCAGAAGGCCCTGGATTCCCTGGGCTCCTAAGCGGCACCCGCCAGGGCCGGTTCGCCGGCCCTGGTTTTTTCCCCTACAGAATTCATCCAAGGCAGCCAGCAAGAGAGGCCGAGATGTCCGCACCGATTGAAGGTCAGAGAGAAGGAAGCCTGGAAGCGCCCACCCGTCACCCCCTCAATTGGCGCGACCCGGAGTTCTACAACGAGGAATCCCTGTTCACTGAACTGGAGCGGGTGTTCGACATCTGCCACGGTTGCCGCCGTTGCGTGAGCCTATGCAATTCCTTCCCCACCTTGTTCGACTTGGTGGACGAATCCGAGACCATGGAAGTGGACGGCGTGGCCAAGGAGGACTACTGGAAGGTGGTGGATCACTGCTACCTGTGTGATCTGTGCTACCTGACCAAATGCCCCTACGTGCCCCCGCACCCGTGGAACCTGGACTTCCCCCACGTGATGCTGCGCGCCAAGGCCGTGCGCTACAAGAAGGAAGGCGCCAAGGCGAGCCACAAGCTCATGTCCTCCACCGACACGGTCGGCAAGCTCGCCGGCATCCCGGTGGTGGCCCAGGCGGTCAACGCCGCCAACAAGATGAAGCCGGTGCGCAAGGTGCTGGACAAGGTGATGGGCGTGCATCCCGACGCCATCCTGCCCGAGTACCACAGCAACACCGGGCGCAAGCGTCTGAAGAACCACAGCTCCAGTAACACGCCCGAGGCCGTGGGCCGGACCCGGGGCCAGGTGGCCCTGTTCGCCACCTGCTACGGCAACTACAACGAGCCGCACATCGTCGAGGACCTGGTCAAGGTCTTCGAGCACAACGGCATCCCCGTGACGCTCGCCGAGAAGGAGCGCTGCTGCGGCATGCCGAAGCTCGAGCTGGGTGACCTGGAGGCCGTCGAAGACGCCAAGAACCACAACATCCCGGTGCTGGTGAAGGCCATCGACGCGGGCTACGACATCGTCGCCCCGGTGCCCTCCTGCGTGCTCATGTTCAAGCAGGAACTGCCGCTCATGTACCCGAATGATCCGGACGTGCAGAAGGTCAAGGCGCACATCTTCGATCCCTTCGAGTACCTGATGATCCGGCAGAAGGAAGGCAAGATGAACACCGAGTTCAAGGAAAAGCTCGGCAAGATCGCCTACCACGCCTCCTGCCACCTGCGCGTGCAGAACATCGGCCTGAAGACCCGCGAGGCCCTGGAACTGGTGCCCGGCACCGAGATCGACGTGATCGAGCGCTGCTCCGGCCACGACGGTACCTACGCGGTGAAGAGCGAGTTCCACGAGATCTCCATGAAGATCTGCCGCCCGGTGGTGAGCCGGGTGCAGAAGGCCGAGGCGGATCACTACTCCAGTGACTGCCCCATGGCCGGCCACCAGATCGAGAACGGCCTGGACGGCGACATGGCCCCAGAGCATCCGCTGACCCTGCTGCGCAAGGCCTACGGTCTGTAAGGCGGGAAACGACGAGCAAAGGAGAAGACAGATGGCGAACGAAGGCTATCACGAGCCCATCGAGGAGCTGAGCGACGAGACCCGAGACATGCACCGGGCGATCGTCTCCCTGATGGAAGAACTCGAGGCGGTGGACTGGTATCAGCAGCGCATCGATGCCTGCAAGGACGAGGAACTCAAGGCGATCCTCGCCCACAACCGGGACGAGGAAAAGGAACACGCCGCCATGGTGCTGGAGTGGATCCGTCGTCGCGACAAGACCTTCGACAAGGAGCTGCGCGACTACCTGTTCACCGACAAGCCCATCACCGGCCTGGAACACGAACACAAGGGCTGAGGGCTGCCGAGCAGCGCCGATCGAACGGCCGGCCCGGAAGCGCCCTGGCCCCAAAGCCAACAATGAGGTGATTTCATGATGGACAAGCTGACCCGAGACGATCTGTATTCCCTGGAGAAGTATGCCGAGGTGCGCCCCCAGTTCCGCGCCGAGGTGATGAAGCACAAGCGTGACCGCATCGTCCCGGTGGGTCCCAACGTGACCCTGCATTTCGAAGACCGGCTGACCATGCAGTACCAGATCCAGGAGATGCTGCGGGCCGAGCGTATCTACGAGTCCGAGGGCATCATGGAGGAGCTGGAGGCCTACAATCCCCTGATCCCCGACGGCAGCAACTTCAAGGCCACCATGATGGTGGAATTCGATGACGTGGAAGAGCGCAAGGTCGCCCTGGCCAGGCTCATCGGCATCGAGGACAAGACCTGGGTGCAGGTCAGCGGCTTTGACAAGGTCTATGCCATTGCCGACGAGGACATGGAGCGGGACACCGAGGAGAAGACCTCCTCCGTGCACTTCATGCGCTTCGAGCTGACCCCCGAGATGGTCAATGCCGTCAAGTCCGGGGCCGCCATCAGCGTCGGTATCGACCATGACAACTACCGCCACCAGGTGGAACCCCTGCCCCAGGGTATTCGTGATTCTCTCGCCAAGGATCTGGCATAAAAAACTGTGGTGATTGGAGCACTGGAAGTCGGGGCCGTAAGGCCCCGTTTTTTTGTGTCAGTACTTTGTACTTTGTGCTTTGTACTTTGTGCTTTGTGTATGGCTTGGGCAAAGACCTGCCGAGGACGGGTAGTGATCAGGCGCGCTGGCGCGGTTTCATGCCGTGCTGGATGAGTCCCTGCAGCAACAGGTAGAGCAGCAGCCCATTGACCATGTGCCAGAGGAAATGGGTGCCGAAGGGCAGGGCGTTGCAGAGGAACAGGTCCGCGATACGAAACCCCAGGGACAGGGCGAACAGGCCGCTGCACAGGAGCAGGCGTTGCCACAGGGGATGCCTCCAGAGATGCAGCCACGCGGCCATGCCGAGCAGGAACAGCAGTACCGGCAGGTAGCCCACGGACTCGTTCAGAGCCCCCGCCGGCAGGATGCCCATGGTTGCCAGGGTCACGAGCTGGTAGAGGACGACCACGCCCAGGATCCCAAGCCAGGAAAGACCCGCGATGCGCCACAGGAAGCTGACGAGAAAGGTGTGGATGAACACCACGATGGGACCCGCATCCAGCAGGTAGGCCCAAGGCGCGGCCACGGTATGCCAGAGCAGACTGCCGACGCCGATCACGGCCACCAGCACGATCAGCGTCCCGATGTCCGGCTGGGACTTCCAGGAGGTGCCGGGCTGCCTGCGCCACGCACGCCAGGCCATCCAGGCGGCGATGAGGAAGGCGGCATTGGTGATGGCGTTGAGGGGCTCGGCCCAGAGCCCTTCGGCGCTTCGCTCGCAATATTCCGGCAGTCTCATGCCGCAGTAGAAGGGTGGTGAGACGTGCGGGCTAAAGGACCAGCTTCTCCTTGATCTTGTCCACGCCCGCCTTGGCGCAGGCATCATCCACCTCACCGCTCGGTCCACCGGACACACCGATGCCGCCGACGATGGACCCGGCCTGTTCGATCAGCACGCCGCCGCCGAGCACCACCACGCCGGGCAGGTCGCGGATGCCGCTGGAAGGCTGGCCTGGCTGGGAGATGTCCATCAGGTCGGTGGTGTTGGTGCGAAAGCTCACTGCCGTCCAGGCCTTGCCGATGGCCGTGTCAGGGGTGTGGGCGCCGGCGAAACGATCGCGCAGAAGCACCTGGACATTGCCGCCACGGTCCACCACCGCAACGGCCACCTGGACGTTCTGGCCGCGGCAGTGCTCGAGGGCCGCCTGTGCGGCCTCCAGGGCCACTTCGGGAATCAGCACGGGGTAACTGAAGGTGCCCCGTTCCTGGGCAATAACAGATGTTGATGCCACGGCCGCCAGGGCGGCTGAGATCAGCAGGGTGCGCATCATGGTCCTATCCTCCTCGTCGCCGGCAGGTGTCGGCGCATGCCAGGGAGTCTAGTCCCGATGATTACGGGCATCGCCGCATTGTGCGGGATTGTGAACGCTTACCACGGGTTACTTGATGCAAGTCAATTAGTGTGGCGGGCGGTGGAACTCAGAGGACGTCCAACGCCTGCTCGAGTCGCGACACCCCGATCACCTCCATGCCCTTGATGGGCTTGCGCGGCGCATTGCCGGCGGGGACGATGGCGCGGGTGTAGCCGTGTTTGGCGGCCTCCCGCAGGCGTTCCTCGCCGTTGGGCACGGGGCGGATCTCGCCGGCCAAGCCCACCTCGCCGAACACAACCAGTTCCTGGGGCAGGGGGCGGTTGCGGAAGCTGGACAGGGCGGCGACCAGCATGGGCAGGTCGGCGGCGGTCTCGGTGACACGTACGCCGCCCACCACGTTGACGAACACGTCCTGGTCGAACAGGGCGATGCCGCCATGGCGGTGCAGCACGGCGAGCAGCATGTTCAGGCGGTTCTGTTCCAGGCCCACGGTGATGCGACGGGGCTGGGCGGCGTGGCTTTCGGCCACCAGGGCCTGCACCTCCACCAGCAGGGGTCGGGTGCCTTCCCGGGTGACCATGACCACGCTGCCGGGCACCGGGTCCTCGTGGCGGGACAGGAAGATGGCCGAGGGGTTGCTCACGGGCTTCAGGCCGCTGTCCACCATGGCGAACACGCCCAGTTCGTTGACCGCGCCGAAGCGGTTTTTCACCGCGCGCAGGACCCGGTAGCGCCCGCCGGGATCGCCCTCGAAATACAGCACCGTGTCCACCATGTGCTCCAGCACCCGGGGTCCGGCCAGCTGGCCTTCCTTGGTGACGTGGCCGACGATGAACAGGGCCGTGCCGGTCTGCTTGGCGAAGCGCACCAGCTGGGCGGCCGATTCCCGCACCTGGGCCACGGAGCCCGGGGCGGACTGCAGCTGTTCCGTATAGAGGGTCTGGATGGAGTCCACCACCATGATGTCGGGGCGGGCCTGCTGGGCGTGCTGGATGATGCGCTCGGCGCAGGTCTCGGTGAGGAGCTTCAGGTCCTCGTAGGGCAGGCCCAGGCGCCGGGCGCGCAGGCTCACCTGCTGGGGGGATTCCTCGCCGGTGACGTACAGGCCGTTCATGGCACCGCCGTCCGCGCCGGTCATGATGGCAAGCGTCTGCAGCAACAGGGTGGACTTGCCGATGCCGGGATCGCCGCCGATGAGCACCACGGAGCCCTGTACCAGCCCGCCGCCCAGCACCCGGTCCAGTTCCGAGAGTCCGGTGCCGCTGCGCGGTTCCGCCTCCACCACCACGTCGCCCAGGCGGCGGATGGTGGCGGCCTCGCCGGCGTAACCGGCGAAGCGCGGGCTCGCCGCGGCCGCGGGCGCCGAGGCGATGGTCTCCTCCAGGGTGTTCCAGGCGCCGCAGTCGGCGCATTGCCCGCCCCACTTGGGGTGCACGGCGCCGCAGGCGGTGCAGTGATACTGGGTCTTCGCCCTGGCCATGGATCAGTTCGCCTCAGGCCCGCGGCCGGCCCGGTAGCCGGCCAGGCGTGGGCCGATGCGCGCGGTCTTCACGGCGTTGTTCTTCACCTGCACGATCTCGATGGGATAGCCGTCGATGAGCACGCTGGTGCCCGCCTCGGGGATGGTCTCCAGATGCTCGATGATCAGGCCGTTCAAGGTGCGCGGGCCTTCCAGGCTGAAGTGGGCGCCGATCATGCGGTTGAGCTCGCGCAGGTGCACGCCGCCGTCCACCACCCAGCTGCCGTCCTCCTGGGGCATGACGTCCGGGGACAGGGCCGCGGGGTCGGTGGTGAACTCGCCGACGATCTCCTCCAGCAGATCCTCCAGGGTCACCAGCCCCTGGATGTCGCCGTATTCGTCCACCACCAGGCCGATGCGCCTACGCTCGCGCTGGAAGTTGAGCAGCTGGCGGTTGAGCGGCGTGCCCTCGGGGATGAAGTAGGCATCGCGCAGGTTCTCGCGCAGGGTTTCCTTGTTCAGCTCCCCCTGGAAGATCAGCGGCAGGACGTTGCGCACATGGATGAAGCCCAGCACCTGGTCGATGTTGCCCTGGTAGACCGGCATGCGGGTGTAGCTGCCGGTGAACAGCTGCTGTTCGATGTCGTCCCAGTCGTCCTCCAGGTCGATGCCCTGGATCTCGTGGCGGGGCACCATGATGTCCTCCACTGTGGCCTTCTCCAGGTCCAGGATGTTGACCAGCATCTTCTGGTGCTTGCTGGGGATCAGGCCGCCGGCCTCGTTGACCACGCTGCGCAGCTCGTCCGAGCTGAGGGCATGCTGGTCGATGTCCTTGAGCCGCACGCCCAGTGCCCGCAGCAGGCCGTTGGCGATCAGGTTGATGACCCAGACCAGGGGATAGAGGATCTTGAGCAGGGGGGTGTAGACCCAGGCGGCCGGGTAGGCGAAACGTTCCGAGTGCAGGGCGCCCAGGGTCTTGGGGGTGACCTCGGCGAACAGCAGCAGGGCCAGGGTGAGCAGACCGGTGGCGATGGCGATGCCCACGTCCCCGTAGAGACGGAAACCGATGTAGGTGGCCAGCTGGGTGGCGAGGATGTTGACGAAGTTGTTGCCCAGCAGGATCAGGCCGATGAGCCGGTCCGGTTTGTCCAGCAGCCGCTGCGCCCGGCGCGCGCCCCGGTGTCCCGCCTGGGCCAGGTGGCGCATGCGATAGCGGTTGAGCGCCATGAGCGCCGTTTCGGAACCGGAGAAGAACGCCGAGCAGGCCAGCAGGGCGATGAGCACCGCGAACAGTGCGCTTAAGGGGATCTCAGCCAAGGCGGGGTGCGGGGGATTGGGCTATGCAGATCATTTAATCGATTCGAGGCTGATTATTCAAGAATTCAAAATTCAAAATTCAAAATTCAATGCAAGGTTGGAGTCTCGCCAAAGCGTTGGGACCAGAGCCTATTCCTTTGAATTTTGAATCTTGAATTTCGAATCGCCTCCTTATCTCCCCAGCACCAGTTCCAGCACCAGCTTGCTGCCGAAGTAGGCCAGGACCAGGGCGCCGAATCCGCCCAGGGTCCAGCGGATGGCGATGCGCCCGCGCCAGCCGAAGCGCCAGCGACCGAACAGCAGGGTGCCGAACAGCAGCCAGGCGGCGATGGAGAGCACCGTCTTGTGGGCCACCTGCTGGGCGAACAGGTCTTCCAGGAACAGGAAACCGCTCGCCAGGCTGGCGCTCAGGAACACGAACCCCAGGCCGATGATCTGGAACAGCAGGCTTTCCATCATGGCCAGCGGCGGCAGGGCGCGGATGAAGCCCCGGGGGTGATGGTTGTGCAGGTGCTTGTTCTGGATGGCCAGCAGGATGGCCTGGATGGCGGCGATGGCCAGCAAGCTGTAGGCCAGCAGGGAGGTCAGGATGTGGATCTGCAGGCCGGCGGGCAGGGCGGTGGCGGTGCCCGTCCCGCCCAGGCTCAGTTCCAGGGCCAGGGCCAGGGCGGCGAAGGGCAGCAGGATGATGCCCAACAGTTCAAGGGGGTGGCGCAGGCTGGCGATCCACAGCAGCAGGGCGATGAGCCACGCGGACAGGGACAGGGCGTTGAAGAAGCCCATGTCGATGCCGCTGGGGCTGAAGGCGTCGCCGTAGATGGTGGCGCCGTGCAGCAGCACCGCCAGGGCCCAGACCGCGAGGACCGGCCAGCGGGCGGGCGGTTGCGGCTCGTGCGCCACCTTGCGGCGCAGGCGCAGGGCCAGCATGAGGCTGGCGCCGAGGTAGAGCAGCGTGGCGATGAATCCGGCGATCATGGACATGGAGCGGTGCGGGGTCCCTGGGTCATGGCGTGGGTCGAGGCGAGCCTTGAGGTCAAGGAACGGATGATTGCACAGGCTCGGCCGCGGTTGAAGGGTGGTCAGGGTGTCGAGTGGCTCACAGACTTGGCACTTTGCCCGTCTAGTGCGACCTGTTGCGTGGCCATGACAAGAAACTGCGTGCTACTTTGTCTCAATTCCTAATAACAAGCTCCGGCGCCGGCGTCTTTTCCGGTGACCCCGGGCGGATCGGTTGCAGGATCATGGCATGCGCGTAGAGGTGCTCGGTTGCAGTGGCGGGATCGGCGGTGGCCGTAGGACCTCGGCGCTGCGTGTGGATGACGACATCCTGCTGGACTGCGGCACCGGGGTGGGCGACCTGTCCCCCGACGAGCTCAGCCGGATCCGCCATGTGTTCCTGACTCATCCCCACATGGATCACGTGGCCTGTCTGCCCATGCTGGTGGATACCCTGTTCACCCAGCTCAAGGAGGCGCCGCTCACGGTCTATGCCACGCCGCCGTGCATCGAGATCCTGCAGGCACACATCTTCAACTGGCAGGTCTGGCCGGATTTCCAGACCCTGCCGGCCCCGGACTCCCCGGTGGTGCGCTTCCGTCCCGTGGAATGGGGCGAGACCGTCACCCTCGGCTCGCGGCGCATCGATGTGCTGCCGGCCACCCACACCGTGCCCGCCTGCGGCTACCGGGTGGAGGGCAACGGCGGGGCCTTCGCCTATACCGGTGACTGCACCAGCAACGACAGCCTGTGGAAGGCCCTGAATGCCCACGACCACCTGGACCTGCTGGTGGTGGAGTGCGCCTTCGGGGACAGCGAGATCGATCTCGCGCGCCGGGCCGGACACTACTGCCCCGAGCTGCTGGTGCATGATCTCGCCAAGCTGGGTCATGACCCGCGTATCTGTATCACCCACCTCAAGCCGGGAGAGGAGGCGCGGGTGTTCGAGCAGCTGCGCAGGCGGGCGCCCCAGCGGGCCCTGCTGCAGCTTCGCGGGCGCGAGGTTTTCCAGCTCTGACGCCTCACATATAATATCTCCCCCGGCGCTCCTGCCGGATAACGCATTCACGGCGGCCACCTGGGTCAACTATCTGGGCCAGGCTGGCCCCGATCCCGGGACCGATCCCCATGTTCGAGAATCTCACCGAGCGCCTGCAA
The DNA here is from genome assembly GCF_000377945.1 of Thioalkalivibrio sulfidiphilus. Classification (GTDB taxonomy): domain Bacteria; phylum Pseudomonadota; class Gammaproteobacteria; order Ectothiorhodospirales; family Ectothiorhodospiraceae; genus Thioalkalivibrio_A; species Thioalkalivibrio_A sulfidiphilus_A. The sequence continues at coordinate 42,387 of NZ_KB898926.1, forward strand.
GGCACCGTCAAGCGCCTGCGCGGCCAGGCACGCATCACCGAGGACAACATCCAGGACACCCTGCGCGAGGTGCGCATGGCCCTGCTGGAGGCCGACGTGGCCCTGCCGGTGGTGCGCGAGTTCATCAGCCGGGTCAAGGAACGCGCCCTGGGCCAGGAGGTGCTGTCCAGCCTCACCCCGGGCCAGGCCCTGATCAAGATCGTCAACGACGAGCTGATCAGCGTCATGGGTCAGGCCAACGAGTCCCTGCAGCTCAACGTCCAGCCCCCGGCGGTGATCCTCATGGCCGGCCTGCAGGGCTCGGGCAAGACCACCACCACCGCCAAGCTGGCGCGTCTGCTCAAGGAGCGCCACAAGAAGCGCGTGGCGGTGGTCAGCTGCGACGTCTACCGCCCGGCGGCCATCAAGCAGCTGGAGACCCTGGCCGGCGAGATCGACGTGGAGTTCATCCCCAGCTCAGGCGGCGAGGACCCGGTGGCCATCGCCAGCCGCGCCCTGGACCAGGCCCGCAAGAAGTTCTTCGACGTGCTCATCGTGGACACCGCCGGCCGCCTGCACGTGGACGCGGACATGATGGCCGAGATCCAGCGTCTGCACACCGCCGTCTCCCCGGTGGAGACCCTGTTCGTGGTCGACAGCATGACCGGCCAGGACGCCGCCAACACCGCCAAGGCCTTCAACGACGCCCTGCCGCTCACCGGCGTGGTGCTCACCAAGGCCGACGGTGACGCCCGGGGTGGTGCAGCCCTGTCGGTGCGCCAGATCACCGGCAAGCCCATCAAGTTCCTGGGCGTGGGCGAGAAGACCGGCGCCCTGGAGCCCTTCCACCCGGAGCGGGTCGCCTCGCGCATCCTGGGCATGGGCGACGTGCTCAGCCTGGTGGAGGAGGCCACCCGCCAGGTGGACCAGGACAAGGCGGCCAAGCTGGCCAAGAAGCTCAAGACCGGCAAGGGCTTCAACCTGGAGGACCTGCGCGAGCAGCTGAGCCAGATGCAGAAGATGGGCGGTATGGCCTCGCTCATGGACAAGCTGCCCGGCATGGGTCAGATCCCGGAGGCGGCCAAGAAGCAGGTCAACGACAAGGAGCTGGGGCGCATGATCGCCATCATCAACTCCATGACCCCCGGCGAGCGCCGCCACCCGGACCTGATCAAGGGCTCCCGCAAGCGCCGCATCGCCGCCGGCTCCGGCACCCAGGTCCAGGACGTGAACCGCCTGCTCAAGCAGCACATGCAGATGAGCAAGGCCATGAAGCAGTTCTCCAAGGGCGGCATGGGCAAGCTGATGCGGGCCATGAAGGGCAAGCTTCCCGGCGGTGGTCTGCCGTTTTAAACAAGAGTCGAATATGACAACCCTCTTGTCTCCTGGATCTTGTATCTTGCCTCTCCAATCTGTATATTTGCGCGTTTCTCCGGGCTGGGGTCTTTTCCCCCGTTCCCGGTTGCGTGCAGACACATTATTTAAGGCGTATAGCTGATGGTAACGATTCGACTCGCCCGTGGCGGTGCCAAGAAGGCCCCCTTCTACCACATCGTGGTCACCGACTCCCGTAGCCCCCGCGACAGCGGCTACATCGAGCAGCTGGGTTACTTCAACCCCGTGGCCCGTGGTCAGGAAGTGCGCCTGCACATGAACCAGGAGCGCATTGAGCACTGGGTGTCCAAGGGCGCCCAGACCTCCGAGCGCGTGGGCAAGCTGCTGGCCGAGTTCCGCAAGCAGAATCAGGCCTGACAGGCCTGGACGCCGCGCACGCCGGCATGGAACGGCGTTCCATCGTGCTGGGCCGGGTGACCGGCCTTTACGGCGTTCAGGGCTGGGTCAAGGTGTTTTCCGAGACCCGGCCCCGTGAAGAGATCGTCCGCTACAACCCGGTCCTGCTGGGACACGCGGGGCAGTGGCGGGAAACCCGGGTGGTGGGCGGCAAGGCCCACGGCAAGGGTGTGGTGATGAAGTTCCAGGGTTGCGAGGACCGCGACGCGGCCGCGGCCCTGATGGGGCAGGAGATCGCCGTCTGGCGTGAACAGCTGGCGCGACTGCCGAAGGGCGAATACTACTGGGCCGACCTGGTAGGGCTCGAGGTGGTCACCACCGGGGGCGAGTCGCTCGGTGTGGTGGACAGCCTGTTCGAGACCGGGGCCAACGATGTGATCGTGGTCAAGGGTGAACGGGAACGGTTGATCCCCTACGTGCGCGGTGAGTTCGTCCGCGACGTGGACCTGGAAGCCGGCACCCTGACGGTGGACTGGGACCCGGAGTTCTAGTGTCCTGAGTCAGAGATTCGTTGCATTTCAGCGGGCCTGTACGGGATGCGCGGCAAGGCGCTCGAGCGAAGGACGGGCAGGCCCATTCGAGCGAGAGCAACGCGGCCGAGCACCCGTACAGCCCGCCCGTAGGGAGCCCCGCACAAGACCCAATGCGGCGTTGCGGTCCTTGCCAAGGGCTTGCCATTGCCTGCGGCCCGCGCCTTGCCTTGGGTCTTGTGCGGGGCTCTGAAATGCAACGAATCTCTAACTCAGGACACTGGGCCCGTGCGCATCGACGTGGTGACACTCTTCCCGGATCTGGTGAACTGCGTCTCGGGATGCGGGGTCACGGGACGGGCGGTGGAGCGGGGCATCCTGGACCTGCACTGCTGGAACCCGAGGGACTACACCGAGGACCGGCACCGCACCGTGGACGACCGGCCCTATGGCGGCGGCCCCGGCATGGTGATGAAGGTGGAGCCCCTGCGGCGCGCCATCCGCGATGCCCGGCAGGCGGACCCGGTCCCACCCCTGGTGGTCTACATGAGCCCCCAGGGACGCAGGCTCGACCAGGGCGCCGTGCAGCGGCTGGCCGATCTGCCCCGGCTGATCTTGATTGCCGGACGCTACGAGGGCATCGACGAGCGTCTGGTGGAACTGGAAGTGGATGAGGAATGGTCCATCGGCGACTACGTCCTCTCCGGCGGCGAACTGGCCGCCATGGTGGTGATCGACGCTTGCGCCCGGCTGTTGCCGGGGGCGCTGGGCGACGAGGATTCGGCGCAGCAGGATTCGTTCATGACGGGCCTGCTGGACTACCCGCACTACACGCGCCCGGAGGTCTACGAGGGGCGGGGTGTGCCGCAGGTGCTGCTCGGCGGACATCATGCCGAGATCGAGCGCTGGCGGCGCAAGCAGGCCCTGGGCCGGACCTGGCAAAGGCGCCCGGACCTGCTGGAACACAGGGTTTTGGACGAGGCGGATCAACGCCTTCTGGATGAATATCGACGCGAGCTCGCAGATGCGGATCGCAGCAAGCAGTGACTGACAGGGGTCAAACCATGAGCAAGATCATTCAGCAGCTGGAAGCGGAACAGATGAACCGCGAAGTGCCTGACTTCACCCCCGGTGACACCGTGGTGGTGCAGGTCAAGGTGAAGGAAGGCAACCGCGAGCGCCTGCAGGCCTTCGAGGGTGTGGTCATCGCCAAGCGCAACCGCGGCCTGAACTCCGCGTTCACCGTGCGCAAGATCTCCCACGGCGAGGGTGTGGAACGTGTGTTCCAGACCTACAGCCCGGCGGTGGCCGAGATCCAGGTCAAGCGTCGCGGTTCCGTGCGTCGCGCCAAGCTCTACTACCTGCGCGACCTGACCGGCAAGGCTGCCCGCATCAAGGAAGACATCAAGCGCGGCTGATCCCGAGCCCACCGTAAAAAAACGCCCCGACCGGGGCGTTTTTTTTGTCCGTAGGGTTTGCAATCCGTCCATGGTCGCTGCCACGTTGTGGGTTATGCTTTTGACCACTGACCACTGACCACTGACCACTGACCACTGACCACTGACCACTGACCACTGACCACTGACCACTGACCACTGACCTGTGTCCATGCCACGCCTCCTGCTGCTACTCCTGATCCTCCTGACTCCCCTGTCCCATGCCGACCCGGTCGTCGACGAAGCCATGGGACTTGCCCGTCTGGGAGCCGCCGATCTGGCCCTGGCCATCTTGGATCGCCACCCACCGGATCGCCTGACCCACCCGGACCGCTGGATGGCCAGGGAGCGGGCGCGTCTCGAGATCCTGGGCATGGAGCAGCGCTGGCAGGGGGTGGTGGACCGTGCCGCACGCCTGCCGGCCGGTCTGCCCCGGGAGTTCCTCATCTGGGCCCGGACCCGGGAGGCCCATGCCCTGCTGTCCCTGGGGCGTGGCGAGGCGGCCCGCTCGGTGCTGCGGGACCTGATCTGGTTCTCCGGGGATGCGGTCAGCGAGGCCTGGCTGGATGCCTGGCGCGGCATGCTGGCGGAGAGCTACTGGCAGGACGGGCTGGGTGACGATGCGCTTTCCACGCTGCGCCGCTGGCGCCAGGATCGGGGCGAGGCGGCGCAGATCCCGCTGCAACTGGAGGCCCGTGTACTGCTGGACCAGGGGCAGGGCGAGGAGGCGGCGCACATCCTGGAGCGGGAAACCGGCCACGAGGCCCGCGCCCTGCGGGCGCTGGCCTTGCTGCGCACCGGCAGCCGTCCCGCCGAGGATCTGCATCGGAGCATGACCCAGGCGGCGGCGACGGCGGACCTGCCCGCCCCGGATCGTGCCCGTTACCTGGCCGTGGCCGCCCTGGCGGCCGCCGAGACCACGGACCTGGCGCGGCGCGTGGAGGCCCTGGAGCGGGCCTTCGCCGTGCAGGGGCGACTGCCCCGGGAGGAGCAGATGCTGCGCCTGGACAAGGATGCCCTGTGGCTGGCCTATCTGGACCTCGGGGAATCCCTGGGCAACGAACGCCAGTTGCTGATCGGCGATGACGACGCCTGGTTCGCCCTGGCGGACAGCCTGGGCAGCCGGTCGAGGATCCAGGCCCGGGCCCTGTTTGCGGTGGTGGGTGTGCGTGGCGTCGATCCCGAGGGTCGCGCCACCGCCCACCGGCGCCTGGGTGAAAGCCTGCTCGATCGGGATGACGGCGCCGAACTGATGGACGTGCTCTACCTGGAGGGCGGGCGCTTCCCGACCCCAGAGGACGTGCCCGCCCCGGTGCGTCACCTGCTGGCCGAGCACGCCGTGGACCGGGGCGATCTGGATACCGCTTCACGCCTCATGGCGGGACTGTCCCGGCCGCCGGAAGGGGTGGACGGCTTCGAATGGGGCCTGCGCCGGGCCCGGGTGCTGATCCTGGGGGGGCAGGAGGAGGCGGGCATCGACGCCCTTTACGACCTGCTGTCCGGGGTGCGGCAGTTCGACGCCGAGCGGGCCGACCGGTTCCTTCAGGTGCTGTTCGATCTGCAGACCCTGCGCCGTCATGATGCCGCCGTGCACCTGTTCCGGGCCGTCGCGCCCCGGCTTACCGACGCCCGCCAGGCCCGGGAGGTGCTCTACTGGGAGGCGGACTCCCACCAGGCCCTGGGCCAGCACGAGGAGGCGGCCCGGCTGTACCTGCGCTCGGCGGGGCTGGGGGACGGGCCCTGGGACCCCTGGGGCATGACCGCCCGGTTCCAGGCCGCCGGGGCCCTGGCGGAGGCGGGGCATGTGTCCGATGCCCGTGCCCTGTACCTGGACCTGCTGCGGGTCACCCGTGAGCCGGAACGCCGTGTGCTGCTGCGTCAGCGCCTGCAACAGCTGGACCTGCGCTGAGTCCCCATGTTTGCCGGGGTCATGATATGCGTTCATGCCCTCGGATGGCGCCGCTGGTCTGGCGTCTCGGCATCAGCTAAAGATTTTCCCTGGTTGTGCCGATAGCATGAGGTACACAGAACACTAACGATCCCCCGGCGTCTGCATCCGCACGGATGGCGCAAAAAACGATGGGGGACAGACCACCGGAGTCCGACATGTTCAGCGCCCTCGCCAGGTTGTCCATCCGCTTCAAGCTGCTGGCAGGTTTCGCCTTCGTCCTTGCCATCCTGCTCATCGTCTCCCTCATCGGTCTGCGCGGTCTGCAGGCTACCCGGGTCATGGTGGACGAGATGGTGGGCGAGGTGCAGCCGGTGACCCTGGCCGCCATGGAGGTGGACAGCGCCCTGCACAACGCGGCCTCCTCCCTGGGCTTCTACCTGATGAGCAAGGAGGACGTGCATCGAGACGCCTACGACGCCAACTTGGCGCGCCTGAGGGAGGCGGTATCCGGCCTGGCGTCCGCCCCCCTGGTGCAGGCCGATCCGGAACTCAACCGGCTTGTGACGGCCATCGCCGCGGAGGCCGAGTCCTTCATGGGGTACCGCGACGAGATGGTGGCGGTGGCCACCGATCTCAGCCTCAACATGCCCGCCATGGAGATCTCCGCGGTCCGGCTCAACCCGTTTGCCCAGGAGTACCTGCAGAACATCTCCCAGATGGCGGCCACGGAGATGAGCGAGGATCTCAGTGAGACACGCAGGGAGCTGTTCAACGACTTCCACGAGGTGCGTTACGGCATGAGCAACATCATGGCCGGCATCCGGGGATTCGTCGCCTTCCGCGACACCGCCTCCCGCGAGAACACCCAGCTGTATCTCAATCGCAACCGCAGCCTGCTGCAATCGATCCAGGAGCGTGGATTCCTGCTCAACTTCGAACAGGAGATGGGCCTGGAGGAACTCGTTCGCCTTCAGGCCGAGCTGGAGGAAGGTCTGGCCGAATTGTTCCGTGTGCACGGCAGTGACCAGTCCCATCGCGATGCCTACCTGATCCGCACCCAGGTGGGTCCGCTGCTGTTGCAGAGCAAGGAGCGCATCAACGATCTGGTGTCGCGTCTGGAGGGGCGCATCCAGGTCACCAGCGAGGCCCTGGTGGACCAGGGGCAGACGGCGCAGCGCGTCATGCTCACCTTCCTGCTCATCGGCCTGGCCCTCGGCGTGCTGGCGGCCATCGTGCTGGCCGGCGCCATCGTGCGTCCCCTGCGCCAGGCCATCGTCGCCATGGAGGACATCGCCCAGGGCGAGGGCGACCTGACCCGCACCCTCAAGGAACAGGGCGGCCCCGAGCTGTCCGCCCTGGCGCGCGCCTTCAACCAGTTCGTGGCCAAGATCCGCAACGCCATGAGCCAGGTCACCGATGCGGTCTCCCAGCTCTCCAGTGCGGCGGAACAGATGTCAGTGATCTGTGCCGAGACCAACGAGGGCGTGGAGCGTCAGCGCAACGAGACCGACCGGGTCGCCACCGCCATGAACGAGATGTTCAGCACCTCCCAGGAGGTGGCCGGCAGCGCCGGTGCTGCGGCCGATGCCACCCATGCCGCCGATCAGGCCGCGCAGGACGGCGAGCGCATCGTCAACGAGGCCATCGCCTCGATCACCGACCTGGCCCATGAGGTGGAGAACGCCGCCGGCGTGATCGACAGCCTGGGTCAGGACGCGGAGAAGATCGACTCGGTGATGGATGTGATCCGCGGCATCGCCGAGCAGACCAACCTGCTGGCGCTCAACGCCGCCATCGAAGCGGCGCGCGCCGGTGAACAGGGCCGTGGCTTTGCGGTGGTGGCCGATGAGGTGCGCACCCTGGCCTCACGGACCCAGGAGTCGACCCGCGAGATCCAGCAGATGATCGAGCGCCTGCAGGCCGCTTCCCGCAAGGCAGTTGAGGTGATGGAATCCGGGCGCAAGCGCGCCCACGCCACGGTCGAGGCCGCCCACGGTGCAAAGACGTCCCTGGGCACCATCACCGGGGCGGTCAAGACCATCAACGAGATGAATACGCAGATCGCCGTGGCCTCCAGGGAGCAGAGCCAGGTGGCCGAGGAGATGAACCGCAACGTGGTCAACATCAGCGACGTGGCCGAGGTCAATGCCCGTGCCGCCGGTCAGGTGGCCTCGGCCACCCAGGATCTGTCCCGTCTCTCCGCCGAGTTGCGCGGGCTGGTATCCCAGTTCAAGCTCTAGCCCGCATATCTCACCGGTCGGACACCGGCGGACGCGAATCCTTCGCCTGCTTCCGCGATCCCGGTGAGATATGCGGGCTAGCAGGTTGGCTGGGAGATCACCATGGACCATGATGCCGTGATCCAGACGCCCGTCGGGCGTCTGGGCATTCGTTGCGATGGTGGCAAGCTGCTGAGCGCCATCGACTATCTTTCCGACACGACACCGCTTTGTGCGCCGCGTCATGACTTGTCCGCGGAAGTGGCGCGTCAGCTTCGTTGTTACTTCGACGATCCCGCGTTTCGTTTTGATCTGCCGCTGGCCGAGCTGGGTACGCCCTTTCAACGCCGGGTCTGGTCGGCCTTGCTTGAAATCCCTTGTGGTGAAACACGCAGCTACGGCGAGATCGCCCAAGCGCTTGCCAGTGGTGCGCGCGCCGTGGGCGGCGCCTGCGCGCGCAATCCGCTCATCATCGTGGTGCCCTGTCATCGTGTGGTGCCCGCGGGTGGCGGACTGGGCGGTTACGGAGGCAGTACGCGGGGTGCGGAGGTGGACATCAAGGCCTGGTTGCTGCGCCATGAGGCGCGTGATGCGAGAGCCTGCATTCACCGCGCGCACAAATAATTTCATCAGACAGCGAATAAATGCGGGGCTTGCAGCGTCATTGTGGTGTCGTGCTGCGGTGAATCGAGTGCTCACGCTATATTAGAAAATGCTGTTGTTTTTCTGTTTCTTGACATTGCACCAGTGCTTTATCAGGCTATAGCCCAGTCATGAGCAGGACGTATCGGGAGAGGGCACGCTCATGACTGCAAATAAGAAAACAGAAAGTTTTGGGAGGTTGGTATGCAAGTAGTCTGGGCTGTGTTCGCGGTGGCACCCACGCCATGCAGCGAGTGGTCCGCATCTTAGGCCGTCACTCCAACATTGTTTTCGTCACATAAAAACTGTGGCACGGCCAATCCAGGTCTCCTGTCCGTTTCAAGATCAACATGGAATGCAATCCTGGACCAGACAGGTTGTCTTGGGATGGTCATCCCTGCCGCGAACGAAGTGAATCTATAGATGGAGGTTTCCATGTTTAAGAAAGCCTTGCTGGCGTTGCCTCTGGCCCTGACCGTTGGGGTCTCGGCTCACGCTAAGGATCCGGTGGAAGTGCTTCAGGGGTTGATCAATTCCATCGACTCCCCCTACCTGACCCAGAGTGAACAGAACCTGATGATGATGCCGGACAACCCTGCCCTGTGGGTTGCCGAGGATGGCAGGGCGCTGTTCCACACGCCTCGCGGCCCCAACAACGTCTCCATGGAGGCCTGTGACTTCGGCAAGGGTCCTGGCGTGCTGGAAGGCGTGTATGTCGAGATGCCCCGTTACTTCGCCGATACCGGTCGCGTGATGGATCTGGAGACCCGCATCGTCCACTGCATGACCACCGTGCAGGGCTTCCCCGCCGATGATCCGGCCGTGCGTGCGCGTCATAACAACGACTCCGACCACATGAAGCTGCAGACCTACATCGCCAGCTACTCCAACGGCATGCCCTGGAATCCGCCCCTGAGCCATCCACTGGAGAAGGCCCTGCGTGACGCCGGTGAGCAGATGTTCTTCCGCCGTGCCGGTGCGCTGGACATGAACTGTGCCACCTGCCACAGCCAGACCGGCAAGCGCATCCGTGCATCCGTACTGCCCAACGCCAACGTGCCCCAGGAGTGGACCAAGGCCGTTTCCTGGCCCGCCTTCCGCGTGGGTCATGACCACGTGCGCAGCTCCCAGCACCGTGTGCGCGGCTGCTACTGGCAGATGCGTCAAGGCCAGATCGTGGCCGGTTCCGACGCCTCCATCGCGCTGATTTCCTACTGGACCGATCTCGCGCGCGGCCAGCCGGCCATCCTGCCTGACATGAAGCGCTGATCCCGGACGCAACAGGAGATAGAAAATGATGTTGATCAAGAAAACCACCCTTGCGGCCGGTGCCGCCGCCCTTGCGGCCCTGCTGATCGTTGGCTGCGCCGCCACCGATACGGCTGACACCGCCACGGCGGCCAAGCCGGACTACACCAAGATGAGCTCCAAGGAACTGGCCGAATACCTCATCTTCGAGGCCGGCGGCTTCCGTCTGGATCAGCCCACCCAGGAAGGCACCACGGTGCGCGAGCGTCAGACGCAGGACAACCTGCAGAAGATCTGCTCCGAGACCCGTAACCAGCCCTCCCCGGAGCAGGCCGGCCAGATCATCGCCGATGCCCGTGCCTCCATCACCTATCCCGAAGGTGGCATCCAGCTGGGTGACTGGCGCAAGGGCCGCGAACTGGCCTGGTCCGGTTTCGGCTTCCGCGTGGGCCACAACAACGACGACCACAGCCGTCGTGAAGTGGGCGGCAACTGCTACAACTGCCACCAGATGGCCACCGACCGTGTCGGCGGTAACCTGGGCCCCAGCCTGACCGGCTATGGCAAGAGCCGTGGCAACAACGACGCCACCCGTCGTTTTGTCTACGAGATCATCTACAACGCTCATGCCTACTTCCCCTGCACCAACATGCCTCGCATGGGTGCCAACGGGCTGCTGAGCCAGCAGGCGATTGCCGACATCATGGCCTACGTGCTTGATCCGGATTCCCCGGTCAACAAGTAAGCACCTGATGTCCTAGCTGTCGCTTCGGCGTTCAGCGAAGCCTTGAGGCCACCGGCGTCAGCCGGTGGCCTTTTTCGTTTCTGTGTCTCTGTACTGGACGTGAAAAATAAGTAATTAATCGAATACTTATTCTTGTTGACAAGATCCGGCGTTGGCGCATATTGATGCCACCGCTGTAACCGGGCCTCGCTTCAGTTCGAGGCTCTTGCTGCGGTTGCTCCGTCGGCAGGACGTGGTTTTCTGTCGGTGGTGTGACGACTGTGGTATCCTCGACAGTGCTGTCCCCCCCCCGTTCTGCCTCAACGAGACCCGGCCCGCCCCAGGGACCGGGAACTTGTGCGGTGCACATCATCCCCCTTAACCGAAGTCACCGTTGTGGTGGAGGTTTTTCCATGATGAAGAAAGTGTTGCTGGCCTTGCCCGTGGCCCTGGCGATCGGCGTCGCGGCCCATGCGCAACCGGCGAAGGATCCCGTGTTGGTGCTCGAGGCGTTGATAGGCAAGGTGGATTCAGCCTACCTGACCCAGAGCGAGCAGAACCTGATGATGATGGCGGACAATCCCGCCCTGTGGACCATGGAGGATGGCAAGGCCCTGTTCCACACCCCCCGGGGCCCGAACAACGTCTCCCTGGAAAGCTGCGATTTCGGCAAGGGCCCGGGCGTGCTGGCGGGTGCCTACACGGAACTGCCCCGCTTCTTTGCCGATACCGGGCGGGTCATGGACCTGGAAAGCCGCCTGGTGCATTGCATGATGACCCTCCAGGGCTTCCCAGCCGATGACCCCGCGGTGCGCGTGCGCGACGGCTCCAACTCGGACCACATGAAGCTGCAGACCTATATCGCTGCCCAGTCGAGTGGCATGCCCTGGAATCCGCCCATGAAGCATCCCCTGGAGAAGGCCATGCGTGATGCCGGCGAGTACATCTTCTATCGCCGCAGCGGCACCATGGACTTCAACTGTGCCACCTGCCACACCCAGACCGGTAAGCGCGTGCGCGCCTCGGTGCTGCCTAACTCCAGCATTCCAGAGGAGTGGACCAAGGCAGTCTCCTGGCCTGCATTCCGCGTGGGCCACGACCACGTGCGCAGCAGCCAGCACCGGGTGCGTGAGTGTTACTGGCAGATGCGTCACGCGGTGCCCATCGGCGGTTCCGATGCCACCATCGCGCTGATCTCTTACTGGACCGATCTCGCGCGCGGCCAGCCGGCAATCCTGCCTGACATGAAGCGCTGATCCCGACGCAGACTGGAGACTTGATATGATGACCCTGAACAAGACCCGCTTTGCGGCCGGACTAGCCGCGATCACGCTGATGCTGCTGGTCACTGCCTGTGCTGGACCCGAGTCCGGCAAGGCGGATGCATCCGGCAAGGTCGACTACACGAAGATGAGCGCCAAGGAACTGGGCGAGTACCTGATCTTCGAGTCCAACAGCTTCCGCCTGGACATGCCCACCCAGGAGGGGACGACCGCCCGGGAGCGCATGATGCAGGATGACCTGCAGATGCTGTGCTCCCAGACCCGCAACCAGCCCAGCCCCGAACAGGCAGGCCGGATCATTGCCGAGGCGAGGGCCTCGATGAAGTATCCGGAAGGTGGTATCCAGCTGGGTGACTGGCAGCGGGGCGGCAACCTCGCCTGGGGTGGTTTCGGCTTCCGCCTCGCGGATCAGTCCGACGACCACAGCCGGCGTGCAGCGGACGGCGCCTGCTACAACTGTCATGCCCTCTCACCCCAGCGTACCGGTGGCTCCCTGGGGCCGAGCCTGACCGGTTATGGCAAGAGCCGCGGTGACAGCGAGGCCACGCGTCGTTTCATCTACGAGATGATCTACAACCCCCACGCCTATTTCCCCTGCACCAACATGCCGCGCATGGGCTACAAGGGCGTGCTCAATGAACAGGCCATTGCCGACATCATGGCCTACCTGCTGCACCCGGATTCCCCGGTCAACAAATAACAGGACGATCGTTGCGCAGGGATGCGCCGCATTGATGAGCCGCCGGTGCTTTGATACATGAGCCGGCGGTTTTCTTTTGTCAGCAGATGTGGTCTAGAGCGACGGTGACGGTGTGTGCCTCGTCGCCTGCCTGTCGCGATGTGCGTGACCTCCAGGCCTGCCGCGCTTGCGCATGGGGCGGCCTGCTGATCGGGAGCCTGCGGCTGACGACGGGCACGGCCCGCCCTATGTGTCTGCTGATGCGCATTCAAAGACAAGATATTTGCCGTGCACGACACTAAAATGGCGGCATGCGCGTATTGTTGTTGCCAATCCTTCTCGCCTGTCTCGGTGCAGGCCTAGTCCTGGCCCAGCCAGCCCCGGTGCCCGAAGAAGGTGCCGACAGCATCGCCGACTACCGGCGCATGCTGCGGGAGGGCAATCCCGGAGAATTGTGGGTGGCACGGGGGCAGCAGCTGTTTCATGCCCCCCGCGGTCCCAATGCCGTCTCCCTGGAGGCATGTGACCTGGGCCTGGGCGCTGGTGTGCTGGATGGCGCCTATGCCGCCCTGCCGCGCTATTTCGAGGACGCGGGCCGGGTGCAGGACCTGGAGTCCCGGCTGGTGCACTGCATGGTGAACCTGCAGGGCTTTGACCGGGCGCAACTGCTCCAGGATGCCTTCTCCACCGGCGAGCGGGAGTCGGACATGGAGGCTCTGGCGGTCTACGTAGCCTCCCGCTCCAATGGCATGCCGCTGGACGTGCAGCTGGAACATCCCCGGGAACTGGAGCTGTATCGCATCGGCGAGACCCTGTTCCACCGGCGCAGCGGACCACTGGACATGTCCTGCGCCACCTGCCACAGCCGGGAGTCCCGCCGTATCCGCCTGCAAACCCTGATGAACATCAACAGCCCCGTGCAGGTGCGCGAGGTGATGGGCAGCTGGCCCACCTACCGGGTGTCCCACGGCACGGTGCGCACGCTCCAGCACCGCATGTGGGACTGCCACTGGCAGATGCGCCTGCCCGATGTGGAGTATGTCTCCGATGCCACCGTGGCGCTGATCCTGTATCTCACCGAGCAGGGCAGGGGAGGGGTCATCGATGTGCCCAGCATCCGTCGCTGAGCGTGCCCTGGGCGCAGCTGCCCTGGTCCTGCTGATCATGCTGGCCGGCTTCTCCGCGACGACACAGGCGCGCGGCCTGAGCGCCCTGGAGCGCCAGGTGGAGGCGGTGATCCGCGACAGCTGGGGCGATCTCTCCGGCCAGGAGGCCCGCCGCCTGGTGCAGGACGACACGCAGCTGGATTGCAGCCGCGCGCGCAACCAGCCGGGTCCCGCCCTGAGCGAGGAGATCCTGAGTCGGGAACGGGCGCGCATCCGCTATCCCGAGGGGGGGCTCAGGCCGGGTGACCCGGTGATGGGTGCGGAACTGGCCCGCAGCGGTTACGGCGGCCGGGTGGGCGCGCGGCGTCCCGATGACCCGGGCCGTGCCAATGGCGGCAACTGCCAGGCCTGCCACATGCTCGAACCCCGCGACGATGCCGGCGGCACCCTGGGCCCGTCCCTGGCCGGCTATGGCATCGGCCGGGGCCTCGATCCCGAGGCCCTGCGCCATCTCTATGAGCGCATCTACAATCCCCAGTCCCAGATGCCCTGTTCCGCCATGCCGCGCTTCGGCCATAACGGCTTCCTGACACCGGAGCAGATCCTGGACATCGCCGCCTATCTGCTGCACCCGGATTCCCCGGTCAACCGCACCGAGACCCTGCGCGAGGCCCCGGCCGATCCCGTCCGTCCCGTGGCCCCGCGCTGATCCCCATGCTGAGCTACCGACACGGTTTTCACGCAGGCAATTTCGCCGACGTGCACAAGCACGCGGTGCTGGCCTGGATCGTCCAGGCGCTGACCGCCAAGGCCAAGCCCTTCTGCGTGCTGGACACCCACGCCGGCGATGCCGGTTACGACCTGGCGAGCCAGTGGGCCGAGAAGACCGGCGAGTGGCGCGAGGGGGTCGGGCGGCTCATGGGGTGCCCCGGCGCGCCCGAGGCCATCGCCCCGTACCTGCAGGTGCTCGAGTCGTTCCGCGCAAGCCATGGCGAGCGCGCCTATCCCGGCTCGCCCGCCATCGCCCGAGGCCTGTTGCGTCCCGGCGACCGCCTGGTGCTCGGCGAACTGCACCCGGCGGCCTGGGAATCCCTCAGGGGCTTCTTCGCCGGGGATGGCCAGGTGGCGGTGCACCGGCGCGACGGCTGGGAACTGCTGGGCGCCCTGCTGCCGCCGGTGGAGCGGCGTGGCCTGGTGCTGGTGGATCCGCCCTATGAGCGTGACGAGGAATATCAGGCGGCGGCCCAGGCCTTGACGGACGCGTCCCGGCGCTGGCCTTCCGGGGTGTACCTGCTCTGGTATCCCCTGCTCGCGGCCGGCCGGCACCAGGCCATGCTGCGTAAACTCGAGGCGGCCAGGCCCGGCCCGATGCTGGTGGCGGAGTTGTGGACCGCGCCCCTGGATACCCCGGCGGGCCTGAATGGTTCGGGACTCTGCATCCTCAACCCGCCCTGGCGGCTCCACGAGGCCCTGGCGAGCCTGCAGCCCTGGCTGGTCGACTGTCTCGCGCCGGGCGGCGCCGGCGGCAGCCGCCTGCACTGGGCCATCCCCGACGCTTGAAATCCCCCGCCAAGACCCCATTTGTTCGGTACAGCTTCGTGCGCTGTCCCGTCTCAGGTTCGCGGGATGGCGTCCATTTCAATGTACCTGATCCAAGGGAGGTCCCATGTCCGTTGCCGGTCACAAGGAAACGCTGAGCTTCCAGACCGAGGTGAGCCAGCTGCTGCACCTCATGATCCACGCCCTGTACTCCAACAAGGAGATCTTCCTGCGCGAGCTGGTCTCCAACGCGGCGGATGCCTGCGACAAGCTGCGCTTCGAGGCCCTGTCCGACGATGCCCTCCTGGAAGGGGAGGGTGAGTTGCAGATCCAGGTGGAGTTCGACAAGCAGGCACGCACCGTCACCGTCCGCGACAACGGCATCGGCATGAGCCGGGAGGAGGTGATCGAGAACATCGGCACCATCGCCAAGTCCGGCACCAAGGAGTTCTTCTCCCGGCTCACCGGCGACCAGGCCAAGGACGCCCACCTGATCGGCCAGTTCGGCGTGGGCTTCTACTCCGCGTTCATCGTCGCCGAGCGGGTGGAGCTGACCAGCCGGCGTGCCGGGATGGGGCCGGAGCATGGCGTGCGCTGGGTCTCCGAGGGCACCGGCGAGTACAGCATCGAGACCGTGGAGGCGCCCCATCGCGGCACCGAGATCGTGCTGCATCTGAAGGCCGACGAGGACGAGTTCCTGGACGGCTACCGCCTGCGCCACATCATCACCCGCTACTCCGACCACATCCCCCTGCCCATCCGCATGCGTGCCTTCAACGATCAGGGCGAGCCGGGTGAGGAATGGGAGACGGTGAACAAGGCCAACGCCCTGTGGGCCCGCTCGCGGAACGAGATCACGGACGAGGAATACAAGGAGTTCTACAAACACGTGGCCCACGACTTCGAGGACCCGCTCGCCTGGACCCACAACCGGGTGGAGGGCCGCCAGGAGTACACCACGCTGCTGTACATCCCGAAGCGTGCGCCCTTCGATCTCTGGGACCGGGACCGCCGCCATGGCATCAAGCTCTACGTGCGCCGGGTGTTCATCATGGACGACGCCGAGCAGCTCATGCCCGCCTATCTGCGCTTCGTGCGCGGCGTGGTGGATTCCAGCGACCTGCCGCTCAACGTCTCCCGCGAGATCCTGCAGAACAACCGGCTCATCGACGGCATGCGCGCCGGGTCCGTGAAGAAGGTACTGGGCCTGCTGGAGGAACTGGCCAAGGACAGGCCCGAGGACTACCAGACCTTCTGGTCCGCCTTCGGCCAGGTGATGAAGGAGGGACCCGCCGAGGACTACGCCAACCGGGCGCAGATCGCCGGCCTGCTGCGATTTGCCTCCAGTCACACGGGCGAGGCCACCCAGGACGTGTCGCTCGCCGATTACATCGGGCGCATGAAGGAAGGCCAGAAGGCCATCTACTACATCACCGCCGACAGTCACGGCGCCGCCGCCCACAGTCCGCACCTGGAGGTGTTCCGCAAGCACGGGGTGGAGGTGCTGCTGCTCTCCGACCGAGTGGATGAGTGGCTCATGAGCCATCTCACCGAGTTCGACGGCAAGCCCTTCAAGTCCGTGTCCAAGGGCGCCCTGGACCTGGGTGAACTGGAGACCGACGAAGAGAAGAAGGCCGCCGAGAGCGCGGAGAAGGAGGCCGGCGACGTGGTCGCCAGGCTCAAGACCGCCCTGGGCGATAAGGTGGATGACGTGCGTGTCTCCCACCGCCTGACGGATTCGCCCGCCTGCATCGTGCTCAACGAGCACGACATGGCCCTGTACATGCAGCAGTTGCTGCGCCAGGCGGGCCAGAAACTGCCGTCCACCAAGCCGGTGCTGGAGATCAACCCGGGCCACGCCCTGATCCAGAAGCTCAAGGACGTGGACGAGGCCCAGCTGGGCGAGTGGGCCGAGATCCTGTTCAACCAGGCCCTGCTGGCCGAGGGTGCCCAGCTGGAAGACCCTGCCGGCTTCGTGCGCCGCCTGAACAGCCTGATCCTGTCGCGGCTCTAACCGACTGACCGTTCCATGTACCCCTGAAAGCCCGGTCTTCGGACCGGGCTTTTTTGTGTCGTCAGGATCAGGTTGGGTGGCACACCAGTTTCCCTCAGAACCAAAAGCCTTTCTCTCGTGGAGGGCGGAGGCGCTGGGAAGATCGCAATCTGATTTCTCGCAAAGACGCAAAGAGGCGAAGAAAAATCCAACAGTTTCAAAAGCTTTTCTTGGCGATGAGATGCTCTCCTGCCTCTTTCTGGCTCGGCATCTGAAGTGCCACGAGGGAGGCGTTAACAACCATCGAATGAAGAAGGGGGAGGCCGTATCCGAGAGGATTACGGTGGGCCTGGATCTGGCAAAGAACGTGTTTCATGGGGTGTCTTTGCGCCTAGGCGTGAGGGCCTTTTTGGGGTTCCCCAGTGACCCTGCGCCTCCGCGAGAGACTGGCTTGTGATCACGCCTCTATTGACAATGAGAACGATTCGTATTCATACTCGCGTTCGTGTTTGAGCCAGCCATCAGCCAGCCAGTGTCTCCGGGTCCTCAGTCCGTTGGTCGTGGCGGTCGTTGGCTGGCCTGGGGCGTGTCCATCAGCGTACTACTGCACGGTGGCGCTCTGACCTGGATGCTCAGGGAGCGGCCCTCCGCGGCCTTCGAGGTCGCCCCGGTGGTGCAGGTGGCACTGCTTCCGGCCGCGGCCCCGGCCCCGGCGAGGCCGGAACCGGATGATCAGCCGCAACCAGAGACCCCGCCAAGGCCAGAGCCTGAGCCGTTGGCGGTGATGTCTGCTGAAGGCGATCGTCCCGTGGAACCGGAACCGGAACCGGAACCGGAACCGGAACCCGAGCCCGAGCCCGAGCCCGAGCCGACGCGGGAAATGACGCAGGCGGAATCCGGGCCACAGGCGAACCAGCAGACCGACGAGGCACTCCAGGCCGAACCGGGCGATGCCCAGACGGCGGTGCGTGCGCCGGACTATCAGGCCGACTACCTGGACAACCCGCCGCCGGCCTACCCGCGCCTGTCGCGGCGCCTGCGGGAAGAGGGCGAGGTGACGCTGAGGGTGCGGGTGACGGCGGACGGTCGGCCGGCCGAAGTGGTGGTCGCCGGTTCCAGCGGATCGAGCCGGCTGGATCAGGCGGCGCAGGCGGCGGTGCAGGGCTGGCGCTTCGAGCCGGCCAGACAGGGGGCACGCCCGGTGGAGGCCTGGGTGGTGGTGCCCATCGTATTCAGACTGGAGGATTGAGATGGATATTGCATTGGTCTTCGAGCAGGGGGACTGGGTACTGATCGGGGTGTTCCTGATCCTGCTGCTGATGTCCGTGGCCACCTGGGCCCTGATCTTCGTCAGGACGGTCACGGCGCTGCGCATACGCCGGGACAATCGTGCCTTTCAGCAGGCGTTCTGGGATGCCCGAGGTGATGCCCAGGCCCTGGCACGGGCGGAACAGTCGGGCTCTCCCCTGGCGGCCATCGCGCGGGCAGGCATCCGCGGACTCAAGCATTACCGTAGCCGGGATCCGCAGAGACTGGGAGACGCCTGCAGCGCCGACGAGTTTCTGGTGCGCACTATTCGCAACGCCCTGGGCCGCGAACAGGCGCGTCAGCAGAGCGGTTTGACGGTGCTCGCGTCCGTGGGCAGCACGGCGCCCTTTGTGGGGCTGTTCGGTACCGTGTGGGGCATCTATCACGCCCTGATGGATATCGCTGCCGCAGGTAATGCCTCCATGGAAGTGGTGGCAGGCCCCCTGGGTGAGGCCCTGGTGGCCACGGCAGCGGGTCTGGCGGCGGCCATCCCGGCAGTGCTGGCCTACAACGCCAGCCATCGCTTCAACCGCAGCCTGGCCCAGGAGATGGATGCCTTCGCCCACGACCTGCATGCCTACCTGACCACCGGCGCCGCCGTGGCCACGGGCATCATCAAGCAGCCGGACATGGCCGGGTCTCAGGCCGTGGCGGAGTCCGCCTGATGGCCTTCGGTGGCTTCAGTCAGGACGGTGCGGGCGAGATGGCGGAGATCAACGTGATCCCCCTGGTGGACATCATGCTGGTGCTGCTGGTGATCTTCATCATCACTGCGCCGGTGATCACCCACGCGGTCAAGGTGGACCTGCCCAAGGCCAGCCACGAGGTGAATCAGCTCAGGCCCGAGACCGTGACTCTGAGCATCGACGCTCAAGGCGGACTGTACTGGAACAACGACCCCGTTGCCGCGGAGCGCCTGGAAATCCGCCTGGCCCGGGCGGCGGCGGAGCATTCGGACATGGAACTGCACCTGCGTGCTGACCAGGAGACCCCTTATGAGCGGGTGGCCTGGGTGCTCACGCGGGCACGCTCGGCGGGTGTGGTGCGCATCGGCTTCATCACCCAGCCGGAAGGAGAGTGACGCCATGAAATCCGAAAATCAGGACACGCAGATCACACCTGGGCGTGAAACCGGAGAATCCCTTGCAGGGAGTCCCGCGCGCGTGGTGTCCAGCCATGAACTGCTGGGTCGTCAGCGGCGCCTGCAGATCGACCATGGGGGTGAGCGCTACGTGTTGCGCGTGACCCGGCAGGGGAAGCTCATCCTGACCAAATGAACGACAGCGGTGCCGCTACCGGCAGCCGTTGATGATATCCAAACAGCCAGCCAGAAAGTCCCTCTGTCCTCCAGGCAGCCTCCCGGGGTCTTCAAGCCAGCCAGACCAACTGTTGAAGAACCCGAGGGGAGTACTGTGATGACCTGCAAGACTTGTTCGACTATCCGATCCGTAAAGGCGCCTCTGTGCCCAACGACCCTTGCCGCCGCGGTCGCATTGGCCTCGTTTCCGATACTGTCGGCTGCACAGGAGGTCCGCGAGTTGTCCCGGGTGGTGGTAACCGCAGGCGGATTCGAGCAGGAACTGATCGAGGCGCCCGCCAGTATTTCCGTGATCACCCGTGATGAACTGGAACGCAAACAGGTGCGCAACCTAGCCGAGGCCCTGAGCGGTATCGAGGGTGTCAATGTCAACGCTCTGGATGCTCGTAGCAACAAAACCGGCAACCAGGTGATCAGTCTGAGGGGGCTGCCCGCTGAATACACCCTGGTGCTCATCGACGGACGCCGTCAGAACGTGCCCGGCACGGTAGCGCCCAATGCCTTTGAGGATTCCGCATCGGTGTTCATCCCGCCCATCGCTGCCATCGAACGCATCGAAGTGATTCGTGGTCCCATGTCCACCCTGTACGGTGCCGACGCACTGGGTGGTGTGGTGAACATCATCACCCGCAGGTCCGGGCGTGAATGGGGCGGGGCGGCGAGCATCGCCGGCACTTTTCAGTCGGACCCCCAATTTGGCGGCGCTAGCACAGCCGAGGCCTATGCAGCGGGGCCGCTGGCCGACGAGCGTCTGTCGATGCAGATTTACGGACGTTTGTTCGAACGGGCCGAGTCACGGGTGACCTGGGAAGGGCAGAACGAAAGCCTGGTGGACAACCGCACCATGGGACAGAGCCCGGTGGGCGCCAATGTGCAGACGGCAGGTGGCCGACTGGTGTTCAGTCCCGATGCCGTTCACGATCTCACCCTGGGCTTTGATCTCACCCGTCAGACCTACAACAACGATCGGGGGCAGCTGGGACGCATCCGGCGCAATGCCCAGGGCCAACTGCGCGACGGCTATGACACGGAACTGGGTTTCGAGCGCGATCAGGTCTACCTGGCCCATACGGGACGCCTGGACGTCGGCACCCTGGAGAGCAGTCTGACACGTAACACCACGCGAACCACGGGGCGCACCATACCGGAGGCGGCCGTGCCGCCTGCTGATCCGCGTCTGGGCACGGCACGTACGCTCGAGAGCGAGACCACGGTGCTGGAATCGAAGCTTATCACGGGCCTTGGGGATCACTTGGTCTCCATCGGTGCCCAGTACATCGACGCAGAACTCACCGACGGTATCCCGGAAACGACCTTCAGCAACAGCCAGTGGGGCGTGTTCATCGAGGATGAGTGGAGTGTCACCGAGCGTCTGGCATTGACCGGCGGCCTGCGCTACGACAAGCACGACGCCTTCGGCGGACAGTTAACGCCCAGGGCCTACGCGGTCTGGTCCGCCACGGAGGCCTGGACCCTCAAGGGCGGCGTCGGTCGGGGATATCGGGCCCCTTATCTCGAGCAACTCCATGATGGGATCGTGGGCTATGGCAACCAGGGTCAGGACCCTCTGTTCGGAGATCCGGAGCTCAAGCCCGAGATCAGCACCAACTACGAGGTGTCGGCACATTTCCACCCAGGCCCCGATCTCACGGGTCACGTGACCCTGTTCTACACGGAGCTCAAGGACAAGATCGAGCGGCCCACGGCCGCCTCCGGGTTGACCAATACCTTCGCGAATATCGGAGAGGCCCGGATACAAGGCGTGGAACTGGCAGCGGCCTGGCGTTTCGCGCCCCGCTGGCGTCTGTCCGGCAACTACACATACACCGACAGTGAGGTCACGAGTTCCATCGTCCAGGGTTATGACAGGGGCGACCCGCTGTTCAGCGTACCCGAGCACATGGTGAATGCCACCCTTGACTGGCAGGTCACGCCGTCACTGAACACCTTCCTGCAGGCGGAATACCGTTCAAGCAGCCACCGTCCTGACAGTTTTCATGAGCCGCATCTGGGCGGCAGCGCACAGGGAGCCAAGGAGGCCCTGGGCGATTTCAAGGGCTATACCCTGCTCAACCTGGGTGCGAGTTACGAGGTCAACCGTCAGGTGAGTGTCAACGGCACCATCCATAACCTGCTCAACAAGGACTTCAACGACTACCGCGCCTATCCCTTGCGCAACGATCCGACGACCACCGCCTATAGCAACGTATACAGCAACCTGCTGGAGCCACGGCGTCTCTGGTTATCCATGAACGTGAATTTCTGAAGCCGTCTTCTCCGAGACCTTCTATGGGTCTTGCCCGGGGTGTTGTTCAGCCCCGGGCTTTTTTATGCCCCCACGCATTTCACTGGGTGCTGTGGGATGCGTCGTAAGCCGCCTGTTACCGCGCTCGGGCATTGAACCTGGTCACCCCCATATCTGTCGGGTGATGCGTACCGTGGGGTCATCGGCTATCCTGAGCAAAGAACAAATATCCGCCCAATCATTCCGTCAGGAGCGTGACATGACCGATTCCCAATCCCCCCTGGGGCAGTTGCAGGACGTCCTGCTGGCCACCGACGCCTCCGAGAACAGCCAGGCCGCCGAGGCCGCTGCCCTGGAGCTGGCGTCGCGTGTGGGTGCGCGTCTGCATATCCTGCGCGTGGTGGTCACCACGCCCGAGCAGGCCGCGGAGATGCCTCGCTGGGTGGCGGAGGCGGGTGACGAGGCCAAGGCCTACATCGATGGCCTGAAGGAGCGTGCCGTGGCACAGGGCCTGAGCGCTGACACCTACGTGCGCACCAGCAGCGATCCCTATGGCGAGATCGCCGCCACGGCCCAGAAGCTCGGCTGCGGTCTGATCATGCTCGGCCGTCACGAGCGCAGCGAGTTCGCCCGCCTGCTCAAGGGCCAGACCATCAACCGTCTCATGGAAAAGGCCCGGTGCAGCGTCATGATGCTGCCCGCGGGCACCACCCTGCCGACCGCGCGCATCCTGGTGGCCACCGACGGGTCCGAGTTTGGCGATGCGGCGGTGGCTGGCGCCGTCGACCTGGCCGGCCGTCTGCAATTGCCGCTCACCGCCGTGTCGGTCTATGCACCGGGCTCCGCCGACGATGTTCATGCCCAGGCCTACGACGCCGTGGCCCGTGCCCAGGAGGCTGCGGGCAGTATCCCGTTCGACGGGCGCACCGTGGAGGGCAAACCCGCCGAGGCCATCCTCGATGTGGCACGGGAGTCCGGTGCCGACCTGATCGTGCTCGGCAGCCTGGGCCGCAGTGGTCTGGGTCGACTGTTCATGGGCTCCGTGGCTCAGAAGGTGGTCTCGGGCTCGCCCTGTGCCGTTCTGGTGACGATCCGTACCTGAGCCCCCCATCCACTCGGCCGCATCGCGGGCCTGAGGAAAACCCTTGAGCACGGATCAGTGGTTGCTGGCCGGGGTGCTGCTCGCCACCCTGGTGTTGTTCCTCTGGGGACGCTGGCGCCATGACATGGTGGCGGTGGCGGCCCTGCTCGCGAGCGTCGCCCTTGGTCTGGTGCCCTCCGCCGAGGCCTTCTCCGGCTTTGCCCACCCCGCGGTGATCACCGTGGCTTGCGTGTTGATCCTGAGCCAGGGGCTGCAGACCTCGGGGGCCGTGGACGCGCTGGTGCGCCGGGTCATGCCCGGCGCCGCCGGCCCGACGCTCACCATCGCCGTGCTCACGGGGCTCGGCGCCCTGCTGTCCGGTTTCATGAACAACGTGGGCGCGCTCGCCCTGCTCATCCCGGTGGCCCTGCAGGTGGCCGCGCGCATGGATGTGGCCCCGGCCCGGGTGCTTATGCCGCTGGCCTTTGGCACCATCCTGGGCGGCATGATCACCCTGGTGGGTACGCCGCCCAACCTGATCGTCTCGGGATTTCGCGCCGAGGCGGGTCTCGGTCCCTTCGGCATGTTCGATTTCACCCCGGTGGGCCTGGCGGTGGCGGCCCTGGGCGTGCTGTTCGTGGCCCTGGTGGGCTGGCGCCTGGTGCCTGCCCGCAAGCCCGGTGCGGAAGGCTTCGAGACCGAGGCCTATCTCACCGAGGTGCGCGTGCACGAGGACAGCGAGCTGGCCGGACGCTGTCTGCGGGATGTGGACGAGAAACTCAGGGACCAGGATGCCCACGTGGTGAGCCTGGTGCGTCACGAGGTGCGCATGGTGGCGCCCCATCCGGGCCGCAGGATCCATGCCGGCGACATCCTGGTGATCCAGGCCGAGGCCGATGCCCTGGCCGGGGTACTGGGCAGTCTGGGGCTCAAGCTGGAAGAGGCCGTCGCGCCGGAGGAGGCCGAAGGGGAGGCGGTCGAGATCGCCAGCACCTCGAAGCACGAGGTCAAGGCCAGTAAGGACCAGGAGGTCGAGGAGGAGGCACCCAGGGAGGACGAGATCGGCCTGGTGGAACTTGCTGTCCTGCCCCAGTCCTCGGTGATCGGACGGACCGCCAGTGATATCCAGTTGCGCACCCGCTATGGCATCAACCTGCTGGCCATCTCCCGTCAGGGCCAGCGTACCGCCACCCGTCTGCGGGCAACGCCCCTGCGCGCGGGGGACGTGCTGCTCATGCAGGGTTCGCCGGAGGCGATCTCGGAATTCGCCGCCAACGCGGGTTGCGTGCCCCTGGCGGAGCGCGCGCTGACCATTCCGGATCGTCGCAAGGCGATCCTCGCCACGGGCATCATGGGCATGGCGGTGGCGGCGGCCACCCTGGGCGTGCCCGCCGCCCTGGCCTTTGCCGCCGGGGTGCTGGTGTCCCTGCTGGTGCGTACCGTCGCCCTGCGCCAGGTCTATCAGTCGGTGGACTGGCCGGTGGTGGTGCTCCTGGCAGCACTGATCCCCGTGGCCGGTGCCATGCAGGCCACCGGGCTTGCCGGCCTGGTCGCCCAGTTCATGGTGGACACCCTGGCTCAGGGACACGTGATCGTCGCGCTGCTGCTGATCCTGGTGGTGACCATGATGCTCTCGGACCTGATGAACAACGCCGCCACGGCGGCAGTCATGTGTCCCATTGCCATCGGCATCGCCGGCCAGCTGGGGGTGAACGTGGATACCTTCCTGATGGCCGTGGCGGTGGGTGCCTCCTGCGCCTTCCTCACCCCTATCGGTCACCAGAACAACACCCTCATCCTGGGGCCGGGCGGCCTGCGTTTCGGGGATTACTGGCGGCTGGGCCTGCCGCTGGAGGTGCTGGTGGTGGCGGTGGCGGTGCCCATGCTTCTGATCGTCTGGCCGCTGTGAGGCGTCAGGGGTGACAGGGGCATCGCTGTCGGCCTGAAGGCCGACTGCGCGGCTTTTCGAAGCCGGCCCAAATGCACAAGGGGCGACCGTCTGGTCGCCCCTTGTGTTGTGTGGAATCAGGTGGTGCGGTGGAGACCGGCTCAGATGGCCTCGTCCACGCTGCGCAGGGTGGCACCGGGGGTCTGAGTGGCGAGTCGTGCCTCCAGGCGATCCCGCAGCTGTTGGATCTGCTCGCGGGTCAGGGCCGTGCCGTTGTCCGGCCGTTCGCGGGTCTCGGCATTGCGTGCGGATTCGGGTCGGCTGCGGGTCTCTCCCCGGGACTGCTCCCGGGCCACGTCCAGCCGGGCCCGGCTGGCCAGCTCCGCGTCGTTGCGCCCGGGGCGGTTTTCGGCGTTGGCCTGTTCCTCGTTGCGCCGGCCGGCGGCACCCTGTTCCGGATCGGCCAGGGGGCGTGGGGATTCGGTGGGCACGGCGGTCGCACCGCCGCCGGGGCGGTCGGAGGGCGGCGGCCGGTTGGCCGGCACGCTCGGCGGGATGACGACCGGGGTGTCGATGATCATGGCGGCGGGGGTGTCAGGCCTTCACGTCCAGCAGGGCGCCCAGCATGCGGTTCTCCGCCTGGAGCACCTTCACGGAGGCCTCGATCTGGGTGGAGTTCTGGATCTGGCCCACCAGGGGTTCCACCACGCTGGTGGTGGCCTCGCCGTTGAGGCGATCGGCGCTGGCGATGTCGGCGGCGTTGCGCTGCAGACCCTCCATGCCACGCTGGATGCCGTTCAGTGCGAAACCCGCTGCGGGGGTGATGGCCATGGGAAGACTCCCTAAACCTTTGGACTCAGGCTTAATTCTAGAACACCTGCGACTCCCGGCGCAGCAAAACCCGACCTTGCGGTGGGGTTAAGCGACCGTTCGTCCGGGTTTTCCGGGGTTTGTGTCTTCCAAACCCCGTCAAAGCAAATCCAGCACCCGTTCCAGGGCGCCGACCTGGTGGTCCAGCCAGCGGCGGGCGGCCTGCGCCTGGCGGCGTGCCTGTGCCAGGTCGCCGAGCAGGGCCTCCGCCCGGGCGGCCAGGGTCTCGACGCTGTCGGCCCGAGTGACCACGCCGGCCAGGACCGCGGCACGGACCAGGGGGTCACGGCCGTCATGGGGGCCCAGCAGCACGGGAACCCCGTGCTGCAGGGGGGTGATCAGGTCCGGGGCCTGCATCTCTGCCACCAGGCTGCCGCCGGGGATGACCAGGTCGGCGCAGGGGTAGAGGGCGGTGCGGGTTTCGGTGTCCTCCACGTAGTAGACCCGGTTCTTGCGCGGCACGTAGGAGGTCATCAGCCGGTTGTGGCGGATGATGGGCAGGCTGTACTTGATGGCGTCCCGGTAGACGGGCTCGTGGCGGGCCGGGTCCCGGGGCGCCAGGATCATGATGGCGGTCTGCCGGCGCAGCAGTTCGAACAGCACGCCGAAGGCCACCGCCTCCTCGCCGGGGCCGGTGTCCGGCACGTAGAACACCCGGTGCTCCCGTTCCCGGTATTCCCTGAAGCGTTCGCACAGGTCTTCGCTGCGCTCCGGCAGTTCGGGCAGTGCGTCAAGGCTCGCAGTGGGGTCGCCGGTGAGGCGGGCCCCGGGCAGCAGCCCAGCGGCGGCCTCGTCGGACACGGTGACCAAGCGGCAGCCGGTACCGGCCACCTCGCCGCTGCGGGCATTGATCCACACCCGGTCGGCGGGGCCGGCGGCCACCAGGTCAAAGCGATTGTCTGCATCGCCCAGCACGATCAGGCGGGCGGCCTTGAGCCTCTCCAGGCGTTTGCGGTCGGCGCCGTGTTCACGGGGCAGGTGCACGTGGGGGCGCGCACCCTGGTAGGGGGTCTCACCCACCACGCCCAGGGCCAGTGAACCGAAGCGGGACGCAAGGGCGTTCAGCAGGGTCTCCGCCGCATCCAGGTCCGGTGCCGTGCCCAGCACCAGGGTGCGCCCCACCAAATCAGCGGGCACGCGGCCGGCACTGAACAGTCCCGCGAGTCTGGCGATGGGCATGGCAGGCGCTCCTGGAGACAATCGAAAGCGCGCAAGTATAGCCCGGCGCCCGGACGGGATTAACCCGCAGGGTGATCAGTGCCCGCGCACCACCTGGCGGTAATGGTTGATCAGGCCGTTGGTGGAGGCATCGTGGCCGGACACCTCCGCCTCGCCGGAGAGTTCCGGCAGGATGGTCTTGGCCAGCTGCTTGCCCAGCTCCACACCCCACTGATCAAAAGAGTTCACGTTCCAGATCACCCCCTGGACGAAGATCTTGTGCTCGTAGAGGGCGACGAGACTGCCCAGGGTGCGGGGCGTGAGCCTGCGGAACAGGATGGAGTTGCTGGGGCGGTTGCCCTCGAACACCCGGTGCGGGCCGACCGCTTCGAGGGTGGCCTCGTCCACGCCCGCGGCGCGCATCTCGTCCTGCACCTCCTCCAGGGTCTTGCCGCGCATCAGGGCCTCGGTCTGGGCGAAGAAGTTGGACAGCAGAATGGGGTGGTGATCGCCGATGGGGTGATGGCTCTCGCAGGGGGCCAGGAAGTCGCAGGGCACCAGCCGCGTGCCCTGGTGGATCAGCTGGTAGAAGGCGTGCTGGCCGTTGGTGCCCGGCTCGCCCCAGATCACCGGCCCGGTGTGGTAGTGCACCCGCCGGCCCTGGCGGTCCACGGACTTGCCGTTGCTCTCCATGTCGCCCTGCTGGAAGTAGGCGGGGAAGCGCAGCATGGACTGGTCGTAGGGCAGGATGGCGTGGCTGTGGGCCTCGAAGAAGTTCACGTACCAGACGCCCAGCAGGGCGAGGATCACCGGCAGGTTCTCCCCGAGTGGCGCGGTGCGGAAATGCTCGTCCATGGCGTGCGCCCCTTCGAGTAACTCCTCGAAGCGTTCCATGCCCACGTACAGGGCGATGGGCAGGCCGATGGCGGACCACAGGGAATAGCGCCCGCCTACCCAGTCCCAGAAGCCGAACATGTGTTCGGGGTCGATGCCGAACTTCACCACGCCGTCGCGGTTGGTGGACACGGCCACGAAGTGCCTGGCGATGGCGGACTCATCACCAGCATGTTCCAGGAACCAGCGCCGCGCGGTGTGGGCGTTGGTGAGCGTCTCCTGGGTGGTGAAGGTCTTGGAGGCGATGATGAACAGGGTGGTCTCGGGGTCGACGCACTTGAGGGTCTCCGCCATGTGGGTGCCGTCCACGTTGGAGACGAAGTGCATGCTGAGCCGTTCATGGCCGTAGGGACGCAGGGCCTCGCACACCATCACCGGCCCTAGGTCCGATCCGCCGATGCCGATGTTGACCACGTGGCGGATGGGCTTGCCGGTGTAACCGGTCCAGGCCCCGCTGCGCACCCGCTCGGTGAAGGCGGCCATGCGCGCGAGCACGGCGTTCACCTCCGGCATGACGTCCTCGCCATCCACAAGGATGGGCCGGTTGGCGCGGTTCCTGAGCGCCACGTGCAGCACGGCGCGGTCCTCGGTGACGTTGATCTTCTCACCGCCGAACATGCGCGCGCGCCAGCCTTCCACGTCGCACTCACGCGCGAGATCCAGCAGCAGCTCCAGGGTCTCGGCGGTGATGCGGTTCTTGGCGTAATCCAGCAGGATGTCCTCGAAGCGCAGGGAGAAGCGCTCGAAGCGCTGCGGGTCCCGGGCAAACAGTTCGCGCATGTGCACGTCCTTGAGCGCGTCGTAATGGGAGGCCAGCGCCTGCCAGGCGCGCGTCTTGTTCGGTTGCATGGTCATGGTTCCTGACTCGTCTCGCATGGGTAAAAGCATTCAACGCAAAGACGCGAAGTCGCAGAGGACGCAAAGATGCTTGAGAGGGTTTTATACATGACTTTCTTCGCGTGCTTTGCGTCTCTGCGCCTTTGCGTTGAAGCGCTTGATTTAATCCGCATCCACCGAATCCCGCCAGCGCTGGTCGTCGCGGTCGAACAGGCGGTTGGCCTCCTGGGGGCCCCAGCTGCCGGCGGGGTAGGTGTGGATGAAGTCGCGCTCCACGGCCCAGAGCTTGAGCACCGGGTCCACCACCCGCCAGGCCCATTCCACCTCGTCGTAGCGCAGGAATAAAGCGTGGTCGCCGTCGATCACGTCCAGCAGGAGGGCCTCGTAGGCATCCAGCTTCACCTCGTCGGCGCGGCAGTAGCTGGCGTCCAGCTGGGTGGTGCGGGAGCGCAGCTCCAGGCCGGTCTGCTTGACCTGCATCTCGATGCGCAGGCATTCGTCCGGCTGGATGCCCATGAGGATCCAGTTGGGCTTGAGGCTCTCGATGGCGGTCTCGCGGAACAGCTGCTGGGGCGGGTGCTTGAAGCGGATGCTCACCATGGAGCTGTTGCGCTCCATGGCCTTGCCGGTGCGCAGGTAGAAGGGCACGTTGCGCCAGCGCCAGTTGTCGATGTAGAGCTTGAGCGCCGCGAAGGTCTCGGTGGTGCTGTTGGCCGGCACGCCCCTCTCCTCCAGGTAGCCGGGGAGCTTCTCGCCGCCCCGCTGCCCGCGGGTGTACTGGGCGCGGAAGGCGTGGGCATGCACGGCGCTCTGGGGGATGGGGCGGATGGAGCGCAGCACCTTCACCTTCTCGTCGCGCAGGGCCTCGCCGTCCAGCAGCGCCGGCGGTTCCATGGCCACCAGGGTGAGCATCTGCAGCAGGTGGCTCTGGATCATGTCGCGCAGGGCGCCGGCCCCGTCGTAGTAATCGGCGCGCCCCTCGATGCCCCGGGCCTCGGCGTGGGAGATCTGCACGTGGTCGATGTAGTTGCGGTTCCACAGGGGTTCCAGCAGCAGGTTGGCGAAGCGGAACACCAGGATGTTCTGGATGGTGCCCTTGCCCAGGTAGTGGTCGATGCGAAAGATCTGCTCCTCGGTGAAGTGCCGGTGCAGCCGGTCGTCCAGGATCTGTGCGCTCTCCAGGTCGTAGCCGAAGGGCTTTTCCACCACCAGGCGCCGCCAGCCGTTGGTCTGCTTGTGCAGGCCCACCTTGGCCAGGTTCGCGCTCACGGTGCCGAACTCCGCCGGGCGGATGGCCATGTAGAAGATCACGTTCTCCGGCAGTTCGGTGCTGTGCTCGATGCGTTCGCGCAGGGCCTGGTAGGTGGCCTTGTCGTTGAGATCGCCGGGGCTGAAATAGAGGCGCTCGCGAAAGCGCTTGAACACCGCCTTGTCCAGGCCGCCGTTGCGCGCCCTTGGAGCGAGGGTTTCTTCCACCTCGCGGCGCCAGGCCTCGTCATCCCAGTCGCGCCGGCCCACGCCCAGCACCACCGCCTTGTCCGGCAGCCGGCCCGCCTCTTCCAGGTGATACAGGGCGGGCAGCAGCTTGTTCTGTGCCAGGTTGCCCGTGGCGCCGAAGATCACGAAGGTGCAGGCGTCGGTCATGGTCCGGATTCCGTGGTCACTTCATCAAAAGCTTGCCGCAGAGACGCAAAGGCGCGGAGAAAATGCAAAATCTGGACAGGATTGACATGATGATGAACAAAGGCGAATGAGCGCCAGCAGGTTTGCCTGTCCTGTGCATCCTGGAAAATCCTGTCAATCCTGTCCATTGATGTGCTCTGCGCCTCGGCGTCTCTGCGGCGGAAGTTCAAAGGGTTTATTTCTTTTCCACCGCATGGCCGCCGAAGGCATTGCGCATCATGGCCAGCACCCGGTTGCCGTAGCCCTCGGCGTCCTGGCTGGCGAAGCGCATGGCCAGCGCCATGGAGATCACCGGCGCGGCCACGCCCTGGTCGATGGCCTCCTTGGCGGTCCAGCGTCCCTCGCCGGAATCGGCCACCACCGGCGCGATGTCCGCAAGCACCTGGTCCTGCGCCAGGGTGTCGGCGGTCAGATCCAGCAGCCAGCTGCGCACCACGGAGCCGTGACGCCAGAGTTCGGCGATCTGGGCCAGGTCCAGGTTGTAGGCCTGTTTGCCCTTGAGCAGGGCGAAGCCCTCGGCGAAGGCCTGCATCATGCCGTACTCGATGCCGTTGTGGATCATTTTGGTGAAGTGCCCGGCGCCCGCCGGTCCCACGTGGGCCCAGCCGCGATCCGGCGCGGGGGCCAGCGCCTTCAGCGCCGGTTCGATGGCGCGCACGGCGCGCTCGCTGCCACCCACCATCAGGCAGTAGCCGTTGTCCAGGCCCCAGATGCCGCCGGAGGTGCCGGCATCCACGAACTCGATGTCGTGATCCGCCAGGCGCCGGGCGCGGTGTTCGCTGTCGTGGTAATTGGCGTTGCCGCCGTCCACCACCACGTCGCCCGGGTCCAGCAGCGGGATCAGTTCGTCCAGGTGCGACTCGGTGGCCGAGCCCGCCGGCAGCATCAGCCACACCACCCGGGGGGCGTCCAGGCGCGCCACCGCGTCGGCCAGGTTGTCGGCGACGATCAGTCCGTCTTCCTCGGCCAGTTGCTCGGCCACGGCGCGGGTGCGGTTGAAGCCCACCACCTGGATGCCGCCGCGCAGCAGACGCCGCGCCATGTTGCCGCCCATGCGGCCCAGTCCCACCATTGCCATGCGCATGTGTGCACCTCGTCCGGGTTTCTTTATCATGAGCCTACACCATTGCCTGTTACGCTATCGATCCAGTCACCCCGCACCGGGAGTCTCCGCCATCCATGCGCATCCTGTTCGCCAGTAGTGAGGTTCATCCCCTGATCAAGACCGGTGGACTGGCCGATGTCAGCGCCAGTCTGCCCCAGGCCCTCAAGCGCCTGCGCCATGATGTGCGCGTGGTCATGCCCGCCTACGGCTCGGTCCTGGACAAGGCGGGTGATCTGGAACAGGTGGCCACCTTGCAGCTGCCAGGTTTCCCTGACGATGCCGTGACCCTGCTCTCCGGTACCCTGCCGGGCAGCCGTGTGCCCCTGTGGCTGGTGGACGCACCGCGCCTGTTCCGGCGCGCCGGCGATCCCTACCGCGCCCCGAACGGCCACGACTGGCAGGACAACTACCTGCGCTTCGGCCTGTTCGCGCGCCTGATCGAACATCTGGCACTGGACCGCGCCGGACTCGAGTGGCGCCCCGATGTGGTGCATTGCAACGACTGGCAGGCGGGTCTCGCGCCCCTGATGCTGTCCATGCATGAATCACGCCCGGCCACCGTGTTCACCATCCACAACCTGGCCTACCAGGGGCTGTTCCCGCGCCATGCCTTCGATGCCCTGAACCTGCCGCCGCATCTCTGGCATTACCAGGGCCTGGAGTTTCACGGCAAGCTGTCCTTCATCAAGGGTGGCATCGGTTTCGCCGACCATATCACCACGGTAAGCCCCACCTACGCCCGGGAGATCCTCACTCCCCAGCAGGGCTTCGGCCTGGACGGCCTGCTCAATCATCGCGCCGGGGTGCTCACGGGTATTCTCAACGGCGTGGATTACAGGGAATGGGATCCGGGCAAGGACAAACACCTGGTGGCCCGCTACAGCGCCGATGACCTGTCCGGCAAGGCGCGCTGCAAGGCGGCCCTGCAGCATCATTTCAAGCTGCCCTGCCACAGCGGCATTCCGCTGCTGGGCCACGTGGGGCGCATGGTGGCGCAAAAGGGGGTGGACCTGCTGCTCAAGGCCGCCGAGCCGCTGCTGGCCGCCGGCGAGGCGCAGCTGGTGGTGGTGGGTTCCGGGGATGCGGCCCTGGAGCAGACCGCCCGGAACCTGGCGCAACGCTACCCCGAGCACATGGGTCTGCACATCGGTTACAGCGAGCCGCTGGCCCACCAGCTGGAGGCCGGGGCGGACATCTTCGTCATGCCCTCGCGCTTCGAGCCCTGCGGGCTGAACCAGATGTACAGCCTGCGCTACGGCACCGTGCCGGTGGTGCGCAACACCGGCGGGCTGGCGGACACCGTGGTGGATGCCGATCCCGAACACCTGGAGGCTGGGGATGCCACCGGCATCCAGTTCGACGAGGCCACGTCCCAGGCCCTGGCCGATGCCCTGGCCCGCGCCCTCGCCCTGTACCACGATCCGGCGTGCTGGAAGCGCCTGATGCTGGCCGGCATGGCCCAGGATTTCAGCTGGGGGCGCAGCGCAGAGGCCTACCTGGCGCTCTACAAGGACCTGGTGTCCTGACGAGAGGTGGGGTTTGCGGGTATAATGCCCGGCTGATCCACGCCAAGCGGTCCGTTCCCAGCCGACTCCCCGCCGTGCCACTGGGCCTTGCGCCACAGCGGCACGGGACGTCGCGCCTCGGGCGGCCGCGCGATCCCCTATGAAAGAAAACCAGTTGATGCCCGCCAATCTGCCGCCCCGGGACAAGGAACTCCGCGCCCGGGTCAAACTGTTCGGCAACCTGCTCGGCAAGGTGCTCAAGCGCCTGGAGGGGCGACGCGCCCTGGCCGCCGTGGAGACCCTGCGCAAGGGCTTCATCGCCCTGCGCAAGCAGGACGATCCCGCCAAGCGCGCCAAGCTCATGGCCTTCATCGACAAGCTGGACGCCGACAGCCTGGAGCTGATCATCCGCGCCTTCAGCACCTACTTCAGCCTGGCCAACATCGCCGAGGAGGATTTCCTCTACCGGGAGCGTCGCCGCCAGGTGAGCGAGGGCGGTCCCCTGTGGGTGGGTTCCTTCGACCACACCCTGCGCCAGCTGTATGAGCAGGGCATCCCGGCGGACAGCCTGCAGCAGCTGCTGGACCAGCTGGCCTACGTCCCCGTGTTCACCGCCCATCCCACCGAGGCCCGCCGGCGCACGGTGATGGAGGCCCAGCGGCGCATCTTCCTGGCCGCCGACCGGCTCAACGACCGGCGCCTGGGGCGCGAGGAACGCGAGGAAGCGACCCAGGAGCTGGAGACCCGCATCCAGGTGCTCTGGCGCACCAACGAGGTGCGCGTCAAGAAGCCCCAGGTGCAGGACGAGATCAAGTACGGTCTGTTCTACTTCGAGGAGAGCCTGTTCGAGGCGGTGCCCATCACCTACCGCTTCCTGGAGAAGGCCATCCGCCGCACCTATGGCAACGACGAGGCCGGCAATCCCCGGGTGCGGGTGCCGAGCTTTCTGCGCTTCGGCTCCTGGATCGGCGGTGACCGGGACGGCAACCCCAACGTCACGCCCGCGGTCACCGAGCTGGCCTGCCGCCTGGCCATGGAGCAGGTGCTGTCCGAATACCTGCGCCGGGTCAGCGCCCTGCGCCACGAGCTGACCCATTCCCTGTACATGTGCCAGCCCTCCGAGGCCTTTCTGGAGAGCCTGGAGCGGGACAGCAACATCGCCACCGCCGTGTTCCGGGGCAGTGCCGACCGCTTCGAGACCGAGCCCTACCGGCGCAAGCTCTACATCATGCGCTACCGGCTCACGGAGACCCTGAACACCGTGCGTCGCCGGCTCAACGGCGAGAACGCCGTGCTGCCGGCGAACTCCGCCTATGCCTCGGCCACGGAGATGCTCAACGATCTCAGGCTGATTCACGACTCCCTGGTGAGCCACGGAGACGCCAACGTGGCCGCCGGCAAGCTCACCGACCTGATCCGCCTGGCGGAGACCTTCGGCTTCCATCTGTTCCACCTGGATATCCGCCAGGAGTCCACGGTGCACGGCCAGACCGTGGCCGAGATCCTCAAGGTCACCGGCCTCAACGAGGACTACGACGCCCTCTCCGAGCCCGAGCGCGTGGCCCTGCTGGCACGGCTGGCCGAGGCGGAGGAACTGCCCAGGCTGGACGGGGAGGCGCTGTCCGAGACTGCCCGCGAGACTCTGGAGGTGTTCCACGTGATCGGCCGTATGCGCGCCGAGGTGGGGCCCGAGGGCATCGGCACCTACGTGATCTCCATGACCCACGCCGCCTCCCACGTGATGGAGGTGATGTTCCTGGCGCGCCTGGCCGGCCTGGCTGGGCGCAACGAGGCCGGCGAGTGCTTCTGCCAGATCCGCGTCTCGCCCCTGTTCGAGACCATCGAGGACCTGCGCCACATCGAGGAGGTGCTGGAGGACCTGCTCACCCAGCCGGTGTACGCGCGCATGCTCAAGGCCTCCGGCAACCTGCAGGAGGTGATGCTGGGCTACTCCGATTCCTGCAAGGACGGCGGCATCCTGGCCTCCAGCTGGAACCTCTACGAGGCCCAGCAGAAGATCCTGCGCATCACCGGTGCCCACCACGTGGCCTGCCGTCTGTTCCACGGCCGGGGCGGCACCATTGGTCGGGGCGGCGGCCCCACTCACGAATCCATCCTGGCCCAGCCGCCGGGCACGGTGCATGGTCAGATCAAGTTCACCGAGCAGGGCGAGGTGCTCTCCTACAAGTATTCCAACGTGGAGACGGCGGTCTACGAGCTGAGCATGGGCGCCACCGGCCTGATCAAGGCCAGCCGCTGCCTGATCGACAACCCGCCCATGGACCGGCGCGATTATCTGGGCATCATGGACGAGCTGGCGGCCCTGGGCGAGGAGGCCTACCGGGACCTCACCGACCGCACCGAGGGTGTGCTGGATTACTTCTACGAGATCACCCCGGTGCAGGAGATCGGCCAGCTGAACATCGGCTCGCGTCCCTCCCACCGGCGCAAGGCGGATCGCTCCAAGAGCTCCATCCGGGCCATTCCCTGGGTGTTCGGCTGGGCCCAGTCCCGCCACACCCTCCCGGCCTGGTACGGCATCGGCACGGCCCTGGAGCGCTGGCGTCAGAACGACCCGAGTCGCCTGGCCAAGCTGCAGACCATGTACAACGAGTGGCCCTTCTTCCGCTCGCTGCTGTCCAACTGCCAGATGGCGCTGACCAAGGCGGACATGCGTACCGCCGAGGAATACGCCAAGCTATGCCACGACCCTGAACTGGCGAAACGCGTGTTCGGGCGCATCCGTGATGAATTCGAGCGCACCGTCACCCAGGTCCTCAACGTGGCCAACACCCAGACCCTGCTGGACGAGAATCCGACCCTGGCCCTGTCCCTGATGCGCCGCAATCCCTACATGGATCCCCTGAACCACATCCAGATCACCCTGCTGCGCCGGCACCGTGAACTCCACGAGCGACAGCCGGAGGCGGAACAGGATCCATGGATCAGTCCGCTGCTGCGCTCCATCAACGCCATCGCGGCGGGGATGCGCAACACGGGGTGAAGGGGAACTGAAGTGGGAATTGAGAAGTGGGAAGTGAAGTACTGTAGTTCCCACTTCCCACTTCCCACTTTCCACTTCCCACTTTCCACTTCCCACTTCCCACTTCGACAAAGGCCGTCTCACTGCGCACCGCTTTGGTGCGCAGTGAGACGGCCTTTGTCGTTATCGGTGCGTCATCGGCCTGTTACGGCCGCCGGGCAGGCTGACGGGTGCAGGTACGAAACTTGCTGATCGTCAAGGAACCGCCGGCGTCGATGGACGATGCTGGCGGCCACCACAGCAGTGCATCAGAGGGAAACCACGCATGAACGTACAGTCGATCCGTGAAATCGCCAAGGGCCTGGAGATCAAGCCCGGCAAGCTCAACAAGACCGAGTTGATCCGCACCATCCAGACCACCGAGGGCAACTTCGCCTGCTTCGGCACCGATTATGTGGACAGCTGCGGCCAGCTGGGGTGTCTGTGGCGGGAGGACTGCCTGAAACCAGGTGGGAAGTAAGAACTAGGAAGTGCGAAGTGGGGTTTTGTTCCCACTTCCCAATTCACACTTCCGACTTCAGTTACGCGGCCTGAACCGGGATGTCGCTGCCGGTGCGCACGATGCGGTTGTCCGCGTCCAGGTAGACCAGGCGCGGGTGGAAGCGGGCGGCCTCTTCCCTGGGCAGCTGGCCGTAGGCGCAGATGATCACCCGGTCGCCGGGGCTCGCCTTGTGGGCGGCGGCGCCGTTGACCGAGATCACCCGGCTGCCGGCCTCGGCGCGGATGGCATAGGTGGTGAAACGCTCGCCGTTGGCGATGTTGTAGATCTGGATCTGTTCGTAGGGCAGGATGCCGGCGGCGTCCAGAAGATCCCCGTCAATGGCGCAGGAACCCTCGTACTCCAGCTCGGAGTGGGTCACGGTGGCCTTGTGAAGCTTGCATTTGAGCAGGGTCAGCAACATGTCATATCTCCCGCCGGGGGCGCGACGCGTGCAATTTGCCGCGGGGGTCACATTATGAGGGATCAGCCGGAGGGCGGCAAATCCACGGGCAGGTTGTCGATCAGCCGCGCCGGGCCGCACCAGGCGGCCGCCAGTATCACCAGTTCCCGGTCTCCGGGGCCGGGCAGGGCCAGGTCCTGCCGGCGCCGCAGGCTGACGTACTCGGGCCGCAGCCCGGCGGCCTCGATCTGTGACCTTGCGGCCTGCTCCAGGGCCGGAAAATCCCGCTCGCCCCGTGTCAGTGCTTCGCCGAAGGCCGAGAGGGCGGCGTGCAGGGCCGGGGCCCGGGCCCGGTCCTCGGG
Source organism: Thioalkalivibrio sulfidiphilus (assembly GCF_000377945.1). Classification (GTDB taxonomy): domain Bacteria; phylum Pseudomonadota; class Gammaproteobacteria; order Ectothiorhodospirales; family Ectothiorhodospiraceae; genus Thioalkalivibrio_A; species Thioalkalivibrio_A sulfidiphilus_A. The sequence goes on from NZ_KB898926.1 coordinate 79,565, forward strand.
GCCCAGGTAGCCGTTGCGGGAGCTCATGGCCAGGCCGTCCGGTTCGCGCACCGTGGGTTCGGCCAGCACGCGCACCCCCAGGTCCAGGTCGGCGTTCATGGTGCGGATGATGAGCAGCTGCTGGAAATCCTTCTCGCCGAACACCGCCACGTCCGGGCGCGTCATGGCAAACAGCTTGCACACCACCGTGGCCACGCCGATGAAGTGCCCCGGCCGGTGTGCGCCCTCCAGCTCCTCCCCGAGCCCCGGCACTTCCACCCGGGTAACCCCGTCGCGGCCCCGGGGATAGACCTCCTGCTCGGGGGGGGCGAACAGCAGATCCACCCCGGCCCCGGACAGGGCGGCGGCGTCCGCCTCCAGGGTGCGCGGATAGGCGGCCAGATCCTCGGCTCGATCGAACTGCAGGGGATTGACGAAGATGGTGGCCACCACCCGGTCCGCCTCGGCCCGGGCACGGCGCATCAGGGCCAGGTGGCCGGCGTGCAGGTTGCCCATGGTGGGCACCAGGGCGATGCGCTCGCCGGCGCGGCGCCACGGGTCGAGCGCCGCGGCCAGGGCCGCGCGGGTGTGCACCGTCAGCATGGGGGTCAGGCCGAAAAGCCGTGTTCGGGACCGGGGAAGCGGCGTTCGCGCACGGCGCTCACGTAGGCCTCCACGGCGCCGCAGATGCTGCCCGCCTCGGCCAGGAAGTCCTTGGCGAACCTGGGCGGCCGGGCGGTCATGCCCAGCACGTCCTGGAGCACCAGGATCTGCCCGTCGCACTCCACCCCGGCGCCGATGCCGATCACCGGGATATCCACCATGCCACGGATCTCGGCGGCCAGCAGGGCGGGCACGCATTCGAGCAGCAGCAGGTCGGCACCGGCGTTCTGCAGGGCCACGGCATCGTGGATCATGCGTTCGGCGGCGTGGCTGTCCCGACCCTGCACCCGGTAGCCGCCCAGCTTGTGGATGTACTGGGGGCGCAGGCCCAGGTGGGCGCACACCGGGATGCCGTGGCGCGACAGGCTGGCCACCACCGCCTCCTGGGCGCCGTCGCCTTCCAGCTTGACCATCTGCGCGCCGCCTTCCTGCATCAGGCGCGCCGCATTGGCCAGGGCCTGCTCGGGGCTGGCGTAGCTCATGAAGGGCATGTCTGCCATGAGCAGGGCGCGCCGGGTGCCCCGGGCGGCGAGGCTCGTGTGGTAGATCATGTGCTCCAGGGTCACGGGCACGGTGGTCTCCAGGCCCTGCACCACCATGCCCAGGGAATCCCCCACCAGCACCACGTCCACGCCGGCCGCATCCAGCACGGCGGCAAAGCCCGCGTCGTAGGCGGTCAGGCAGGCGATGGGGGTGCGGCTGGCGCGCATCTCCTGCAGGCGGCGGGTGGTGATGCGGGTCTGTTGGCTGTGTACGCTCATGGAGTCTCTGGTTCGCTGGCCGTCCGCGTTGCGCTCACATCGCGAAGGGCAGGGGATTGAAGTAGTGGCGACCGGCGCTCACCCCGCGCATGAAGTCCAGCAGCTGCTGGAAGTCCTCGTCGCGGTTGACCCAGTCGATGCCGCTGGCGTTGACGATCAACAGCGGCGCGTCCTCGTAATGATAGAAGAAACTGGCGTAGGCCTCGCTCAGGCGGTGCAGGTAAGCGCTGTCCATGAGCCGCTCGTAGCCCCGCCCGCGCCGGGCGATGCGCTCCAGGAGCACCTCCACCGGGGCCTGCAGGTAGATCACCAGGTCCGGCTTGGGGGCGTCCAGGGTCATCTGGCTGTAGACCTGCTCGTAGAGGCTGTGCTCGTCGTCGTCCAGGGTCACCTGGGCGAACAGGCGGTCCTTCTCGATGAGGAAATCCGACACCCGCACCGGCTTGAAGATGTCCCCCTGGCGCAGTTCCGCCATCTGGCGCACCCGCTGCATGAGGAAGAACAGCTGGGTGGGCAGGGCCGCGCCCCTGGGATCCTGGTAGAAGCGCTCCAGGAAGGGGTTCTCCTCCGGGGCCTCCAGCAGCAGCTCCGCGTTGAGGGTCTCGGCCAGGCGCCGGGCGAGGCTGGTCTTGCCCACGCCGATGGGGCCTTCCACCACGATGTAGGAGGGCGTCTTCTCGCTCACTCGGGCACGGGCTCCAGGCGACGCAGGTCGCCCTGCGGGCAGCGGCTGAGCAGCAGGGCCAGGGGGCCGTGACCGGGCAGTACCAGGTCCCTGGGCGCGATCTCCGCCAGCGGATGGACCACGAAGGGGCGTTCAGGGATGCCGGGGTGGGGCACGCTCAGGCCCGGCTCGTGGATCTGGCGCCCCCCGTAGAGCAGGATGTCCAGGTCCAGGGTGCGCGGTCCCCAGCGGGTGCCGTTACGCACCCGGCCGTGGGCCCGTTCGATGGCCTGCAGGCCGGCCAGCAGGTCCCGGGGGGCAAGCGCCGTGGACAGGCAGGCGACGGCGTTGATGTAGTCGGGCTGGTCCTGGGGACCCATGGGCGGACTGGCGTACAGGGCGGAGCGCGCCACGCAGCGGGTCTCGGGCAGGTCGGCCAGGGCCATGAGCGCCCGGGCGACCTGATCGACGGGGTCCTGGAGGTTGCTGCCAAGACCGATGTAGGCCAGTACGCCGCTCACTGGGGTTCGGCGGGGTTGCCATCGGAGCGGCGCGGCCGCCGGCGACGCTTGCGCCGTCCGCCGCCGCCACCACCGCCGGGGCGGTCCATGCCGGCCATGTGGCGCTGTTCGGCCTCGTCCACCTCCTGGATGCGGGTCCACCAGTCGCAGCCCTCTTCCAGGGCCTCGCCGGACTGGGCGCGCAGGCAGTAGAAATCGTAGGCGGCGCGGAAACGGGGGTGGGTCATCAGGCGCAGGGCCCGGGCACCGCGGCGCTGTTCCAGGCGCGGTTGCATCTCCCAGATCTCGCGCATGGGCAGGCTGATGCGCTTGGGGATGGCGATGTGGGCGCACTGGTCGGCCAGCACTGCCGTGCCCGCCTGCTGCAGGGCCACCAGCCAGGGCAGCTCGCCGTTCTCCATGAGCCGGTCGGCCAGGCGGCGCACCGGCTCCCAGAGCATGACCGCGTACAGGAAGGCGGGATTGACCCCTTTGCCCTCCTGGATGCGCGCATCGGTGCTCTTCAGGGCATTGGCCACGAAGGTGATGGGGAAGCCCTGCTCCTCGTGGGACAGGGCCTCCTCGGTGGCCGGGAACAGGAAGCGGAACAGGTCGTGGCGGCGCAGCATCTCGAAGGTCTGCAGCCCGTAGCCGCTGTGGAACAGCTTGATGGCCTCGTCGAACAGGCGCGCCGGGGCCACTTCCTCCAGCAGGCCCGCCATGCGCGGGATGGCCTGCTCGCAGGCGGTGTCGAGGCGGAATCCCAGCTTGCCGGCAAAGCGCACCGCGCGCAGCATGCGCACCGGGTCCTCCCGGAAGCGCACCTCCGGGTCGCCGATCAGGCGCAGCACACCGGCCTTCAGGTCCGCCATGCCGCCGGCGTAGTCCACCACCGAGAAGTCCTCGATGTCGTAGTACAGGGCATTGATGGTGAAGTCCCGGCGCCAGGCGTCCTGTTCGATGGTGCCGTAGACGTTGTCGCGGATGATGCGACCGTCCTCCACCAGGGCGTCGCCGTTGAACTCCTCGTCGTCGTCGCCGTTGAGCACCTCATGGGGGGCGCGGAAGGTGGCCACCTCGATGATCTCGCGGCCGAACTGCACGTGGGCGAGGCGGAAGCGCCGGCCGATCAGCCGGCAGTTGCGAAACAGCTGGCGCACCTGCTCGGGATGGGCGTCGGTGGCCACGTCGAAGTCCTTGGGCTCGCGTCCCAGCAGCAGGTCGCGTACCCCGCCGCCCACCAGGCAGGCGCGAAAGCCCGCCTCACGCAGGCGGTAGAGCACCTTCAGGGCGCTCTTGCTGATGTTGGCGCGGGAAACCCCGTGTTCGGCGCGGGGAATGATCGCCGGCGACGCCGGGCTGGCATCGGGGGACGGGACGTGATTGGGGGTTGCTGTATTGTGCTGCTCCATTGGCCGGTTATAATACCAGCTTTGCTGCACGCGTAGTCACTACGCTCCCTTCGTCTAGCGGTCTAGGACGTCGCCCTCTCACGGCGAAAACAGGGGTTCGAGTCCCCTAGGGAGCGCCATTTTCTTCAAGGATGAAGGTGGAAGGCCGAAGCATGAATCAGGCCGATCCACCCGTCATCCGGTCTTCCCCGAGTTTCTTTCCCTCTCCCGTTTTGAGCCATCTCAGGTAATCGGCCAGGATCCTTCCGTGGTCGAACACCAGGGGCAGGCCGGGGTCGCGGGCATCCACGCACCTGAGATTGCGGGCATCATCCGCCGCCCGGGGTTCGCCCCGACCGTTGGCCACATAGACCGCGCTCACCGTGTGCCCGCGCGGATCCCGCGCCGGATCCGAATAACAGCCCAGCAGGGCCTCCAGCCGCACCTCCAGGCAGGTCTCCTCCCGGGCCTCGCGCACCGCGGCCGCCTCCAGGGTCTCGCCCACGTCCACGAAGCCCCCGGGCAGGGCCCAGCCATGAGGCGGGTTGCGCCGCTCGATCAGCACGATGGTGTGCGGGTCTTCCGCCAGACGGATGATCAGGTCGACGGCGATGAGGGGGGTGACGGGGCGCATCTGTGAAGTACGAAGTGTGAATTGGGACAGGAAGTACGAAGTGTGAATTGGGAAGTGCGAAGTGAAAAGCCTGTACTTCCTACTTCCCAATTCCCACTTCATACTTCATTTCGCACTTCCCGATTCCCACTTCTCACTTCCCCGTTCTCACTTCCCCGTTCTCACTTCCCCGTTCTCACTTCCCAAGGAGTTTCCTCAACTGGCGCCTTTCCCGCTTGTCCGGCCGATGGTCCATGTGCGGTGTGGCGGCGTGCAGCAGGCGGCGTTGTTCCGCTTCGGCCTCGCGTCGGGCGCGGCTCTCGGGACTCTCCACGTACAGGCGCTGGGCCTCGGCGGCGGGGCGGCGCTGTTCGTTCAGCCCCAGGATCTCCACCTCCCAGGTCTCCTGCCCGCGGGTGATGCGCAGGTGCTCTCCGGGGCGTACCGCCCGGGCGGGTTTGACCCGCTCGCCGCCCACGTGCACCTTGCCGCCGCTGACCGCCTCGGCGGCCAGCGCCCGGGTCTTGAAGAAGCGCGCGGCCCAGAGCCATTTGTCGATGCGTTGTGAGTCCATGAAGGCAGTGGCAAGTGGCAAGTGGCAAGTGGCAAGGATAGCATCGCGTGCCTTTGTGCCCAGTAGAGACGTTTTGTTCCTGCGCAATTCCTCTGCGCCTCCGCGTCTCTGCGGCAAATCGCCTTTCGCCGCAAGTACCATCGGCTATGATGAGGATCTTTCCACTCACACCGGCCCCACGACCATGCACCTGAAACTCGTCAGCTTCGACCTGTGTCCCTTCGTGCAACGCAGCGTCATCACCCTGCGCTACAAGCAGGTGGACTTTGACATCGAGTACATCGACCTGGAGAACCCGCCGGGTTGGTTCCTGGAGATCTCGCCGCTCGGCAAGGTGCCGCTGCTGGTCGTGGACGGGGAGACGGTGCTGTTCGAATCGGCGGTGATCAACGAGTTCGTCGACGACATCACCCCGCCGCGGCTGCAGCAGGAAGAGCCGCTGGCCCGGGCCCTGGACCGGGGCTGGGTGGAGTACGGTTCCCAGTGCATCATGGACCAGTACGGGCTGATGGTGGCCAGCGATGCCAAGGCCTTCGAGGAGGCCCATCACCGGGTGCTGGCGCAGCTCGCGCGCCTGGAGCAGAAACTGGGCGACGGGCCCTGGTTCAACGGCGAGCACTTCAGCCTGGTGGATTCCACCTGCGCGCCGCTGCTGATGCGCTACGACCTCCTCAATCGCCGCCACCGCCTGTTCGATGATGACGACTATTCGCGCCTGCACCGCTGGTGGCAGGCGCTGGCCGGACTGGAGGCGGTGCGGGGTTCGGTGCCGGCGGACTTCGAGGACAGGCTCATGGCCTATCTGCGCCGGCGCGGCGGCTACGGCCCGGAGATGTTCGCCGGTCAGGCCTGACCGTCAGGCTTGAAGCAGACGTTCGGACAGGGCATGACCGCTCAGGAAGGCGCCCTCCACCCGGGGGGCCAGGCACCAGTCGCCGCACAGGGACAGGCCCAGGGACGCGTCGCGCAGGAAGGGCTCGCCCAGGGTGTGGATGGGGGCGGCGTGGGGCCAGAAGCGCGCCTCGGTGAACACCGGTTCCAAGCTCTCGATGCCCAGGGCCGTCTCCAGGGCCCGCAGCAGGTGGGCCAGCACCTCGGAGTCGCTCAGGTCCTCGTGGCCGACTGACCACTCGGGGGTGGCGTGCAGCACCCAGGCCTCCCGCTGCACCCGGCCCGGCTTGCTGTTGTTGCGCGCCACCCAGGCAAGCGGCGACTGGTTCACATAGGCGGCATCGAAGGGCACCGGCAGGGGCGCGTCGAAGCCCAGCATCACCGCCCAGCAGGAGGTGGTCTCGAAGTGGGCCAGGCGCGTGCTCACCTGCGGCGCGGCATCGCCGAGGATGTCCAGGGCCATGGGCGCGGGCAGGGCGAGCACCAGTTCCCGGCAGCGGGCCAGTTCCACGCCCCGGCCGTCACGCAGCCGCCACAGGCCATCGACGCGATCGGCCCGGGCCACGGCCTGGTGTTCGCGCACGTCGCAGAATTCCGCCAGGTGGCGCACCAGGGCGCCCATGCTCGGCTGGGCCACGTAGCGTTCCGCGGATTCCCGGCTGATGAAGTCCCCCCGGTCCAGTTCCACCACCCAGCCCCGCCAGGGCATCACCCGCTGACCCGAAAGCCAGGTGTCCACGTAGCTGCGAAACACCGGGTCGCGCACGGTGAAGTACTGGGCGCCGGCGTCGAATTCAAAGCCCTGGGTGCGCAGGCCGTCCATGCGCCCGCCCGGATGCCCCGAGGTCTCGAGCACCACCGCACTGCGGTCACCCAGGGCCAGGCCCACGGCACAGGACATGCCGGCCATGCCGGCGCCGACGATGGCGATCTCGTGCTCCCCTGGGTTGGACATCCACGCTCCTGTTGGTTTTTTCACTGGCAGTGGCTCGTGCCGTCGGGCTGTCCTGCCCTTCGTGCCCGCGCCTAGCCCGCATATCTCACCACCCTTCTACTGCGGCCGCCGATCTGCGCGCTGTGACGGGGCGTGCTCACTTCAGCCGGCTTGACGTAGTGTCGGCTACGCCGGCGCCGTCTTGCGCTCCGCGCGCCCCGTCACAGCGGCATCTCGACGCCCTCGCTACGAAGGGTGGTGAGATATGCGGGCTAGGCCGTCGGTGACGGCCTGTCAGACAAATTTACACGTCCCGGCCCGGCCACACCACGATGCGTGTCTCAAGGGGGTCGCCCTCGTCCTCGCTCACCACCCGGCCGCGCACCGAGACGCCGGCCCGGTGCACGCTGTCCGGGTCGCCGCTCACCAGGGGATGCCAGGGCGCGAGCCCGCGACCCTCCGCCACCCGCCGGTAGGCGCAGCTGGGCGGCAGCCAGCGGATGGCGGGGATGTCGGCGGGGGTGAGCTGGATGCAGTCGGGCACCCGCTGCTTGCGGTGCGCGTAGTCGCTGCAGCGGCAGGTGTTGAGGTCCAACAGGCGGCAGGCCACGGCGGTGTGGTAGATCTCGCCGGTGTCCTCGTCCTCCAGCTTGTGCAGGCAGCAGCGTCCGCAGCCGTCGCACAGGGATTCCCACTGGGCCTGGCTCATCTGCGCCAGGGGCGTGGTCTCCCAGAAAGGGGCGCTGCCTTGACTCACGCGCGGGTGCTTACTGGACCAGGGATTCCAGGCCCTCGCCCCGCAGGATGCGGTCGCGCACCGAGGCGAAGTCCGACGGCGGGGAGTAGTGCAGCATGTCCCGGCCCCGGTCGTTGAGCATCAGTACCAGGCCCTTGTCCGGGTACAGCCAGTACTGGCGTCCGTCCATCACCGGCAGGCGCTGGGCCGGTTCGCCGAAGCGGCGCAGCACCACCTCCGCGTCGTAGCGCGCCCGGGGCACGTAGGTGATCTCGCGCACCGGCAGGGCCAGGGCGGCCTCGGTCATGGCCTCGGACAGCTCCAGGCGCCGGGCGCCGCTGGGCATGGGCCGGTTGCTGATGCCTTCCGCCACGATGCGTTCCACGAAGGCCTCGTCTGCATCCAGCAGGGTGACCAGGTTGGCCTCGAAGGGGCCGAGCTTCACGGAACTGAAGTAGGCCTCCAGGGTGCGGCTGCCGTCGGGCAGGGTGAACAGGCCGATGCTCGGCAGCAGGCGCAGCTTCTGGCGGACCTCGTTGAGGGGCGTCTCGCCGAGGGTGATCTCGAACACCCGGGCGGTCCGTCCGTCCGGGGAGACCTCCACCTGCCAGGGCAGGTCCTGGTAGCCGGTGTCACGGGGCGTGCCGCCCAGCCACCACATGAGCAGGAACAGCACCGGCACGGCCAGCAGGGTATAGAGCAGGAACTTTTTCATGCAACTTCCGAAGGGATTCGAAGAGGGCGCCGCGGCGTCGAGGCGGCATGGTAGCACCGGGGGCGAGGGGGCTCCAACGGCCGTGCCGGGCTCACGTGCCCAGCACGACCCGGGCCAGCAGCAGCACCGCCAGGCTCACCACCAGGAGCGCCACTGCGCTCAGCCGCCAGCCGGCGCGCACCATGTCCGGCACCGTGATGCGCCCGCTGCCGAACACGATGGCGTTGGGCGGCGTGGCCACCGGCAGCATGAAGGCGCAGGAGGCGGCCAGGGCCACGGGCACCGTGAGCAGCAGCGGGTCTTCCCGCAGGCTCACGGCCAGGGCGGCGGCCAGGGGCAGCAGGGTGGCGGCGGTGGCGGTGTTGCTGGTGACGTGGCTGAGCAGCATGGCGGTAAGCGCGACGGCCACCACCACCACCCACACGGGCCAGGCGGCGAGCCCGCCCAGGGCCAGGGCCACCGCATCGGACAGGCCGCTGGTGCCGATGGCCGCCCCCAGGCTCAAGCCCCCGCCCACCAGCACCAGCACTCCCCAGGGCAGCTGGCGGGTGGCGTCCCAGTGCAGCAGGTTCTCGTCCCGCCCGCCGCCGGCGGGGATCAGGAACAGGGCCAGCGCGCCAAGGATGGCGATGCCCGGGTCGGTCAGCGACAGGCCGGGGATGAGCCGGTCCAGCAGCGGCCGGGTGAGCCAGGCCAGGGCCACCACGGCGAACACCACCGCCACCCGGCGCTCGGGTCCGGTGATGGGCCCCAGGGTCTCGCGCTGCTGCCGGATCAGGGCGTCGATGCCCTCGATGCGCCGCCGGGGCAGGGGGAAGGCCCAGCGGCACAGCACCCACCAGCACACCAGCAGCAGGGTCAGGGCCACTGGCAGGCCCAGGGCCATCCACTGGGCGAAGCCGATGCGCAGGTCGTGGTGGTCGGCCAGGTAGCCGGCCAGCAGGGCGTTGGGCGGGGTGCCGATCAGGGTGGCCATGCCGCCGATGTTGGCGGCAAAGGCGATGCCCAGCAGCAGGGCCAGGGCGAAGTTGCGCCCCTCGGATTCGGTCACCCCCTGCTCCTCCAGCAGCACCAGCACCGAGATGCCGATGGGCAGCATGAGCGCGGCGGTGGCGGTGTTGCTCACCCACATGCTCAGGCCCGCGGTGGCGGCCATGAAGCCGGCCACCAGCTGTTCCAGGCGCTGTCCCGCCGCGGACAGGATCAGCAGGGCGATGCGCCGGTGCAGGTTCCAGCGCTGCAGGGCGAGGGCGATGATGAAGCCGCCCAGGAACAGGAAGATCAGCGGGTTGGCGTAGGGGGCCGCGGCGGCATTGATGTCCACGGCGCCCATCAGGGGCAGCAGACCCACCGGCAGCAGGGCGGTCACCGGGATGGGCAGGGCCTCGCTGACCCACCAGGTGGCCATGAGCGCCGTGAGCGCCGCCACCTGCCAGGCGGCGGGGTCCATGCCTGCCGGCGGGCCGGACAGCAGCATGAGCGCGAACAGCCCCGGCCCCAGCACCAGCCCGATCCGCTGGCGCCAGCGGGAACGGGACGGGCTGGCGGGGGTGGCTTGGGGGTCTTGGGGGTCTGCCATGGCGCGTCGTAGGGGGCGGCGTGTCAGGCCCCATTCTGAGCCCTGCGGACCTCGCAAGTCCAAGCCGGGGGCCTGAGATCAGGCCCGGGCGATGCGGTGTTCGCGGGCGAGCCCGTCCAGCCACAGGGTCATGGCCTGGGCATCCACCGGCGGGCTGAAGCCGAAGCCCTGGTAGCTGTCGCAGCCCTCTCTCTTGAGAAAGGCCAGCTGCTCGGGCGTCTCCACGCCTTCGGCCACCACCTCCAGCCCCAGGGTGCGGGCCATGGCGATGATGGTGGCGGCGATGGCCATGTCGCTGACGTCGTGGGGGATGTCGGAGACGAAGCTGCGGTCGATCTTCAGGGCGTCGATGGGCAGGCGCTTCAGGTAGGCGAGCGAGGAGTAGCCGGTGCCGAAGTCGTCGATGGCCAGGCGCACGCCCAGGGCCTTGAGCTCCGCCAGGGCGGAGAGGGTGCGTCCGTCGCCGGCCATGAGTACCGATTCGGTCAGTTCCAGTTCCAGGCTGCCGGCTGGCAGGCCCGTGTCGCGCAGGATGGCGTCGATCTGGCTGATCAGGTCCGGCTGGCGCAGCTGGCGCATGGACAGGTTCACGGCCATGTGGATGGGCGCGCCGTAGAGCCGCATCCAGGTCTGGGCCTGGCGGCAGGCGGTGCGCAGCACCCACAGGCCCAGCGGCGTGATCAGTCCGGTCTCCTCGGCCATGGGGATGAACGCGTCCGGCGGGGTCAGGCCCCTGTCGGGATGATGCCAGCGCACCAGGGCCTCCACGCCGATCATGGCGTCGTCCTGCGTGCGCACCCGGGGCTGGTAATGCAGGGTGAATTCCTCCCGCTCCAGGGCGTGGCGCAGGCTGGTCTCCAGGGCCAGGCGGTCGTTGGCGGCCAGGGTCAGGGCGCTGGTGTAGAACTGGTAATTGGAACGCCCCTGGTCCTTGGCCTGGTACATGGCGGTGTCCGCCTTCATGATGAGCTGCTCGGCGCTCCTGCCATCCTCGGGGTAGAGGCTGATGCCGATGCTGCCGCCCACGAAGACTTCCTGGCCGTTGCTCAGGCGGTAGGGCTCGGCCAGTTCGGCGAGGATGCCCTCGGCCAGCAGGGACAGGCCCTGGGGGTCGTCCACCTCGTCCACCAGCACGATGAACTCGTCGCCGCCCCAGCGGGCCAGGGTGTCCTCCTCCCGCAGTCGCCGGCGCAGTCGATCCGAGACCTGGCGCAGCAGCTCGTCGCCGTAGGCGTGCCCCAGGCTGTCGTTGACCACCTTGAAGCGGTCCAGGTCCAGGAACAGGATGGCCACCTGCCGGTCCCGGCGCCGGGCCACGTCCAGGGCGTGGGAGATGCGGTTCTGCAGCAGGGTGCGGTTGGGCAGGCCGGTGAGCAGGTCGTAGTGGGCGATGTGCTCCAGCTGGGCCTGGGTGCGCCGGCGCTCGGTGATGTCCAGGCCCAGGGCAAAGAAGTACTCCACCTGACCCTGGCCGTTGCGCACGGTGTTGCCATGCCATTCCACCAGCAGGCGCTCGCCGTCCCGGGCCACCACGTGGCTCTCGTGCTGGATGGGGTGGCCGGTGCGCAGCATGTGCTGGAACACCGCGTGGAGGGCCTCGCGTTCCTCTTCGGGCACGCACAGGCTGGCAAAGGGGTGGCCCTGCACCTGCCGGGCGCTATAGCCCAGGGCGCGCAGCATGGCCGGGTTCATCAGGCGCACCCGGTGTTCTGTGTCGATGGCCACGAAGAAGGCCGGTGAGGCGTTGAGGATGGACTGGGAGAAGTCCCGCTCGGCACGCAGGGTGGCATTGGCCTCCCGCAGGGCACGGGTGTGTTCCGCCACTTGGCGGCGCAGTAGGCGGTTGTGCAGGCCCAGGGCGCCGAACAACAACACCAGCAGACCGCCCAGCACCACGGGCCAGAACCAGGGGCCGGCGGGGCCGTGCAGATGCCAGAACACATCCCCTGCCGAGGCCTGAGCCCAGGGAAACAGCGAGCCCGCCAGGACGGCCGCGCGCAGGCGCGTGCGAGTGGGGAGGATGGGGGTGCCAGGATGACGAACCGGCATGGGGTCCTGCCTGCCGCCTGCGCGGCCCAGAATTGGCAAACGCAAAATTCCTAATATTATCAAATATTGAGATGGCAGTCACAGAACTGTCACGATACGTGGCAGTGATGGACCGATAGGTGGCGAGGTCTGGCGGAGGAGGCGCCCTGGGTCTGGCGGAGGGTCGTCAGTAGATTGATTTCATGGGGATTCTTGCCTGGCCCTGAGGCGCGCCAGGGCCCAGTTCGCGTGTTCACTGACGAGAGGCGATGGGTGGCTTGTTCGTGATTCGAGAACAGCGATTGCGTCCGCGGTGGCCTCGCCGTTGCCCAGGGCCACGGCCACGTTGCGCAGCCAGCGTTCATGGCCGATGCGCCGGATGGCGCTGCCCTCGGTGCGGGCCAGGAAGGTGGCCTCGTCCCAGGACAGCAGTTCCGCCAGGTCGGGGCTGTCCAGGCCGTGCCGGGCGCGGAAGTCCGGCTCGGCGCTGATCCGGGCGAAACGGTTCCAGGGGCACACCAGCTGGCAGTCGTCACAGCCGTAGATGCGATTGCCGAGCAGCGGGCGCAGGGGCTCGGGGATGGTGCCTTTCAGTTCGATGGTGAGGTAGGAGATGCACAGCCGGGCGTCCAGCACATAGGGGGCGACGATGGCCCGGGTGGGACAGACCTCGATGCAGGCGGTACAGGTGCCGCAGTGGGCCTCCCCGGGCGGGTCCGGGGGCAAGGGCAGGTCCGTGTAGAGTTCGCCCAGGAAGAACCAGGAGCCCGCCTCCCGGGACAGCAGGTTGGTGTGCTTGCCGATCCAGCCGAGCCCGGCCTTCTCCGCCAGGGCCTTCTCCAGCACCGGGGCGCTGTCCACGAAGGCCCGGTAGCCGAAGGGGCCGATCTCGGCCTCGATGCGCGTGGCCAGTTGTTGCAGGCGGGCTCGCAGCACCTTGTGATAGTCCCGCCCCAGGGCGTAGCGGGAGACGAAGCCCAGGGCAGGGTCGTGGATCACCGACCAGGACTCCCGGGCCTCCGGAGGCTGGTAATCCATGCGTACCGAGATCACCCGCAGGGTGCCCGGGTGCAGCTCCGCCGGGCGCGAGCGCTTGGTGCCGTGACGGGCCATGTAGTCCATCTCCCCGTGGCGCCCCGCATCGAGCCACGCGATCAGCCGGGACTCGTGCTCGTCCAGGTCGGTGTCGCTGATGCCCACCTGCTGAAAGCCCAGTTCCAGGCCCCAGGCCTTGATCTGACGGGCGAGTTCCCCCGCCTGCGCGTTGCTTAGTCTTGCGGTCATGGGCATAGCTTATGCGGATCGCCGGCGGTCAGAAACGCCGGGACAGCAAACGGGTCCGCGAATGAACGCAAATGGACGCGAATGAAGTTGAAAAGCCAAACCGCGAAGGGCGCGAAGGTATGCGCGAAGGGCGCCAAAGAAGACGTATGAAAAAGTCATTCGGTCCTTCGTGGTTCACTACTCAAAACTTCATTCGCGTCCATTTGCGTTCATTCGCGGACCACGACCGGCGATAATCTGGGCATGCAACCATCGCTTCCCGAAAATCTCTACACCGCCGCACAGGTGCGCGAACTGGACCGGCGCGCCATCGAGGATCACGGCGTGCCCGGCTACACCCTCATGACCCGCGCCGGACAGGCCGCCTTCGACCTGCTGCGTGAGCGCTGGCCCGATGCCCGGCGCATCGGTGTGCTGTGCGGGCCGGGCAACAACGGCGGCGACGGCTACGTGATCGCCCGTCTGGCCCGGGCCGCAGGGCTCGGCTGCTGGGTGCTGGAGGCGGGTGATCCGGGGCGCCTGAAGGGCGATGTCGCCCGGGCCCGGGCCGACTGGGTGCAGGCGGGCGGCGAGCCGCTGTCCGGGGGTGCGCCCTGGCCCGAGGCGGAGCTGCTGGTGGATGCCCTGCTGGGCACCGGGCTCGACCGGGCCGTGGAGGGCGCCCTGGGCGGGCTGATCGATGCCATCAATGCCACCGGCCTGCCGGTGCTGGCGGTGGACATCCCCTCGGGGCTGCATGCCGACACCGGGGCGGTGCTGGGCAGGGCGGTGCGCGCGGCCGTGACCGTGAGCTTCATCGGCCTCAAGACCGGCCTGTTCACCGGCGAGGGGCCGGCCTGCTGCGGGGCGGTGGTGTTCCATGGCCTGGACGTGCCCGAGGCGGTCTACCGGGACCGGCCCCCCGCGGCCACCCGCCTGGATGCCGCCTGCATCCAGCGGCTCGGGCGCCGCCCCCGCAGCGCCCACAAGGGGCACTTCGGGCACGTGCTGGTGGTGGGCGGTGACCGGGGCATGCCCGGGGCCGTGCGCCTGGCCGGGGAGGCGGCGGCGCGCACCGGGGCGGGGCTGGTGTCCGTGGCCACCCATCCGGATCACGCCCCCCTGCTGCCCCTGGCGCGACCGGAGCTGATGGTGCGCGGGGTCGCCACGCCCGCCGATCTCTCGCCCCTGCTGGCCCGGGCCACGGTGCTCGCGGTGGGGCCGGGCCTGGGGCAAGGGGACTGGGGCCGGGCGCTGCTGGGCCGCCTGCTGGAGACGGGCCTGCCCCTGGTGCTGGATGCCGATGCCCTGAACCTGCTGGCCCAGGAAGGCGCGCGCTGTGACGACTGGGTCCTCACCCCCCACCCCGGCGAGGCGGCCCGCCTGCTGGGCCGCGACACCGCCTCGGTACAGGCGGACCGTATCGCCGCCGCCCGGGAGATCCAGGCCCGCTATGGCGGCGTGTGCGTGCTCAAGGGGGCGGGCACGGTGATCCGGGACGCCGAAGGCACCGCCATCTGCAGCGGCGGCAACCCGGGCATGGCCAGCGGCGGCATGGGCGATGTGCTCACCGGCATCATCGCCGGCCTGCTGGCCCAGGGCCTGTCCCCGGTCCAGGCCGCCCGCCTCGGTGTCTGCATCCATGCCGAGGCCGCCGACCGGGCGGCCCGGGCGGGTGAACGGGGGCTGCTGGCCTCGGATCTCCTTATTGAACTGCGCGAGGTTGTCAATCCATGAATACCGAACACTGCCTCTACCTGCCCGATGAACAGGCCATGATGGCCCTGGGGGCGCGTCTGGCCGTCAGCAGGCCCGAGGGCGGCAGGGTGGTGCACCTCACCGGCGACCTGGGGGCGGGCAAGACCACCCTGACCCGGGGCTGGCTGCGGGCCCTGGGGCATTCAGGCGCGGTTAAGAGTCCCACCTATACCCTGGTGGAAAGCTACCGCCTGGCCGGCCTGGACGTGCACCACTTCGACCTCTACCGCCTGGCCGACCCCGAGGAACTGGACTACCTGGGGCTGGATGACTACTTCGACGGCCAGGCCCTGTGCCTGGTGGAGTGGCCCGAACGGGGCGAGGGCGTGCTCAAGACCCCGGATCTCGCCATCCGGCTGACGGTGGCCGGTGAGGGCCGGGAGGCCCGGATCGAGGCGCTCAGTGAGACGGGGCGTGTGTGGCTGGATAAGTTCGTGAAAACAGAGGGTTAGCCGCAGAGGGTACAGAGGTCTCAGCGAACTAGGGGGAACGCCATGTCTGTTGACGAGGTTCGTCTCACTGGATCGCTCCTCCTAGGCGGACACCAAGTGCTCACGGGTTTACGAGGCATCATCTCTGCGCCTCCGCGCCTCTGCGGCAAGATTCAAGTTTCTCGAGGCGCTTCAGGGATCTGATAAACGGCAGTAAAAGATTTCTCTATCTGCATGGATTGACTGAAAAATCCCCCTTGCATTTTGCGCGCGTTGGGTCACACTATGGCCAGGGGGCCTGAAATCCACCGGGAGTCCGTCGTGAGCCAGTCCAACCAGGGATATCCGAGACGCCGTTTTCTGCTGGAGCTGCTGCGCGCCTCCGGCATGACGGCCGCGTCCGTGATGGCCCCGGGTGTGCTGCTGGCCTCCGGCCGTCATCACCAGGTGCAGGGCATCCGACTGTCCGCCCACGAGGGCCAGACACGGCTGGTGTTCGACCTCACCGGTCCCGTGGAACACAGCCTGTTCACCCTCACCGACCCGCACCGGGTGGTGATCGACATCCAGGGCGCCAGCGCCCGGGACCTGGTCGTGCCCTCCGTACCCGATTCCGTGGTTTCCCGCCTGCGCTACGCGCCGCGCAACAACACCGACCTGCGGGTGGTGCTGGACCTGCGCGCCCAGGCCAACCCGCGCAGTTTCGTCCTGCGTCCCGGCGAGGGCGCCGGTCATCGTCTGGTGGTGGACCTGCAGCGTCAGGGCAGTGCCCTGGTCTCCGCGCCCTCCCCGCAGCCCCAGCAGCCGACACGTTCCATGGATCAGCCCGCGCCCCGCCTGCGCGAGGTGGTGGTGGCCATCGATGCCGGCCACGGCGGCCGGGATCCCGGCGCCGTGGGCCAGGGCGGCACCCGGGAGAAGGACGTGGTGCTGGCCATCGCCCAGCGCCTGGAGCGCCTGGTGGCCCGGGAACCGGGCATGAAGCCGGTGATGATCCGCACCGGCGATTACTTCCTGCCCCTGCGCGATCGCATCCGCCGCGCCCGGGACCAGCGCGCCGACGTGTTCATCTCCATCCATGCCGATGCCGCCCCGGACCGCCGGGTGCAGGGTTCCTCCGTGTATATCCTCTCCCAGGGCGGCGCCACCAGCGAGGCCGCCCGTTGGCTGGCCGAGCGCGAGAACGCCGCCGACCTGGTGGGCGGCGTGAAGCTGGACGACAAGGACGACGTGCTCGCCTCGGTGCTCCTGGATCTGTCCCAGACCGGCACCATCGAGGCCAGCGCCACCCTCGCCGACTCCCTGATCGGTGACCTGCACCGGGTGGGCAAGGTGCGCAGCCGCCGCGTGGAGCGGGCCGGCTTCGCCGTGCTCAAGTCCCCGGACATCCCCTCGGTGCTGGTGGAGGCCGCCTTCATCTCCAACCCCGCCGAGGAGCGCAAGCTGCGCACCCCGGCCTTCCAGCAGTCCCTGGCCGAGGCCCTGATGGGCGGCCTGCGCTCCTATTTCAGCAACCACGCCCCGCCGGGCACCATCCTGGCCGAGACCCGCCGTGGCCGCCACGTGATCCAGAACGGCGAGACCCTGTCCACCATCGCCAGCCGCTACCAGGTCTCCCTGAACGAGCTGCGCGAGCACAACAACCTGTCCAACGACCGCATTCATGCGGGTCAGGTGCTGGTGATTCCGAGAAGGGACAGCTAAGAAGTACGAAGTGTGAATTGGGAATTGGGAATGAAGGCCTGCGTCGAGGATTTTGCCGCCGCGTCGATGGTCTCACTTGGGTTACACTTCCCATTTCCAAATTCCCACTTCTCACTTTCATTCCGTGCCCATTTCCCAACTCCCCCCCCAGCTCATCAACCAGATCGCCGCTGGTGAGGTGGTGGAGCGTCCGGCCTCGGTGGTCAAGGAATTGCTGGAGAACAGCCTGGACGCCGGCGCCCGGCGCATCCAGGTGGACGTGGAGCAGGGCGGGGTGCGGCGCATCCGCATCCGCGATGACGGCACGGGCATCCCGCCGGAAGAACTCTCCCTGGCCCTGTCACGCCATGCCACCAGCAAGATCGCGAGCCTCGAGGACCTGGAGCGGGTGGCGAGCCTGGGGTTTCGCGGCGAGGCCCTGCCGAGCATCGCCTCGGTCTCGCGCCTGACGCTCACCTCGGCCACCCCGGGGGCGGACAGCGGCTGGACCATCCAGGGCGACGGCGGTGACCGCTTCGAGGCACCCATGCCCGCGGCCCATCCCCAGGGCACCACCGTGGACGTGAAGGACCTGTTCTTCAACGTGCCCGCTCGGCGCAAGTTCCTGCGCGCAGAGCGCACCGAGTTCGGCCACCTGGAGGAGGTGGTGCGGCGCATCGCCCTGTCCCGCTTCGGGGTGGGCTTCGAGCTGACCCACAACCAGAAACCGGGCCTGCGCCTGCCGCCGGCCAGCGACGAGGCGGGCCAGCTGGAGCGGGTGGCGGCCATCTGCGGCGAGGCCTTCGCCACCCAGGTGCTGCGCATTGACCACGAGGCGGCGGGGCTGCGCCTGTCCGGCTGGCTGGGCCTGCCCACCTATTCCCGCAGCCAGGCGGATCTGCAGTACTTCTATGTGAACGGACGCATGGTGCGCGACCGGCTCATCAGCCACGCGGTGCGCCAGGCCTACCAGGACGTACTGTTCCATGGGCGTCACCCCGCCTTCGTGCTGTACCTGGAGCTGGATCCCGCCCTGGTGGACGTCAACGCCCATCCCGCCAAGCACGAGGTGCGCTTCAGGGAGTCGCGCCTGGTGCATGACTTCCTGTTCCGCAGCCTGCACCGGGTGCTGGCGGGGCTGCGCCCGGGCCAGGCGGTGGCGCCTGCGCGGCTTGAAACCCCCGAGCGGGATCCGGCCGCGGAGTCACGTGCCGGGGGTGGCTGGGGCGGTTCAGCCTGGCGCCCCAGCCAGTCCGGGCTCGGCCTGCGGGTGGCCGAGGTGATGGAGACCTACGGGAGCCTGCACATACCTGCCGCGCCGGCGGCCATGCCGCTGTCCCCGGAGATGGCGTCCGAGCGCGAGGCCGAGGAACTGCCGCCGCTCGGCTATGCCCTGGCGCAGCTGCACGGGGTCTACATCCTGGCCCAGAACGCCGAAGGCCTGGTGCTGGTGGACATGCATGCCGCCCACGAGCGCATCACCTACGAGCGCCTCAAGCGCGGCTACTGGGGCGAGGGGCTCAAGTCCCAGCCCCTGCTGGTACCGGCCACCCTGAACGTGAGTGCGCGCGAGGCGGACCGGGTGGAGAGCGATGCCGAGGCCTTCACCCGCTTCGGCTTCGAACTGGAGCGCATCGGACCCGAGCAACTGCGGGTGCGCGCCGTGCCCACCCTGCTGGCCCGGGCCGACACCGAGACCCTGGTGCGCGACGTGCTCGCCGACCTGCTCGCCCACGGCGAGTCCAGCCGGGTGGAGCAGACCGTCAACGAGCTGCTGGCGGGCATGGCCTGCCACGGCTCCGTGCGCGCCAACCGCCAGCTCACCGTGCCGGAGATGAACGCCCTGCTGCGGGACATGGAGGCCACCGAGCGCAGCGGCCAGTGCAACCACGGCCGCCCCACCTGGGTGCAGTTGAGCATGGGGCAGCTGGATAAATTGTTCATGCGCGGACAGTGAGGCGTGAGGGGATAGGGGATAGGGGATAGGGGTGAGGCGATGGCTTCGCGTACACTCTTCGCCTCACGCCTCACGCCTCACGCCTCACGCCTCACGCCTCACGCCTCACGCCTCACGCCTCACGCCTCACGATGCATCCCCCCGCCATCTTCCTCATGGGCCCCACCGCCTCCGGCAAGACCGACCTGGCGGTGGAGCTGGTGCGGCGCCTGCCCTGCGAGATCATCAGCGTGGATTCCGCCCTGGTGTACCGGGGCATGGACATCGGCACCGCCAAGCCGGGGCCGGAGATCCAGGCCCAGGCGCCCCATCGCCTCATCGACATCCTCGATCCCGCCGAGGCCTACTCTGCGGCACGCTTCCGGGAGGATGCCCTGGCGGCCATGGCCGAGATCACCGCGGCGGGCCGGGTGCCCCTGCTGGTGGGCGGCACCATGCTGTATTTCCGTGCCCTGGAATTCGGCCTGGACCGGCTGCCCGAGGCGGACCCCGAGGTCCGAGCGCAGATCGAGGCCGAGGCGGCCGCCTCGGGCTGGGAGGCGATCCATGCCCGTCTCGCGGCGGTGGACCCCCCATCCGCCGCGCGCATCCACCCCAACGACCCCCAGCGTCTGCAGCGGGCCCTGGAGGTCTACCTGCTCACCGGACGTCCCCTGTCCGCCTTCCACGGGGGGGCAGATGCATCGACGCTGCCCTACCGGCTGCTGCGCTTGGCCCTGATCCCCGCCGACCGGGCGGCGCTTCGGCAACGGATTGCCCGGCGTTTCGATCAAATGCTGGAACTGGGCTTGATTCGCGAGGTCGAGACCTTATATCGGAGGGAGGATCTGAATCCCTCTCTGCCGGCCATCCGCGCCGTGGGTTATCGGCAGGTCTGGGCCTATCTGGCCGGCGAGATGGATTTCGAGACCATGCGCCGCAAGGCCATCGTCGCCACCGGGCAGCTGGCCAAGCGGCAGCTCACCTGGCTGCGCAGCTACCCGGGCATCGAGGCCCTGGAGATGGAGCAGCTGGACCCCGCGACCGTGGTGGCCCGGGTCCGGGCCTATCTGGAAGCGATCCAGGCAGGCGCCGGGCCGTGAAACAATCGACGTCGCATTTTGCGACCCTATGCTAGACTGCAAAAAGAGCTGATTTTGGGTGCAAATCCCGCCTCTGCCCGGATTCGGCAGAGCCCAAAACACCACATCCACGAGACTCAAGGAGTACGCTCATGTCAAAAGGGCAGACCTTACAAGAACCCTTCCTCAACGCGCTGCGCAAGGAGCGGATCCCGGTGTCCATCTACCTGGTCAACGGCATCAAGCTGCAGGGCCAGATCGATTCCTTCGACCAGTTCGTGGTGCTGCTGAAGAACACCGTCAGCCAGATGGTCTACAAGCACGCCATCTCCACCATCGTGCCCTCCCGGCCGGTGAAACTGGCCATGCCCGAGGACATGCAGCCGGAAGACTGAGGTCTTCCGCCTCGGCAGGCCCATGACCCTCAAAGAGACCGCCATTGTTTGAAAGACCGAAGCAGGGCGAGCGCGCAGTGCTCGTCCACATGGACCTGCCGGACAGCCCCCGGGATGACGACTGCGGCGAGTTCACCGAACTCGTGAATTCCGCCGGCGCCGAGCCCGTGGCGCTGATCACCGGTCCCCGCCAGAGCCCGGACCCGCGCCTGTTCGTGGGCAGCGGCAAGGCCGAGGAGATCCGCGAGCAGGTGGAGGCCCAGGGTGCCGAGGTGGTGATCTTCGATCACGAACTCTCCCCCAGCCAGGAACGCAACCTGGAACGCCTGTTCAAGTGCCGGGTGCTGGACCGCACCGGCCTGATCCTGGACATCTTCGCCCAGCGCGCCCGCTCCCACGAGGGCAAGCTGCAGGTGGAGCTGGCCCAGTTGCGCCACATGTCCACCCGCCTGGTGCGTGGCTGGACCCACCTGGAGCGGCAGAAGGGCGGTATCGGTCTGCGCGGCCCGGGCGAGACCCAGCTCGAGACCGACCGCCGGCTGCTGGCCGGGCGCATCAAGCAGATCCTGCGTCGCCTGGAGAAGGTGGAGGCCCAGCGGGAGCAGGGGCGTCAGTCCCGGCGCCGGGCCGAGATCCCCACCGTGTCCTTGGTGGGTTACACCAACGCCGGCAAGTCCACCCTGTTCAACAGGCTCACCAACGCCGGCGTGTACGCCGCCGACCAGCTGTTCGCCACCCTGGACCCCACCCTGCGCCGTGTCGACCTGCCGGACCAGCAGGCCGTGATCCTGGCGGACACCGTGGGCTTCGTGCGTCAGCTGCCCCACGACCTGGTGGCCGCCTTCAAGGCGACCCTGACCGAGACCCGGGAGGCGAGCCTGCTGCTGCACGTGGTGGACGCCGCCGACCCCCGGCGCGAGGACAACATCCAGCAGGTCAACAGCGTGCTCGAGGAGATCGGCGCCGCGGAGGTGCCGCGCATCCTGGTGTATAACAAGATCGATGCCCTGCCCGAGGTGCAGCCCCACCTGGTGGAGGCTGCCCACGGCGAACCGGCGCGGGTGTATCTCTCGGCGCGCACCGGCGAGGGCGTGGGGCTGCTCATGGACTGGCTGGCCAACCGCTTCGCCGAGTCCCTGGTACAGGGATGGATCAGCCTGCCGCCCTCGGCGGGTCGCGAGCGTGCCGGCCTGTATCGCATGCAGGCGGTGCTGGGCGAGGAGGTCCAGCCCGACGGCGGCCTGCGCCTGCACATCCGTCTGCCCCGGCGGCGCTTCGAAGAACTTTTCCGCGACAGCGGGTTCATACCGGAACTGCAGGCGGACGCGCGCCAGGTCGCCTGACGTCACGGATGGCCTGCTGGTCGGCGTTTTTTTCCGGTAATTTTGCGCAAACGAGATTCGGTCTCTAGAATGACCGCCTTGTCCGGGTGAGCCTGCGCGCCCGAAACGGTTTCGAAACACGGAGAGCCCCTTCATGCCCTGGAACGAACCAGGAAAGAACAGCAACGACCCCTGGAGCGGCGGTGGCCGCAGTGGTGGCGGTGGTGGTGGCGGCCAGAGCGGCCCGCCGGACCTGGACGAGGTGCTGCGCAAGCTGACCCGCCAGCTGAACGGCATCTTCGGCGGTGGCGGCGGCAGCGGTGGCGGTGATGGCGGCGGCATGGGGCGTCACGCCTCCGCCGGCATCAGCCTGATCCTGATCGTCGCCCTGGTGGTGTGGCTGGCCTCGGGCTTCTACATCATCAGCGAAGGTGAGCGCGGCGTGGTGCTGCGTTTCGGTTCCTTCCAGTCGGTGTCCCAGCCGGGTCCCAACTGGCATCTGCCCTATCCCATCGAGACGGTGGAGCGGGTGGACATCGACAGCATCCGAAGCATCCAGCACCGGGCCCTGATGCTCACCGCGGACGAGAACATCATCGACGTGGACGTGGCCGTGCAATACCGCGTCATGGATCCGGTGGACTTCCTGTTCAACGTGCGTGATCCGGACCGCACCACCCGCCAGGTGATGGAATCGGCCATCCGCGAGCGGGTGGGCAAGAACAACCTGGAATTCATCCTGGGTGAAGGGCGTGGCGAGATCGCCACCAGCGCCCGGACGGTGATCCAGGAGGCCCTGGATGCCTACGGCGCCGGTGTGACCGTGACCACCGTGAGCATGCAGCAGGCCCAGCCGCCGGAACCGGTGCAGGAGGCCTTCGCCGACGCCATCCGCGCCCGTGAGGACGAGGCCCGCTTCCGTAACGAGGCCGAGGCCTATGCCAATGCCATCGTGCCCCAGGCGCGAGGCGAGGCGGCCCGTATCCGCGAGGAGGCCCAGGCCTACCGCGAGCAGGTCATCGCCCGGGCCGAGGGTGATGCCTCCCGCTTCAGCCAGCTGCTGGTGGAATATCAGCGCGCCCCCGACGTGACCCGTCAGCGTCTCTACCTGGAGACCGCCGAGGCCGTGCTGGGTGGCACCAACAAGGTGATCGTCGACATGCAAGGCGGCAACAACCTCATGTACCTGCCTCTGGACAAGTTCATGCAGTCCCAGGGCGCCACGACCACGGCCCCCCGCGTGATCGATCAGCGTGGCGTGGACAGCTCGCGGCCCGCGCCGCTGCCGAGCCTCGGCACGCGTCCTGATCCCCGTGCCCGGGAGGTGCGCTGATGATCCGCATCATTGGAATCGTGGCGGTGGTGTCCGCCATCATCGTGGGCATGTCCACCTACACCGTGGACGAGCGTGAGCGCGTGATCCTGTTCAGCCTGGGTGAGATCAAGGCCCTGGACCTGGAGCCGGGCCTGCACTTCAAGTTCCCCCTGGTGAACAACGTGCGCAAGTTCGACGCCCGGGTGCTGACCCTGGACATCCCGCCGGACCGCTTCCTCACCAGCGAGGCGAAGAACGTCATCGTCGACTTCTACGCCAAGTGGCGCATCGACGACGTGGGCCAGTTCTTCCGCTCCACGCGCGGCAACGAGCGCAACGCCGAGGACCGCCTGGCGCAGATCCTGCGCGACGGTATGCGTAACGAGTTTGCCCGCTACACCCTGGAACAGGTGGTTGCCGGCGAGCGTCTGACCATCATGGGTGCCGTGCGTCAGCAGGCCCTGGACACCGCCCGGGAGCTGGGCGTGGTGCTGGTGGACGTGCGCATCCGTCGCATGGACCTGCCCGACGAGGTGAGTGAGTCCGTGTACGAACGTATGCGCGCCGAGCGTCAGCGCGTGGCCCAGGACTTCCGTGCCCGGGGCCGCGAGGAGGCCGAGCGCATCCGCGCACGTGCCGACCGCGAGCGCACCGTGATCCTGGCGGATGCCTACCGGGAGTCCGAGCAACTGCGTGGTGAGGGCGATGCCCGTGCCGCCGAGACCTATGCTGGTGCCTTTGGCGAGGACGAGGAGTTCTTCTCCTTCTACCGGAGCCTGATCGCCTATCGCAACACCATGACCGGCGACAACGCCATGTTCGTCATCGAGCCGGATTCGGACTTCTTCCGCTACTTCGGCAGCCCCATCGGGGCGCCCCGACGGTAGTCACGACGGCATGATGAAGGGCGGGTCTCCCGCCCTTCATCGTCTCCGGGACCCTCCCCATGCTCTGGAACGACCTGCTCGCCGCCCTGGCCCTGCTGCTGGTGCTGGAGGGGCTCATGCCCTTTCTCAACCCGGCCGGACTCAAGCGCGCCCTGCTGCAGGTGGCGGAACTCCCCGACAGCGTCCTGCGTGGCTTCGGCCTGGTGAGCATGGTGCTGGGGGCCCTGCTGCTGTGGTGGCTCAGGGGCTGAGGGGGCCGCAAATGAACGCCAATCAACGCGAATAAACTCACGAACTCTCTGCGCCTTTGCGTCTCCGCGATCTTTGTATTGACGGCCCCACCTGGCCCGAAAAAACTCGAAATCCACGCCGAATCCCACCGAAACCGCCCGAGTATGTATAATCACGGGCCTTGAACGGGGCGCCGGAGTCGTGCGCGGCCCGAAGTCCACGACGACGACGACAGACCCATGACCGATTCCAATCGCTGGCTGCTGCCGGAAGGCATCGAGGAGGCCCTGCCGCCCCTGGCGGAGCGCCTGGAGACCTGCCGCAGGCAGCTGCTCGACCTGTATCACCGCTGGGGTTACGAGCTGGTGATGCCGCCGATGATCGAATACCTGGAGTCCCTGCTCACGGGCACCGGCAGCGATCTGGACCTGCAGACCTTCAAGCTCACCGACCAGCTCAACGGACGCCTGATGGGCGTGCGTGCCGACATGACCCCCCAAGTGGCGCGCATCGACGCCCACAGCCTCAACCGCGACGTGCCCACGCGCCTGTGCTACATGGGCACGGTGCTGCACACCCGTCCGGACGGCTTCGCCGGTTCCCGCAGCCCCCTGCAGGTGGGCGCCGAGCTCTACGGCCACAAGGGCCTGGACAGCGACGTGGAGACCATCCGCCTGATGCTTGAGACCTTCCGGGTCTGCGGCGTGGGCAACATCTTCCTGGACCTGGGCCACGTGGACATCTACCGCAGCCTGGCCGCCGACGCGGGGCTCACTGCCGATGACGAGGCGCAGCTGTTCGATATGCTGCAGCGCAAGGCCCTGCCGGAGATCCGCACCTTCCTCAAGGGGCTGGATGCGCCCGCAGAGGTGCGCGAGCGGCTGCAGGCCCTGGGCGAGCTGAGCGGCGATACCGCCGTGCTGGACGAGGCCCGCCGGCTGCTGGCCGGTGCCGGCGAGCGGGTCGGCCGTGCCCTGGACGAACTCTCGGCCATCGCCGGGGCGGTGCAGCGCCTGTATCCCGAGGTGCGACTGCACGTGGATCTCTCGGAACTGCGCGGCTTTCACTATCACACCGGCGCTGTGTTCGCCGCCTACGTGCCCGGCCACGGCCAGGAACTGGCCCGGGGTGGGCGCTATGATGACATCGGCCGGGTGTTCGGCCGGGCCCGCCCGGCCACCGGTTTCAGCACCGATCTCAAGACCCTGGTGCGCCTCTCCGGGCAGCCGCTGGCCGCAGCGCCCCGGGGCATCTTCGCCCCGGCGGACCCGGATCCCGCCCTGCTCGATGCGGTGGCGGATCTGCGCGCCCGCGGCGAGCGGGTGATCCAGGGGCTCGCGGGGCAGGGCGGCGACGCCGTGGCCATGGGCTGCGACCGGGTGCTCGCCCGGGATTCCAAAAATCAGTGGACAGTGACGGACCTTTGACTATGGGCAAATTCGCAGTGGTTCTCGGTAGCCAGTGGGGTGACGAGGGCAAAGGCAAGGTGGTGGACCTGCTGACGGAAAACGCCGCCGCGGTGGTGCGTTTCCAGGGCGGTCACAACGCGGGCCATACCCTGGTGATCGACGGCAAGAAGACCGTGCTGCACCTCATTCCTTCCGGCATCCTGCGTGAGGGCGTGGAGTGCATGATCGGTAACGGCGTGGTGCTCTCCCCCGAGGCCCTGATGAAGGAGATGGCCCAGCTGGAGGCCGAAGGCGTGCCGGTGCGCGATCGCCTGCGCCTGTCCGAGTCCTGCCAGCTGATCCTGCCCTACCACGTGAGCCTGGATTTGGCCCGTGAACAGGCCCGGGGCAAGTCCGCCATCGGCACCACCGGCCGGGGCATCGGGCCCGCCTACGAGGACAAGGTCTCCCGCCGCGGCCTGCGCCTGGGCGACCTGTTCCACCGGGAGCGCTTCGCCGCCAAGCTGGGCGAGGTGCTGGACTACCACAACTTCGTGCTACAGCACTATTTCAAGAGCGAGGCGGTGGACTTCCAGCAGGTGCTGGACCAGTCCCTGGCCCTGGCCGAGACCCTGCAGCCCCTGGTCATGGACGTGCCCGAGCGCCTGCGCGAACTGCGTGCCCTGGGCGCCAACGTGATGTTCGAGGGTGCCCAGGGCACCCTGCTGGACATCGACCACGGCACCTATCCCTACGTGACCTCCTCCAACACCACCGCCGGCGGTGCCTGCACCGGCAGCGGCGTGGGTCCCCTGGATCTCGATTACGTGCTGGGCATCACCAAGGCCTACACCACCCGGGTGGGCGCCGGCCCGTTCCCCACGGAGCTGTTCGACGCCATGGGCGAGCACCTGGCCCGCCGCGGTCACGAGTTCGGTTCCACCACCGGGCGCGCCCGGCGCTGCGGCTGGTTCGACGCCGTAGCCCTGCGCCGCGCCGTGGCCATCAACAGCATCAGCGGCCTGTGCGTCACCAAGCTGGACGTGCTGGACGGCCTGGAGACCCTGCAGCTGTGCGTGGGCTATCGCTGCGGTGACACCGAGTTCAGCGTGCCCCCCGCCGGCGCCGACGCCTTCGCCACCTGCGAGCCCATCTACGAGGAGATGCCCGGCTGGCAGGAGTCCACCCTGGGCGTGACCCGCCGGGAGGATCTGCCGGTGAACGCCCTGCGCTACCTGGAGCGCATCCAGGAGATCATCGGCGTGCCCGTGGACATGATCTCCACCGGTCCCGACCGGGATCAGACCATCGTCCTGCGCCATCCCTTCGACTGATCGCTTCGGGCACTCCGCGCCCGTTCCTGGCCCGCAAACCTCACCGCCCGTGACCCAGGTCATGGGCGGCGTGCGTTTGGGCGTGTCATGATGCGGGCATTCCCGGGTGTGAACGGCAGCGCGACGGCGCAGTCAAACCGGAGCAAGGAGGTATCCGAGATGAGTCAACGATTCAGCGAACGCAGCGTGGTGGTCACCGGTGCCGGCAAGGGCATCGGCCGCACCATCGCCCGGGTGTTCGCCCACGAGGGTGCGCGGGTGCTGGTGGTGGACCGGGATGCCGAGGCCGCCGCCGAGACCGCCCGGGCGATCACCGAGGCGGGCGGCCACGCCGTTGCCTGCGTCACCGACGTGAGTCAGCGCGCCGAGGTGGAGGCCATGGTGGGCGAGGCCATGACGCACTTCGGCGGCATCGACGTGCTGGTGGCCAACGCCGGCATCTTCCCCTCGGTGAGCATCGAGGAGATGACCGAGGCGGACTGGGACCAGGTCCATGAGGTGAATCTCAAGGGGGCGTTCTTCTGCGTGAAGGCCGCCGCCGCCCAGATGCGCCGCCAGGGTAGCGGCGGGCGCATCCTGCTCACCTCATCCATCACCGGCCCCATCACCGGCTTTCCCGGCTGGGCCCACTACGGCGCCACCAAGGCGGGCATGCTCGGCTTCATGCGCACCGCCGCCATCGAGTTCGCCCGCACGGGCATCACCATCAACGCGGTGCTGCCCGGCAACATCCGCACCGAGGGCCTGACCGATGTGGGCGCGGAGTACCTGCGCAAGATGGAGGCCTCCATCCCGCTGGGCTACCTGGGTGAGCCGGAGGACATCGCCTACGCCATGCTGTTCCTGGCCTCCGACGAGGCCCGTTACATCACGGGTCAGACCCTGGTGGTGGATGGCGGACAGACCCTGCCCGAATCATCGCTGGCGCTGGAGTGAACGCACGCTAGGAGCCTGGGCGGTAGAAGTTTTCGGTCGAGCATAAATCGATGCTGATCTGCGGGGGCCGGGTGGCGCCGGGACTGTTATCCAGCCACAGTGACCGGCATGCAGGGTCACCCGGCGTCACAGTGGGCCGCCGGCCCCGCACTGGCGGGGTGTCGGTTATGCCGGGCGCCATCCCAAGCGCTGCATCCGTCGCAGGTTGAGCGCCAGACACACCAGATTCCATTCACCCGTGACCGCTTCAAGCCCCCGGACACTGAAGCGGCGAAAGCCCATCGCCT
>NZ_KB898927.1 GCF_000377945.1 Thioalkalivibrio sulfidiphilus
GTCCTCGAACCGGATATCGGGAATGCGATGGGTCTTGCGATGAACGGCGGCTCTGCTACACTTCATCCAGACGGTCTCCGTTGGTTTTGTTGGACGGTGTGGTGCCACCAATTCTACCAACTTCGAGACCGTTTTTTTATGCGTGCAAGCCATCTTCTCGCACCGATTTAGGCCGTTTTCTGGACTTCACATTTGGTGAGGTCCAGCAACAGCCGTGCAACAGGCAGGTCGTACCGTATATAAGCCGTTTTCTTGTAAAACCGTGCCGGATTTATGCAACTGTCGGGTTTACATGATGGACATGATTAAAGAACTAAAAATCCTGTCAATCATGTAAATCCTGTCCGTGGTTTTCATTGTCTATGGGGCGAAGTTGATCAGAGTTTGGCGTAGACGTCCGGGTCGAATCCCACCAGCACCTGCTTGCCGTGTTCCACCACCGGGCGCTTGATGAGGGTGGGGTGTTCCAGCATCAGGGCGGCGGCGCGTTTTTCGTCGATGCCTTCGCGCACCGCTTCCGGCAGCTTGCGCCAGGTGGTGCCGCGGCGGTTGAGCAGGGTCTCCCAGCCCACGGCCTTGATCCAGGCGTCGATCTGTTTCGCCTCCAGGCCGTCGGCACGGAAGTCGTGGAAGCGGTA
This sequence comes from Thioalkalivibrio sulfidiphilus, assembly GCF_000377945.1. Classification (GTDB taxonomy): domain Bacteria; phylum Pseudomonadota; class Gammaproteobacteria; order Ectothiorhodospirales; family Ectothiorhodospiraceae; genus Thioalkalivibrio_A; species Thioalkalivibrio_A sulfidiphilus_A. The sequence continues at coordinate 639 of NZ_KB898927.1, forward strand.
CTCGACGCCGTGTGCTTCCAGCCACTTGCGGGCCTTCTTCACGGTGTCGCAGTTCTTGATGCCGTAGAGCGTGGTCATGGTTGATCAAAATACCTGCCGCAGAGGCGCGGAGGCTCAGAGCAAAAGATTGCGAACTATTTTTTTGTCTCTGCGCCTCCGCGTCTCTGCGGCGGAAGTGGTCCTAAGAAGTGGTCTCAAGCGGGAGCGGCCTTCAGATATCCCGCAGCAGTTCGTTGATGCCCACCTTGGAGCGGGTCTTCTCGTCCACCTTCTTGACGATCACTGCGCAGTACAGGCTGTACTTGCCATCCTTGGAGGGCAGGTTGCCGGAGACCACCACGGAGCCGGCGGGCACGCGGCCGTAGAGGATCTCGTCCTTCTCGCGGTCGTAGATGCGGGTGCTCTGGCCGATGTACACGCCCATGGAGATCACCGAACCCTCTTCCACGATCACGCCTTCCACCACCTCGGAGCGGGCGCCGATGAAGCAGTTGTCCTCGATGATGGTGGGGGCGGCCTGCAGGGGCTCCAACACGCCGCCGATGCCCACGCCGCCGGACAGGTGCACGTTCTTGCCGATCTGGGCGCAGGAACCCACCGTGGCCCAGGTGTCCACCATGGTGCCGGAGTCCACGTAGGCGCCGATGTTCACGTAGGAGGGCATGAGCACCACGCCGGGGGCGATGTAGGAGCCCTTGCGCGCGGTGGCCGGGGGCACGACGCGGGCGCCGCCCTCGCGGAAGTCGCGGGAGTTGGCGTCGGCCCACTTGGAGGGCACCTTGTCGTAGTAGTTGGTGAAGCCGCCCTTGATGAACTGGTTGTCGTGGATGCGGAAGGACAGCAGCACGGCCTTCTTCAGCCAGTCGTTGACGATCCACTCACCGTCCTTCTTCTCCGCCACCCGGGCGGTGCCCCGGTCCAGCATGTCGATGGCCTCCATGACGGCGTCCTTCACGTGGGTCTCCACGTTGCGCGGGGTAATGTCGGCGCGGCGCTCGAAGGCCTCGATGATGATCTCCTGAAGCTTGCTCATGGTGTGACTCCGTTGGGTCTGGAAATGGGTATGGAAATGAGTGTCAAAGGGATTCCACGAAGCGGCGGATGCGTCCGGCGGCCTCGATGCATTCGTCCAGGGGGGCCACCAGGGCCATGCGCACCCGGTCGCGGCCCGGGTTGCCGGCCTCGGTGTCCCGGGAGAGATAGCTGCCGGGCAGCACGGTGACGTTCTGCTGCGCGAAGAGCTCCCGTGCGAAGGTCTCGTCGTCCACCGGGGTCTCGGGCCAGAGGTAAAAGCCCGCGTCCGGGCGCGAGACCTTGAGCACGCCGCCGAGGATCTCCAGCATGGCGTCGAACTTCTGCGCGTACAGGCGGCGGTTCTCCTCCACGTGGGCCTCGTCGGCCCAGGCGGCGGTACTCGCCGCCTGGCTGGGCGGGGCCATGCTGCAGCCGTGGTAGGTGCGATAGAGATGAAAGCGCTCCAGGATCTGCGCGTCGCCGGCCACGAAGCCGGAGCGCAGGCCGGGCACGTTGGAACGCTTGGACAGGCTGTGAAACACCACGCAGCGCCGGTAGTCGGTGTTGCCCATGCGCGCGGCGGCGCCCAGCAGGCCCGGGGGCGGGGTGGCGCCCGGGAAGTGGATCTCGGAATAGCACTCGTCGGCGGCGATCACGAAGTCGAAGCGCTCCGCCAGTTCGATGGCCTGGCGCAGGTGGGCCTCGTCCATCACCGCGCCGCTGGGGTTGCCGGGGTTGCACAGGTACAGGAGCTGGCAGCGATTCCAGACGGCATCCGGCACCGCGTCCAGATCCGGCAGGAAGCGGTTGTCCGCGCTCAGGTTCAGGAAATGGGGCTCGGCGCCCGCCAGCAGGGCCGCGCCCTCGTAGATCTGGTAGAAGGGGTTGGGCATCAGCACCAGCGGGTCGCGGTTGCGGTCCACCACGCACTGGGCGAAGGCGAACAGGGCCTCCCGGGTCCCGGTGACCGGCAGCACGTGGCGTGCCGCGTCCAGGCTGCCGGCGGGCAGGTCGAAGCGCCGGGTGGCCCAGGCGGCGATGGTCTCGCGCAGGGCGTCACCGCCCCGGGTGATGGGATAGTGGGCCAGTCCGTGCAGGTGGCTGGCCAGGGTCTCGGCGATGAAGCCCGGGGTGGGGTGCTTGGGTTCGCCGATGGACAGGGCGATGTGTTCCAGCTGCGCCGGTGGCGTGATGCCCGCCTTCAGCTCCGTGAGTTTCTGGAAGGGATAGGGCTGCAGACGGTCCAGATCGGGATTCATGGGCGCGCGGGTCGGGATTCAGGGAAGGGGGCGATTATACGCGAAGGGCGCCGGGCGTGCAGGCGCGCGGTCGGCGACGGTATGCTTGCGGGACACTCGCGCGTATAACCCTGCAAACGGTATCCCCATGGGCCAGATCCTGCCAGCCATCACCCCACAGCAAGCGTCGTTCATCCGCGCCCAGCCCCTGTACTTCGTGGCCAGCGCGCCCCGGGCCGATGACGGCCACATCAACCTCTCGCCCAAGGGTCCCGAGGGGGTGCTGGACTATCAGCGGCGCAAGAATGCGCTCAGCATCGACGGTCAGCCCGCGCCCGGCATCGACACGGGGGAACAGCCATGAGCGGCCGTTTTCTCGGCATCCACCACGCCAGCCTGATCGTGGCCGATACGGCGCGCGCGCTCGCCTTCTACCGGGACGTGCTGGGCCTGCCGGAGCTTGAGCGCCCCGATCTGCCGTTTCCCGGGGCGTGGCTCGGGGCGGGCGATCAACAGATCCACCTGCTGGAGCTGCCCAATCCCGACCCGGTGGACGGCCGCCCCGAGCACGGCGGCCGGGACCGGCACGTGGCGTTCTCGGTTTTTGGTCTGGAGGCGATCAGGCAGCGGCTGGAGTCAGCGGGTGTGGCTTATACGATGAGCCGTTCCGGCAGGCCGGCGCTGTTTGTCAGGGACCCGGATGGCAATGCAATGGAGCTTATCGCAAGTGGCTAGTGGCAAGTCTCAAGTGGCAAGGGAAACCACTGTCTCCCAGAGGGAGAGGGGATCAGTTTGATGACTTTCCTTGCCACTTGAGACTTGCCACTAGCCACTGCCTTCCAAGGCTTCCCGCAACGCCTTCTCGATCTCCCCCTGACGTTCCCGGTCCAGGATGGGGCGGTCTTCCAGGTCGGTGATGTAGAACACGTCGTCCGCCTGTTCGCCGGCGGTGGCGATCTTGGCGTTGTGCACCTTGATGCCGCAGCGGGTCAGCGTGGTGCCGATGCGCGACAGCAGGCCGGGGCGGTCGCCGGTGGTGATGGCCAGGAGGGTGCGGTTGAAGTGCAGGCGATCGCCGAACTCGATACGGGTGGGCACGTTGAAGTGCTTGAGCCGGCGCGGGGTACTGCGCACCACGGCGGTGGGCGGCTGGTCCGGATTGCCGAGACGCTCGGTGAGCACCTGGGCGATCTCGTCCATGCGCAACGGGTCCATCACCGGGTGACCCTCGTCCTCCAGTACCAGGAAGGTGTCCAGGGTCTTGCCGCTGGGCGTGGTGATGATGCGCGCGTCCACGATGTCCAGGCCCAGCTGGGTGAGCGCCGTTGTGGTCAGCGCAAAGAGGTTGGGATGGTCCTCGGTGTAGAGGAAGATCTCGGTGCTGCCCCGGGCAGTCTCGCGGCGCACCCGCACCAGGGGACGGGCGTCCGGATCCGACTCCAGCACCGCCCGGGTGTGCCAGGCGATCTCGTCGGCGGAGTGGCGCAGGAAGTATTCGGGCTCGAACTCCTCCCAGAGCCTGAGACACGCGGCCTCGTCCATGCCCTGGTCCCGCAGCAGGCCGAGCGCCTGGGTCTGGGCCTCGTGGACCAGTTCTTCCTGGTCCGGCGGGTTGTCCAGGCCCCGGCGCAGCACCCGCTGGGTGGCGCCGTAGAGGGTGGACAGGAGGGAGTCCTTCCATGAATTCCACAGCTCCGGGTTGGTGCCGCGGATGTCGGCCACGGTGAGCAGGTAGAGGTAGTCCAGGCGGGTGCTGTTGCCCACCTGGGCCGCGAAGTCCTGCACCACGTCCGGGTCCGAGATGTCCTTGCGCTGGGCGGTCAGGGACATGAGCAGGTGGGCGCGCACCAGCCAGGCCACCAGGTTGGCGTCGTACTGGGACAGGCCGTGGTTGAGGCAGAACTCGCGGGCCTCCTCGGCCCCCAGCTCTGAATGATCCCCGCCCCGGCCCTTGGCGATGTCGTGGAACAGGCCGGCCAGATACAGCAGCTCGGGCTTGGGGATCCCCTTGAAGACGTGGCTGCAATGGGGCAGTTCGTCGGCCAGCTCGGGGACGGCGAAGCGGCGCAGGTTGCGGATCACGAACAGGGTGTGCTCGTCCACGGTGAAGGCGTGGAACAGGTCGTACTGCATGCGCCCGACGATCAGGCCGAAGGCGGGCAGGTAGGCGGCCAGTACGCCGTAGCGGTTCATGCGCCGCAGCTGGTGGGTCAGGCCCTGGGGCTGGCGCAGGATCTCCATGAACAGGCTGCGGCTGGCCAGGCTGGCGCGAAAGTCCTCGTCGATCAGGTGCCGGTGGGCGCGGATCTGGCGGATGGTGGCAGCGCGTACACCCTGCAGTTCCGGATGCTGTTCCAGCAGCAGGAAGATCTCCAGCAGGGCCTGGGGATGTTGCTCGAAGACCCGTTCGTGGACGGTCTCGATGTATCCGTGACGGGCCTGGAAGCGGCGGTTGATGGGTACGGGGGTGTCGTCACCCTTGCCTGGCAGCAGGGCCTCCCGGAAATGCTGCAGCAGCATCTCGTTGAGCCGCTCCAGTTCCATGACCGTGCGGAAGTACTGCTGCATGAACTGCTCCACCGCCAGGTTGTGATTCTGGTCGGTGAAGCCCAGCTGGTTGGCCAGGGCCCGCTGGTGGTCGAACAGCAGGCGGTCCTCCTTGCGCCCGGTGAGGGTGTGCAGGGCGAAGCGCACCCGCCACAGGAAGGTCTGGCCGTCCACCAGGTCCCGGTACTCGGCCTCGTTGAGGAAGTCCTGGGCCACCAGTTCGTGCAGGCTGCTGGCGCCGAAGTGGCGCTGGCTCACCCAGCCGATCATCTGGATGTCGCGCAGGCCGCCGGGGCTTTCCTTGAGGTTGGGTTCCAGGCGGTAGGCGGTGTCGCCGAAGCGGTGGTGGCGCATCTCCTGTTCGCGGAGCTTGGCGGCGAAGTATTCGGCGCTGGCCCAGGTGCGTTCGGGGGACATGGCCGCTGCAAGGCGCCCCATGAGTCCGTCGTCTCCGGCCAGAAGGCGGGCCTCCATGAGGTTGGTGGCCACGGTGATGTCGCGCGCCGCCTCCTCGGTGCACTCTTCCAGGCTGCGCACGCTGTGGCCCACCTGCAGGCCGATGTCCCAGAGGAAGGTGAGGAAGCGGCTGATGGCCTCGCCGGTCTCATCGGCCAGCGGGCCGTCGTGCAGCAGCAGCAGGTCTACGTCCGAGCCCGGGTGCAGCTCCCCGCGGCCGTAACCGCCCACGGCGATCAGGGCCATGTCCGGGCGGGCCTCCAGGCCGAAGCCCTCCCAGGCCAGGGCCAGGATGCGGTCGATGATGGCGGCCCGGCCGTGCACCAGTTCCACCACGCTGACCCCGGAGCGGAAGCCCGCCTCCAGGGTGCGCCGGGCGGCCTCCAGGCAGTCGCCGTAGGCCTTGATGTCGGTCAGGTGGGCGCGCAGGGTGCGCTCGTGGTGCCCCCAGTCCAGGGGCAGGGCCACTGCGTCCGGCAGGGTGACCCAGTCGGTATGGCTGCGGGGTTCGACGGGGGAGGCAATGGCCATGATGCTTAGGCGGCCTGGTCCTTCTCTTCCTGTCGCAGGGTCAGCACCTCGTGTCCGTCTTCGGTGACCAGGATGGTGTGTTCCCACTGGGCGGAGAGGCTGTGGTCCTTGGTGACCACGGTCCAGCCGTCGGCCAGCAGGCGGGTGTGGCGCTTGCCCACGTTGACCATGGGCTCGATGGTGAAGGTCATGCCGGGCTTGAGTTCCATGCCCTTGCCGGGCTCGCCGTAGTGCAGTACCTGGGGGTCTTCGTGGAACACCTTGCCGATGCCGTGGCCGCAGTATTCCCGCACCACGCTGCAGTGCTGGGCCTCCACGTAGCTCTGGATGGCATGGCCGATGTCCCCGAGTCGTGCGCCGGGGCGCACCTGCTCGATGCCAAGCCACAGGGCCTTGTGGGCTACCTCTACCACCCGTTTGGCACTCACCGATGGCTTGCCGATGAAGAACATGCGGCTGGTGTCGCCGTGATAGCCGTCCTTGATGACGGTGATGTCGATGTTGAGGATGTCGCCGTTCTTCAGGCGCTTGTCCCCGGGGATGCCGTGGCAGACCTGGTGGTTGATGGAGGTGCAGATGGAGCGGGGAAAGCCCTTGTAATTCAGGGGGGCGGGCACTGCATCCAGGTCGTTGACGATGTAGTCGTGGCAGATCCGGTCCAGTTCGTCGGTGCTGACGCCGGCCTGGACGTGGGGAATGATCATCTCCAGGACCTGGGCGGCCAGGCGGCCGGCCACGCGCATCTTGTCGATCTCTTCGGGGGTCTTGATGGTGACGGCCATGGACGAGGGGTTTCCGGTCTTCAAAGCCCGGTAGAATGACAGGTTCGGTGCGGGGTGGTCAAAAGCCCGGAATTCCCCTGCGCGTTTGTTGTGATCAGCCGATTATGGTATAAAGCGCCCGCGTTCGGTGCAAACCCGGCCGGACGCACCAACAAATCCCTTGAAACCGCACATGCGCCGTCACATCCAGTCGGGTGCCCGTTGTGACAGACGGGTTTCTGGATGGGGCGCATGGAGGCTCAACCCAGACCACGGAGATATAGATATGTCCAGCGTGACCATGCGCCAGATGCTCGAGGCCGGTGTGCACTTCGGCCACCAGACCCGCTACTGGAACCCCAAGATGGCTCCCTTCATCTTCGGGGAGCGCAACAAGATCCACATCATCAACCTCGAACAGACCCTGCCCCTGTTCAACGATGCCATGAACTACCTGGGCAAGCTGGCCGGAAACGGCGGCAAGATCCTGTTCGTGGGCACCAAGCGTTCCGCCCGTGACACCATCGCGGAAGAGGCCCAGCGCTGCAAGATGCCCTATGTGAACCACCGCTGGCTGGGCGGCATGCTCACCAACTTCAAGACCGTGCGTGAATCCATCCGTCGGCTCAAGGACCTGGAGCTGATGCGCGAGGACGGCACCTTCAACCGTCTGAGCAAGAAAGAGGCCCTGATGCGCACCCGCGAGCTGGAGAAGCTCGAGCGCAGCCTGGGCGGCATCAAGGACATGAACGGCCTGCCCGACGCCATGTTTGTGATCGACGTGGGTTACGAGAAGATCGCCGTCAAGGAGGCCAACAAGCTGGGCATCCCGGTGATCGCCGTGGTGGATACCAACAACTCCATCGAGGGTGTGGACTACGTGATCCCCGGCAACGATGACGCCATGCGCGCCATTCAGCTGTACGTGTCCGCCGCCGCCGACGCCATCGTCAACGCCCAGATGACCAGCCGTGCCACTGCCGCCCCTGCCGGCGACGATGAGTTCGTGGAGGTCAAGGAAGGCGCCGAGGCGCCCAAGAAAAAGGCGACCGTGAAGAAGAAGGCCGCCCCGCGTGCCGCCTCCGGCGAGTCCGCCGAGGCCGCCGCGGAGTGATGACCGGCCCGCCTCCGGGCGGGCCGTTTCGTTCCAGAGCCGACTGATGCCGGGTGAACCGCCCGGGGTCACGTCCGATTCATACAGTACCGAATTCAGGAGTATCCCATGACGATTACCGCATCCATGGTCAAGGAACTGCGCGAGCGTACAGGCGCAGGCATGATGGAGTGCAAGAAGGCCCTCGCCGAAACCAACGGCGACATGGAGGCCGCCGTCGAACTGATGCGCAAGTCCGGCGCCGCCAAGGCGGACAAGAAGGCCGGCCGCATCGCCGCCGAGGGTCAGGTGGTGGTGGCCCTGTCCGATGATGCCACCCGCGCCGCCATGGTGGAGGTCAACTGCGAGACCGACTTCGTGGCCAAGGACGAGAACTTCGAGAAGTTCGCCAACAGGGTCGCCGAGGTGGTGCTGAGCGCCGCGCCCGCCGATGTGTCCGCCCTGATGGCCCAGAGCATGGACGGTGCCAGCGTCGAGGAGGCCCGTGCCGCCCTGATCGCCAAGGTCGGCGAGAACGTCCAGGTGCGCCGCTTCGAGCGCCTCGAGGCCGCCGCCGGCGGTACCCTGGGCTTCTACCGTCACGGCAACCGCATCGGCGTGGCCGTGGAGCTGGAAGGTGGCGACGCCGAACTGGCCAAGGACATCTGCATGCACATCGCCGCCAGCCGTCCGGTGTGCGTGGACGAGACCCAGGTGCCCCAGGATCTGCTGGACAAGGAGCGCGAGATCTTCGCCGCCCAGGCCGCCGAGAGCGGCAAGCCCGCCGAGATCGTCGAGAAGATGGTCACCGGACGCATCAAGAAGTACCTGGCCGAGATCACCCTGGTGGGCCAGCCCTTCGTGAAGGATCCGGACAAGACCGTCGGCAAGCTGCTGGATGGCGCCGGTGCCAAGGTACGCCGCTTCGTGCGCTACGAGGTGGGCGAGGGCATCGAGAAGAAGACGGAGAACTTCGCCGAAGAGGTCATGGCCCAGGCCAAGGGCGCTTGATCAGGAAGACCACGGGGGCGCCAGACGGGGCCCCCGTTTTTTTGAGGCAATCCTCGGCGCGCGGGCGCGTGATCGGCGATCATCGCCCGACCCGCAGTGCACGGACGCCAGGGAAACAGTTGCACAGACATCCATAAGAACAGGCCACCGAAACCAGGGTAGATCATGAGCGAAGAACTCCGTCCCGCATACAAGCGCATCCTTCTCAAGCTCAGCGGTGAGGCCCTCATGGGCGACCAGGAATACGGCATCGACCCGCGGGTCATCGGCCGACTGGCCCGGGAAGTGACGGAGTTGAGCCGCATCGGGGTGGAGGTGGCCATCGTCATCGGCGGCGGCAACATCTTTCGCGGCGCCGGCCTGGCCGAGGCGGGCATGGACCGGGTGACCGCCGACCACATGGGCATGCTGGCCACGGTCATGAACGGCCTGGCCATCCAGGATGCCCTGGAACGGCTCGGCAAGTTCTGCCGGGTGATGTCCGCCATCAAGATCAACCAGGTGTGCGAGGATTACATCCGCCGCCGCGCCGTGCGACACCTGGAGAAGGGCCGCATCGTGGTGTTCGCCGCCGGCACCGGCAGCCCGTTCTTCACCACCGATACCGCCGCCAGCCTGCGTGCCATCGAGGTCAACGCCGACATCATGATCAAGGCCACCAAGGTGGACGGCGTGTATGATTCCGATCCGTTCAAGAACCCGAACGCGGTGCGCTATGAGCGCCTGACCTACGAGGAGGCGCTCAGCAAGCACCTGGGCGTGATGGATGCCACCGCCCTGGTGATGTGCCGCGACAACAACATCCCGCTGCGCGTGATGAACATCTTCAACGAAGGGGACCTGATGCGGCTCGTCACCGGCGAACCCATCGGCACCCTGGTCGAAAGAGGCTGAAATCCCATGACTGATTCCATCAAGAAGGACGCCAAGGCCCGCATGGGCAAGAGCATCGAGTCCCTGCGCAACGAACTGGCGAAGATCCGCACCGGCCGTGCCCACACAAGCCTGCTGGATCACGTGATGGTGGAGTACTACGGCTCCGAGGTGCCCATCAGCCAGGTGGCCAACGTGAACGTGGAGGATGCCCGCACCCTGACCGTCACCCCCTGGGAGAAGACCATGGTCTCCAAGGTGGAGAAGGCCATCATGACCTCCGACCTGGGTCTGAATCCCTCCTCCATGGGCACCGTGATCCGCGTGCCCATGCCGGCGCTCACCGAGGAGCGTCGCCGGGACCTGGTGAAGGTGGTGCGCGGTGAGGCGGAGAATGCCCGCGTGGCCATCCGCAACATCCGTCGCGACGCCAACAACGCGCTCAAGGCCCTGGTCAAGGGCAAGGAGATCTCCGAAGACGATGAGCGCCGCGCCCAGGACGAGATCCAGAAGCTCACTGACAGCCACATCGAGGAAGTGGACAAGGTGCTCGCCGAGAAGGAAAAGGAACTGATGGAGGTCTGAGACAGTGTCGTGTCCCGTTCGGGACACGACACTAGGCCCCGTCGTTTTGATTTCGTGAGTTCAGCCCCCGCCGACAGCGCCGCCATCCCCCGGCACGTGGCCATCATCATGGATGGCAACGGCCGCTGGGCGCGCGCGCGCCATCTGCCCCGCACCGAGGGTCACCGCCAGGGTGTGCATGCCACCCGCACGGCGGTGCGCTTCTGCGCCGCCCGCGGGGTCCAGGCCCTGACCCTGTTCGCCTTCAGCAGCGAGAACTGGAAGCGCCCGCCCACCGAGGTGAACACCCTCATGAACCTGTTCGTCAGCGCCTTGGAAAAGGAGCTGCCGGAACTGGTGCAGAACAACATCCGCCTGCGCTTCATCGGCGAGCGCGAGGCCTTCTCCGCCAAGCTCAAATATCGCATCCACGAGGCGGAGGCCGCCACCGGGGACAATACCGGTATGGAGCTGGTGATCGCGGTGAGCTATGGCGGACGCTGGGACATCACCACTGCCGTGCGGCGCCTGGCGACCGAGGTGGCCGAAGGGCGGCTCGATCCGGCGTCCATCAGTGTCGAGGCCCTGGACAGGCAGCTCTCCACCACGGGCCTGCCCGATCCGGATCTGTTCATCCGCACCGGCGGCGAGCGTCGCCTGAGCAATTTCCTGCTCTGGCAGCTGGCCTACACGGAGCTCTACTTCTGCGATGTGCTCTGGCCCGACTTTGACGAGGACGCGCTGCAGGCGGCCTTCGAATTCTTTGCCGGCCGCGAGCGCCGCTTCGGCCGAACCGGGGAGCAGGTGAGCCATGAGCGTGCTTAGGCAACGCATCCTCACCGGACTGGTGCTGGTCGTGGTGGTGTTCGGCAGCATCCTGCTCCTGCCCACCTGGGCCTTTGCCCTGGGCGTGCTGGCGGTGCTGCTGGGCGGTGCCTGGGAATGGTCTCGTCTGGAACGAGCCATCGCGACCAGAGGGAGCCCGGAGGGTGAGCCCCAGGGACGGGGCGAACAATGGTCTCGTCTGGAACGAGTCATCGCGACCAGAGGGAGCCCGGAGGGTGAGCCCCAGGGACGGGGCGAACACTGGGCCCGTCTGACCGGCAAGGGCGGGCAGGCCGGCCGGCTGGCCTACCTGGGGCTGATCCTGCTGCTCGCGCTGGGGGCGGCGTTCCTGTGGCAGGGCGGCTCGGGTCTGTGGCCGGTGCTGGCCGGTGTGGTATGGTGGGCCGTGGTACTGGTGCTGCTGGCCATCTATCAGCCCGGCGGCCACCGGCACCCGGTGCTGACTGGCTTGGCAGGCCTGCTGACCCTGATTCCCGCCGGGCTGGCCTTGGTCATGCTCCACGAGGTGAGCCCGCTCTGGCTGGTGTTCCTGGTGTTCCTGACCTCCACCGCCGACAGTGCGGCCTATTTCACCGGCAAGCGTTTCGGGCGCAACAAGCTGGCCCCCCACATCAGCCCCGGCAAGACCCGGGAGGGTCTGTTGGGGGCACTGGTGGCCACCGCCCTGCTGGGGCTGGCCGGGGCCTGGTGGTTCGAGGTGCACCCGGGCCTGTGGTTCTACTTCGTGGCCCTGTGCCTGGTGACCGCCCTGTTGTCCGTGGCGGGCGACCTGTTCGAGAGCCTGGTCAAGCGCGAGGCGGGGGTGAAGGACAGCGGCACCCTGCTGCCGGGTCACGGCGGCGTGCTGGACCGCATCGACAGCCTCACGGCCGCCGCACCGGTGTTTCTGCTGGGCCTGGTCTGGGGCAACATCCTGTCCCTGTAAGCTTCACTGTGACGATCACGTTCTCAATGCGCCACATCCCGAAAACAGCACGACGCCCGAACCCGCGCGCGATCCCCGGGTCGGAGGCATCATGACGATGCAAGACGAGCCCGTGCGCCGTGGCGTGACCATCCTGGGTTCCACCGGCACCATCGGGGTGAACACCCTGGATGTGCTGGCCAGACACCCGCAGGCCTATCGCGTGGTCGCGCTCACGGCCAATGACAATGTGGAGCGCCTGGCGCAGCAGTGTCGCGACTTCCGGCCCGACTATGCCGTGGTGGTCAGCGCGGACGGCGCCGAACGCCTGGAGCGCGAGCTCGCGGCCGAGGGACTTTCCACCCGGGTGCTGTGCGGTGCCGATGCCCTGGTGCAGGTGGCCGCCCTGCCGGAGACCGACTACGTGATGGCGGGCATCGTGGGCGCCGCGGGCCTGATGCCGACCCTGGCGGCAGCCCGGGCCGGCAAGCGGGTCATGCTGGCCAACAAGGAGGCCCTGGTCATGTCCGGGCAGCTGTTCATGGACGAGATCCATGCCAGCGGCGCGGAGCTGCTGCCCATCGACAGTGAGCACAACGCCATCTTCCAGTGCATGCCGGCGGATTTCGCCCGGGGACTCGATCGGGTCGGCGTGGAGCGCATCCTGCTGACCGCCTCCGGCGGGCCGTTTCGCACCTTAAGCCCCGAGGCCCTGGCCGGTGTGACCCCGGAGCAGGCCTGTGCCCACCCCAACTGGGTCATGGGCCGCAAGATCTCGGTGGATTCCGCCACCATGATGAACAAGGGCCTGGAGGTGATCGAGGCCTGCTGGCTGTTCGGCACCGGCACCGAGCGGGTGGAGGTGGTGCTGCATCCCCAGAGCGTGATCCACTCCATGGTCTCCTACAGCGACGGCTCCGTGCTGGCGCAGCTGGGCAATCCGGACATGCGGACCCCCATCGCCCACGCCCTGGCCTGGCCGCAGCGCATCGCCTCCGGGGTGGCGCCCCTGGACATGGTGGCCATCGCCCGCCTTGACTTCGAACGTCCGGATCTCGGCCGTTTCCCCTGCCTGCGACTGGCCTACCAGGCCTTCCAGGTGGGCGGCACCGCCACCGCGGTGCTCAACGCCGCCAACGAGGTGGCGGTCGCGGCCTTCCTGGACAGCCGGCTGGCCTTCACGGACATCGCCACGGTGATCGAACACACCCTCGAGCAGGTGAGTACCGGCCCTGCCACGGACCTGGAACGGGTGCTCAAGGCCGATGAGGCCGCGCGCCAGGTCGCCCGGGAACGTATCGCGGGCATCGGTGGACTGCGCATGGGACAGGCCTCATGAGTATCCTGATCAGCATTGCCGCTTTCGTCGTCGCCATCGGCGTCCTGGTGACCGTGCACGAATACGGCCACTACTGGGTGGCCCGGCGCGCGGGCGTGAAGGTGTTGCGATTCTCGGTGGGCTTCGGACGTCCCCTGTGGCGCAGGGTGGCCGGGCCCGATCGCACCGAGTACGTGATTGCCGCCATCCCGCTGGGCGGTTACGTCAAGATGCTGGACGAGCGCGATCCGGACACGCCGCCGGGCGAGGATCTGTCCCGGGCCTTCAACCGCCAGCCGGTGGGCAAGCGCATCGCCATCGTGGCTGCGGGTCCGGCCTTCAATTTCCTGTTCGCCATCCTGGCCTACTGGCTGATGTTCATGGTGGGCATCGGCGGCGTGAAGCCGGTGGTGGGCGAGGTGGCACCCGCGTCCCTGGCCGCCGAGGCGGGCTTCGTCAGCGGCGACCGGCTGATCTCCGTGGCCGACACCGAGACGCCCACCTGGGAACTGGCTTCCCTGGCACTGCTGGAGCGCAGCCTGGATTCCCAACGGGTGGCCGTGCGGGTGGAGACCGCCGACGGGCGCGAGTTCGTGCGTTGGCTGGACCTGAGCGACACCCGCCGGCTGCTGGACGAGGGTCCGCTCCTGGACAAGATCGGCATCACCCCCTGGCGTCCGCGCCTGGAGCCGGTGCTTGGCGAGCTGGTCTCCGGCGGGCCGGCAGTCCAGGCGGGTCTGCAGAGCGGTGACCGGGTGCTTGCGGCGGACGGCGAGCCCGTGCACACCTGGCAGGGCCTGGTGGAGCGCATCCAGGCCCGGCCCGACGGCGTGATGCAGCTGGAGGTGGAGCGCGACGGCAACCGCCTGCAGCTGGCAGTGCGTACCGGCAGCCGCGAGGACAACGGGCGCATCGTGGGCATCATCGGCGCCTATCCCCACGTGGACACCAGCCAGTTCGAGGCCATGCGCACCACGGTGCGTCACGGCCCCGTCGAGTCCTTCGTCAACGGCGTGACCCGTACCTGGGACATGACCGTGCTCACCCTGCGGGTGCTCTGGCGCCTGGTGATGGGCGAGGCCTCGGTGAAGAACATCAGCGGGCCCATCAGCATCGCCGAATACGCGGGCGTCACCGCCGTGATCGGTGTGGCCGCATTCCTGGGTTTCATGGCCATCGTCAGTATCAGTCTCGGCATCATCAACCTGCTGCCCATCCCCATGCTGGATGGCGGACACCTGCTCTACTACCTGGTGGAGATCGTCAAGGGCAGCCCCGTCTCGCCCCAGGTGGAGGCCATCGGCCAGCGGGTGGGGCTGGTGATGATCGCGCTGCTGATGACCCTCGCCTTCTACAACGACATCATGAGAATACTGGGCTGAATCTCCCTATGCTGAATCGTCTGAGAGTTGCCGTGGCCGGTGCGCTGCTGGCTGCCGGCATGGCCCACGGGGCCACCTTCACCATCGAGGACATCGAGGTGGAGGGTCTGGAGCGTATCGCCCCGGGCACCGTGTTCACCAATCTGCCGGTGCAGGTGGGCGATGCCTTCGACGATGCGCGCAGCGCCGAGGTGGTGCGCGCGCTGTTCCGTACCGGCTTCTTCTCCGACGTCTCCCTGCGTCGCCGCGACAACGTGCTGGTGGTGGTGGTCGAGGAGCGTCCCGCCATCAACGAGATCAACATCAGTGGCAACCGCGACATCAAGGACGATGAACTCATGGATGCCCTGCGCCAGGTGGGCATGGCCCGCGGGCGGGTATTCAATCGCACCGTGCTCGAGCGCATGGAGAACGAACTGCGCCAGCAGTACTACGCCCGCGGCAAGTACAACGTGCGCATCGACGTCGAGGTGGAGGAACTGGAACGCAACCGCGTCGACGTGAACATCGATATCGCAGAGGGCCAGGTGGCCAAGATCCGGCGCATCAACCTGGTGGGCAACGATGCCTTCGAGGACAGGGAGATCCTGCGTCGTTTCGATTCCGGCATCCCGCGCTGGTATGCCTTCTTCAGCCGCCGGGATCACTACTCACGGCAGAAGCTGGCTGGTGACCTGGAGACCCTGCGTTCCAAGTACCTGGACAGCGGTTTCGTCAATTTCAACATCGATTCCACCCAGGTGACCCTCACCCCGGACCGCAAGGACATCTATATCACGGTCAACGTGGACGAGGGTGATCAGTACACCATCAGCGACGTGCGCCTCGGTGGCAACCTCATCGTCGACGAGCAGGAGCTGATGGAACTGGTGCGCATCGCGCCGGGGGATGTGTTCTCCCGGGCGCGGATCAATGCATCCGCAGACGCCATCACCCGTCGCCTCGGCGACGAGGGCTATGCCTTCGCCAACGTCAATCCGATCCCCGAGGTCGACGAAGAGAACCGCACCGTCAGCCTGACCCTGTTCGTGGATCCGGGTCAGCGGGTGTATGTGCGGCGTATCAACTTCACCGGCAACGACCGCACCCAGGACGAGGTGTTCCGCCGCGAGATGCGTCAGATGGAAGGCGGCTGGTACTCCACCTCCAACGTGGACCGTTCCCGGGTCCGCCTGCAGCGCCTGTCCTTCGTGGAATCGGTGAACGTGGAGACCCGGCGCGTGCCCGGCAGCGACGACCAGGTGGATCTGGATATCAGTGTGAAGGAGCGCTTCTCCGGAAGCTTTACCGTGGGTCTAGGCTACGCCCAGAGTGAAGGTGTGCTGTTCAACCTGGGGCTGTCCCAGGAGAACTTCATGGGCACCGGCCGGCGCGTGTCGCTGGCCTTCAACAACAGTTCGGTGAACCGCACCTACAGCATTTCCTACCTGAATCCCTACTACACCCTGGACGGCATCAGCCGTGGATTCACGCTGTTCTTCCGCGAGACCGACGCCTCCCAGCTGGACATCTCCCGCTATGCCACCAACCGCTACGGCGGCACTCTGACCTACGGCATACCGCTCACGGAGTTCGACACCTTTCGGTTCAGCCCTGGTTATGAGCACGTCGAGGTGGTGACCACGTCCGGCACCTCTGACGAGGTGATTGATTACATCGCAGACGGCAACAACTTTAATTTCTACACCCTGGAGTCCTCGTTCACCCACGACACCCGTGATCGCACGGTGTTTGCCAGCGAGGGCAACCTGCAGCGTGTCGGCCTGAAGGTGGCGCTGCCGGGCAGCACCGCCGAGTATTTCAAGCTCGACCTGCGCAGCCAGTGGTTCCTGCCACTGCGCGACAAGCTGTCCATCGGGCTCAACGGTGAGATCAACTATGCCGAGCCCTATGGCGATAATGAGCGGGTGCCGTTCTTCGAGCATTACTTCGCCGGCGGTTCCCGCTCGGTGCGCGGCTACCGGGATTTCAGTCTCGGACCTCGGGATTCCAACGACGACCCGTTCGGCGGCACCTTCCGCGTGGCGACCACCGCTGAGCTGCTGTTCCCGCCGCCGTTCCTGGACGACAGCGGCAACATGCGCATGAGCCTGTTCCTGGACGCGGGGCAGGTGTACGAGAGTTACGAGGCCTTCGATGCGGGCGAGATCCGCACCTCGGCGGGCATCGGCATGACCTGGCTGTCCCCCGTCGGCGCGTTGACTTTCAGTCTGGCCCAAGCGTTAAATGACAAGCCGGGCGACGACACCCAGGTGTTCCAGTTCAGCATCGGAGCGGCGTTCTGATGCCGAATGCGTGACCGGTTTCACCATCGCAGGTTATCCATATACGGAATTTGAAGTGTCTCTTCCCAGTCAAACTGAGACACCTTACGAACCACCGATCCCCGACAGGGGATATGTATTGAATGGAGAGCAATCTTGAAGAAAATGCCCGCGGTCCTGGTTTCCCTTATCCTGGCGCTGACCCTGCTCGGCTCTGCCGGCATGGCCCTGGCAGCCGAGGCCAGGGTGGCCTTCGTCAACATCAACTTCATCATGGAGCGTTCACCACAGGCTGAGGCCGCCCTCAGTGCACTGGAGAAGGAATTCTCGCCCCGTGACGCGGAACTGGTGGCCGAACGCGACGCCCTGCGCCAGATGCAGGAGCGCCTGGAGCGTGATGCCGACGTCATGGGTGCCGAGCAGCGCGCCGAGCTGGAGCGCAATTTCCGCAACCGCTCCCGCGAGTTCAAGCGTGCCCAGGACATGTTCAGCGAGGACCTGAACGTGCGTCGCAACGAGGAGCTGGGTCGGCTGCAGCGCCTGGTCCAGAACGTGATCCTGGAGATCGCCCAGCAGGAGCGCTATGACCTGGTGCTGACCGAGCGCAACGTGCTGTTTGCCAGCGAACGCATCAACATCACCGACAAGGTGCTGGAACGTCTGCGCCAGCAGGGTCAGGGCGGTCGCTGATCCGGCGGCCTCGTGCCTGACAGCTTTCGAACAGGCATCCGGTCGACGTGGTGACGCTCTCCGAACTCGCCGCCCATCTGGGTGCTGAACTGCACGGCGACGGCCGGCTCGAGATCACCGGGGTCGCTCCCCTGGATCGGGCCGGTCCCGGCGAACTCGCCTTCCTCAACAACCCCCGCTTTCGCAAGCACCTGCCCGGCACCCGGGCAGGTGCCGTGTTGTGCAGGGCAGATGATGCCGCCGGGTGCCCGGTGCCGGCGCTGGTGATCGACGATCCCTACCTGGGCTATGCCCGGGCCTGTGCCCTGATCTTCCCGGAGCCCTTGCCCCGCGCCGGCATCCACCCCACGGCGGTGGTGGATGCCTCCGCGCGACTTCATCCCGGGGTCGAGGTGGGCGCGCAGTGCGTCGTGGGCCCGGAGTGTGTACTGGATCAGGGCGTGGTGCTGGGGCCTGGCTGCATACTGGAGGCCGATTGCCAGGTGGGTGCGGATACGCGCCTGGGTCCGCGGGTCACGCTTTACCGCGGCACGCGGTTGGGTCGGCGGGTGCGCATCCATGCCGGTGCGGTGCTCGGGGCCGACGGTTTCGGTTTCGCCCCGGATCGGCAGCGCCACTGGGTGAAGATCCCCCAGCTTGGTCGGGTGGTGGTGGGGGATGACGTGGAGATCGGCGCCAACACCACCATCGACCGGGGGGCGCTGGAAGACACCGTCATCGGCACCGGTGTGAAGATGGATAATCTCATCCAGGTGGCCCACAACGTGCACATCGGCGATCACACGGCCCTGGCGGGCTGCGTGGGCATCGCCGGCAGCACTCGCATCGGCAGCCACTGCGCCATTGGCGGCGGAGTCGGTATACTGGGTCACTTGGATATCGCCGACGGCGTGACCATCACTGCCATGAGCTTCGTGACCCGCTCCATCCGCGAGCCCGGTGTGTACTCCTCCGGGGTGCCCCATGACACGGCCCGCGAGTGGAACCGGAGCCTCGCCCGCCTGCGCCGCATGGGGAAACGCGACAAGGGTGCGCAGGGGCAGGACTGAGCGCGCCGTCTCGATCGACGACAAGATTCCAGCCGCATCGCCTGGGCGTTCGGCCAGACAACAACACAGGGACACATCATTGGACGCCATGAGCATTCACCAGGTGATGCGCTATCTGCCTCACCGTTACCCCTTTCTCCTGGTGGACCGGGTCACCGACTTCAAGCCCGGTGAATACCTGGAGGCCATCAAGAACGTGAGCATCAACGAGCCCTATTTCCAGGGGCATTTCCCCATTCGCCCGGTGATGCCCGGTGTGCTGATCATGGAGGCCCTGGCCCAGGCCACGGGCCTGCTGGCCTTCAAGACCGAGGAGGCCCGCAACGAGAACCAGGACAAGCAGCAGCTCTATCTGTTCGTGGGTATCGACGAGGCCCGCTTCCGCCGCCAGGTGGAACCGGGCGACCAGCTGCATCTGCGCGTGGAACTGCTGAGGGTGGTGCGCGGCATCTGGCGCTTCAAGGCCGAGGCCCGGGTCAACGGCGACCTGGTGGCTTCCGCCACCCTGATGTGCGCCGGCAAGGAGATTGAGTCATGATCGATCCCCGGGCGGTCATCGAGCCCGGCGCACAGATCGCCGAGGACGTGCACATCGGTCCGTTCACCACCATCGGCGCCGACGTGCGCATCGGCCGGGGTACCCGCATCGGCCCGCACGTGGTGATCTCGGGACACACGACCCTGGGCGAGGACTGCGAGGTGTTCCAGTTCGCTTCCATCGGCGAGGCGCCCCAGGACACCGGCTACAAGGGCGAACCCACCCGAGTGGTGATCGGCGACCGCAACGTGATCCGCGAGTTCGTCACCATCCATCGCGGCACCCCCAAGGGCACCGGCGAGACGCGCATCGGCAACGACAACCTGATCATGGCCTACGTGCATATCGCCCATGACTGCGAGGTGGGCAACCACACCATCTTCTCCAATGCCGCCTCCCTGGCCGGTCACGTGAAGGTGGAGGACCGTGCCATCCTGGGTGGCTTCACCCTGGTGCACCAGTTCTGCCGCATCGGCACCCATGCCTTCACCAGCATGGGCGCGGCGCTCAACCGCGACCTCACGCCCTATACCCTGGCCTCGGGCAACTACGCCCGGGCCATCGGCATCAACAAGCTGGGATTGAAGCGTCGCGGGTTTTCCCCGGAGACCGTGCGCGCCCTGCACCAGGTGTTCAAGCTGCTGGTGCGCGGTCGAGACCGTGCAGTCGCGATGGCGGCCGCGGAGGAATTGGCCAAGGAGATCCCGGAAGTCGCCCGTTTCGTGGCATTCGTCAAGACCAGCCAGCGGGGCATCGTACGTTCGGGGCGCAGGCACCCATCTGAAGGGTGAAGTGCGAATTTAGAAGTGAGATGTAGGAAGTGCATTGCCGGAGCTTTGCCATTCACCTATTCTCACTTCTCACTTCAATCCAGTTTCCCGGTGTCGATCAATTCCAGCGCCATCCGCGCCACATTCTCCGATCCCCCGCCTTCCCCCAGTTTTTCCCGGATGATCCCGAGGCGCTCGCGCACCTGACGCGCGTAGTCGTTGTCCGTCAGCAGGCGCTCGATCTCCCCGGCGATGGCCTCGGGGGTGGCGGCCTCCTGGACGAACTCGTGCACCACCCGCTCGCCGGCGACGATGTTGGCAAGGCCTATGTCGCGGATCAGGATCAGGCGCTTGAGGATGAAGGCGGTCAGCGGCGCGACCCGGTAGAGGATGGCCATGGGTACCCGCAGCAGGCCGGCTTCCAGGGTGGCGGTGCCCGAGGCGATCATCAGGGCGTCGCTGGCATGCATGGCGTCGTAGGTGCGCCCGCTGACCTGCACGATGCCCAGGCCTTCGTCCAGGTGGGGCATGACGTCCCGGTCCACGTCCACGCCGGGGGCGATGGGCATGATGAACTGCACCCTGGGGATGCGACTGCGCAGCAGCCGGGCGGATTCCATGATCAGGGGCAGGTGACGGCGCAGCTCACCCCGACGGCTGCCGGGCAGGATGCCCACCACCGGGTCGGTCTCCTTGAGGCCGAAGCCACGTCGCAGGGTGTAGCAGTCCGCCGAGGCCCTGACCTCGTCCACCAACGGGTTGCCCACGTAGCGCACCGGAATACCATGTTCCCGGTAGACCGCCTCCTCGAAGGGAAACAGCACGGCCATGGCATCGATCACCTGGCCGATGCGCCGCACCCGTCGCGCGCGCCAGGCCCAGACCTGGGGGCTGACATAGAACAGCACCTTCACGCCCTTGCCCTTGGCGAAGCGGGCCAGGCGCAGGTTGAACTCCACGTAATCCACCAGCACCAGCAGGCGCGGACGCTCCCGCTCGATGCTGTGCTTGAGGGTGTTCAGGGCGCGGCGGATGTCGCCGTAATGGGCCAGCACCTCTACCAGCCCCACCACCGCCAGACGGGTGCTGTCCACCAGGATCTCCACGCCCGCATCCCTGAGCGCGCCGCCGCCCATGCCGGAGAAGCGCAGTTCCGGGCGCAGGCGGCGCAGGGCGCGCACCATGTTGGCGGCGTGCAGGTCGCCGGAGGCCTCACCCGCCACCACCATCACATGGTCGTGACTGGGCTCAGGCGATGGCATTCCGGATCACGTTGGTGACGGTGACGATGTGCTCGTCGGGCATCTCCGGGTAGATGGGCAGGGAGAAGCAGCGCGCCGCCACCTCGTCGGTGACGGGCAGCTGCACGTGGCTCAGGGTGTCGCCGAAGGCCTTCTGCCGGTGCAGCGGGATGGGGTAGTACACGGCGCAGGCGATCTGCTGGGCCTGCAGGGCCTTCATGATCTCGTCGCGACGCTCGGACAGCAGGGTGTACTGGTGGAACACGTGGCGTCCGTGACCGTCCTCGTGGGGCGTGACGATGCCCGTGTCCGCCAGCAGTTCGTTGTAGCGGTGAGCCACCCGGCGGCGCTGGGTGTTGAATTCATCGATGTGGCGCAGCTTCACCCGCAGGATGGCCGCCTGCATCTCGTCCAGGCGGCTGTTGTAGCCGATCACGTCGTGGTGGTAACGCACCTCGCTGCCGTGGTTGCGCAGGCTCAGGATGCGCTTGGCGTACTCGTCGGAACGGGTGGTGATCAGGCCGCCATCGCCGTAGCAGCCCAGGTTCTTGCTGGGGAAGAAGCTGAAACAGCCCAGCGCGCCGATGGCGCCGGTCTGGGTGCCGCCCACGTCGGCACCGAAGGACTGGGCGCAGTCCTCGATCAGCAGCAGCTTGTGCTGGTCGCACAAGGCCTTGAGCCGGTCCATGCGCGCCGGCTGGCCGAACAGGTGCACCGGCAGCACGGCGCGGGTCTTCGGGGTGATCGCCGCTTCCACCTTGTCCGGATCGATGTTGTAGGTCTGGGGGTCGATGTCCACGAACACCGGCGTGGCGCCCACGTAGGCGATGGCCTCGGCGGTGGCGATGAAGGTGAAGGCGGTGGTGATCACCTCGTCGCCGGGGCCGATGCCGGCGGCGGCCAGGGCCAGGTGCAGGGCGTCGGTGCCGGAGGCGCAGCCGATGGCGTGGGGCACGCCCAAATACTCGGCGGTCTCCTGCTCCAGGGCCTTCACGTTGGGGCCGAGGATGAACTGGGTGTTTTCCAGTACGTCCATCACGGCCGTGTCTATCTCGGCCTTGAGCTGGTGGTACTGGGTCTTCAGGTCAACCATGGGGATCATGGGATGGTCTGCCTCGTGTCTTGAAAAGGGATTCGTGTGGGGCGCGCGCTCAGCGCAGCACCTGGGCGTTGCTCAGCACCAGGTCGGTGATCCGGATGGCGGTTTCCAGGGCGCGCTGGCCGTCCTCGCCGGAGACGATCACCGGTGCGCCCTCCTGGATGGCCTTGAGGAAGGCAATGATCTCCGCCTTGAGCGCATCGCTTTCGTCGAAGAAGCTCTCCTCGCTGGTGATCTCGGGAATGCCCGGGAACATCTCCCGCTCACCCACCCGGTGGATGGACAGGCCGCGGTTCTGGAAGTCCACGGAGATGTAGGCGCTGGGCTCGAAGATGCGCATCTTGCGCTCGCTCTTCATGCTCACCCGGCTGGAGGTCACGTTGGCCACGCAGCCGTTCTCGAATTCCAGGCGTGCGTTGGCGATGTCCACCGCCTGGGACAGCACCTGGGCGCCGCTGGCGGCGATGGATTTGAGCGGCGAAGTCACCATGTCCAGGATGATGTCGATGTCGTGGATCATCAGATCCAGCACCACGTTCACGTCCGTGGCCCGGGGCTTGAAGGGGGCCAGGCGGTGGGACTCGATGAACAGGGGGCGGATGTTGCGGTCGGCCAGGTCCATGAGGGCGGCGTTGAAGCGCTCCAGGTGACCCACCTGCAGGATCGCGCCCTTGTCCCTGGCGATACGATTGAGCTCGGCGGCCTCTTCCACGGTCACGGTGATGGGCTTTTCCACCAGCACGTGGGTGCCGTGTTCCAGGAAGTCCTTCGCCACCTGGAAGTGCAGGGTGGTGGGCACCGCGATGCTCACCGCATCCACCTTGCCCAGCAGCTCCCGGTAGTCGGTCAGGGCGCGGCAGTGGCAGTCGGCGGCTACGGCGGCGGCCTGCTGCGGGCTTGCGTCCACGACGGCGATCAGGTCGGCATTGGGGAGGGCGGCATACTTCTGCGCGTGGAACTTGCCGAGGTAGCCCACGCCGATCACGGCGCAACGGGTGCTGGACATGAGGGGATCCGGTTTTTCAGGTTAATCAATGGATTGGAAAATTGGCGCCGGGACCCGTGAGGGCTGCCGGTGCTGTGGTAGCATTGTTCGGCCCGTCCATGGGCCTCACCCCTGCGGGGCTAGCGCGATGAATCGCTCCGGGCGATTCATTGTTCGGCCCGTCCATGGGCCTCACCCCTGCGGGGCTAGCGCGATGAATCACTCCGGGCGATTCATTGTTCGGCCCGTCCATGGGCCTCACCCCTGTGGGCTTGCGCGATGAATCGCTCCGGGTGATTCATAGTTCGGCCCGTCCAGGGGCCTTGCCCCTGTGGGGCCTGAGCGGCGTGGGCGTAGTTTACTGGATTTCTGTGGGGGATGCGTGGATCTGGAGGCCTGGCTGGGGTTGCCCGGGGTGGCGGGTGTGGACGAGGTGGGCCGGGGTCCGCTGGCCGGTCCGGTGGTGGCCGCGGCGGTGATCCTGGATCCGGCGAGACCCATCGAGGGTCTGAAGGATTCCAAGAAACTGAGCCCTGCCCGGCGGGAGGATCTGGACGGCCAGATCCGCGAGCGCTCCCTGGCCTTCGCCCTGGGGCTCTGCACGCCGGCGGAGATCGACCGCATCAACATCCTGCAGGCGAGCCTGCTGGCCATGCAGCGGGCCGTGGAGGCCCTGTCGCACCGCCCCGAGATGGCCCTGGTGGATGGCAACCGCTGTCCGAAGCTCGCCATGACCGCCCACGCGGTGATCAAGGGCGACAGCCGGGTGCCGGCCATCAGCGCCGCCTCCATCATCGCCAAGGTGCACCGGGACCGGCTGATGCTGGCACTGGACGAACAACACCCGGGCTATGGGCTGGCGTCGCACATGGGCTACCCGACCCCGGTGCACCTGGAGGCCCTGGAACGCCTCGGCCCCAGCCCCTGCCACCGCCTGAGCTTCGCCCCGGTGCGCCGGGCGGCTGAGGCAAGGCAGGGCGGGTTGTTTTGATCATCAAAGGCCTTCAACGCAAAGACGCGAAGGCGCAAAGGACGCAAAAGAGATTTTTGATGAACAGGAGCCCTGCTACCCAACCAACCCAGAGGTGCGATTGAATGCGGGTAGTCGTGCAAAGGGGTTTGTTACAGGATTTTCTTCGCGCCCTCTGCGTCTTTGCGCCTTTGCGTTGAAAGTTTTTATCGAACTTCGATCAGGAAACCATGACCACCAATTTCGTACATCTGCATCTGCACACCGAATTCTCCCTGGTGGATGGACTGGTGCGCGTGGGGCCGCTGGTGGAGGCGGTGCGCGAGGCGGGGATGCCGGCGGTGGCGGTCACCGACCAGGGCAACCTGTTCGGCATGGTGAAGTTCTACAAGGCGGCGCTCAAGGCGGGCATCAAGCCCATCGTGGGCGTGGACACCTGGGTCTCGGCGCCCCAGGCCGGGGAGGCCCCCGCGCGGCTGGTGCTGCTGGCCCAGGACGAGGACGGCTACCGCAACCTCACCCGGCTGATCTCGAAGAGCTATCAGGACGGCCAGCAGAGCGGCGACGTGCCGGTGATCGACCGTGGCTGGTTCGACGGCGCGAGTCGCGGCCTGATCGTGCTTTCCGGGGGTCGCGAGGGCGAGATCGGCCGCGCGCTCATGGGCAGCCAGCCCGCTGCCGCCGAGGAACTGTGCGAATTCTGGGAGGGCCTGTTCCCGGGACGCTTCTACCTGGAGATCGGGCGCACCGGCCGGGCAGGGGAGGAGGACCACCTGCACGCGGCGGTGGACCTGGCCCAGTCCCGCTCCCTGCCGGTGGTGGCCACCAACGACGTGCGTTTCCTGGCGGCCTCCGACTTCGATGCCCACGAGGCCCGGGTGTGCATCCACGACGGCCGGGTGCTGGACGATCCGCGCCGGCCCCGGGACTACACCCCCCAGCAGTACCTGCGTACCCCCGAGGAGATGGCTGAACTGTTCGCCGACATCCCCGAGGCCCTGGAAAATTCCGTGGAGATTGCCCGGCGCTGCAACGTCTCCCTGACGCTCGGCAAGTCGGTGTTGCCCGAATATCCGGTCCCCGCGGGCATGACCACCGACGACTATTTCCGCAAGGTCTCCCGTGAGGGTCTGGATGAACGTCTTGCGGTGATCCTGGAGGGCGTCACGGACAACCGCGAGGCGAAGGAGAAGGCCTACCGGGAACGTCTGGAGATCGAGCTGGACGTGATCTGCCAGATGGGCTTCCCGGGCTACTTCCTGATCGTGGCGGACTTCATCCAATGGGCCAAGGACAACGCCATCCCGGTGGGTCCGGGGCGCGGTTCCGGTGCCGGCTCCCTGGTGGCCTATGCGCTCAAGATCACCGATCTGGACCCGCTGCTCTACGACCTGCTGTTCGAGCGTTTCCTCAACCCCGAACGCGTGTCCATGCCCGACTTCGATATCGACTTCTGCATGGAGCAGCGCGACCGGGTGATCGACTACGTGGCGCAGCGCTACGGCCGCGAGAAGGTCTCCCAGATCATCACCCACGGCACCATGGCCGCCAAGGCGGTGGTGCGCGACGTGGGCCGGGTCCTGGGACACCCCTACGGCTTCGTGGACCGCATCGCCAAGCTGATCCCCTTCGAGATCGGCATGACCCTGGACAAGGCCCTGGAGCAGGAGGAGGAGTTGCGCCGCCTCTACGAGGAGGACGAGGAGGTCAGCGGCCTCATCGACCTGGCTCGAAAGCTCGAGGGCGTGGCGCGCAACGCGGGCAAGCATGCCGGCGGCGTGGTGATCGCCCCCACCGAGCTCACCGACTTCTCGCCCCTGTACTGCGAACCGGGCGGGCAGAGCGTGGTGACCCACTTCGACAAGGACGACGTGGAGGCGGTGGGCCTGGTGAAGTTCGACTTCCTGGGCCTGCGCACCCTGACCATCATCGACTGGGCGGTGCGCACCATCGACCAGCAGCGCAAGGCCGAGGGCCAGGCGCCCCTGGACGTGAACCGCATCCCCCTGGACGACCCGGAGACCTTCGGCCTGCTCAAGCGCCAGGAGACCACCGCGGTCTTCCAGCTGGAATCCCGGGGCATGAAGGAGCTCATCAAGCGCCTACAGCCGGACGTGTTCGAGGACATCGTGGCCCTGGTGGCCCTGTACCGGCCGGGTCCGCTGCAGTCGGGCATGGTGGACGACTTCATTAACCGCAAGCACGGCAGGGCCAAGGTGGACTATCCCCACCCGGACCTGGAGCCCATCCTCAAGCCCACCTACGGCGTGATCCTGTACCAGGAACAGGTGATGCAGATCGCCCAGGTGCTGGCGGGCTACACCCTGGGCGGCGCCGACATGCTGCGCCGGGCCATGGGCAAGAAAAAACCCGAGGAGATGGCCAAGCAGCGCGAGATCTTCCTGGCCGGCGCCACCGGCCGGGGCGTGGAGGAGGCCACCGCGAACTACATCTTCGACCTGATGGAGAAGTTCGCCGGCTACGGCTTCAACAAGTCCCACTCCGCCGCCTACGCGCTGCTCTCCTACCAGACCGCCTGGCTCAAGCAGCACTACCCGGCGGCCTTCATGTCCGCGGTGCTGTCCGCGGACATGGACCACACGGACAAGGTGGTGAACCTGATCGAGGAATGCCGGGCCATGGAACTGCACGTGGTGCCCCCGGATATCAACCGTTCCCTGCACCGTTTCGGCGTGGCCGACGCCCGCACGGTGATTTACGGCCTGGGCGCCATCAAGGGGGTGGGCGAGTCCGCCATCCAGGCCCTGATCCAGGCGAGGGAAGCGGCCGGTCCGTTCCAGAGCCTCGATGACCTGTGCGTGCGCGCCGACTCCCAGAAGATCAACCGCCGCACCCTGGAGGCCCTGATCCGGGCCGGGGCCCTGGATTCCATCGGCCCCAACCGCGCGACCCTCATGGCCAACTTGCCCAAGGCCCTGTCCCGGGCCGAACAGCACCTGCGCAACGAGAGCCTGGGCCAGGAGGACCTGTTCGGCGGCCCGGTCACCCCGGGTGCGCCGGACATGGATGACGAGCAGCTGCCGGAGTGGGACGAGGACCTGCGCCTGTCCGCCGAGAAGGAGACCCTGGGGCTGTACCTCACCGGGCATCCCATCGACCGCTATCAGGCGGAACTGAAGGCCATTCACTGCAAGCGCATCGCCGACCTGGTGGCCGAGGTGGCTGACCAGACCCCCGGGGAAGGGCGGCGGCGCAAGGAACAGCAGGCCACCGTGGGCGGCCTGGTGATCAACATTCGCACCAAGTCCACCCAGACCGGGCGCATCGGCTTCGTGACCCTGGACGATCGCAGCGGGCGGATCGAGGTGGGCCTGTTCGGGGAGGACTTCAACCGCTACCAGCACCTGCTGGTGAAAGACCGGCTGCTGGTGGTCCAGGGCCAGGCCGGGGTGGACGAGTTCAACGGCGGTGTGCGCCTGCGCGCCCGCCAGGTCATGGACCTGGACGAGGCCCTGTCCCAGTGTGTGAAGGGCCTGGACCTGCGCGTCCTGGGACGGCCCGTGAACGGCCTGGTGGATGAACTCAAGGATGCCCTGGCCCCCAGTCGGGAAGGTCCTTGCCCGGTCTACATCCATTACCGGGACGACCGCTTCCAGGCCTGCTTCGAACTGGGCGAGGACTGGCGGGTCAGGCCCAGCGGTGACCTGATCGCCCGCCTGCGGGGGCTGCTGGGGGAGGATGCGGTGGCGCTGCGCTAGCCCGCATATCTCACCACCCTTCTACTGCGGCCGCCGATCTGCTCGCTGTGACGGGGCGTGCTCACTTCAGCCGGCTTGACGTAGTGTCGGCTACGCCGGCGCCGTCTTCCGGTCCGCGCGCCCCGTCACAGCGGCATCTCGACGCCCTCGCTACGAACGGTGGTGAGATATGCGGGCTAGAAGGGCGAGTGGAAGTGCGAAGTGTGAAGTGTGAATTGGGAAGTCGGAAGTGGGGGTGAGGGTGGTTCCATTCACACTTCCCAATTCACACTTCTCCCTTCAATTCGCACTTCCCACAGCAAAAGCGTTAGAATCCCAGCCTTGCCGACGACAACGAATCCAAACCCGGCAGCCATTCTATGAACCCTGATTTTCTCGACTTTGAACAGCCGATCGCCGAACTTGAGGCCAAGATCGAGGAACTTCGCTATGTGGGTGATGACGCCGAGGTCAACATCCAGGAAGAGATCTCGCGGCTGCAGGCCAAGTGCAAGTCCCTGACCGAGTCCATCTTCTCCAAGCTCACCGCCTGGCAGGTGGCCCAGCTGGCCCGCCATCCGCGCCGTCCCTACACCCTGGACTACATCGGCCGCCTGTTCACCGACTTCGAGGAACTGCACGGCGATCGCGCCTATGCCGATGACGCCGCCATCGTGGGCGGCATGGCCCGCTTCGACGGACAGCCGGTGGTGGTCATCGGCCACCAGAAAGGCCGCGACACCAAGGAAAAGATCCGCCGCAACTTCGGCATGCCCCGTCCCGAGGGCTACCGCAAGGCCCTGCGCCTGATGCGTCTGGCGGAGCGCTTCCGCCTGCCGGTCTTCACCTTCATCGACACCCCCGGCGCCTATCCCGGCGTGGGTGCCGAGGAGCGTGGCCAGAGCGAGGCCATCGCCATGAACCTGCAGGTGATGGCGGGTCTGCGCACCCCCATCATCTGCACCGTGATCGGCGAGGGCGGCTCCGGTGGCGCGCTGGCCATCGGCGTGGGTGACCGGGTGATGATGCTCCAGTACAGCACCTATTCGGTGATCTCCCCCGAGGGCTGCGCCTCCATCCTGTGGAAGAGTGCCGAGCGCGCTTCCGATGCCGCAGAGGCCCTGGGTATCACCTCCGCCCGGCTCAAGGAGCTGGGCCTGATCGACACCATCATCCCCGAGCCCCTGGGCGGCGCCCACCGCAACCCGGAGCAGATGGCCGGCAACCTGCACACCGCGCTCGCCGAGGCCCTGCAGACCTTCAGCGCCATGGACACCGATGCGCTGCTGGAACGTCGCTATGGGCGGCTGATGGGGTATGGGGAATATAAGGAAGGGTGAGAAAAGTGCGAAGTGTGAATTGGGAAGTGGGAAGTAAAGGCTGTCAATTCGCACTTCCCAATTCACACTTCGCACTTCACTGCCATGTTGTCTGAAGTCCTCCGCGATGCCCTGCGGCATCTCCCTCCCGCCTCCCGCCTGATGGTCGCCTTCAGCGGCGGCCTCGATTCCCACGTGCTGCTGCATGCCGCCGCGGCCCTGCGCGGTGAAGGGTTTCCCGAGCTTCGCGCCATCCACGTGCATCACGGCCTCAATCCGCGGGCCGATGCCTGGGTCGAGCATTGCGCCCAGGTCTGCGATGACCTGGGCGTGGAACTCAAGGTGATCCACGTGGATGCCTCGCCTACCGACGGAGAGAGCCCGGAGGCGGCGGCGCGGCGCGCCCGCTACCGGGCCCTAGAGGCGGCACTGATGCCCGGCGACGGGCTGCTTACCGCCCATCATCAGCGGGACCAGGCGGAGACCCTGTTGCTGCAACTGCTGCGGGGTTCCGGCCCGGCGGGTCTGGCGGCGATGCCCCGCTGGCAGCCCCTGGGTGCGGGCTGGCATGGCCGGCCCCTGCTGGAGGTCTCCCGCGAGGCCCTGGAGACCTACGCAAGGGAACACGGTCTCGCCTGGGTCGAGGACGACAGCAACCGGGACACCCGTTTCGATCGCAACCTGTTGCGCGAACGGATCATGCCCTTGCTGCGCGAGCGCTGGCCCTCCCTGGACCAGACCCTTGCCCGCGCCGCCGGACACCAGGCGGAGAGCCTCGGCCTGCTGGGGGACCTGGCGCGCCAGGACCTGGAGGCCCTGCGCGGCGAGACCCCTGGCGCCCTCTCCGTGGCCGCGCTCAAGACCCTGCGCCCGGCGCGCCAGCGCAATGTCCTGCGCTTCTGGCTCATGGAAAAGGGCCTGCCCCTGCCATCCCAGGCGCGCCTGCAGAGCGTGCTGGACGACGTGCTCGCGGCCGGCCCGGATACCACGCCGCTGGTGGCCTGGCCGGGTGGCGAGATCCGCCGCTACCGGGATGCTCTGCATGCCATGGTACCGCTCGGTGATCACGATCCCGGCCAGCGTTTTGACTGGGATGGTCGCAGCGAACTTGCGATCCCGTCCCTTGGTGTGACGCTGTCCGGCGATTGGCTGGCCTCTCAGGGGGTGACTCCGGCACCGGGCGAGACCTTCACCGTGGCCTTTCGCCGGGGCGGCGAGACCCTGCGGGTACGGGACCAGACCCGGGACCTGAAGAAGCTGATGCAGGAACGGGGCGTGCCGCCCTGGCAGCGGGACCGGCTGCCCCTGGTGTTTCGGGGGGAGGTGCTGGTGGCAGTGTACTGGAAGTCGGAAGTCTGAACCTGGAAGTGCGAAGTGGTGTGGCATTGAAAAGGGCGGCCGTGGCCGCCCTTTTCCATTTTGTATATCGGCTGGGCATGAGAGCGAAGCCGGTGTCCGGGAGAGGCCGTGGTCCTTGCCGTTTCCCGTTTCCCACTTCCCAATTCACCCTTCCAACTTTCTACGAGGCCTTGAGGCCCTTGGCCGCATCGGCCAGCGCCTCGGCCCGGTCGGTGCGTTCCCAGCTCACGTCCAGGTCCTCGCGACCGAAGTGCCCGTAGCTCGCCGTGGGGCGGTAGATGGGCCGCTCCAGGTCCAGCATGGTGAGGATGCCGTAGGGGCGCAGGTCGAAGTGTTCGCGCACCAGGGCGGTGAGGGTGCCCTCGTCCACCTTGCCGGTGCCGAAGGTCTCCACGGCGATGGAGGTGGGCTCGGCCACGCCGATGGCGTAGGAGACCTGCACCTCGCAGCGGGAGCCGAGCCCCGCGGCCACGATGTTCTTGGCCACGTAGCGGCAGGCGTAGGCGGACGCCAGGTAACGGGCGGAACCGCCGAAGCCGGCGCCCATGTCCAGCACGGTCATGTTGGGCCTGGGCTCACCCAGCAGGTCGCCCATGTGGGCCACGGTGCGTCGGCTGGCATCGAAGATCGACTCATCATCGGACTCGTACAGGCCGATGTGGATGTCCTCGCCGCCCCAGACCCGGTGGTAAAAGGTGTCGGCGTCATCACTGTTGTAGTAGTCCCGCGCGGTGGCCACCGCAGTGCTGTAGTTCTGGCTCATGCGCATGCCTCCCGGTACTGTTTTTCGGCCACGTGAATGAAGAAGTCCGGCTCCGTTTCCTTGTAGGTCTCCTTGAAATCCCCGTAGGTCTCGATGCGCTGAAAGCCCACCTCGCGCATCAGGCGGCGCACGTAGGCCTTGCGCAGCGGGTACATGTTCAGGTGGTAGACGGAGTGGTCGGGGAAGGTGTACTGGAACCGGGCCAGGCCCTCGTCCACGTGCTCGGGCCGCACCTCCACGTTGTCGCCGCAGTAGTAGAAGGTGTGCTTGCTGGAATAGCCGTGGTCCATGATGGCGTCGTAGTTGCGCTGGTCCAGGATCAGCACGCCGTCGTGGTTGAGCGCCGAGTAGAACTCCGCCAGGGCCTTGCGCCGGTCGTTCTCGCTGAACAGGTGGGTGAAGGAGTTGCCCAGGCAGACGATGGCGTCGAAGCGTCCGTGCACGTCCCGGTTGAGCCAGCGCCAGTCGGACTGGATGGTGCGCAGGATGTGCCCCCGTCGTCGGCCGTTCTCGAAGGCCTTGGCGAGCATCTCGGCGCTGCCGTCGGCGCTGACCACGTCGAAACCCGCTTCCACCAGTTGCACGGAGTGAAAGCCGGTGCCGGTGGCCACATCCAGGATGCGCCTGGCGCCGCGCGCCTTGAGGGCGCGGATGAAAAAGTCCCCCTCGCTGGCCCTGCGGCTGTCCCAGTCGAAATGAACAACTGGATGTGCCGCGCGCCGTCTAATGGCGCTGGCAAGGTCTGGACCCGGTGACCGGGCCCGGTATTGGTGCCTTGTGGCTTAAGGCCTATTTACCTTGTGGGAGTCAGCCCGGGATTGCAAGGCGCGCGTGAATCCTGTCATGCAGGATTCACGCGCCGGTGCGGCGTCATGTGGGCCCGGGGGCAGATCTGGGGCGGGCCCGGGCGTAATTGAGGGAATTCCCCGAATTTGCTAGACTTTCTGCCCGTCCCGTGCCACCGGGCCGGCCCACTCTCCAAGAGTCTTTCCATGACGCGATATGTGTTCATTACAGGGGGCGTTGTCTCCTCCCTGGGCAAGGGTATTGCCTCCGCTTCCCTGGCCGCCATCCTCGAGGCCCGCGGCCTCAAGGTCACCCTGCTGAAGCTAGATCCCTACATCAACGTGGATCCGGGCACCATGAGTCCCTTCCAGCACGGCGAGGTGTTCGTCACCGAGGACGGCGCGGAGACCGACCTGGACCTGGGTCACTATGAACGCTTCGTGCGCATCAAGACCGGCCGGCGCAACAACTTCACCACGGGACAGATCTACGAGAACGTGATCCGCAAGGAGCGCCGCGGCGACTACCTGGGTGGCACCGTGCAGGTGATCCCCCACATCACCGACGAGATCAAGCGCAGCATCCGCGCCGGTGCCGAGGGTGCCGACATCGCCCTGGTGGAGATCGGCGGCACCGTGGGTGACATCGAATCCCTGCCGTTCCTGGAGGCCATCCGCCAGATGGGCGTGGAGCTGGGCCACGAGAATGCCCTGTTCATCCATCTCACCCTGGTGCCGTACATCGCCGCCGCCGGCGAGATCAAGACCAAGCCCACCCAGCACTCGGTCAAGGAGCTGCGCTCCATCGGTATCCAGCCGGACGTGCTGCTGTGCCGGGCCAACCAGCCCCTGCCGGAAGGCGAACGGCGCAAGATCGCCCTGTTCACCAACGTGGAGGAGCGGGCGGTGATCTCCGCGGTGGACGTGGACAACATCTACAAGATCCCCCTGTGGCTGCATTCCCAGAAGCTGGACGAGATCGTGCTGCGCAAGCTGCACATCGAAGCGCCGCCGGCCGACCTCTCCGACTGGAAGCACGTGGTCAACGCCATGGAGTTCCCCGAGGCGGAGGTCACCGTGGGCATGGTGGGCAAGTACGTGGACCTCACCGAGTCCTACAAGTCCCTGAACGAGGCGCTCACCCACGCGGGCATTCATACCAGCACCAAGGTCACCATCCGTTATCTCGATTCCGAGAAACTGGAGACCGAGGGCACCGGCTGTCTCGAGGGTCTGGATGCCATCCTGGTGCCCGGCGGCTTCGGTGAGCGGGGCGTTGAGGGCAAGATCGCCGCGGTGCGCTATGCGCGGGAGAACAAGATTCCCTATCTGGGCATCTGCCTGGGCATGCAGGTGGCGGTGATCGAGTTCGCCCGCCACGTGGCCGGTCTGGAAGAGGCCCACAGCACCGAGTTCCGGCCCAATACCCCGCACCCGGTGATCGCCCTGATCACGGAGTGGAAGGACCGTGAGGGCCGCATTGAACAGCGCAGTGCGGACTCCGACCTGGGCGGCACCATGCGCCTGGGCGGCCAGGTCTGCCAGCTGACGCCGGGCACCCTGGCCCACCAGTGCTACGGCAGCGATCACATCACCGAGCGGCACCGTCACCGCTACGAATTCAACAACGGCTACCTGGAGACCCTGACCGCCGCGGGACTGGTGATCTCCGGGCGTTCCGAGGACGGCTCCCTGGTGGAGGTGGTGGAACTCAAGGACCACCCCTGGTTCCTGGGCTGCCAGTTCCACCCGGAGTTCACCTCCACACCCCGGGACGGCCATCCCCTGTTTTCCGGGTTCATCCGTGCGGCGCGCGCCCAGCACGAGAAGACCCAGACCAAGAGCGACTGAACATCATGAAACTGTGTCATTTCGAAGCGGGTCTCGAGCACCCGATCTTCCTCATTTCCGGCCCCTGCGTGATCGAGAGCGAGCAGCTGGCCCTGGACACCGCCGGGCGGCTCAAGGAACTCTGCGAGCGGGTCGGTGTGCCCTTCATCTACAAGTCCTCCTTCGACAAGGCCAACCGTTCCTCCACCCGGAGTTTCCGCGGCCTGGGCCTAGAGGAGGGGTTGCGCATCCTGGAGACCGTGAAGCAGCAGATCGGCGTGCCGGTGCTCACCGACGTGCACGAGGACACCCCGCTGGAAGAGGTGGCCGCGGTGGTGGACGTGCTGCAGACCCCGGCCTTCCTGTGCCGCCAGACCAACTTCATCCAGAATGTGGCCCGCCAGGGCCGGCCCGTGAACATCAAGAAGGGCCAGTTCCTGGCCCCCTGGGACATGGGCAACGTGGTGGACAAGGCCCGCGAGGCGGGCAACGAGCAGATCATGGTCTGCGAGCGCGGCGTCTCCTTCGGCTACAACACCCTGGTCTCCGACATGCGCGGCCTGGCGGTGATGCGCGAGACCGGCTGCCCGGTGGTGTTCGACGCCACCCATTCCGTGCAGCAGCCGGGTGGCAAGGGCACCAGCTCCGGCGGCCAGCGGGAATTCGTGCCCGTGCTGGCCCGGGCCGCGGTGGCCTCCGGCGTGGCGGGCCTGTTCATGGAGACCCATCCGGACCCGGACAAGGCCCTGTCCGACGGCCCCAACGCCTGGCCCCTGCCGCTGATGGAAGAACTGCTGGTGACGCTCAAGACCCTGGATGACGTGGTCAAGGCCCAGGGCTTCATCGAGTCGCGTTTCCTGAAAGGATGAATGGACAGGATGAACAGGTTTTTTCAGGATTCACAGGATCTTAAGAGCCAAGAAAATATTAGACAGGATTTACAGGATTTACAGGATTTACAGGATTTACAGGATTTACAGGATTTACAGGATTTACAGGATTTCAAAAAGCCGCCTTTTAATCATGTAAATCCTGTAAATCCTGTCCATTATGTTTTTGTTCTTCATCCTGTGAATCCTGAAAAAACCTGTTCATCCTGTCCATTTATCATCGAATTTCAAACTTGAGATCCAGAGGATTCACCTGCCATGTCCGAGATTGTCGATATCCACGCCCGCGAGATCATTGATTCCCGGGGCAACCCCACCGTCGAGGCGGAAGTCACCCTGGCCTCCGGTGTCATGGGCCGTGCCGCGGTGCCCTCCGGCGCCTCCACCGGCGCCCGCGAGGCCATCGAGTTGCGCGACGAGGATGCCCGCTACGGCGGCAAGGGCGTGCGCAAGGCGGTGGGTCATGTGAACGGCGAGATCCGCGAGGCCCTGCTGGGCATGAAGGCCACCGATCTGGCCGCCGTGGATGGCCGCATGATCGAGCTGGACGGCACCCCCAACAAGAGCCGCCTGGGCGCCAACGCCCTGCTGGCGGTCTCCATGGCCACCGCACACGCCAACGCCGCTGATGCGGGCATGCCCCTGTACCGCCACCTGGGCGGGGAGGAGGCAGTGACCCTGCCCGTGCCCATGATGAACATCGTCAATGGTGGTGCCCACGCGGACAACAGCGTGGACATGCAGGAGTTCATGATCCTGCCCGTGGGTGCATCCTCCATCGCCGAGGCGGTGCGCTACGGCGCCGAGGTCTTCCATGCCCTGAAGAAGGTGCTGCACAAGCGCGGTTCCTCCACCGCCGTGGGTGACGAGGGCGGTTTCGCCCCCGACCTGCCCTCCAACGAGGCGGCCATCGAGGTGATCCTGGAGGCCATCGACAAGGCCGGCTTCAAGGCGGGCCAGGACATCTGGCTGGGCCTGGACTGCGCCAGTTCCGAGTTCCACAAGGACGGCAAGTACGTGCTGGCATCCGAAGGCAAGTCCTTCGATGCCGCCGGCTTTGCCGACTACCTGGCCGGCTGGGTGAATCAGTATCCCATCCTCACCGTCGAGGACGGCATGGCCGAGGACGACTGGGCCGGCTGGAAGCTGCTCACCGAGAAGCTGGGTGGCAAGGTGCAGCTGGTGGGCGACGACCTGTTCGTCACCAACACCGAGATCCTGAAGGAGGGCATCGACAAGCACATCGCCAACTCGATCCTCATCAAGCTCAACCAGATCGGCACCGTGTCCGAGACCCTGGCCGCCATCCACATGGCCCACAAGGCCGGCTACACCGCGGTGATCTCCCACCGTTCCGGCGAGACCGAGGACGTCACCATCGCCGATCTGTCCGTGGCCACTAAGGCCGGCCAGATCAAGACCGGTTCCCTGTCCCGTTCCGACCGCGTGGCCAAGTACAACCAGCTCATCCGCATCGAAGAGGCCCTGGGCAGCGCCGCCAGGTACGCCGGCCGGGGCGCCTTCAAACAGCTGGGCTGAACACACCTTTCAACGCAAAGGCGCTAAGATGCAAAGGGCGCAAAGGTTTTTTTATTCAAAAAGAGCTTTTTTGCGTTCTTCGCGTCTTCGCGCCTTTGCGTTGAAGGCCTTTATCCAGCCACCCCCTGTCTGGGTTACACTACGGACCCATGAAATGGGTGACCGGATTGCTGGTGGTGTTGCTGCTGGGGCTGCAGTACAAGCTGTGGATCGGTGAGGGCAGCGTTGCCGAGGTGTGGCAGTTGCGCCAGACCCTGGAGGCCCAGCGGGCCGAGAACGAAGAGCTGCGCTACCGCAATGCCGCCCTGGATGCGGAGGTCACCGATCTCAAGACCGGCCTGGACGCCATCGAGGAACGGGCCCGGCGTGAACTGGGCATGATCCGTCGCGACGAGACCTTCTTCCAGGTGGTCGGCCGCCCCGGCGAGACCCCATGAGCACTTCCCCTGATTTCTGGGCCGTGATTCCCGCCGCCGGTGTGGGGCGGCGCATGGGCGCCGATCGCCCCAAGCAGTACCTGACGCTGGCCGGGCGCACGGTGCTGGAACACACCCTGGATATCTTCATCCGCAGCCCCCGCATCACCGGGCTGGCCGTGGCCATCGGCGGCGAGGACGAATACTACCGGGAACTCACCATACGCTCCGACAAGCCCCTGCTGGTGGTGCATGGGGGCGAGGAGCGTTGTCACTCGGTGCTCAATGCCCTGCGCGCCCTCAAGCATCAGGCCGCGGACGACGACTGGGTGCTGGTCCATGACGCCGCCCGCCCGTGTCTCTCTGATGAAGATCTTGAGCGGTTGCTGGACACCCTTCGGGACGATCCCGTGGGCGGGCTCCTGGCCGCGCCGGTGGCTGACACCCTCAAGCGCGCCGATACGCAAGGGCGTGTGGCACAGACGGTGGATCGCGGCGGCCTGTGGCGAGCGTTCACCCCGCAGATGTTTCGCTACGCCATGCTGGTGGAGGCCATGGAATACGCCCGGCGGCAGGGCTTGCTCGTGACCGACGAGGCCTCCGCCATGGAGCTTGCCGGCCACGCCCCGCGCCTGGTGGAAGGCAGCCCCGCCAACCTCAAGATCACCAGCCCGGCGGACCTGGCCCTGGCGGAATTTTTTCTCAATCAGGGAAACGCGACGCAAAGGCGCAAAGACGCAGAGGAACGCAAAGAAGATCTTTGATTAATAAGATCTTTGCGATCCTTCGCGTCTTTGCGCCTTTGCGTCGCGTTTGAATTTATCTTGGAGCCACCATGAACATCCGCATCGGACACGGTTACGACGTGCATGCCTTCAAGGCGGGGGACCACGTGGTGCTGGGGGGCGTGCGCATTCCTCACGCCAAGGCCTTCGCTGCCCATTCCGATGGCGACGTGCTGATCCATGCCCTGTGCGACGCCCTGCTGGGCGCGGCGGCGCTGGGGGACATCGGCCGGCATTTCCCGGACACGGACCCGGCCTACAAGGGTGCCGACAGCCGGGTGCTGCTGCGCCGGGTGGTGGAACTGCTGCTTGAGCAGGGTTATCGGGTGGGCAACGTTGACGCCACGATCATCGCCCAGGCCCCGAAGATGGCCCCGCACATCGACGCCATGCGCGCCAACCTGGCCGACGACCTGCGCGTGGCCCAGGCCTGTGTCAACGTCAAGGCCACCACCACCGAGCGCCTGGGCTTCGCCGGCCGCGAGGAAGGCATCGCCGCCCACGCGGTGGTCTTGGTCGAGCAGTTCGGCTGATTAGAACCGCGACGCAAAGGCGCAAAGACGCGAAGGGTCGCAAAGGTCTTAATTAATCAAAGAACCTCTTTGCGTTCCTCTGCGTCTTTGCGCCTTTGCGTCGCAGTTATTCTTTGAATTTCCACCGCCAAAAGCGTCTAATACCCGATAGTTTCAGTAGGTCACTGCCATGCTCCCCGCGAAGAACATCTTTTCCTACCGCAAGTACTGGGCGGAACGCTTCGGCGTCGCGCCGTTTCTGCCCATGTCCCGGGCGGAGATGGATCAGCTTGGCTGGGATTCCTGCGACATCATCCTGGTCACCGGCGATGCCTACGTGGACCACCCGAGCTTCGGCATGGCCATCATCGGCCGCCTGCTGGAGTCCCAGGGCTTTCGGGTGGGCATCATCGCCCAGCCGGACTGGACCTCGGTGGAGGACTTCCGGCGCCTTGGCAAGCCGAATCTCTTCTTCGGCGTCACCGCGGGCAACATGGATTCCATGGTCAACCGCTATACCTCGGACAGGAAGATCCGCCGCAACGACGCCTACACCCCCAATGACGAAGGCGGCAAACGCCCGGACCGGGCGGTGATCGTCTACACCCAGCGCTGCCGGGAGGCCTACAAGGATGCCCCGGTGATCATCGGCGGCATCGAGGCCTCGCTTCGCCGCATCGCCCATTACGACTACTGGTCCGAGAAGGTGCGCCGTTCCATCCTGCTGGATGCCAAGGCGGACCTGCTGCTCTACGGCAACGCCGAGCGCGCCCTGGTGGAGCTGGCCCACCGGGTGGCGAAGGGCGAGCACCCCAAGGACATCCAGGATCTGCGCGGCACGGCGTTCATGCGTGATGCGGTGCCCGGCGGCTTCGTGGAACTGGATTCCACGGAACTGGACACCCCCGGCAAGGTGGACCCACACTCCGATCCCTACGCCATGGTCACGCCGTCGACCTGCGAGACGGCCAAACAGGCCCCCGATGCGCCGCCACCGGTGAAGGTGGTACACCTGCACCGGGAGATCCCCCGGGACCATCCCCGGGAGATGACCGTGGTGCGTCTGCCGTCCTTTGAGCAGGTGAAGTCGGACCCGGTGCTCTATGCCCACGCCTCGCGCCTGCTGCACCTGGAGACCAACCCGGGCAACGCCCGCGCCCTGGTGCAGCGCCACGGCGACAAGGAGGTCTGGCTCAACCCGCCGCCCATTCCGCTCACCACGCCAGAGATGGACGCCCTGTTCGACCTGCCCTACGCCCGGGCACCGCACCCGGCCTACGGCGATGCGCGCATACCCGCCTGGGAGATGATCCGTTTCTCGGTGAACATCATGCGCGGCTGCTTCGGCGGCTGTACCTTCTGCTCCATCACCGAGCACGAGGGGCGCATCATCCAGAACCGTTCCGAGGATTCCATCATCCGCGAGATCGAGGAGATCCGTGACAAGGTGGAGGGCTTCACCGGGGTGATCTCGGACCTGGGCGGCCCCACCGCCAACATGTACCGCATCGCCTGCAAGGACGAGAAGATCGAGCAGAGCTGCCGGCGTCTCTCCTGTGTCTACCCGGAGATCTGCAAGAACCTCAATACCGACCACAGCGCCCTGATCCATCTGTACCGCCGCGCGCGTCAGGTGCCCGGGGTGAAGAAGGTGCTCATCGCCTCGGGCCTGCGCTACGACCTGGCGGTGGAGTCGCCGGAGTACGTGAAGGAGCTGGTGACCCACCACGTGGGCGGGTACTTGAAGATCGCCCCGGAGCACACGGAGCAGGGGCCCCTGTCCCATATGATGAAGCCGGGCATGGGCAGCTACGACCGCTTCAAGGCCCTGTTCGACAAGTTCTCCAAGGAGGCGGGCAAGGAGCAGTACCTGATTCCGTACTTCATCGCCGCGCACCCGGGTACCACGGACGAGGACATGATGAACCTGGCCCTCTGGCTCAAGCGCAATGGTTTTCGCGCCGACCAGGTGCAGGCCTTCCTGCCCGGCCCCATGGCGCTGGCCACCGCCATGTACCATACGGGCCGGAACCCGCTGAAGAACGTGCGCCGCAAGGGCGCGGAGATCGTCTACTCACCCAAGGGCCTGCGCCAGCGCCGCCTGCACAAGGCCTTCCTGCGCTACCACGACCCGGAGAACTGGCCGCTCTTGCGCGAGGCCCTGGAGAACATGGGCCGCGCCGATCTCATCGGCAACGGCAAGCGCCACCTGGTGCCGCGCTACCAGCCCGCCGGCACGGGCGGAACCGGCGGCGAGGGCAAGCGGGTGGGTCGCAAACACCGCCCCCAGAAATTCCGCACCCAGCACACGCGTTGAAGCTTAAGTGCCTTCAACGCAAAGACGCGAAGACGCAAAGGGCGCCAAAAGGCTTTTGATCAAAATATCCTTTGCGCACTTTGCGTCTTCGCGTCTTTGCGTTGAGGATTTTCTTTTGTGATCCCCGGTTTCTAACACGGCAGCATCCCGGCGGCCTCGGCCTCTGTGGTAAGATTCCGCGCTGATTTTTCCGTGAATTCTGCCCAGGACTGCCGCTCATGCTGGATCCCAAACGCCTGCGTAACGAACTGGAAGAGACTGCCGCGCGGCTGGCCCGCCGGGGCTTCCAGCTGGACACCGAGACCTTTGCCCGCCTGGAGGCGGAGCGCAAGCAGATCCAGGTGCATACCCAGGCGCTGCAGAGCGAGCGCAACAGCCGGTCCAAGGCCATCGGCCAGGCCAAGGCCCGGGGCGAGGACATCGAGCCCCTGAAGGCAGAGGTCTCGCGCATCGGCGAGGCCCTGGCCGAGGCGGAGACCCGGCTCGCGGCCCTGCAGGCGGAACTGGACGAGTTCCTGATGGGCATTCCCAACGTGCCCCACGCCTCGGTGCCCGATGGCCTGGATGAGAAGTCCAACGTGGAGATCCGCCGCTGGGGTGAGCCCAGGCGTTTCGATTTTCCGGTGCGGGATCACGTGGCCCTGGGCGAACCCAAGGGCTGGCTCGACTTCGAGACCGGCGCC
Source organism: Thioalkalivibrio sulfidiphilus (assembly GCF_000377945.1). GTDB lineage: Bacteria > Pseudomonadota > Gammaproteobacteria > Ectothiorhodospirales > Ectothiorhodospiraceae > Thioalkalivibrio_A > Thioalkalivibrio_A sulfidiphilus_A. The sequence continues at coordinate 41,679 of NZ_KB898927.1, forward strand.
AAGCTCGCCGGGGCGCGCTTCACCGTCAAGCGGGGCGCCATGGCCCGCCTGCACCGGGCCCTGGTGCAGTTCATGCTGGACCTGCACACCCGGGAGCACGGCTACGAGGAGGTCTACGTCCCCTACCTGGTCAACGCCGATTCCCTGCGCGGCACCGGCCAGCTGCCCAAGTTCGAGGCGGACCTGTTCCACATCAGCGAGCACGGCTACTACCTGATCCCCACCGCCGAGGTGCCGGTCACCAACCTGGCCCGGGACACCATCCTGGAGGCCGCCCAGGTGCCGGCCCGCTTCGTCAGCCACACCCCCTGTTTCCGTTCCGAGGCCGGCTCCTACGGCAAGGACGTGCGCGGCCTGATCCGCCAGCACCAGTTCGAGAAGGTGGAGCTGGTGCAGCTGGTGCCGGCGGAGCAGTCCTGGGATGCCCTGGAGGCGCTCACCGGCCATGCGGAGAAGGTCCTGCAGAAGCTGGAGCTGCCCTACCGGGTGATGGCCCTGTGTGCCGGCGACATGGGTTTCTCCTCCGCCAAGACCTACGACATCGAGGTGTGGCTGCCGGGCCAGGACACCTACCGGGAGATCTCCTCCTGCTCCAACTTCGAGGACTTCCAGGCCCGGCGCATGCTGGCCCGCTACCGCAACCCGGAGACCGGCAAGCCGGAACTGCTGCATACCCTCAACGGCTCAGGCCTGGCCGTGGGCCGCACCCTGGTGGCGGTGCTGGAAAACCACCAGGACGCCGAAGGCCGCATCCACATCCCCGAGGCCCTGCGTCCCTACATGGGCGGACTCGAAGTGCTGGATCCGGCTGCCTGAGGCACACGAAATTAAAACTCGACAGGATTGACATGATTAACATGATTTCTAAAGACAAATTCTTTTAATCCTGTTAATCATGTAAATCCTGTCCAGTGTTTTTGGTCTTAGCCTCATATCCTTAACCACGGAGTCCCCCATGGCCGGTCCCGGTGAAATCAGGAACATGGCGCTGTTCTGCGACTTCGAGAACATCGCCCTCGGTGTGCGCGAGGCCAAGTATCCCAAGTTCGATATCGGCAAGGTCCTGGAGCGGTTGCTGCTCAAGGGCAACATCGTGGTGCGCAAGGCCTACTGCGACTGGGACCGCTACAAGGAATTCAAGGCCCCCATGCACGAGGCCGCCTTCGAGCTGATCGAGATCCCCCACGTGCGCCAGTCCGGCAAGAACTCCGCCGACATCCGCATGGTGGTGGACGCCCTGGACCTCTGCTACACCAAGGGCCACGTGGATTGTTTCGTCATCATCAGCGGCGATTCCGACTTCTCGCCCCTGGTGGCGAAGCTTCGCGAGAACAACAAGCTGGTGATCGGCGTGGGCGTGAAGAAGTCCACCTCCGACCTGCTCACCGCCGCCTGCGACGAGTTCATCTACTACGACGACCTGGTGCGCGAGGCCGCCCACAAGAAGCGCAAGCCCCGCAAGTCCTCCGCCAAGTCCGGCAGCAAGGAAGAGGCCCCGGCCAAAAAGGCCGAGGGACAGGAGGGCGACGAGAAGAAGATGCAGGAGGCCCTGGACCTGATCGTCGAAACCGCCGAGGCCTTACAGGCCGAACGGGGCGAGGACGAGACCGTGTGGGGCTCCATGGTCAAGCAGGCCATCAAGCGCCGCAAGCCCGGTTTCAACGAGAGCTACTACGGCTTCCGTTCCTTCAGTGCGCTGCTCGAGGCGGCGGAGAAGGAGGGCTTGATCAAACTGGAGAAGGACGAGCGCTCGGGGGGGCATATCATTCAGTTGGTGGAATGACGCTATGAAGTAAAAAGTGTGAATTGGGAAGTGGGAACTGGAGATGACCGACTGCAATTGATTTCGTAGGACCTCCGTCCTGCGGGCGAGCATGCATTACAGGAGCATTTTCCCGCAGGCGCGGGCTCCTGTTGTCTTTTGAGGTCTATACTTCGCACTTCCTAATTCACACTTCTTACTTCATCCCGGGTTTCCAGCTCCCCCGCCTTATCATCCAGCACTTGTGCGGCGGGTGTCTTCGAAAGTCCTCCGGCGTGGTCTTCCTGGTGATGTCCTCCAGCTCGCAGGGGATCAGTTCGTCTTCGTAGAGCTTGAAGCCCCGCTTGTTGTTGGAGAAATACAGCACGCCGTCCGCGGTCAGCAGGCTCAGGGCCCGGTTGATCATCCAGGGGTGGTCGCGCTGCACGTCCAGGGTGGTGTCCATGGCCTTGGAGTTGGAGAACGACGGCGGGTCCATGACGATCAGGTCGAAACGCTCCTCGATACGCGAGGAGTGCTCCAGCCACTCCATCACGTCGCAGCGTTCCAGCCGGTGTTCGGGCCGGTCCAGGCCGTTGAGGCGAAGATTGCGACGGGTCCAGTCCTGGTAGGTGTTGGAGAGATCCAGGGTCAGTGAACCGCTGGCCCCGCCTGCGGCGGCGTGCACGGTGAAGCTGCCGGTGTAGGCGAACAGGTTCAGGAAGCGCTTGTCCCGGGCCTGTTCACGCACCAGGGCGCGGGTGACGCGGTGATCCAGGAACAAGCCCGTGTCCAGGTAGCGGTGCAGGTCCACCTCGAACTTCAGTCCGTCCTCGTGCACCACGAAGGGTGCCGGCGGGTTGCCGGTGGCCGCGTACTGATCCGTGCCCTTCTGCCGGCGGCGCACCTTGAAGGCCAGTTCTGCCGGCGGGATCCCGAACAGCCCCGCCACCGTCTCCCGCACCGCATCCACCCAGGCCTCATAGGTGGCCTCGTCCGCCTCCCAGCGGGTCTCATAGGCCTGCACGTGGGGGCGTCCCGCGTACACGTCGATGGCCACGGGAAACTCCGGCAGGTCCCGGTCGTAGATGCGGAAACACTCGATCCCCTGGCGGCGGGCCCACTTGGACCAGTGGCGGAGGTTCTTGGTGAGGCGGTTCAGGAAGGGGGTTGGGTCCATGACAGTGGCAAGTGGCAAGTGGCAAGTGGCAAGTGGCAAGTGGCAAGTGGCAAGTGGCAAGGATACACCGTGTACCCCCGCACTTCCCGGAGGGAAGTGCCCGCCTTTCCTTGCCACTTGAGACTAGCCACTGGCCACTGCCTTAAACCCCGCTGTTTCTGTGTTGATACGGTGCCTCCCGGGCCCCACCATCTGCCCATGCATAAACTCGAAGACCTGAAGTTCATCAACAGCTACGCCCGACTGCCGGAGGCCTTCCACGACCGGCCCATGCCGGCGCCGTTTCCCCAGCCCTACCGGGTGGCCTTCAACGAGAAGGCCGCGGCCCTGATCGGGCTGCACCCGGAGGAGGCGAGCCGGGCGGAGTTCGTCAACGCCTTCACCGGACAGGTCCCCCTGACCGGCATGGAGCCGGTGTCCATGATCTACGCGGGGCACCAGTTCGGCGTCTACGTGCCCCAGCTGGGGGACGGGCGCGCGCTGGTGCTGGGCGAGGTGCAGACGCCGGAAGGGGCGCGCTGGGAACTGCAGCTGAAGGGCAGTGGCCCGACCCGATTCTCCCGGGGCGCCGACGGGCGCGCGGTGCTGCGTTCCACCATCCGGGAGTACCTGGCCAGCGAGGCCATGCATGCCTTGGGCGTGCCCACCACCCGGGCGCTGACCATCCTGGGCAGCGACATGCCCGTGTATCGGGAGCGGGTCGAGACCGCCGCCATCCTGGTGCGCATGGCGCCGAGCCATGTGCGCTTCGGCAGCTTTGAATACTTCGCCCATGGCGGCTACCCTGCGCGGCTGAAGGAACTGGCCGATTACGTGATCGCCCATCATTACCCGGAACTGGCGGAGCGGGATCAGCCCTACTTCGCCTTCCTGGAGACGGTGATTCGGCGCACCGCCGATCTGATCGCCCGATGGCAGGCGGTGGGCTTCGCCCACGGGGTGATGAACACCGACAACATGTCCATCCTCGGCCTGACCATCGACTACGGCCCCTACGGCTTCCTGGACGCCTACCAGCCCGGCTTCATCTGCAACCACTCCGATCATCGGGGTCGCTACGCCTTCGACCAGCAGCCGCGCATCGCCTGGTGGAACCTGGCCTGCCTGGCCCAGGCCCTGCTGCCCCTGCTGCACGAGGACGAGGCGGCGGGTGTGGAACTGGCCAAGGCCGCCCTGGACCGGTTCAACGGCCAGTTCGCCAGCCGCTGGACGGCGCTGATGGGGGCCAAGCTGGGCCTGGCGGAAACCCGCCGTGAGGACCTGGATCTGATCGAGCGTCTGCTGGGCCTGATGGCCGGCAGCGCCGTGGACTACACCCGCTTCTTCCGGGCCCTGGGCCGCTTCCATGATCCCGACTGGTTGCCTGACCTGCGCGCGGCCTTCCGGGAGCCTGAGGCCTTCGACGCCTGGCTCACGGATTACCAGGCGCGGCTGGCCGGTGAAGGACGGGAGGACACGGCACGCCTGGCGGACATGCTGGCGGTCAATCCCAAGTACGTGCTGCGCAACTACCTGGCCCAGATGGCCATCGCGAAGGCGGAGCAGAAGGACTTCAGCGAGCTGGAACGTCTGCAGCGTCTGCTGGAGCGGCCCTTTGACGAGCAGCCGGAGATGGAGGCCTACGCGGCCCTGCCGCCGGACTGGGCGGAGGAGATCGCGGTGAGCTGCTCGTCGTAGGCGCGATTTAAAATTCAAAATTCAAAATTCAAAATTCAAAGGAAGCGTCTGGCCCCTTTAAATTTTGAATCTTGAATTTTGAATTTAATCGACGGGGTTATAATGCCCGCCTCACGTTAACCTCCGGGCCTGTCATGTTCACCCAGCAACAGATCGACGAACACCGCGAGCGGCTGGAGCAGGTGGTGGCGACCGTGCACCACTTCTCGGCAGCCATCTTCATTCTGACCTTCATCGGCTACGGCCTGGCGGTGTATCTCTGGTTCCAGGATCAGACCTGGGCCGGACTGATCGTGGCCACCTTCAGTTATCTCTTCTTCCGGCAGTTCAGGAGCCTTTCGATCGGTCTGGCGCGCATGAAGCTGCGCGAGCGGGAGGGTTTTGCCGAGACCTGGCAGTTGCTGGACGAGGCTCTGAAATCCGAACGCCCCCAAGCGGTCATGCTGGCCCTGGAAACGCGGCTTCGTGCGCCGCGTGAGAATGAGCAGGAAAAGCCTTAAAAGCTTTCAACGCGAAGGCGCAAAGACGCAAAGATCGCAAAGGCTTTTTTAAAAAGGCTTTTTTGCGTCCTCTGCGTCTTTGCGCCTTCGCGTTGGATTTTCAGACTCGATTCAGAGCCTGATCGTCTCACCACAGCACGCGCTCAGTACCCGGTTCAGGGTGTCGGTGAGGCTTTCTCCCGTGCGGTCGTTGAGCCAGTCGTCCCTGTCGGCATCGTAGCTAAAGTGGGCGGGGCCCTCCGGCGAGGCGAGCCAGATCTGGTTGGCGGCCTCCTGACGGTTGAGGATCACCTTGCCGCCGTCCTCGAACTCCACGGTCAACACACCGTCGATAATGTCCATGTCCAGGTCCGCCAGGGCATCGAATGCACTCATGCGCTCGAGCAGGGATTCCAGGGTCTGTTCCGCGTGCAGGGAGAAGGAGATGTCGGCCATGGGATAGTCTCTTGAGTCGTGGGTTCAGGGGTGCTTGAAGCCCTTCCAGGCGCTCCAGGCGAGGATGAGCCAGGCAAGGATGAAGGCGGTGCCGCCGACGGGGGTGATGGGGCCCAGCCAGCGCATGCCCGTGAGCATCAGCAAGTAGAGGCTGCCGGAGAACAGCAGGATTCCGGCCAGCATGAACAGACCTGCCGCGCGCGCACCGCGCTCCGGCAAGTGCGCGTACAGGGCGCCGAGCAGCAGCAGACCCAGGGCGTGCCAGGCCTGGTACCGCACCGCCGTGTGCCAGGCAGCCAGACGCGCGGGCTCCAGGGTGTCGCGCAGTCCATGGGCACCGAAGGCGCCCAGGATCACGGCCAGGGCCATGAGGGCCGCGCCGGTGGTGATGAACAGTCGTTGCATGACAAGTTCCGTCTGTGGAGCGCCCGATTATAATGGGCCCCATCGCATTAACCAGTGGAGAAAGGCCATGCCCTCATTCGACGTGGTGTCCGAGGTGGACATGCAGGAATTGCGCAACGCCGTGGATCAGACCCAGCGGGAGATCGACACGCGCTACGACTTCAAGGGCACCGCCGCGGCCATCGAGCTGAACGAGATGGAGCTGACCCTGTTCGGCGACGCGGAGTTTCAGGTGGAACAGGTGATGGACATCCTGGTGCAGAAGATCGCCAAGCGCGGCATCGACGTGGGTTGCCTCGAACCCGGAAAGCTGGAGGAGGGCGGCGGCAAGGCCCGGCGCACCGTGAAGGTGCTGGCCGGCATCGACACCGACACCGCCCGCAAGATCGTCAAGCTCATCAAGGAGGCCAAGCTCAAGGTGCAGGCCGCCATCCAGGGCGACAAGGTGCGCGTCACCGGCAAGAAGCGCGACGATCTGCAGGCGGTCATCGCCCTGTTACGTCAGGCCGATGTCGGCCTGCCGCTGCAATACAACAACTTCAGGGACTGAAGGAGATCGCAGAGACAAGATACAAGAGGCAAGAGGCAAGAAAAAACGGTTTCAACTTGCCTCTTGCCTCTTGCCTCTAGCGCCTTCATTCCATATCGCTGTCCATGTCCTGTCCAGGTACCCAGCCAGCCTCCTGGGCGCGGGCGATGGCGGCATCGTAGATGCGGGTGTGCTTCTCCCGCAGTTCCGGCGGCAGGCGGCTCACCAGGTGGCCGTAGGGTTCCCAGGCGATATTGACCTTGTCGTAGAGCATCTGGATATCAGCCAGCTTCCAGCCCTCGCAGGTCTCGTCCTCGGCGATCAGGCCGAAGACCCAGGCGTCCTTGATGATGGTGCCGATGGCGGTCATGCCGCCGTGCAGGTCGTTGTGGATGCCCACGTAGGTCTTGGAACTGCGGTCTGTCATGGTTGATACCGTTCGCGTGTCTGCTGGGTCAGGCCGGTATTCTACGTGCCAGGGGCGTTCCGGAACATGTTCCCGGTGAGATGAATCGGAGTTTCTTCATGCAAGCGCTTCCAGTCAGACGCCTCTATTACCGTGTGATCCTCAAGCTCATGGTCCTAGGGCTGGTGCTGTTCGTGGCTCAGGCGATGATCCGGGGTTTCTTCAGCAACCCGGAAACCGATAACCGCCTTGCCCTGGGCGTGGACCTGAGCGCGCTGGCCCCCGGTGAAATGCAGCGTGTGGACTGGGCCGGCAGGGAGGTGCTGGTGCTGCGCCGCAGCCCCGCCATGGACGCGGCGGACGCGGCCCACGAGGACCGGCTCTATGACCCCGATTCCCGCCTGAGCGTCCAGCCCCGGGCGGCCCGCAACCCCGAGCGCACCCTGGTGCCGGGTTACTTCATCGCCTACGGACAGGGCACGGACCTTTCCTGCCCCCTGGACCTGGTCAGCCCCGAGGCCGCCGACGAGGCGGGCTGGGGCGGTGGCTTCACCGACCGCTGCCGGGGCTCCCGCTACGACTTCGCCGGGCGCGTCTACGACGGCCAGCCCGCCCGCCGCAACCTGGAAATCCCCGCCTATCGGGTGGAGGGTGCGCGTATTGTCTTGGGTGAGTGATTAAAGGCTTTCAACGCAAAGGCGCAAAGACGCAAAGATCGCAAAGGTTTTTTCGTCAAAAAGCCTTTTTGCGTCCTCTGCGTCTTTGCGCCTTTGCGTTGAGTCTTTTCACGCCAAGAACCGCGGCTCATCCCGTCAGGTAAACATCGAAGCGGGTGGTCTTGCCGGGGATCTGGTGGCTGGGTTTGCGGGCGCCGAGGGGTTCGGCGCGGGCAGGGCGCTTGACTACCACCCGGCGTTTCGCCACGGCGAGGGCGGCCTCCAGGGTCTCGGGGGCGTCCTGGTCATCGCCCACCAGGGCACGGAACACGCGCATCTCCTTCTTCACCAGGGCGCTCTTGTCCCGGTGGGGGTACATGGGGTCCAGGTAGACCACCTCGGGCCGCGAGGCCTCGTCCAGCGCCGAGAGCCAGTCCCGGGCGTTGCCAGTGACCAGGTGCATGCGCGCGATGGTCTGCGCCAGGTCCGCGTCCCGGGCGGCCCGTTCCAGACCGTCGGCCAGCAGGGCCGCGATCACGGGTTCCCGTTCCAGCAGGGTCACCTGACAGCCGAGACTGGCGAGTACGAAGCCGTCACGGCCCAGCCCGGCGGTGGCGTCCACTACGCTGGGCCGCTCGCTGCCCTTGATGCCCACCGCCCGTGCCAGGGGCTCGCTGCGCAGGTTGATGCGGGCCTGGCGATAGCCCAGGCGCCCGGTCACGAAATCCACCTGGATGGGGCCGGGTGCGTCGGAAGCGGTGAGCGCGAGGCTCAGGCCATGGCCGTCGAGGATCAGCACCAAGGGTGTGCCGGCCGGTTCACCGGCCAGAGACAGGTTCAGCTCAGCAGCCAGGGCATCGGCCCGTTCCCGTAGGTCCTCGGATGCGTAACGGATGCTGATACGGGTATCTGACATGGTCTGCGTGTGGCTGCAGGCGGCCTCAATAATGGGGCGGCGGCGGTTCCTGGTTCGGATCCATGAGCGGGTTCTCGATCACGGCCGCCAGCCGTTGCCGCAGTCCCTCCATCTGCAGCTGCAGGCTGTCGATGCGCTGCTGTTGTTCAATCATGGTCTGGTTGAGGCTCTGCAGGAGATCCTCCTGGTGGGCCAGACGGATCTCCAGTTCCACCACCCGTGCTTCCAGTGCATCGCTCATGGCAGGGCTCCCTCAGACCGTGCGACGGGGCGCGCCCGCCAGATAGGCCTGGATGTTGTCGGTCACCTGGTCGATGACCCGCTGGCGCGCCTCCCGGGCGGCCCAGGCGATGTGGGGCGTGACGATCAGGTTGGGGATGTCCGGCGCCAGCAGGGGATGATCGGCGGGGGGTGGTTCCTGGTCCAGCACGTCGATGCCGGCGCCGCCGATGACACCCCGGCGCAGGGCGTCGGCCAGGGCGGCGTTGTCCACCACCGCGCCCCGGGCGGCGTTGATGAGCAGGGCGTCGGGTTTCATGGCGGCCAGGGCCCGGGCGTCGATCAGGTGCCGGGTCTGGTTCGTGAGCGGGCAGTGCAGGGTCAGGATGTCCGATTCGGCCAGCACGCGTTCCAAAGGCAGGCGGTCCGGATCGTTGCCCGGGGACACCAGGCTGTCCGCCACGATCACCCTGAGGCCGAAACACTCGGCGGTGCGCGCCACGGCCTGGCCGAGCACGCCGTAGCCGACGATGCCCAGGGTGAGGCCGGCGAGTTCACGGATGGGGTGGTCCAGGAGACAGAACTGGCGGCTGTCCTGCCACAGGCCCCGGGCCACGTCACGCTGGTAGTCCCCAAGGCGCGTGGTCAGGGCCAGGATCAGGGTGAACACGTGTTGCACCACCGAGGCAGTGCCGTAGTCGCGCACATTGCACACCGTGATGCTGCGCTCCCGTGCCGCCTCCAGGTCCACGTTGTTGGTACCCGTGGCGGCCACGCAAATGAGCCTAAGTGCCGGGGCCGCGTCCATGGCGGCCCGGTTGATCACCACCTTGTTGGTGACCACCACCTGCGCCCGGGCGATACGCGCCGGGACCTCGTCGGTCGCGGTGTAGGGGTGGATGTCCCAGTGGGGCAGGGCTGTGCGCAGGGCCGCGAGGTCGAGATCGTCGCGGTCCATGGTTTCCAGGTCCAGCAGGACGCCGTGTTGGATCATGATTTTCAGTCCTTCAATGCAGAAGGGCCCCGCCAAGGCGGGGCCCTTCGTATTCTACTACCGACCGAGCCGGGGCTCAGTTGTCACCGCTGAAGGCATGGAACAGGTTCAGCAGGTGCAGGAACAGCACGTAGATGTTGGCGTACAGGGACACCGTCATCATCACGTAGTTGGCCTCGCCGTCGTGCACCATGCGGCTGGTGTCGAACAGGATTGCGGCGGAGACCACCAGCACCGCCGCGGCGGAGATGGCCAGGGACAGGGCCGGTATGCCCAGAAACAGGTTGGCCACGATGGCGGCCAGCACCACCAGGAAGCCTACGAACACGAAGCCGCCCAGGAAGCTGAAGTCCTTGCGGGTGGTCAGGGCGTAGGCGGACAGGCCGACGAAGGTGACGGCGGTCGTGGCCAGGGCACCCATGACGATCTCCGAGCCGTTGGGCTGGCTGAGATACAGGGTGACGATGGGTCCGAGCACGTAGCCCATGAAGCCGGTGAACACGAAGGTCAGGGGCAGGCTCCAGATGCTGTTGCGCACCGCGTGGATCAGGAACGGACCGCCGATGAACACGGCGATCATCAGGATCCAGTTGATGGGACGTGCCCCGGTGGCCATGGCCACGAACGCCATGACCGCGCTGAAGGCGAGCGTCATGGACAGCAGCATGTAGGTATTGCGAATGACCTTGTTGGTGGCCAGGGTAGTGCTCTGGGCACGTGCCGTGGACAGTCTTTCGGTCTGCATGGGTCGTTCTCCGTTGCTGGTGGTTTCCAGTGGTGTGGGTAAAGTACCCGATTAGAGCGGCGGGTTCAAAACCTGGTTCCTCAACCGGCTGATTGTTGTGGGTTTTGGTGGTGGGCAGGTAACATACGCGCCTTGGGAGAGGTGGCAGAGCGGTTGATTGCACCGGTCTTGAAAACCGGAGACGGGGTAACCCGTTCGTGGGTTCGAATCCCACCCTCTCCGCCATACAAAAGCAAAGGGCCCCCGGCAGTATCGGGGGCCCTTTGCTTTTGTATTGTGAGCAAGCTGGATTCGAACCCACGAACATGGACACGAGGGTTCGACGGGCGAAGCGCAGCGTAGCCCGAACGTTGCCGCCCAGCGGCGACGGCCCGGAGGGTGAGGCGCGATAGCGCCGAATAATCCCACCCTCTCCGCCATACATAAACAAAAGGGGCCCCCGGCAGTATCGGGGGCCCTTTGCCGTGTACGGCCCCCGCCTTATTGCCCAGGCTCCACGCTCATCACGGTGTAGTCACCGTCCACCCGGTCAATGGTCACGTTCACCTTGTCGCCGGCTTTCAGGCCTTCCAGCAGGGCGGGGTCGCTGACCTTGAAGGTCATGGTCATGGGCGGCATGTCCAGGTTGGGGACCTCGCCGTGGCGCAGGGAGACGGTGTTGGCGCGGGTGTTCACCCGGCGCACCTCGGCCTCAACCTGGGGCAGTTCACCGGAGGCGGCTGCGGGCTCGGCAGGGCCGTGATCGTGTGTGTGGGCATGACCGTGGTTGCCTGCCTGGGCAGGGCCCAGGGCCATCAGGCCGAACATCAAGGCGGTGGTCGTCATCTTCAGCAGGGTTTTCATCCTGTTTTTCTCCGTATCGTGTGCCGGTGGTCCGGCGGGGTGTGTCTGGATCAATGGTTGTGCCCGCCGCCCGTGGGCCTGCGTACCTGCAGTTCCAGGGCGGTGCGGTTGAGGTCCGGCACCTCGCCGCGGTTGAGCCGTTCCGAGGCGAAGCGCGCGGGCTCGGGCAGTTCGCCGGTCCACTCGTAGGCCTGGGTGCCCGGGGGCTGTTCGTACCAGCCGGGGTCGGAGTAGTCACCCGGCTTCTGGTCGCGGCGCACCTTGAAGCTGGTGAACATGCCGCCCATGCCGATGGGGCCGTGGGGGCCGTGGCCGGCCATCATGGGCAGGGTCTCCTCGGGCAGCATCATGGTCATGTCCTTCATGTCGCCCATGCCCCGCTCGCCCATGAGCATGTAGTCGGGCACCAGGTTCTGGATGCGCCCCACCAGGCCGCGGTGGTCGACGCCGATCATGGTCGGCACGTCGTGGCCCATGGGGTTCATGGCGTGGTGGCTCTTGTGGCAGTGGAAGGCCCAGTCGCCCTCGGAGTCGGCGATGAATTCCACCTGGCGCATCTGGCCCACGGCGATGTCCGTGGTGACCTCGGGCCAGCGGGCGCCGGGTGGGACCGGGCCGCCGTCGGTGCCGGTGACCTCGAACTCGTGGCCATGGATGTGGATGGGGTGGTTGGTCATGGTCAGGTTGCCCATGCGGATGCGCACCCGGTCACCGAGGCGCACGTTCATGGAGTCGATGCCCGGGAAGGCGCGGCTGTTGAAGGTCCACAGGTTGAAGTCGAGCATCTCGTTGATCTTGGGCGTGACGCTGCCGGGATCGATGTCGTAGGCGTTGAGCAGGAAGCAGAAGTCCCGATCCACCTCGCTGATCGCCGGGTGGCGATTGCGCGGGTGGGTGACCCAGAAGCCCATCATGCCCATGGCCATCTGCACCATCTCGTCGAAGTGGGGGTGGTACATGAAGGTGCCGGGGCGGCGCGCGACGAATTCGTAGACGAAGGTCTTGCCCACCGGGATGTGCTTCTGGTTGAGCCCCGCCACGCCGTCCATGCCGTTGGGCAGGCGCTGGCCGTGCCAGTGTATGGTGGTGGGCTCGGGCAGGCGGTTGGTGACGAACAGGCGCACCCGGTCGCCTTCCACCACCTCGATGGTGGGGCCGGGGCTCTGGCCGTTGTAGCCCCACAGGCGCGCGATCATGCCCGGGGCGATCTCCCGCTCCACCGGCTCGGCCACCAGGTGGAATTCCTTGACGCCCTGATTCATGCGCCAGGGGGCGGTCCAGCCGTTGAGGGTGACCACCGGGTTGTAGGGGCGACCGGTGTCCGGCATGCGGGGCGGCGCCGTCTCCGGGGAGGTGACGATCATGGGCTCGGGCAGGGCGGCCAGGGCCACCTTGCTCACGGCGGTGGCGGACACCGCGCCGAAGGCGGCGCTGGCGAGAAATTCGCGTCGATTCATGGCTCAGTGACCTCCTGCTGCCTTGGAATTGGATGCCGCGCCGAGGCTGGAGCCGTCCGCTCCGGCGTAGTCCGCACCGGCGAGCACGGCCTGCAGGTTGGCGTGGGCCAGCCAGAAGTCGCGCAGGGCCTGCAGGGCGGCGTCGCTGCGTTCCACCCGGTCCCGGGCGCTGGCCAGCAGGTCCCAGGTGCTCTTGAGCATGCCGTTGTACCGCAGCAGGGTCTCCTCCTGGATCGCTTCGCTCAGGCGCGCGTTCTCCCCGGCCAGGCGGGCGATGTCGTAGGCCACCCGGTACTGGTGGTAGGCCTCGCGCACCTGGGAGCGGATGCGCACGGCCAGGGCATGGGCCTCGGCCCGGGCGCGCAGTGCCTCACCGGTCTCGTGGCGGGCGGGCAGGCGCCGCTGTTCCAGCACCGGGGCACGGGTGATGAGCTGTCCCATGGGGTCGTCGCTGTCGGTGTCCTCGGGCAGCGTCACGGACAGGGCCTCCCGGGCCGCCGCCTGCCAGGTCTCCAGGCTGGCGGCGGACAGCCCGCGCCGGGCCCACTCGGCGTCCCTGACCGCCAGGGCCAGTCGCGGGTGTCTTTCAAGGGCCAGGGCCTCCAGGGCGTCGGCCTCAAGGGGGCTGTCCGGCAGCGCCGGCAGGGTGTCCGGCAGGTGCAGTGCGGTGGCATCGCCCCACAGACCCAGCTTGCGGATCAGGGCCTCCCGGGCGCTGGCGGCGGCCTGGCGGGCCTGCGCCAGCTGGATGGCCGCGTCGGACAGGGCCAGTTGCTGCTTCAGCAGCCGGTCCTGGCCCCAGTTGCCCACCCGGGTCATGCGCACCGCCAGTTCGTTGCTCAGGTCGGTGGCCTCGAAGGCCTGCTCGGTGCGGCGCAGGCCCTGCTCGGCAGCCACGGCCTGGATCCAGGCCCGGTGCACCTCGCGGGAGAACTCGATCACGGCGATGTCCGCCTCGGCCCGCTCCAGGGCGCCCATGGTCTCGGTGGCGAACAGGTCCGGGCGCTTGCCCAGGGCCATGCGCAGCGCCTCGGCGGGGGTGAGGGGCTCGCCCGACGGCGGGGAGACCGGTTCGGCGGCGGGCAGGTTGTCCGCTTCCCAGCGCAGCACGTCCATGTGCCCACGGGTAAAGGCGCCCACGGTGTCATTGCTCTGACGCCAGTCCTCCTCGCCCATGGTCGCCCCGGGCAGGGTCGCGGGCAGGGCGCTGTAGGCGGGCGGCGGCACCGGCGCAGCGGGGTCGTAGGCCGCCGGCGTGGCTGCCGCCAGGGCAGGGAACAGTCCCGCCGCCAGCAGCAGGTGGAGCGTGCGTGTTCGCATCGGTCTGTGCCTCCTCATGCTTGTGTAAACCGATCGATCCTGCGTTGATCGTCCGGGGGCCTGCGGTTCCTGACCGCTCGACCCGTGGTGATCATGCCTCGCCATTCCTGACCTGCGGCTGATAGAGGGATGACAAATCTGTCAGCATCAGCCGCCGGGCGAGCTGGTGGTGGTCAGCAGCGCGGTCAACAGAAACACCCCCGACACCAGCAGCCCCTCCAGCAGGATGCTGCGGCGCAGACGCCCGGGGGCACGTACGTCACCCCGCTCATAGGCCGGCACCAGGCGCAGCTTGTTCAGGGCCGCCAGGCCGAGCAGCAGGATCACCAGGGCGATCTTGGCCAGCAGGATCTGCCCGTAGGCGGTGGTGAACAGGGGGAAGAGCCCGCCCGCCAGCAGCCAGGCCATGGTCACGCCGGCCAGCAGCAGCAGGGCCACCGCTGTGGTCGCCAGTCGGCCGAAGCGGGTGAGCAGGCCCGTGGGTTGTGCCTCGTAGGCCGGGTTTCCGGCCACCCGGTAGAGGGGGATCAGCGCGCCGATCCAGAAGCTGGCGGTGGCCAGATGGACCAGCAGCAGGCCACCCAGCAGCCAGCGGGGTTCCTGCTGGGTGTGTCCCACCTGCACGAAGGCGAGCAGCACCAGCACGCCGCCCGGCAGGGCCAGGTACTGCCAGGCGCGACGCCGCAGCAGCAGGGCGTGAAGCAGCAGCAGTCCGGCCACCGCCAGCAGGGTGCGGTTGCCCTGGGCGCTGTCGAACACAATCCCGAGCAGCATGGGGTCCAGGGCGGCATCGAGGGTGCCGCCGCCCAGGAAGCCGGCCTGCAGCGGCCACTGCAGCAGCGCCAGGGTGATGGCGGTCCACAGGGACACCAGGGCGATGCGGTTCAGGGCCGCGATCTGGCGGGCCGGCAGGTCGAGGAAGCCGAGCTTGAACAAGGCGGTCCCGACCGCCAGCAGGCTGCTGGTATAGAAACCGGCGGCCACCAGTACCATGATCAGGGTCCAGGGTTCCAGGCCTGCGATGAGCGCGGGCAGGGTCATCAGCGCACCGTAAAATAGAACTCATCGAACATGACATGGCCGTCCTCGGCCAGGCCGCGCCACTTCACCGTGTACTCGCCCGGGACGAGGGGGCCGGCCGGGGCGGTCTCGAAACGAGTGACTGTCTCGCGTCCCGGACGGGATTGCAGCTCCACACGCCCTTGGGGGCCGGTGACCTCGAACAGGGTGAGGCGCATGGCGTGGTCAAACCACACGGCGATCTTCTCGGGGGAGCCCTCGATGGTGGAGGCGTGCTCCGGATACATGCCTTCCTGCTGCGCGTGTGCCCAGACAGGGGAGGTGGTGAACAGGAGGAGGGTGATGCCGAATGCGCCGATGAACCTGATCGAGTGCCTGAAGGACATGCCTGACTCCTTGAATGGTTGACGGGGTGGTTGTGTGCAGATCCCCGCATCTCCGGGGGCGTCACGGACGGCATCATGCCCGAGAAAAATGGTCAACAACCTGACCCTTGAATTACATCTGCGTAATCTTTGCCCGGAGGGGCTGTGCCCGGTGGCAGAATGGCGTTCAGGTCACATACATGCGGAACGACAGCGTGAAGATTCTCATCGTGGAGGACGAACCCAAGACCGGCGAATACCTGCGCCAGGGTCTGAGCGAGGCGGGGTTCGTGGTGGATCTTGCCCGGGATGGCCTGGACGGCCTGCACCTGGCCACCACCGGGGACTACGACCTGCTGATCCTGGACGTGATGCTGCCGCGCATGGACGGCTGGGCCCTGCTGCAGGCGGTGCGCCTGTCGGGCCGGGAGATGCCGGTGCTGTTCCTCACCGCCCGGGACGCGGTGGAGGACCGCGTGCGTGGCCTGGAGCTGGGGGCCGACGACTACCTGGTCAAACCCTTCGCCTTCTCGGAACTGCTGGCCCGGGTGCGCAGCCTGCTGCGCCGGGGCAAGAGCAAGGAACCGGAGACCCTAAGGGCCGCCGATCTGGAGATCGACCTGCTGCGCCGCCGGGTCACCCGGGGCGGCACGCGCATCGATCTGACCGCCAAGGAGTTCGCCCTGCTGGAACTGCTGGTGCGTCGCCAGGGGGAGGTGCTGCCCCGCTCCCTGATCGCCTCCCAGGTCTGGGACATGAACTTCGACAGCGACACCAACGTGATCGAGGTGGCGGTGCGTCGCCTGCGCGCCAAGGTGGATGAGCCCTTCGAGCCCAAGCTGATCCGCACGGTGCGCGGCATGGGCTACGTGCTCGAGGCGCCGGAGGCACCGTGAGCCATAAGATAGTGAGCGATCTTGGCCTCGGGAGCGCCCGTCGCCGCCTGTCCCTCACCACCCGCCTGGCGCTGTTGTTTGCCCTGGTGGCCGCCGTGCTGCTGCTGTCGCTGGGAATGCTGCTGAGCCACGCGGTGGATCGCCACTTCGACGAACTGGACGAGCACGACCTCACCGCCAAGCTCACGGTGATCGGCCAGCTGGTGGCCCGCACCGACAGCGAGGCCGCCCTGGACAGCCTGCCGCAGCGGCTGCGCGATGCCCTGGCCGGACACGACAACATCGCCGTGCTGCTGCGTGACCACGAGGGGGTGGTGATCTTCGGTGCGAACCTCTCCGCCTTCGAACCGGCCCAGTTGACCGGCGCGGCCCCCGTGGCGGGACAGGGCTGGACCCGCGAGGGACGGCGCTACATCGGCCGCGAGGGGGCCTTCCAGCTGCCCCTCGCGGACCCCCTGTCGGTGCATGCCGCAGTGGCCCTGGACATCAGCCACCACGAGCATTTCCTGAACCAGGTGCGCCTGAGTCTGTGGCTCGGGGTGACCCTGGCGGCGGCCCTGGCCGCCTTGCTGGGCTGGCTGGCGGCGCGCCAGGGCCTCGCACCCCTGGCCCGGGTCACGACCACCGCCCGGCGCCTGTCCGCCGAGCAGCTCGGCGAGCGCATCCCCGCCGGCGATGCGCCGGCGGAGGTGCGCGAACTGGCCGAGGCCTTCAACGGCATGCTGGACCGCCTGGAGGCGGCCTTCCAGCGCCTGTCCGATTACTCCGCGGACATCGCCCATGAGCTGCGCACCCCGGTGTCCAATCTCATGACCGAGACCGAGGTGGCCCTGTCCCGGACGCGCAGCGCGGAGGCCTATCGTGAGGTGCTGCACTCGAACCTGGAGGAGTTCGAGCGCATGTCACGCATGATCGGCGACATGCTGTTCCTGGCCAAGGCGGATGAGGGTCGTCTGCCCCGGGTCGCGGAGCCGGTGGAACTGGCCGAGGAGGCGCAGGCGCTGCTGGAGTTCTACGAGGCCCTGGCGGAGGAGCGGGGCGTGGACCTGCGCGTGGCGGGGCAGGCGCGGGTCAGGGGCGACCGGCTCATGCTGCGACGCGCGGTGTCCAATCTGCTCTCCAATGCCCTGCGCCACACGGCGCCCGGCGGCGTGGTGGAGATTCGCATCGAGGAGACGGACCAGGAGGCGCGCCTGGCGGTGTGCAACCCGGGCCCCGCCATCCCCGCGGAGCGCATTCCCAGGCTGTTCGAGCGTTTCCACAGGATCGACGACGAGCGCGCCGGGCAGGGCGAGGGCGCGGGCCTGGGTCTGGCCATCACCCGCTCCATCGTCGAGGCCCATGGCGGACGCATCGACGCGGTCTGCGAGGGCGGCTACACCACCTTCACACTGCATCTGCCGGGAATGAAAGTTATGCCGTAGGTGCTTCGGCTGGCGGCTATGCCCTGTTGCCAGGGAGTCGGTCTTACAGCGCCCGAGCACCGGGCGGGGCACGCGGTGGGCAGGCCCAGAGCGGCGGCGGCACGCATGAGCCTGCGTGTGTCCCGGATGGCTGGATCAGGCCCATGATGGTTTTCAGTCCCGGGACTGCTTGCGCAGCTGTTCCCGTTCCAGTTCGACGATTGCCTGCAGCAGTTGCCGCTCGGCCTGGGGTGCGAGCTGGGTGAAGCGTGCGCCGATGTGCAGCCGACCCTGGGTCGGGTGGCTGTGACGGATCTCGGCGGTGCAGGCGATGGCGTGGTGTTCCGGCAGCTCCAGGGCTTCCACCTCGACGATCTCGAGATCCTCGAAGATGCTGTCGGCGGGCATCAGGGCCCCGAAGCCGCCCAGGGAGATGTCCTGCAGACGTCCGCTGATCTGGGCTCCGTCGCCCTTGCGCAGACGCACCTTCAGTTCCTTGCCCAGCCCCACGTAGGCGCGGAAATGGGCGCGTTTCTGCTGATAGTGGATGAGCTTGGGCAGTGGGCCCGCATAGAAGGCGATGCCTTCGTGCTCGCCCACGTGGATTACCTCGACGGCGAAGTGGGCGGGGAGGTTGTTGTAGAAGCCGTACAGGTGCAGGGTCTGTCCCACGGCGATCTTTTCATGGCCGTCGGCCGGCGCCAGTTCGTCCAGGAAGACGTAGCCCTTCTCGGCGTCGATCTTGAGCAGGGTGGTGTTGAAGTAACCGCGCTGGTTCTCGATGCGCGCGCTCAGCAGGGCACGCGCGTCCTTCATGGCATCGAGCACCGCGAGGATGCGCCGCCGGTGGCTGATCTGCTCGTTGAGGCTGCCCTCAACCTCGGGGGAGGGCGGCACTGCCGGGGTTTCGTTCATGCTGGATCGGGAGCCCTGCGCTGGGGCCGCCTCTGTTGTTTGTCTTGGTTGTTACGGCAGATGCGAGGTGTCGCGCTGCCAGCCCGGGGCCAATGTAACACGGAAGGCCGGTCCGTTGATGGACCGCTTGTCAGGCCTTGGAGATGTGCCGGGAGGCGTCGCCGGTGACGGTATGGCCGGAGGGGCCGTAGAGTTCCGTGCGGGGATCTTCGCCGCGCAGGATGTGGATCGCCTGGTCCACCTGCTGGCGCTGGGTTTCCACCACGCCGCCGTTGATCTGGTTGAGCCGCTTGCAGCGGCCCATGACCGTCTGCAGACGGTCCCAGAGGGGTGACATGAGACCTTGTTCGTCCCAGGCGCGCAGGCAGGCGGCCATGCCGGCGGCGTCGGCGTCGAAGCCGGCGGTACGCATCAGCTGGGTCTGCTCGCGGGTGAGGCGTTCCAGGGACACGACCAGTTGCTGCTTCTCGGCCACCGCCTGGTTCAGGGCCTGAAGATCGCGCTCTGCCAGGGCATTGCTCTCACGTTCCAGGGCGGATTCCAGCAGGCAGGCCTCGCGGACGGCCTGGTTGAGCAGTGTGTCGAGTCTCTGGGCGCTGGCGTGCATGGCGTCAGAGAAGGTCCTCGGTCTGCATGAGCTTGTCGGCCACCCGCTCGGCGTTCACCTGGTAGCTGCCGTCGGCGATGGCCTGGCGGATCTCGGCCACCCGCTGGCTGTCCACGGCGGGCTGGGCGCTGGCGGTCTGGGTCAGGTCGCTGAGCCGACGGGCGGTGTCGGTCAGGGTTACCTGGTCGTCGTTGCTGCGCGAGGAGGTGCTGCCCCCGGCCTCACCACCGCGGGAGCCGCGGCTGTCGGACACGGCGCGGCCATCGCCGGTGGCGCGGGCCTGTGTCTGACTCAAGTTTTTGATATCAATGGACATTGTTGAATCCTCTGGCCCTGGGGCTGTTCCCTGTTGAACACATTATCGGCAGCAACAGGGGATTCTTGAGGCCTGGATTACGGTATTGGGTCACATTCTAACACCCACGACACCGTGGGAGAGCACGACCCCTTCGACCACCCGACGGGAGGAGAGGTTGCGCACCTGGACCCGTTCGCCCCGGCTGCCGTCGGCCAGGGCCTCGCCCTCCACCCGCACGTTCACGGCGCTGCCTTCGGCCAGCAGGGTGACCCGCTGACCCCGGCGCACCAGCCGGGGGGGCTCTACCATCTGGGGCGTGAGCACGGTACCGGCGGGCAGGGCACGGCGCAAGACCATGTCCCGGGCCAGTTCCAGGTCGTTGAGGTAGCCGCCAGGCAGGGCGCCGACGTCATGGCGTTCCAGGCGCAGATGGTGGGCTTCCAGCTGCATGCCCCGGGGCAGGGGATGGCCCAGGACCACCACCTCGCCATGGACCGCCACATGCACGGGGACGTACAGGGACCAGGTCACCGGGCCCAGGCAGCGGATGCCCACGGTGCTGTTGCCCGCCAGGCGGGCACCCGGGGAGGTGAAGGGTTCCAGGCCCTGCTCGCAGGCGCGCAGGCGCAGGCGGGGATCGAGGCGGCCCGGCGAGACCGTGACCTCGAAGGCCTCACCGTGGGCCGCGCGGGCCTGCTCAGCCATGTAGCGGGTGGCGGTGTCTAGGATGCGTTCGTGGGGTTCGTGGGCCAGCGCGGGTGTACTGATCAGCCACGCCGTGAGGCACAGCAACACGCCGGCGGCCGAGACCCTGCGTGTCTTTGAGCGAGGTCCGCCCGTGGGTCCTGGCCCTGGCCGGTCACTGAGTGTCGAGTTGTTGACGGTATAGCGCATCATGGCAGTGAACTTGCAAGAGGCATGCCATGGTCCCGCTCAAGGAAATCTGCGCAAGGCCGATAGAGTTGTCCATAATGGACAAGAAAAGCGCCGCACCCTTGCGCCAACCTCGGGAGAGTTCCATGACCGGTGTGCTTGATGAAGTCAACCGTCGTACCCAGCTGGTGGGGCAGAACCGCCTCGAACTGCTCATGTTTCACCTGGGTGACAAGCAGCTGTTCGGCATCAATGTCTTCAAGGTCCGCGAGGTCATTCCCTGTCCGCCCCTCAAGCGCATGCCGGACTCCCACCCGGTGGTGGCGGGCATCGCCCACATCCGGGGCAGCACGGTACCGCTGATCGACATGGCCAAGGCCATCGGCAAGGCCCCGCTGCCCAAGACCGAGGGCACCTTCGTCATCATGACCGAGTTCAACCGCACGGTGCAGGGCTTCCTGGTGTCCGCGGTGGACCGCATCGTCAATCTCAACTGGGATGCCATCCGGCCGCCCCCCAAGGGCACGGAAAAGGGCAGCTACCTGACCGCGGTCACCAACGTGGACAACAAGCTGGTGGAGATCGTCGACGTGGAGAAGGTGCTCGAACTGGTCACCGGACCCGCCAAGGGCGTCTCCGCCGAGATCGCCCAGGCCGGCCAGGAGGCCTCCGGGCGTGTGCGCCGGGTACTGGTGGCCGATGATTCCTCGGTGGCTCGCAAGCAGATCAAGCGTTCCCTGGACGAGATCGGGGTGGAGAGCATCATCGTCAAGGACGGCCGCGAGGCCCTGGATACCCTCAAGGAACTGACCGCCGTGACCGGCTCCATCGACGATCAGATCTCGATGCTCATCTCCGATATCGAGATGCCGGAGATGGATGGCTACACCCTGACCGCCGAACTGCGCAAGGTACCGGAGCTGGCCAGGCTGCACGTGGTCCTGCATTCCTCCCTGAGCGGCTCTTTCAATGGCGCCATGGTCGAGCGCGCCGGGGCCAACCGGTTTCTACCCAAGTTCAATCCCGATGAACTGGCCGCTGCCGTGCTTGAACACATCAAGGGCAGCGCCGATTCCTGAGGCACCGTGGCGGCCGAGATGTACCCCCGTCAATTGCCGGGGCGGCAAGATCTTGCCGCCCCGGCAAGTGTGCCCATGACCGGCCCGTGACCGGTATACTGCAAGTATCCGCAACCCGGCCCTAACCAGGAGAGCCAACCCCTTGCCATCAACCGCCATCCAGCCCCAGGACTACGAGGACTTCCGTCTGTTCCTGGAAAAGAGCTGTGGCCTGGTGCTCGGCGAAAACAAGCATTACCTGGTGACCAGCCGACTGTCGCGGCTGATGGGCGAGTTTTCCGTGGGCTCGGTGAGCGAGCTGTTGCGCCTGCTCAAGACCGGATCCCGGCCCGGGCTGCGTGAGCGGGTCATCGAGGCCATGACCACCAACGAGACCTACTGGTTTCGCGACGTCTTCCCCTTTGACATCCTCAAGGACACCATCTTCCCGGAGCTGGGCAAGAAGGGCGTGAACCCGGTGAAGATCTGGTCGGCGGCCTGCTCCAGCGGCCAGGAGGCCTACTCCATCAGCATGATCGTGAGCGAGTTTCAGCAGGCCCGCCCCGGGGTGCTCAAGAACGTGCAGATCGTGGGTACCGACATCTCCACGGCCATTGTGCGGGAAGCCCGCGAGGCCACCTTTGACAGTCTGTCCATGGGCCGGGGCCTGTCCCAGGAGCGCCGTGATCGCTTCTTCGTGCAGCAGGGCAACCGCTGGCAGGTGCGCCCGGAGATCCGTGCCCGGGCGAGCTTCCGGGAGTTCAATCTGCTGGACAGCTATACCCTGCTGGGCAAGTTCGACGTGGTGTTCTGCCGCAATGTGTTGATCTATTTCTCGGCGGAATCCAAGCGCGACATCCTCAAGCGCATCGCCCAGATCCTCAACCCCGGCGGCTACCTGTTCCTGGGGGCCTCGGAGTCCATGGCCAATTACTCCGACGCCTTCGAGATGGTGCGCTGCAACCCCGGCGTGGTGTACCGCAAACGCTGATTCGGGATGCCCGGATCCGGGCGTCAAAATCCCGTCCTTCCAGGCCTGAGCCCCGCTGCCGTGGCGGATTGTTGCCGCCATCAAATCGTCACATCCCGCCGTCTATTCAATAACTCATTGAAATAAAGACAGATTAAATCATGGCATGCCTGTTGCATTGCTTTCGTGCAGACAAGACTCACGAGGTGAAGCAGGCATGTCACTGTCCTTCGACAAGGCCCTGGGTATCCACGCCGATGCGCTGCAATTGCGCTCCCGGCGCCTGGAACTCCTGGCCTCCAACCTGGCCAATGCCGATACCCCCAACTACAAGGCGCGGGACATCGACTTCCGTGCCGCCCTGAGCCAGGCCCAGGGCGGGGGCGTGGGACTGATGCGCACCCACGCCAGCCATCTGCCCGTGCAGGGCGGCGGCATAGGCGGCGAGCCGCTCTACCGCATACCCAACCAGCCCTCCCTGGATGGCAACACCGTGGACGCACAGCTGGAGCAGGCGGCGTTCTCGGAGAACGCCGTGCAGTACCAGGCGAGTCTTGATTTCCTCAACAGCCGATTCCGCGGTCTGCGCACCGCGCTCAAGGGGGAGTGATAGCCCATGAGCAACCTGTTCAAGATCTTTGATGTCTCCGGCTCGGCGCTCAGCGCCCAGTCCGTGCGCCTCAACGCCATCGCCAGCAACATGGCCAACGCCCAGGTGGCCAGTCAGACCCCGGAGGGTGCCTACCGGGCCAAGCATCCGGTGTTCGCCACGGTGCTGCAGGCGGCCGGACAGAGCGGCTCGGCGACGCCGGTGCGCGTGGCCGGGGTGCTGGAAAGCCAGGCCGAGCCGCTGGCCGAATATGCCCCCAACCATCCGCTGGCCAACGAGCAGGGCTACATCTTCAAGCCCAACGTCAGCGTGGTGGAGGAGATGGCCAACATGATCTCCGCGTCCCGTTCCTACCAGAACAACGTGGAAGTGATGAACACCACCAAACAGCTCCTGCTGCGCACCCTGCAGCTGGGTCAGTCGTAACAGGAGGCCTTCCATGAACAGCGCCAGCGCCATCAGCGCCGACATCATGAACAAGCTGGGACTCACCACCCACGAGACCGCCAACAAGAAGGGCGACGATCGTCTGGGCCAGAGTGACTTTCTCAGGCTCATGATCACCCAGCTGGAGAACCAGGATCCCTTCAAGCCCATGGAGAGCGGCGAGTTCCTGGGCCAGCTGGCCCAGTTCGGTACGGTCTCCGGCATCGAGGACCTGCAGAAATCCTTCAACCGCTTCAGCCAGAGCATCGCCTCGGGTCAGGCCCTGCAGGCCGCGGCCCTGGTGGACCGTCATGTCACCGTCCCGGGAGACATGATCGTCATGGATCCGGCCGAGGGCATGCGCGGGGCGGTGCAGGTGCCGGCCTCGGCCGAGGTGGTCATCGGTGTCTACAACCAGGCCGGCCAGCTGGTGCGGCGTATCCCCATGGGTATCCAGGAGGCCGGACTGCGGGAGTTTCACTGGGATGGCCGGGACGAGACCGGTGCACTGCTGGGCCCGGGTATCTACGAGTTTGCCGGTCTAGCCAGCGATGGACGCGGCAGCGAGGCCCTGGACATGTATCTCTCTGCTCGGGTCGAGAGCGTGAGCCTGGGCAACAACAACGGTGCCCTGCTTCTCCAGGTGGAGGGGATGGGTGAAGTGAATTTCAACAAGGTGAGACAGATCGGCTGAGGCCGGGCGTCGAGTTCACAGGAGACAGACCATGCCATTTCGTACTGCATTGAGTGGTTTGAACGCGGCCTCCGCGGATCTGCGTGTCACGGGCAACAACATCGCCAACTCCGGCACCACGGGCTTCAAGCAGTCCCGCGCCGAGTTCGCCGATGTGTTCGCCCTGTCCTACGGCGGTATCAGCCAGACGGCCATCGGCACAGGCGTGCGCCTGGCTGCCGTGACCCAGCAATTCAGCCAGGGCAACATCGAGTTCACGGGCAACAACCTGGACCTGGCCATGAACGGCCAGGGCTTTTTCGTGCTCAATGACAGCGGCACCCAGGTCTATAGCCGCGCCGGGGCCTTCCAGGTCAATCGCGAGGGTTACGTGGTCAATACCCAGGGCCAGCGCCTGCAGGTCTACACGCCGCAGAATGCCGAAGGCACCCAGTTCAACACGGGTTCCCTGGCTGATTTGCAACTGTCCCTGTCCGAGGCGCCACCCAGTGCGACCACCGATGTGAACGTGCGTCTGAATCTGAGTTCCGTCGTAGAGCCCATCGATCCGGCGATCGTTTTTGATGTGGCGGATCCCAGCAGCTTTCATTATTCGACCTCGCTCACCGTCTACGACACGCTGGGCCAGGCGCACACCGCATCGCTGTATTTCCGCAATACCGACACGCTGCAATGGGACAGTTATCTGGCCATCGATGGCAATCTGGCCGGTGGGCCACTGCCGCTGGAATTCAACAGCGATGGCACGCTCAATACGGCAACAACCACGACGCCTCTGAATTTCGGCACCTATGCCCTGACCAATGGCGCCGCTGATCTCAATATCGACTTTGATCTGGCCAATGCCACCCAGTATGGCGGTGCCTTCAGTGTCACCAGCCTGAGTCAGAACGGATTCACCACCGGCCGTCTGAACAGCATCGACATTGATCCCACGGGTGTGGTGTTCGCACGCTTCACCAACGGCCAGTCCCAGGCCCTGGGCCGCGTGGCCCTGGCCAACTTCGCCAACCCCCAGGGTCTGCAGCAGCTGGGCGACAACGCCTGGGGTGAGTCCTTCGCCGCCGGCGACGTGATCCTGGGCGAGGCGGACACCGGCAACTTCGGCCTGATCCAGGCCGGTGGCCTGGAGAGTTCCAACGTGGACATCGCCGAGCAGTTGGTGAAGCTGATCACCGCGCAGCGCAACTTCCAGGCCAACGCCCAGGTGATCACCACCGCCGACGCGGTGACCCAGACCATCATCAACATCCGCTAACGCGTGGGCTGACTGAGGTAATCGCAGATGGACCGCATGCTCTACGTCGCCATGTCCGGCGCCAAGGAAACGGCGCTCACCCAGGCACGCAACACCCAGAACCTGGCCAATGCCAATACCACCGGGTTCAAGGCGTCCCTGGACGTGTTCACCAGCAAGCGGGTGGTGGGTCCCGGTCACGGCACGCGTACCTATGCGCTGACCCAGGACATGAAGGTGGATCTGAGCCCCGGTCCATTGCAGGCCACGGGGCGTGACCTGGACGTGGCGGTGCAGGGCAACGGCTGGATCGCGGTCCAGGCGCCGGATGGCACCGAGGCCTACACCCGCGCCGGTGACCTGCGCGTGGACTCGGTGGGCCTGCTCACCACGGGCACCGGCCTACCGGTACTGGGCGAGGGCGGTCCCATCGCCGTGCCGCCCTTCGAGACCTTCGAGATCGGCAGCGACGGCACCATCAGCATCCGGCCCCTGGGGCAGGGCGCCAACGTGCTTGCGGAGGTGGATCGCATCAAGCTGGTCAACCCCAATCCCGATGAGCTGGTGCGCGGCGAGGACGGCCTGATCCGCCACCAGCTGGGCCTGGAACAGCCGCCCGATGCGGCCGTGACCCTGGTGCGGGGCATGCTGGAATCCAGCAACGTGAACACCGTGGAGGCCATGGTCAACATGATCGACCTGGCACGCCACTTCGAGATGCAGGTGAAGATGATGAAGACCGCCGAGGACAACGACGCGGCCTCCGCATCCCTGTTGCGTCTGACTTGAAGAACACCATTGAGGTAACGCCATGAACAAGGCCCTGTGGATCGCCAAGACCGGACTGGACGCGCAGCAGACGCGCATGTCCGTGATCTCCAACAATCTGGCCAACGTCAACACCACCGGCTTCAAGAAGGGCCGCGCGGTGTTCCAGGACCTGATCTACCAGACGGTGCGTCAGGCGGGTGCCCAGGCCGCCCAGGACACGGAGCTGCCTTCCGGGCTGATGCTCGGCACCGGCGTGCGCACCGTGGCCACGGAGAAGATGTTCACCCAGGGCAACGTCATGCAGACCGAGAACGCCCTGGACATGGCCATCGAGGGGCGCGGCTTTTTCCAGGTGCTGATGCCCGACGGCAACATCGCCTACACCCGTGACGGCAGCTTCCAGCTGAACAGCGACGGCCAGCTGGTCACCTCCGGCGGCTACGACGTGGATCCGGGCATCGTCATCCCCGAGGGTGCGTTGAGTGTGACCGTGGCAGAGGACGGCACCGTCAGCGCCACGGTGGCCGGCAACGTGGCGCCCATCGTGGTGGGCAACCTGCAGCTGGCGGACTTCATCAACCCGGCGGGCCTGCAGCCCATCGGCCAGAACCTGTTCATCGAGACCGCGGCGAGCGGCGCGCCCCAGGCGGGCAACCCGGGCCTGGATGGCCGTGGCCGCCTGCTGCAGGGCTTCCTGGAAAGCTCCAACGTGAACACCGTGGAGGAGCTGGTGAACATGATCGAGACCCAGCGGGCCTACGAGATGAATTCCAAGGCCATCTCCACCGCTGACCAGATGCTCCAGTACGTGAACAACAACCTGGGTCGATAACACGCCATGAACAGCCTGAGCCTCAAGTCGATGCGTTCCGTCTCCCTGGTGCTGCTGGCCGGCCTGGTGCTGGGCGGCTGCGCCAGCGTCAACGGCGTGAAGCCCGGCGACAGCCCGGAATTCGCCGCGGTCAGCCCGCCTATGCCCGTGCCGGCGGAATACAACAACGGCGCCATCTTCCAGGCCAGCTATGGCACCGGCCTGTTCGAGGACTACAAGGCCCGCCGTGTGGGCGACATCCTCACGGTCCGGCTGGCCGAACGCACCCAGGCGCGCAAGTCCGCGAACACCAGCACCAGCAAGGAATCCAGCGTCAACATGCCGACCCCCACCGTGCTCAATCGCACGATCCCCGAACTGAGCACCAGCATCGAGGGTTCCCGTTCCTTCGACGGCTCGGGCGACAGCGCCCAGAGCAATCAGCTGGACGGCTCCATCACCGTGATGGTGGCCGAGGTCCTGCCCAACGGAAACCTGGTGGTGCAGGGGGAGAAGTGGATCCGCATCAACCAGGGCCAGGAGTTCATCCGCTTGCGCGGCATCGTGCGCCCCGTGGACGTGCGTGCCGACAACACCATCCTCTCCACCCAGATCGCCAATGCCCAGGTGGCCTATGGCGGCAGCGGCACCCTGGCCGACAGCAATTCCCCCGGCTGGCTGACCCGCTTCTTCAACAGTCCCGTGTGGCCGTTCTGAGGAGCCTGCAAGCATGATCAAGTCACTTGAAAAGGCACTGCGTTCCGGCTGGCTGATGGCCCTGTGCCTGGCCCTGGTGATCGCACCGCAGTTCACCGCGCCGGCCAAGGCCTACGAGCGGGTCAAGGATCTGGCCTCGGTGGCCGGGGTGCGTAGCAACCAGCTGGTGGGCTACGGCCTGGTGGTGGGCCTGGACGGCACCGGTGACCAGACCACCCAGGCGCCGTTCACCGTGCAGTCCCTGAAGAACATGCTGGGCCAGCTGGGTGTCACCGTGCCGCCCAACGTGAACCCGCAGTTGCGCAACGTCGCGGCGGTGATGATCCATGCCGACCTGCCGCCGTTTGCCAAGCCGGGCCAGATGATCGACGTGACCGTCTCCTCCATCGGCAACGCCTCCAGTCTGCGCGGCGGCAGCCTGCTCATGACCCCGCTCAAGGGCGCCGACGGCCAGACCTATGCCATCGCCCAGGGCAACCTGGTGGTGGGCGGCTTCGGCGCCGAGGGCCGCGACGGTTCACGCATCAGCGTGAACGTGCCGAGCGTGGGCCGCATCCCCAACGGCGCGTCCGTGGAGCGCGAGGTGCCCACCGCCTTCGCCCAGGGCGACAGCATCAAGCTCAACCTGCATCAGCCCGATTTCACCACCGCCAATCGGCTCTCTGACGTGATCAACGACACCATGGGCCCCGGCACCGCTCGGCCCATTGATGGTTCCACCGTGCGTGTCAGTGCTCCCATCGATCCGGGTCAGCGGGTGGCCTTCGTCTCCATGCTGGAGAACCTCACCGTGCGCCCCGGCGCGCCACCGGCCAAGGTGATCATCAACTCCCGCACCGGCACTGTGGTGATCGGCAGCAACGTGCAGGTGCTGCCCGCCGCGGTGACCCACGGCAGTCTCACCGTGACCATCACCGAGGCCTTCGATGTGGCTCAACCGGCGCCTCTCGCCCCAGGCGAGACCGTGGTGACGCCCCGTACCGACATCGAGGTCGCCGAGCAGATCAATCCCATGTTCCTGTTCGGCCCCGGCGTGACCCTGGACGAGATCGTGCGCGCCGTGAACCAGGTGGGCGCCGCCCCCGGCGACCTGGTGGCGATCCTCGAGGCCCTGCGCCAAGCCGGCGCCCTGCGCGCCCAGCTGATCGTCATCTAGGTTTTACTTTGAATCTTGAACTTTGAATTTTGAATCTTGAATGTTGAATCGCCCTAACGGATGAACACCGACCTCTCCAAGGCCTACACCTACACCGACTTCCAGGGTTTCTCCGACCTGCGCCGCCTGGCGCGGGAGGAGAGCCCGGAGGCGGCGGAGGCGGCCGCGCGGCAGTTCGAGGCGCTGTTCATCCAGATGATGCTGAAAAGCATGCGTGATGCCATGCCCGTGGACAGCGGCATGGATGGCGAGCAGGTTAAGTTCTACCAGGGCATGTTCGACCAGCAGATCGCCCTGGAGATGTCCAAGGGCGAGGGTATCGGCCTGCGGGAATCCCTGCTGCGTCAGCTCAATCCGGAGGCACCGGCGGCGCGCGGCAGTGATGGGGAACTGGCCATGCCGGTCCACCGCCTGCCTGTCTACCAGCGTCCGGAGAATCCCTGGCCGCAGTCCAGGGTCCAGGCGCCGGCACCGGCCGCGGCGCCCGCTGCCGTTGAGGCCTTCTCGGACCTGCCCCGCGACTGGCGTCCTGAATCCCCCGAGGCCTTCATCCGGGATCTCTGGCCCCATGCCGAGCGGGCCGGACAGGCCCTGGGCGTGGCCCCCGAGGTGCTGCTGGCCCAGTCGGCCCTGGAGACCGGCTGGGGCCGGCACATGATCCCCAACGCCGACGGCAGCAACAGCTTCAACCTGTTCGGCATCAAGGCCGACAGCCGCTGGGACGGCCCCCGGGCCCATGTGCAGACCCTGGAATACGTGGGCGGGGTACCTGAGCGCCAGCGCGCGGCCTTTCGCGCCTATGAGCACCCCGGACAGAGCTTCGACGACTACGTGTCGTTCATCACCGGCAACCCCCGCTACCGGGAGGCCCTGGCGCGGGTGCCCGATGCGGAAGGCTACCTGAGGGGCCTGCAGGCGGCCGGCTATGCCACCGATCCCGCCTACGCGGACAAGATCCTGGACATCCTGGGCCGCGGCACGCTGCAGGCCGCGGTCGCCCTAAAGAATCCGGATCAGGCGCCGATAAGCTGACATGAGGACCAAGCGCATGCGTCACATCACCAGCAATTTTGCCTATGTTCCGGGCGCCCGTGTTCCGGGGTGCCGTCATGAGTAGCGGCGTCCTGGGTATCGGCGTGTCCGGCCTGCTGGCCTTCCAGCGGGCGCTCGGTGTCACCGGCAACAACATCGCCAACTCCGCCACCGAGGGTTACAGCCGGCAGCGCATCGATCTCAGCACCCAGATCCCGCAGTTTGCCGGAAACGGCTACTTTGGTAGCGGCGTACAGGTGTCGGGAGTGCATCGCATCTTTGACCAGTTCGTGGAGACCCAGCTGCGCAACAGCACCTCCGCGAGCGAGCAGTATGCCCTCTATTACGATTTTGCCCGCAGGGTGGACAACCTGTTGGCAGATCCCGACTCGGGGCTGGCACCGGGTCTGCAACAGTTCTTTGCCGCCGTGCAGGACGTGGCCAACGACCCGACCTCCAACGCGGCCCGGCAGGTGCTGATCTCCGAGGCGGAATCCCTGGTGGATCGCTTCAGCTTCCTCAATCAGCGCCTGGAGGAGCAGCGCAATCTGGTCAATGGCCAGATCCAGACCACGGTGGCGGAGATCAACAGCCTGGCAGAGGCCATTGCCGATCTGAACAAGGATATCGTCGCCGCCCTGGGCCGTGGCGGCGGGGCGCCGCCCAACGACCTCCTGGACCAGCGCGACCGGCTGGTGCTGCAGCTCTCCGAACTGGTGTCCGTCAACACCATCGAGCAGGACGACGGTGCCCTCAATGTCTTCATCGGCAATGGCCAGAACCTGGTGCTGGGCAACCGGGCCACGGTGCTGGTCGCCGATGGCCTCGGCCCGGATCCGACCCAGATGCAGGTGGGCTATGTGAGTCCCGGCGCCACGGTGGACATCACCCCCTACATGACCGGAGGCCGGCTCGGGGCGCTGCTGGACCTGCGCACCTCGGTCCTGGACGTGGCGCAGAACTCCATGGGACGCACCGCGGTTGGTCTGGCTCAGGCTTTCAACGATCAGCATCGGCTGGGCATGGATCTCAACGGCGCTCTGGGCGAGGAATTCTTCCGCGTGCCCGTGCCGCAGGTCATCCCCGGGGCGGCCAATACGGCCAGCGGCGCGCCCACAGTGAGCATCGAAGATTACACGCGCCTGACCGTGAACGACTATCGTCTGCGCTTCGACGGCAGCCTCTGGCAGTTGCGCAGGGAGCCCGGTGGTCAGCTGCTGGGTACGGTCGACCCCACAGATCCACCCGAAGACCAGGTCATCGAGGTGGACGGTCTGCGCCTCGACATCTCCACCATCACCCTGCCGGCCGACCCTCTGGATGCTTCCGGCGACACCTACTTGATTCGTCCCACCCGCAACGGCGCCCAGCAGATCGATACCCTGATCACCGACACCCGCCGGGTAGCGGCCGCCACGCCCGAGATGCTCGCGGCTGCGGGCGGCGGCAACACCGGTGAAGCCAGTGTGCTGTCGGTCGGAATCACGGACGCCTCTGGGCTGACGGACTTGTCGCCGGTGACCGTGACTGTGATCGATAACGCCGGCACGCTGGAGTTCGTGATCGACGGTGATGTTGTTGCCACCTTCGATCTCCTCAACCCCACCACTGAGATCAACTACAACGGCTGGCAGCTGGTGATCGAGGGCGAGCCAGCAGTCGGCGACAACTTTCAGGTGAGCTTCACCACCGCCGCAGTGGGCGACAACCGCAACGCCCTGGCACTGGCCGGTCTTCAGGACCAGCGCCTGATGGCCGATGGTACCGCTACCCTGGAGGCCACCTACAACACCCTGGTGGCGGAGGTGGGGACCCGGACCCGTCAGGCCGAGATTGCCGCCCGCGCCCAGGTCAAGCTGCTGGACGAGGCCAGGGCCCAGCGTGAATCCATCTCCGGGGTGAACCTGGACGAGGAGGCGGCCAACCTGCTGCGCTATCAGCAGGCCTACCAGGCGGCGGCACAGGTCATCTCGGTGACCAATTCCCTGTTCGACACATTGATCAATGCCGTGAGGCGCTAGCCATGCGCGTATCAACGACCCAGATCTTCCGTAATGGTATCGGAGCGATCCAGGACAACCAGCAGGGCCTGGCCCGGACCCAGCTGCAGCTGGGTACCGGAAAGCGCATCCTCTCGCCCTCCGATGATCCCAGTGGCGCGGTGCAGGCCTTGCAGTTCCGCAGTTCCGTGGAGAAGACCGAGCAGTACCAGCGCAATGGCAATATTGCCGAGCAGCGCTTGCGGCTCAGCGAGACCATCCTGACCTCCGTGGGTGAAGGCCTGCAGCGGGTGCGGGAGCTGGCCGTGCAGGGCAACAACGGTTCCCAGACCAACGAGACCCGCCGCTACATCGCCGGGGAGATTCGCCAGATCCTGGACGAGCTTGTACAGCTGTCCAACACCCGGGATGCCAACGGCGAATACATCTATGCGGGATTGACCTCCCTGACCCAGCCTTTTTCTCCCGGCGCGGGCGGCGAGGTGTTCTACAACGGTGACGACGGGCAGCGCCGCCTGCAGATCAGCCCCGTGCGCCAGCTGGCCATTGGTGATTCAGGCCAGGCCGTGTTCATGGATATCCCCACGGGCAACGGCACCTTCGTGGTGAGGGATGATCCCGCCAACACCGGTGGCGGGGTGATCGATGCCGGCAGTGTCACGGACTTCACGGCCTGGGTGCCTGATGATTACTCAATCATCTTCTCAGAGGTGGGGGGGGAACTGGTCTACCAAGTGGAAGACAGTGGCGGGGATATAGTGCTGGGTCCAGAACCCTTTCGCGAGGGCGAGGCAATCCGATTCAATGGCATCGAGACCCGTATCCAGGGCACGCCGGCCGATGGCGATTCGTTCACGCTCTCGCCCTCGGAAAACCAGGATCTGTTTGCCACCTACCGCCAGTTGGCCGAGGCCCTGGAG
The DNA here is from genome assembly GCF_000377945.1 of Thioalkalivibrio sulfidiphilus. Lineage (GTDB taxonomy): Bacteria > Pseudomonadota > Gammaproteobacteria > Ectothiorhodospirales > Ectothiorhodospiraceae > Thioalkalivibrio_A > Thioalkalivibrio_A sulfidiphilus_A. Next base: position 74,481 of record NZ_KB898927.1, read on the forward strand.
GCTCCGGTCACCGACACCCCCAGCCGGGCCCGGCTGAACAACGCCGTCAATCGCGCCTTGGTGAACCTGGACCAGGCGCTGGGAAATATCCTCGATACCCGGGCCAGCGTCGGCGCGCGGCTCAAGACCGTTGAGAATCAGCGCAATATCAACGAGGACGTGTTGCTGCAACTGCGCACCACCCTGTCGGAGATCGAGGACCTGGACTACGCCGAGGCCATCAGCCGCTTCAACCTCCAGCAGACCGCCCTGCAGGCGGCCCAACAGAGCTACGTGCAGGTGCAGCGGTTGTCGCTGTTCAATTTCATTTAGGCCGCAGTAGAAGGGTGGTGAGATATGCGGGCTAGTCTTTTACATCGTACTTCGGGCCGTAGTCGGCGAACTGCGCCATCACCTCGTCCATCTCCGCATCGCTCAGCAGCACCGGCTCCCCCAGCTGGCAGGCGCGCCAGTACTGTTCGCAGAGCTTCTCCACGGTGAGCGAGAGACTCACCGCCTCCTCCAGGGTTTTCCCCACCGTGACCATGCCGTGGCTGGCCAGCAGGCAGGCCTTGCGGTCCTGCAGGGCCTCCACGGCTGCCCGGGCAAGGGTGTCGGTGCCGAAGGTGGCGTAGCGGCTGCAGCGGATGTCCGGGCCGCCGGCCTGGGCGATCATGTAGTGGAAGGGCGGCAGGTCCCGGCGCAGGCAGGCGAGGGTGGTGGCAAACATGGAATGGGTGTGCACGACGGCATGGACCTCGGGGCGGGCATCGAGGATAGCCCGGTGCAGGGGCCATTCGCTGGAAGGGCGCCCGTCCCGGGCGTGGTTGTCGCGATCCAGCAGGACCAGGCGTTGCGGTGTGAGCCGTTCCCAGGGGAGTCCGGAGGGGGTGATGAGCAGGCCCTCACCCAGGCGCAGGCTGAGATTGCCTTCTGCCTCCTGGTTGAGTCCCGCCCGGTACAGGGCGAGTCCCGCCCGGGTCAGCGCCTCCCGGGCCTGGGTCTCGTCGCTGGATGGTTCGGGTGCGGACACCGGACCGTCAGCTCATGGAGGTGAAGTCGTACTCGAGCTTCTCCGAGGGTGCCTGCAGGAAGTTGCCCTGGATGTAGTTCACGCCGATGCCCCACAGGATGGACAGCCCCGTGGCGTCCTCCACGTGCTGGGCGATCACCAGCTTGTTCTGGCCGTGCGCTCCGTCGGTGAGCTGGCGGATGCTTTCCTGGTTCTCTTCGCTGCTGCTCAGTTTGTCCATGAAGCTGCTGTCGATCTTGAGGTAGTCGGCAGGCACGTGCTGCAGCAACTGGAAGGGGTTGAGGCCAGTGCCGAAATCGTCCAGCGCGAAGCGGCAGTGCAGGCCCTTGAGGCCCTTGACGAATTCCTTGGCGGGCTTGAGATGATTGACCACCGTGGTCTCCTTCATCTCGAACACCACGCACTCGGCGGGGATGCGCCGTTCCTTGAGCTGCTCCACGATCCACGGCAGCATGCCGGGTTCCTGCAGGGAACCGGCGGTGAGCTTGATGAAAAAGGTGGTCTCCTTGCCCTTCTTGCGCTGTTCCACCAGCTGATCCAGGGCGTGGCTGATGACCCAGCGATCCAGCACCTTGGCCATGTCGGTGCGCTCGGCGCTGGGCATGAACTCGGCCGCCGGGATCTCCTGGCCGTCTTCGCCGAGGAGGCGCATCAGCACCTCGTAGCGTTCGCCGGATTCTCCGTGCAGGCTGACCACCGGCTGGTAGAGCAGGCGCACCCTGTTCTTGCCGATGGCCTCGGTGATGCGGGCGATCCAGGACTCGTCCAGCTGTCGCTGGGTCATCTCGCCTTCCTTGGGCCTGTAGACAACCGCCTGGTTGCCGCCGGCGCGGCGGGCCTCCTCGCAGGCCTTCGCGGCACGGGACAGCAGCTCGTTGGCGCTTGGGGCGTTCTCGTCGATCTGGGTGATGCCAGCCGAGGCGGTGCAGGTGATGGAGCGGCTGTCCACCTCGCAGATCAGGGCGGCGATGTCCTTGAGCATGGTCTTGAGGAAGGCCTCGGCATCGGCCGTTTCCCAGTGGCTGGTGAGAATGGCGAAGGCCTCGCCGTCGAAGCGCGCCACCACGTCGTTCTGGCCGCAGTGTTTCTCCAGGATCTTGCCCACGTCACTGAGCACCAGGTCGCTGCCGGCGACCCCCACCTGGTCGCGGATCTCCTGGAACTTGTCGATCTGCAGTTCCACCAGGGCGGCATTGCCCTTGCCCTGGGTGGCTTGGCCCAGGGCGGATTCCAGGCGTTCCATGAAGTACTGGCGATTGTACAGGCCGGTGACCAGGTCGCGCTGGGCCAGGTAGTTGAGCTGCTGCTCCAGCTCCTTGGTGTTGGCCTGGCGGCGGATCAGGATCTGGGTGCAGGGTTCGCCATCGATGCTGGCGGGGGTGAATTCCATCTGCGCTGTGAAGGTCTCGCCGGCGGAGTTTTTGAGTTTGATCTCCACCGACTGGCCGGACTCGTTGCCCTCCGGGGCATGGTCGTAGTTGCGCAGGAATTCCTTCAGGGTGCCCTGATCCTCTTTGGCCACCATGTCCATGATGGGCATGCCTTCCAGGTCGTCGGGATCGGTGTAGGCAAACAGCTCCAGGTAAGACCGGTTGGCGTAGATGTGCATGCCGTCATGCACGTAGGCGATGGCATCGCGGGAGCTATCCAGGAGGTTTTTGCAGCGCCGCTCGGCCTCGCGCAGGGAGGATTCCTGGGTCTTGAGCTGGCGCCAGTGGCGCTGGGCCTCGGCGGCGCGTGCCACCACCAGTTTGAGATGGTCCGGGCGATCCTTGCGTACCATGTCGTGGGCGCCAAGGGCGAGGCAGTCCACGATGTCGTGGTTGGCGTCGTTGGCAACCGCGATCACCGGCACGTGCCTGCCCATGTCGCGGATGCCGCTCATCACTTGCTCGAGACTCAGTTCCGGTTCGGAGTCCAGGGTACAGAGCACCACGTCGGGGGCGTGTTTCTGGAGCTTTTCCAGGAGCTCGTCCTGGTCTTCGGCCCGTTCGGGCCTGACGGCGAAACCGGCCGACTTGATGGTGCTGATCATCATCTCGGCGTCGTTCAGGTCACGCTCGATGATCAGCAGGCGGAGAAGGTTTTCCATGTGCGACGTGGGCTCCCGTGTATCCATTTGGCGCGCAGAGAGCCATTGTGCCGTAGACCGGCCATGCTGTGCCAGCTTCCCGGGCTGGCGGCGACGCGCAATCCCTGCGCTTGCGGGGGACCACCAGTGCGGACTAGATCAGGGTCCAGACCTTGTCGAAGGTGTCGCCGCCCGAGGAGACTTCGGGGGAGGCTTGCTCGACGCTGCCGAGGCTCGTGTAGCGGAACTGGGTGAACAGGCTGGTGTGCTCGCCCTGGCTTGAGAGCTTCACGCGCAGGGCACGGCCCGCCAGGTTGACGATGACCTGGTCGCCGAGACGGAAGCGTCGCGTGGGGGCCAGCAGGCTGGGCGGCTGCTGGATGGTCTTGATGGCCGGCAGCAGCAGGGCCTCCACCGGGTCGCCGCTGGGCTGACCCATGTGGGCGTGTTCCAGGGTGATGAGCAGTGTCTTGGGCGCCAGGACCTGAACACCGATCTCCAGGCCCTGTTCCCCCTTGTTGAGCATCCAGCGGATCACGCCCACGCGCCACTGGTAGTGGCTGCCTTCCTTTTCCCGTAGACCGATGAGTTCACCCACCTGGGCGCGGGTGGGTTGCTGCCCCGGCCAGCGCAGGCAGAAGCCGCCGGCACTGGCGTTGAGCACCTGCCAGGTCTCGGCCTCGGCATGGCTCAGGCCGATGGCGCGGATGGTCGCGGGCCTGGCCTTCTCGGACAGGTATGACTCGGTGACCACGTTGCCGCGACCCACCATGTCCCAGGCGTCGGCGCCACCCAGGGCGTCCTGTTTGGCCAGGAACTGGCCTTCGCGATCCGCCCTGTGCACGTCGGAGATGGGCTGCAGGCTCAGATCGCCGAACTGTGCGGGCTTGTCCTTGGGCCCGTAGACCTGTTCCTGTTCCTCGCTGATGGCGATGTGGATGTTGGTCAGACCCATGGTGACGTTCATGTCGTCGTCCCGCTGGGCGCGGCTGAAACGGCGCTTGCTGCTGCGGGTCCAGATGTCCAGCAGACGGCGCATGAGATCGGTGCTCATGTCCGTGGCCCGGGGTTTGCCGCCGTGCTGCAGGTGCTCGCGGATCTCGTGGATCAGCGGGGTCAGGTTGAACAGGCGCACCTGGGGGCCTTCGGGCAGCTCGGCGATGTTCACGTGCACCGGGCCCCGGTCACCGCTCAAGTCCGTGAGGGTGACGCCGTTGGCGCTGTCGGGCATCGGGGTCGAGACGATGATCGCCGAATGCACGGCGGCCTGCAGGTAGTCATTGAGCTTGTCCACCTCGCCCTGGCGCAGGGCGGGCGGGCGGCTCAGACCCAGCACGCACAGGCGGATGTAGGCATCGCTCACCGTGCCCCGGTCCCGCTGGTGCAGCTCGTCATCGGGTACAGGCGTTTCATGCACGCCGTGTTTTTCGGCGATGGCGAAGAGCTCGTGGATGTCGTGCCAGACGCCCTGGCCGACGGGGGTGTAGAGACGCCAGGCATGGATGACGCCGTCACCGGTGTGGCGCAAGGCACGGTAGCAGGCCAGGCCGAGCCATTTCTGGATCTGGCGCTTGTGTGCGCCCTGGACCAGATCGACGATCGCCAGCCGGTAGCCCCGCCCCAGTTCCACCAGCAGGACCCGGTTGAGGTCGGCGATGCGCCGGCTTTTCTCCGGCAGGGGCAGGGTGCGGTTGTGAAAGTGGCGACTGAGGTGGGCCAGGATCACCTTGGCCGTGGGGCGCAGGGTCTCCATCAGCTCCAGGCGGTCCACGGGGGACAGTTCGGCCTTGTTCAGGCTGCGCAGACCTTCATAGAACTGCCGTGTGGCCTCACCCATGTTCACCATGGGCAAGGCCTCCAGCCAGCGTCGCAGTTTGCTCGGCTGGGTCGGGATTCCATCCGGTGTGGTGGTGGCCTTGAAGCCGGGCAGTCTGAACAGCATTCGGTGATTCCGTTGTGTGACCTACACCGTAGATCAGGAATTCTGTGAACTGGTTCAATATTCTATAGCAGCTACCCGAATTTTTTCATGAATTTTCAGATGGACGAGGAATCATCTCGAGACAGGGGCGACTTCGCATCCTGTCCCGGAATCTCCCGCACCAGCCTGGGCACCAGGTAGCCGGGCAGACGCGCCCTGAGCCCGTGGTGCAGGCGCAGCGCCCGATCGACATCCACCTGGAAATGGGATGCGCCGCGCACCGGATCCAGCTGGTGCAGGTAGTAGGGCATCACGCCGGTGGCAGACAGGGTTTCGCTCAAGTCCGCCAGGGTGTCCACGTCGTCATTCACGCCGCGCAGCAGCACGGACTGGTTGAGCAGGCCTACCCCGGCCCGCGCGAGCCGGGCCAGGGCCTCACGCACGGGCCCGTGGATCTCCCTGGCGTGATTGGCATGTATCACCAGGACGGTCTGGAAACGCCCGGGACGCAGCCAGGCCAGCAGGTCTTCGTCCACCCGCTCCGGCAGGATCACCGGCTGGCGGCTGTGCACCCGCAGGCGCCGCACATGGGGGATCTCCCCCAGGACGCCGGCAAGGCCCGAGAGGCGCTCGTCGGACAGGGACAGGGGGTCACCGCCGCTCAGGATCACCTCGTGGATGGAATCGTCGCCCGCGATGTAGTCCAGTGCCGCCTGCCACTCGCCCCGGGCGGGATTGGCCTCGCCGTAGGGGAAGTGGCGGCGAAAACAGTAGCGGCAGTGCACCGCGCAGGCGCCGGTGGTCACCAGCAACACCCGGCCCCGGTACTTGTGCAGCAGACCCGGTGCCACCATGGCGGCGCCGTCGCCCACCGGATCCTCCACGAATCCGGGGACGTCGTGGCATTCCGCGTCCAGGGGCAGGACCTGGCGCAGCAGCGGGTCGTTCGGGTCGCCGGGGCGCATGCGCGCCAGGTAGCCCTCGGGGACCCGCAGGCGGAACAGTTGCGCGGCGCGGCGTGCCGCGGGCAGCAGGGCGGGGTCCAGGCCCAGACGCCGGATCAGCACCTCGGGGTCCGTGATGGCAGCGGCCTGCAGGCGCTGCCAGGGGCGCGCCTGGCCCGGGTTTGCCTGCTCTGGGGGCACCTGTCTTGCTGGCATTGTTCGGGTTATCATACGCGGCTTGATTTTCCTGACTTTATCCGGAGCCTCGCTCCGCCTCCCGAAGAGACACACCACTTATGGCGAACTACAGCACCAGCGAATTCAAGAGCGGCCTGAAGATCCTGATGGATGGCGATCCCTACGTCATCATCGAGAACGAGTTCGTCAAGCCCGGCAAGGGCCAGGCCTTCAACCGCGTCAAGGTGCGCAATCTCAAGACCGGCCGGGTGCTGGAAAAGACCTTCAAGTCGGGGGATTCCGTGGAGGCCGCCGACGTGATGGATACCAACATGCAGTACCTCTACACCGACGGCGAATTCTGGCATTTCATGGTACCAGATACCTTCGAGCAGCACGCCGCCGGCGAGGCCGCCGTGGCCGATGCCATCAAGTGGCTCAAGGAACAGGACATGTGCGTCGTGACCCTGTGGAACGGCGTGCCCCTGGCCGTGAGCCCGCCCAACTTCGTGGAGCTGACCATCACCCAGTGCGACCCCGGCGTGCGCGGTGATACCGCCCAGGGCGGCACCAAGCCGGCGACCCTGGAGACCGGCGCCGTGGTCAAGGTGCCGTTGTTCGTGGAAGAGGGCGAGAAGGTGCGCGTGGACACCCGCACCGGCGAATACGTCTCCCGCGTCTGAGCCCCATCCCCCGGTGAGCGAGGACTGGTATCCCGGGGCATCGCCGGACCTGCTGCGCGCACGGGCGGCGATGCTCGCCGGGATACGCGCCTTCTTCGCCGGGCGCGGCGTGCTGGAGGTGGAGACCCCCATGCTCTCCCGGGCCGCCGCCACCGATCCTGCCCTGGAAAGCCTGGTGGCCGGCACCGATACCGGGTACCGTTACCTTCACACCTCGCCCGAATTTCCCATGAAGCGCCTGCTGGCGGCGGGCAGCGGTGACATCTACCAGATCGCCCGGGTGTTTCGCGCCGGCGAGGCGGGGCGCTACCACAACCCCGAGTTCAGCCTGCTGGAGTGGTACCGGCTGGGTTTCGACGAGCACCGGCTCATGGACGAAGTGGAGGCCCTGGTGCGAGGGCTGGCCGCTGCAAACGATCCCGGCCCTGCCGAGCGCCTGGATTACGCCGAGGCCTTTCGTCGCCATGCCGGGCTCGATCCCTTTGCGGCCACGGTCGCTGAACTGTCCGCCTGCGCGGCAGACCATGGCATCGTCTTCTCCGGCGAACTGGACCGGGACGGCTGGCTGGACCTGCTCATGAGCCAGGTGGTGGCGCCGGGCCTTCCCGCCGGGCGCCTGACCTTCATCCACGGCTACCCCGCCAGCCAGGCGGCGCTCGCCCGCCTGCGCCCTGGTGATCCGCCCACCGCGGCCCGCTTCGAACTGCACTGGGGCTCCCTGGAACTGGCCAACGGTTTCCACGAACTGAGCGACGCCGACGAACAGGCGGCCCGTTTTGCACGGGATCTGGAGATCCGTCAGGCGCGGGGTCTGCCCGAGGTGCCCGTGGACCGGCACCTGCTGGCGGCCCTGCAAGCGGGCCTGCCCGACTGCGCTGGCGTGGCCCTGGGCCTGGACCGGCTGCTCATGTGCCTGACCGGCGCCACACACATCGACCAGGTGCTGGCCTTCGCCTGGGACAAAGCGTAGCTGAAGTTAGAAGTGTGAATTGGGAAGTAGGAAGTGAACTGCTTCTAAAACTTCGCACTTCCCAATTCACACTTCGCCCTTGCTCTTCCACTTCCCCAGTGCCTGCCCCATCTTCACCCGCACCCCCGGCGCCAGCTCGGCGTTCCAGGTGAAGGGGCCCTCCGGCAGCAGCAGGATCACCGTGGAACCCAGGTTGAAGCGCCCCATCTCGGCGCCCCGGGCCAGCTGCACCGGGCGGTGGTCGTAGCGGGTGACGGTCAGGTCATGCTGCGGCGGGGTGATCTCGCCGGCCCACACCAGCTCGATGCTGCCCACGTTGATGGCGCCCACCATGATGGAGGCGAGCGGGCCCCGGTCGGTGTCGAACAGGCAGGCGACCCGCTCGTTGCGGGCGAACAGGTTGGGGATGGTGCGTACCGTGTGGGGCGCCACGGAGAACAACCGGCCGGGCACGTAGACCGTCTCCAGCAGGCGCCCGGCGGCGGGCATGTGCACCCGGTGGTAGTCCCGGGGGGAGAGGTACAGGGTGATGAAGTGCCCGTTGCGGAAGGGATCCGCCCGCCGGGGGTCACCGCCCACCAGGACGTCCAGGCTGTATTCATGGCCCTTGGCCTGGAAGATGCGCCCGTCGTGGATGCGTCCCAGGGCGCTGACGGTGCTGTCGGCAGGGCTCAGCAGGGCCAGCGGGTCCGGGTCCAGGGGGCGGACCTCGGGTCGCAGGGCCCGGGTGAAGAAGGCGTTGAAGCTGGCGTAGGCCTCGGGGCGGGATTCCTGGGCCTCGCCCATGGTCACCCCGTAGTGACGGATGAACCAGCGCAGCACCGGGTTCTTGGCCCGGGTCTCCCAGCGGGCGAGGCGATGCACCAGCCGGGTGATGGCGTGATGGGGCAGCAGGTACAGGGGCAGGGACTTGAGCCAGTCAAGCCAGCGGGGCGGCACCTGGCTCATGTCAGCCGGGCCGATAGCGCTTGTGGATCTGCAGGAAGTCCGAGGCCAGGGTCTCGACCTGGTGGGGGGCGCTCAGCACCGCCTGGAACTCGCCCCGGGGGTTGATCAGGATGATGGAGGCGGAGTGATCCACCAGGTAATTGTCCGGGTCCCGGGGGTCTTCCGCCTTGCGGTGCAGGATGCCCATGGAGCGGGTCAGCGGGGTCAGTTGTTCCATGGGCCCGGTCACGCCGAGGAACTCCTGGTGGAAATAGGGCACGTAGGTCTTCAGGGCCTCGGGGGTGTCCCGCTCCGGATCCACGGACACGAACACCGCCCGGGGATCGGCGCTGGGATCGGCGCGCCGGATCTCCTCGAAGGTGCTGGCCAGCAGGGCCATGGTCATGGGGCAGATGTCGGGGCAGTAGGTGTAGCCGAAGAACAGGAAGGTCCACTGGTTCTCGAGAGACGCGCGGGTGAAGGGCTCACCGTTCATGTCCACCAGTTCGAACTCGGGCAGAGGACGGGGCTCAGGCAGCCAGGTGCCGCTTTGCAGCGTCAGCGGGCCACTTGTGGTGCCGTCCCGCTGCATCATGCCAACGCCAAGCCCGATGGCCAGCGCCACCACGCCCGCCACCACCAGCAGGACGATCTGCAGACTGCGATTGTTCTGTGTGGATGCCATGCGGGTATTATTCCACATCTTTTCCCGCACCGGCAGAGACCATGACCGACCCCAATCACATCCTGGGCCTGGAATCCATCCGCGACTTCATTCGCTGGGGCGCCAGCCGTTTCAACGAGGCGGGCCTGAGCTACGGTCACGGCACCGACAATGCCCTGGACGAGGCCGCCTGGCTGGTCCTGCACGCCCTGCATCTCGGCCACGACCTGCCGCCCGCGTATCTGGACGCGCGCCTGTCCCGGGAGGAACGCGCCCGGGTGGCGGACCTGCTGCTGCAGCGGGTCAGCACCCGCAAGCCCGCCGCCTACCTGATCCGCGAGGCCTGGTTCGCGGGCCTGTCCTTCTACGTGGACGAGCGGGTGCTGGTGCCCCGTTCGCCCATCGCGGAACTCATCGAACAGGGCTTCGCCCCCTGGATCGATCCGGAGCGGGTCGAGCGGGTGCTGGACCTGTGCACCGGCAGCGGCTGCATCGGCATCGCCTGCGCCCATGCCTTCCCCGACGCCCGGGTGGACCTGAGCGACATCTCCCCCGATGCCCTGGCCGTGGCCCGGGAGAACATCCGCCGTCACGGCGTGGGTGACCGGGTGCGCGCCATCCGCTCGGACCTGTTCGAGGGGCTAGCCGGCGAGCGCTACGACCTGATCGTCAGCAACCCGCCCTATGTGGACGCCGCCGACATGGCCGCGCTCACCCCCGAGTTCCGTCACGAGCCGGTGCTGGGCCTGGCCTCCGGCGAGGACGGTCTGGACGCCACCCTGCGCATCCTGCGAGATGCGCCCGAGCACCTGAACCCCGGCGGCATCCTGGTGGTGGAGGTGGGCAACAGCCAGGAAGCACTCATGGCGCGGTTCCCGGATGCGCCCTTCACTTGGCTCGAGTTCGAGCGGGGCGGGGCGGGGGTGTTTCTGGTCGGGGCCGAGGACCTGGTGGGATTGGGGGGAGAAGTGAGAAGTGGGAAGTGAGAAGTGCGAAGTGCGAGTAAGGTCTTCTCACTTCCTACTTCCCAATTCCCACTTCATACTTCACTTGGCACTTCCAAATTCACATTTCGCACTTCATCTTGACCTCGGTCATCTCCCGATCCGCCCGGTGGCGCTAGATTCCTAGCAGGCCAATCAGTCTTACCCCATGCCATGACCCAAGCCCCCATCCCCCAGAACGTGGATTTCGATGCGGACCTGATCCGCCGCTACGATACCGCCGGCCCCCGCTACACCTCCTACCCGACCGCGGTGCAGTTCCACGAGGGTTTTGCGGCCGAGCATTACCGGGCCCAGGCCGAGGCAAGCAACGCCTCCGGCCGGCCCCTGTCCCTGTACGTGCACATCCCCTTCTGCGATACGGTGTGCTACTACTGCGCCTGCAACAAGGTGGTCACCAAGGACCGCGGCCGCGCACGGCCCTACTTGGACCGGCTGTACCGGGAGATCGGCCTGCAGGCGGCGCTGTTCGACAACAGCCGGCCGGTGGAACAGCTGCACCTGGGCGGCGGCACGCCCACCTTCATCTCCCACGAGGAAATGGCGGAGCTGATGACCACCCTGTCCAGCCATTTCCAGCTGCTGGACGACGACACCGGCGAATACGGCATCGAGATCGATCCCCGGGAAGTGGGCGGGGATACCCTGGCCCTGCTGCGTCGCCTGGGCTTCAATCGCCTGAGTCTCGGGGTGCAGGATTTCGATCCCCGGGTACAGCGGGCGGTGAACCGCATCCAGCCCGCCTCCCAGACCCTGCATGTCCTGGAAGAGGCCCGGCAGGTGGGTTTCCGCTCCATCAGCGTGGACCTGATCTACGGCCTGCCGCTGCAGACCCCGGCGAGCTTCGCGGTCACCGTTGAGCGCATGATCGAGGCGGGGCCGGATCGCATTTCGGTGTTCAACTACGCCCACCTGCCGGAGCGCTTCAAGCCCCAGCGGCGCATCAACGAACGGGACCTGCCGTCCGCTTCGGACCGGCTCTTGATCCTTCAGCAGACCATCGCCCAGCTCACCGAGGCGGGCTATGTCTACATCGGCATGGACCACTTCGCCCGCCCCGACGATGAACTGGCAGTGGCCCAGCGGGAAGGGACCCTGTATCGAAACTTCCAGGGTTATTCGACCCACGCCCATTGCGATGTGATCGGCCTGGGCGTGACCAGCATCGGCATGGTGCAGGACTGCTACGCCCAGAATCACCACGACCTGGAGCGCTACTACGCGCGCATCGACGCCGGCGAACTGGCGGTGTTCCGGGGCGTGGAACTGGACGCGGACGACCGCCTGCGCCGGGACGTGATCACGGCGCTGATCTGCCACTTTCGTCTGGATTTTCGCGACGTGGAGGCACGCCACGGTATCGTGTTCGGGGATTACTTCGAGCGCGAACTGCAGGCGCTCGCGCCGATGCAGGCGGATGGTCTGATCGAGTTGAACGACGCCGGCATCCAGGTCAGTCCCAAGGGACGCCTCTTGATCCGCAACATCTGCATGGTGTTCGACCGCTACCTGCGCGAGTCCCGGGCGCAGCGGTATTCGAAGGTGATCTAGTCGAAGAACTCCGACGCAAAGACGCGAAGACGCAAAGGACGCAAGAGTTTTTTCTTCACAAAGACTTTCTTTGCGTCCTCTGCGTCTTCGCGTCTTTGCGTTGAAGGCTTTTGACCTTCATGGGAACTCACTGCCCCCCGCTATCCCGCGCCATCAGATCCTCGAACACCGCGATCACCTCCGGGTCCATCCATTCGATGGCGCCGAACAGGGCGTGGCTGATGCGGCCCTGCCGGTCGATCACGTAGCTGGTGGGATAGGCGAGCACGTTCCAGTTGCGCAGGGCCTGACCGGCCGGGTCCATGAGGATGGTGAAGTCCACGTTGATGCGTTCCAGGAAGGGCAGCACGGTGGCCTCGTCCTCGCCCAGGTTCACCGCCAGGATGGTGAACGGCCGCCCCTCGAAGCTGTCCTCCAGTCGCTGCATGGAGGGCATCTCGTGCACGCAGGGTGGACACCAGCTGGCCCAGAAGTTGATCAGCACCACCGTGCCCTCGTAATCGGCCAGGTCATGGGTCTTGCCGTCCAGGTCGGGCAGGACCAGGGACGGGGGCTCCGGGTTGCCGCGCCAGGGTTCCAGTCGCCGGTCCTGGCGGGTGGGGGTGGCGGTACGCGCCTCGCCGGGCAGGTCAACGGCCGCGCGCCGGGATTCCAGACCGCTCAACAGACGCAGGGCGGTGTCCAGTTCCACCGCGAAATGGGGCTTGAAAGCGTCCTCCGCCTCCAGGGTGTTGGGACGGAAGAAGAACCGGTCCCGCACGCGCGGCAGGGTACGCACGTAGACCTGGCTGCCGCCTTCCGCCAGCCGCTCGGCCATGGCCTTGAGCAGGGGGTACTGGGGGGAGAGGACCGGCTGGATCAGGTAAACGGGCAGGTTGGTGCCCCGGGTGATGGGCTGGAATTCCGCAGGTCGGTCATCCTCGGGAATGCCCGTGTGCAGGTAGGGGCTCATGAGCACCACGCCGCCCAGGCCTTCCCGGTCGGGTTCCTGAAGCTGCCATTCCCGCAGGCCGCTCAGCACCCAGGGGGCGGCCCGGTCGTTGCCGAACACGAACACCTGCTTGCCGGTTTCCTCCCGGGCCGCGTCGATCAGCCAGGGGATCAGGGCGTCGGGGATCCGGTCCAGACTGCTGGGGGTGTTGGGCAGGAAGTAGGCGCTAAAGGGGTCCGGCAGCCAGACCTCGACGCCCCGGGCCTGCAGGAATTCCGCCTGCTGGTGATGGCCGGCGAGCACGCCGTGCTCCGAGGGCAGCCAGATGAGCAGGCGCTCGCCCTCGGCCTCGTAGCGGGCCACGGGCAGTTCGGTGCCGTCCTCCAGGTCGAGGGTCATGGCGCCCGCAGCCAGGGGGAGGGTCAGGCACAGGCAGAGCAGCAGGAGAAATCCCGTCTTGTTCATGTCGAAATTGGGTGTTTTAGGAAACAGGGCAGGGAGTATGACGCCGGACAGGCCGGAGAATTCCCCTGAACGAATGCGCGAGTCTACCGCACTGACGACGCCAGCAGGCGTTCGGCATTGCGCCAGGCCAGGGCCTCGGCCAGCTCCGGGGGCAGCTGGCGCAGCCAGTGGCGGGTCTCGGCCACCAGTGCATCGAACTGGCGCCAGCGGTTGGGGCTGAAGGTGTCCATGCCCACCATGAAGCGGTCCGGGAAGCGCTCGAACAGCTCGGCCCACTCCGGGTCCAGCACCCCGTCCGGGGCGATGCGCTCGTTGCGCATGGACAGGTCCACGTACAGGTTCTCGAAGCGTTCCAGGTACAGGCCGATGAAAAACGGCACCGGCACGGTGCCCGCGTGGGCCCAGAGGAGGGTCACCCCGGGCGCGTGCTCGAACAGGCGCTCCACGACGCCGTGGTCGCCGTGTAGTTGCAGGATCAGGCCGCGCGCCTCGGCCAGCCGGGCCATGTGGCGGATCACCTCCGTGCCGGCGTGCTCCGAGAACAGGTGGAACTCGCCGATGCCCCGCCAGTGACCCCATTCCAGCCACTGTTCCAGCCAGGGGATCAGGTCCGGATCCGAGTGGTAGACGTGGCGATCCTCCCGGCTGCGGTAGGGCATGAGGAAGGGCACGATGCGCTCCGGCGCTGCCTCGTACAGGCGCTGGGTGGCTTCGTTGGGCCGGCTGGAGAACAGCGCCCGGGGCACGTGGTTGCGGTCGAGCTTGGCCAGGATCTCCTCGGGCGTCCAGAGTCCTGCCGCGCCGCCCACGTCCGGGCCGCTATAGTGCAGGTGGGTATCGAAGATGGGCAGGTCCGCGTCGGCGGCCAGGGCACCGGCGGTGCCTCCCAGGACGACCCAGAGGAGCATGCTGATCAGGGCGGTGCGCGTGGTGTATCTCATGGGCCCAGTTTACCGCCCCGGGACGTGCCGAATCACCCGCCCACACCCCGCGCCCTCTGCTACAATGCGCGCCATGTCAGGAAACAGCTTCGGAAAACTCTTCACCGTCACCAGCTTCGGCGAGAGCCATGGCCCGGCCATCGGCTGCATCGTGGACGGCTGTCCCCCGGGCATGGCCCTGTCCGAGGCGGATCTGCAGAACGATCTGGAACGCCGCCGTCCCGGCAAATCCCGGCACACCACCCAGCGCCGGGAGACCGACCAGGTGCGCATCCTCTCCGGCGTCTTCGAGGGGGTCACCACGGGCACGCCCATCGCGCTCATCATCGAGAACGTGGACCAGCGCTCCAAGGACTACGGCAACATCGCCGACCGCTTCCGCCCCGGGCACGCCGACTACACCTATTTCAAGAAATACGGCCTGCGGGACTACCGCGGCGGCGGGCGCAGCTCCGCGCGCGAGACCGCCATGCGGGTGGCCGCCGGCGCCATCGCCAAGAAATACCTGCGCGAGCGCTATGGCGTGGAGATCCGCGGCTATCTCGCCCAGCTGGGTCCCATCGCCATCGAGCACAAGGACTGGGACGCGGTCGAGACCAATCCCTTCTTCTGCCCGGACCCGGACAAGGTGGCGGAGCTTGAGGCCTACATGGACGCCCTGCGCAAGGAGGGCGATTCCGTGGGCGCCCGGGTCAACGTGGTGGCCACCGGCGTGCCGCCCGGCTGGGGCGAGCCCATCTTCGACCGCCTGGACGCGGACATCGCCCACGCCATGATGGCCATCAACGCGGTCAAGGGCGTGGAGATTGGTGATGGCTTCGCCTGTGTCGC
Source organism: Thioalkalivibrio sulfidiphilus (assembly GCF_000377945.1). Taxonomy (GTDB): domain Bacteria; phylum Pseudomonadota; class Gammaproteobacteria; order Ectothiorhodospirales; family Ectothiorhodospiraceae; genus Thioalkalivibrio_A; species Thioalkalivibrio_A sulfidiphilus_A. The sequence goes on from NZ_KB898927.1 coordinate 89,573, forward strand.
CCAGAAGGGTACCGAGCACCGGGACGAGATGACCGCCGAGGGCTTTCTTTCCAACCACGCCGGCGGGACCCTGGGCGGCATCTCCAGCGGCCAGGACATCCGCGTGTCCATCGCGCTCAAGCCCACCTCCAGCATCCGCATCCCGGGCCGCTCCGTGAACGTCCACGGCGAGCCCGTGGAGGTCATCACCACCGGCCGTCACGACCCCTGCGTGGGCATCCGCGCCACCCCCATCGCCGAGGCGGCGCTGGCCATGGTGCTCATGGACCACGCCCTGCGCCACCGGGCCCAGTGCGGCGACGTGCAGACCGACATGCCGGATATTCCGGGAACAACACCTTGAACAGCTGACCGCGAAGGGCGCGAAGGGATGCGCGAAGGACGTGAAGGAAAACTGGAACTGGTTGGGCATCAGGTCATCGACGCCTCGATGCGCGTTCATACCCGGCTCGGCCCTGGGTTGCTCGAAGGGGCATACGAGACATGCCTCGCTCTGGAGTTGCAGAACAGAGGCCTCCGGGTTGAACGACAGCGGGTAATTCCCTTCGTCTATGATGGTCATGAAATCGAGAATGCCTACCGTATGGACCTGCTGATCGAGGAGATGGTCGTCGTGGAGGTCAAGTCTGTGGATCGCTTGAACGATCTCCATCTCGCCCAATTGTTGAGTTATCTGCGCCTCGGACAGTTTGCCCTCGGCTACCTTCTCAATTTCAATGTGCAGCACATGAAGCAGGGCATTCGACGCGTGGTGAACTCGCGCGCGACGGTGATCTGAAAATATCTTCTCGCGCCCTTCGCGCATCCCTTGGCGCCCTTCGCGGTTCGCTTTTGAAAGACATCAGGAATGCCCACGACCCCCTACTGGAAACTCTCCGGTTTCTATTTCTTCTACTTCGCCAGCATCGGCGCCTTCGTGCCGTACTGGGGGCTGTACCTGCGCGATCAGGGCTTCAACCCAGCGCAGATCGGCGAACTCATGGCCATCATCATGGCCACCAAGATCATCGCCCCCAATGTCTGGGGCTGGCTGGCGGACACCACCGGGCAGCGCACCTGGGTGATCCGCGTCGCGGCGCTGCTGGCCCTGGTGTGTTTCTCCGGGGTGACCCTCTACAGCGGCTACTGGTGGATGGCGGCCATGATGGCCCTGTTCAGCTTCTTCTGGAACGCCGCGCTGCCCCAGTTCGAGGCGCTCACCATGAACCGCCTGGGCAGCCGCACCAACCGCTACGCCCGCATCCGCCTGTGGGGCTCCATCGGCTTCATCGCCTCGGTGGCCCTGCTGGGGCCCCTGTTCGAACGGGTGGAGGTCTCGGTGCTGCCCTGGATCGTGCTGGTGCTGTTGGCCGCCATGTGGCTGACCACGCTGGTCGTCTCTGACGGCCCGCCCGGGGTTCAGGCGCGTAGCACCAGCTCCCTGCTTGCCACCCTCAGGCGGCCCGAGGTGCTGGCGCTGATCCTCGCCTGTTTCCTGATGCAGGCGAGCCACGGCCCCTACTACGCGTTCTTCACGATCTACCTCGAAGACAACGGCTACTCCCGCACCATGGCCGGCCAGCTCTGGGCCCTGGGGGTGCTGGCGGAGGTGGGGGTGTTCCTGATGATGCACCGCTGGCTGCCGCGCTTCGGCGCCTGGCCCCTGCTCATGGTGGCCATCGGGGTGACCGCCGTGCGCTGGTGGCTGCTGGCAAGCCTGCCGCAACTGCTCCCGGTGATGCTGCTTACCCAGGTGATGCACGCCGCGAGCTATGGTCTCTACCACGCCGCCGCCATCTCGCTCATTCACGAGTTCTTCCCCGGTCGGCTGCAGGGCCGGGGCCAGGCCCTGTACTCATCGCTGAGCTTCGGACTCGGTGGGGCCCTAGGGAGTCTGGCCAGCGGCCATGTATGGGACGGGATCGGGCCCCACTGGGTCTACATCATGGCCTCCGGCTTGGCGGCACTCGGCTTGATAGTGGCTTGGTTTGGGGCCAAGCAGGGACGCCTGACGGCTCAGCAATGGTAGTGGCTAGTGGCTAGTGGCTAGTGGCAAGGAGCAGTGCGAAAGCGGGCATCCATATTCCCCATCCTTGCCACTAGCAACTTGCCACTTGCAACTCAAAATCAGCCAGGCCCGGGCAGCATGGCCAGCATCGCCCCGGCGGCATTGGACAGGGTGCGTTCATGGTGCACCACGCTGCCGAGGCGCCGCACGGGTCTGAGGCCGGGCAGGGGCAGGGCCTGGATGGATGCGTCCAGCAGGGTCTCCGGCAGCAGGCTCCAGCCCAGGCCGATGGAGACCAGCATGCGGATGGTCTCGAGATAAGGTGTCTCCAGGATGTGACGGGGGTGGATGCCATGCTCCGCCAGGGCCGTGTCGATGAGCCCGCGGGTGAAGGTGCCGGCGGGGGGCAGGATGGCGTCGTGGGCATTGAGGTCCGGCCGTGCCTGCACGACCAGGGGATGGTCCGAGGCCACCACCGGCACCAGGGGGTCCGCCCAGACGGTGCGGATCTCCAGGTGCGCCTCGGGTTCAACCGGCAGGGTGACCACCGCCAGGTCCACGTCACCATGGGCCACGGCCCGGCAGGCCTCCTCGGATTCCATGAAGCGGATGTGCAGGTCCACGTCCGGCCAGTGGCGGGTGAAGGCCTTGAGGATCGGCGGCAGCCGGTGCAGGCCCACGTGGTGGGAGGTGGCCAGCCACAGGGGACCCGCCACCTGGTGGCTCAGGTTCTCCAGGGTGCGGCGGGCGTCGTCCAGATCCGCCAGGATGCGCCGGGCCTGGGGCAGCAGTACCCGGCCTGCCTCGGTGAGGCTCACCTGCCGTCCGATGCGGTCGAACAGGCGCTGCCCCAGGTCGCCTTCCAGGGCCGCGACCCGCTTGCTTACCGCCGGCTGGGTGAGGTGCAGGCGTTCGGCGGCAGCGGAGAAGGAGCGGGCCTCGGCTACAGCCAGGAAGGTGCTGAGATTATCGAGATCCATGTGTTGCGCCCGACTAGATTCCAAATTGGAATCTAGCACATGAAAAACATGAATTTGTGTTATTTCATGCCCCCGCCTATGCTTTTCCCATCGCGAAATAGCGGAGGCATCCGTCCATGACCGGCAAGACCCTGTACGACAAGTTGTGGGACGCCCACGTGGTGCGCACCGAGCCCGACGGCACGGCGCTCATCTATATCGACCGGCACCTGGTCCACGAGGTGACCTCGCCCCAGGCCTTCGAGGGCCTGCGCCTGGCCGGGCGCAAGCCCTGGCGCACGGACACGGTGCTGGCGGTGCCCGACCACAACGTGCCCACCACTCACCGGGACCAGGGCATCAGCGACCCGGTCTCGCGCCTCCAGGTGGAGACCCTGAACGCCAACGTGCACGAGTTCGGCATCACCTTCTTCCCCATGAACGACGTGCGCCAGGGCATCGTGCACGTGATCGGTCCGGAGCAGGGCGCGACCCTGCCGGGCATGACCGTGGTGTGCGGTGATTCCCACACCTCCACCCACGGCGCCTTCGGGGCGCTGGCCTTCGGCATCGGCACCTCCGAGGTGGAGCACGTGCTGGCCACCCAGTGCCTGCTGCAGAAGAAGATGAAGAACATGCTGGTGTCCGTGGACGGCAGGGTGGGCCCGGGCGTCACCGCCAAGGACATCGTGCTGGCCATCATCGGCGAGATCGGTACCGCCGGCGGCACCGGTTACGCCATCGAGTTCGGCGGCGAAGCCATCCGAGCGCTGTCCATGGAAGGCCGCATGACCGTATGCAACATGGCCATCGAGGCGGGGGCACGGGCGGGTATGGTGGCGGTGGACGAGACCACCATCGAGTATGTGAAGGGCCGCACCTACGCGCCCACGGGCGATCTGTGGGAGAAGGCCGTGGCTGCCTGGCGCGAACTGAAGAGTGACGCCGATGCCCGGTTCGACCGGGTGGTGCGCCTCGACGCCACGGCCATTGCCCCCCAGGTGAGCTGGGGCACCTCGCCGGAGATGGTGGTGCCCGTGACCGGCCGCGTGCCGGATCCCGCAGAGGCCACGGATCCGGTGAAGGCTTCGGGCATGAAGCGGGCGCTCGAGTACATGGGGCTTGCGGCCAACACGCCCATCGAGCAGATCGCCATCGACAAGGTGTTCATCGGTTCCTGCACCAACTCCCGCATCGAGGACCTGCGCGCCGCCGCCGCCGTGGTGCGCGGCCGCAAGGTGGCGGACAACGTGAAGCTTGCCATGGTGGTGCCGGGCTCCGGGCTGGTGAAGCAGCAGGCGGAGCAGGAGGGTCTGGACAAGGTGTTCCTGGAGGCGGGCTTTGAGTGGCGCGAGCCGGGCTGTTCCATGTGCCTGGCCATGAACGCCGACCGCCTGGAACCGGGGGAGCGCTGCGCCTCCACCTCCAACCGTAACTTCGAGGGCCGGCAGGGGCAGGGCGGACGCACCCACCTGGTGAGCCCGGCCATGGCCGCCGCCGCCGCGGTGACCGGCCATTTCACGGACGTGCGCCAGCTGGCGCAGTCCTGAGGAGGATCTGACATGAAGCCTTTGAGCACCGTCGACGGGCTGGTCCTGCCCCTGGACCGCGCCAACGTGGACACCGACGCCATCATCCCCAAGCAGTACCTGAAGTCGGTCAAGCGCACCGGTTTCGGCCCGAACCTGTTCGATGACTGGCGCTACCTGGAGCCGGGCGAGCCGGGCATGGATCACAGCAAGCGCAAGCCCAATCCGGACTTCGTGCTCAACGCCCCCCGCTACCAGGGCGCCGAGATCCTGCTGGCGCGCAAGAACTTCGGCTGCGGATCCTCCCGCGAGCACGCCGTCTGGGCGCTCACCGACTACGGCATCCGGGTGGTGATCGCGCCGAGCTTCGCCGACATCTTCTTCGGCAACAGTTTCAAGAACGGCCTGCTGCCCATCGTCCTGGATGAGGCCATCGTGGACCGCCTGTTCCAGGAGGTGGAAGCCACCCCCGGCTATCGCCTCAAGGTGGATCTGGCCGCGCAGACCGTGACCACCCCCTCGGGCGAGGCGTTCCACTTCGAGGTGGGCGAGTTCCACAAGTACTGCCTGCTGAACGGCCTGGACGACATCGGCCTGACGCTTCAGCATGCCGACGAGATCCGCGCCTACGAACAGCGCCGCCGCGCGCAAGCGCCGTGGCTGTTTCGGTGATTCATAGAATCATGGACAGGATTAACAGGATTTTTCAGGATTCACAGGATGAAGAGCATTTGGACAGGATTAACATTTGCATGATTTCAAAGCGCTGATCGTCCTGTCTGATTCTCTTGCTCTTGAGTCTTTGTCCTGTCAATCCTGAAAAATCCTGTTCATCCTGTCCATTTGCCTTTTCAAGTAGATAACCAAGGAACCTGATCATGACCAAGAAGATCCTGGTGCTGCCCGGTGACGGCATTGGCCCCGAGATCGTGGCCGAGGCCAGCAAGCTTCTGAATGCCCTGCGCCGGGACCACGGTTTGAACGTGGAACTGGAAGAGGCCCCGGTGGGCGGTGCCGGCTACGATGCCGCAGGCAAGCCGCTTCCCGACGCCACCCTGCATCTCGCCAAGGAGGCCGACGCCATCCTGCTGGGCGCCGTGGGCGGGCCCCGGTACGACACCCTGGACTGGGAACTGCGTCCGGAGCGGGGCCTGCTGGGCCTGCGCTCCGAGCTGGCCCTGTTCGCCAACCTGCGCCCGGCGATTCTGTATCCCCAGCTGGCCTCCGCCTCGGCGCTCAAGCCGGAGATCGTGGGCGGGCTGGATATCATGATCCTGCGCGAGCTGACCGGTGGCGCCTATTTCGGCAAGCCCCGCGGCATCCACACCCGGGACGACGGCACGCGCGAGGGCTTCAACACCATCCGCTACGACGAGTACGAGATCGAGCGCATCGCCCGCAGCGGTTTCGAGATCGCCATGAAGCGCGGCAAGCGCCTGTGTTCCGTGGACAAGGCCAACGTGCTGGAGGTCTCCCAGCTGTGGCGCGAGGTGGTGGAGCAGGTGGCCAGGGACTTCCCCAGGGTGGAGCTGTCCCATATGTACGTGGACAACGCCGCCATGCAGCTGGTGCGCGCGCCCAAGCAGTTCGACGTGATCGTCACCGAGAACATGTTCGGCGACATCCTCTCCGATGCCGCCGCGATGCTCACCGGTTCCATCGGTATGCTGCCCTCGGCCTCCCTGGATGCCGCGGGCAAGGGCATGTACGAGCCCATCCACGGCTCCGCCCCGGACATCGCCGGCCAGGGCGTGGCCAACCCGTTGGCCACGATTCTGTCGGTGAGCATGATGCTGCGCTACACCCTCAACGAGCCGACGCTCGCCGACCTCGTGGACGCCGCCGTGAGCAAGGTCCTTGACCAGGGCCTGCGTACCCCGGACATCTGGACCGAGGGCTGCCAGAAGGTGGGCACCGCCCAGATGGGCGATGCAGTGGTCAAGGCCTTGAAGGCATAGGGCGGCCCATGGCCGCCGCGCTGCTGAGCGATTGGGGGATGACGGGCACGGACCGCCCTATGTCATGTGACCATGGGCGGAAAATATTAGGCAGCCCGTAACCGCCACGCCCATATCCGCGGCAGTGATGAACCTGGGTAGCCAGGGGCTTCTGGTCCGCGACCATGGACAGGATGCCCGGGATTGTTCAGGATTGACGGTATTTGACGCACAGACGTATTCAGAGAGAACTTGAGATGAGCAAGAAGTACGATGTAGCGGTGGTGGGTGCCACGGGGGCCGTGGGCGAGACCATGTTGTCCATCCTGGCCGAGCGCAACCTGCCCCTGGGCGAGGTCTATGCGGTGGCCAGCGAGCGTTCCGCCGGGTCCCGGGTGCGCTTCGGCGACCGCCACCTGGTGGTGCAGGATCTCGCCAAGTTCGACTTCTCCAAGGTGCAGATCGGCCTGTTCTCCCCGGGCGCGTCCGTGTCCAAGGAGTACGCCCCCAAGGCGGCCGCCGCCGGCTGCGTGGTGATCGACAATACCTCCCAGTTCCGCTACGACGCGGACATCCCGCTGGTGGTGCCCGAGGTCAATCCCCACGCGGTGGCCGGCTACACCAACCGGGGCATCATCGCCAATCCCAACTGCTCCACCATCCAGATGCTGGTGGCACTCAAGCCCATCCATGACGCCGTGGGCATCGAGCGCATCAACGTGGCCACCTACCAGGCGGTCTCCGGCACCGGCAAGGAGGCCATCGAGGAACTGGCTGGCCAGACCGCCAACCTGCTCAATGCCAAGCCGGTGGAGAGCAAGGTCTACCCGAAGCAGATCGCCTTCAACGTCCTGCCCCACATCGACGTGTTCATGGACAACGGTTACACCAAGGAAGAGATGAAGATGGTCTGGGAGACCCGCAAGATCATGGGCGACGACAGCATCCAGGTGAATCCCACCGCGGTGCGCGTGCCGGTGTTCTTCGGTCACTCCGAGGCGGTACACATCGAGACCCGGGAAAAGATCACCGCCGAGGCGGCCCGTGAGCTGCTCAGCAAGGCCCCCGGGGTGGTGGTGATCGACGAGCGCAGGGACGGTGGCTACCCCACGGCGGTGACCGAGGCGGCCAATCACGACCCGGTCTACGTGGGCCGAATCCGGGAGGATATTTCCCACCCCCGCGGGCTGGATCTGTGGGTGGTCTCGGACAACGTCCGCAAGGGGGCGGCGCTCAACAGTATCCAGATCGCGGAAATTTTGATAAAAGACTATCTGTAGCCTATAGTTACGCCGTATAGTTAGACTTGGTATCATGAGCGCCGTTCGCCATGGCGGCAGCGCCAGGGATCAGGGGGAGGCTTTCCGCGGAGCGGGAAGGCTGCAGAACATCAAAATGCGAAGGGGAACAATCTGTGCGTAGACTGGCGATGGGCATGGCCCTCTGGGCGCTGTTACTGGTACCGGGACTGTCACAGGCGCTGGGTCTGGGGGAGATCGAAGTCAATTCGGCCCTCAATCAGCCGCTCAACGCGGAGATCGAACTGATCTCGGTACGCCCCGGCGAGATGCAGGACCTGCAGGTCCGCGTTGCCCCGGAGGCGCTCTACCGCCGCCTGGGTATCGAACGTTCCGCCATCATCACCGAACTGCGTTTCGCCCCGACGACGCTGCCGGACGGGCGTCATGTGGTCCGCGTCACCACCAGCAATCCGGTACGCGAGCCCTTCGTGAATTTCCTGGTCGAGGCCACCTGGCCCGCCGGCCGCCTGGTGCGTGAATACACCCTGTTGCTGGACCCGCCGGTACTGTTCGAGCAGCGTGCAGAGCCCGCCCCCCGGGCACCGGTCACCGAGGCCCCGCGCGAAGCCCGACCCGCCCCGGTCGCGCCTGCCGCCCCCCGCCCCGCTGCCCCTGCACCCCGCGCCACCCTGGACACCTACCGTGTGCAGCGCGGCGACATGCTCTGGAATGTGGCCCGGGACCTGCGTCCCGACGCCAGCGTCAGCATCGAGCAGATGATGCTGGCCCTGCTGCGCGCCAATCCCGAGGCCTTCACCGACAACAACATCAACAACCTGCAGAGCGGTCGCGTGCTGCGCGTGCCCGACATGGCGGAGATCAGCCGTCTGAATCAGGCTGATGCCCGCACTGAAGTCGCCCGCCAGAACGCCCTGTGGCAGGAATACCGCACCCGGCTCGCCGCCGCGCCTCAGCCCCAGATTCCCGCCCAGCCGGTAGCCGAAGCCCCCGCGGTTCCCCGTGCCGAGGTCGTGCCGACCCCGGCCGAACAGGATGCACGGCTTGAGATACTGGCCGCCCGCGACACCGACGAGGCACGCGCCGAGGTCGAGCGCGAACTGGCGCTGGCCCGGGAGACCGCCGAGACCCGTGGCCGCGAGGCCGAGGAACTGCGTTCCAGGGTGGCTGAACTGGAATCCCTGCTGTCGCGCAGCGAGCGGCTGCTGGAACTGAATAATGCCCAGATGGCCGAGCTGCAGGCCCGCCTGGATGAGCTCGAAGGTCGCGAACCCGCAGAGCCCGCTGAAGTGGCCGAGGCGCCCGCAGTGGTTGCGCCCGAGGAGCCGCCGGTCGTGGCCGAGGCTGAACCGGCCCCCGCGCCTGTGGAGCCTGCGGTGGAAGCCGAACCCGTTGTGCCCGACGAAGCCGTGACCCTCAGCGAGGCCGAACGCATGGCCGAGACCGCCGAGGCGCCGGCCGTCGAGGTCGCCCCTGCGCCGGAGGTGGCCGTGGCCCCCGCGCCGGCCCCGGCCCCTGCAGCCCCCGTCCAGCCCCGTCCCGCGAGCCTGGTCGACGAGATCATGGCCAGCCCCAACCTGATGATGATCGCGGGTCTGGTGCTGCTGCTGGTGCTGCTGCTGATCTGGCTGATGATCAAGCGTCTCGGCAAGGGCAAGCGTGCGGCCGCCGCCTCCGGCATGGCCTCACCGGCCGGCGGCCGGACCGAACCTGCCCTGTCCGGTGGCGAGGGCGCCCTCGCGGCGGCCGCCGCCGGCGGTGCCATGGCCGGTGCCGCTGCCCTCGCGGCCGACCACGCTGAGGCAGAAGGTCAGGAAGCCGAACTGAGCGAAACTGAAGAAATGACAGCTGCCGGGGCCGAAGAGGCCGAGTCCCCTGCCGCTGGTGTCGAGAGCGAGGAGATCATCAACGACGACACCATCGCCGAGGTGGATGTCTATCTGGCCTACGGCCTGTATTCCCAGGCCGAGGATCTGCTCAACAAGGCCGTGCAGGAACACCCCGAGCGCGTGGATTACCGCTTCAAGCTGGCGGAGACCCACTATGCCAACCGCAACGTGGAGGCCTTCGAGGCCAACGCCCAGGCCATGCACGACACCCTGGCAGGCCGTCCGAGCCAGCTGTGGGAACGTGTGCAGTCCATGGGTCAGGAGCTGAATCCGGCCAATCCGCTGTTCTCCGGCGCAGCCGCCATGGACTTTGCCGCCAGCGGCGAAGCGGCTTCCACCGAGGTGGATCTGGACCTGGGCGTGCAGGATCTGGAGGGTTCGCTGGAAGATCTGGACCTGGGCGAGGAACCGGTTGCCGAGCCAGAGCCTCTGGAGGCGGAAGCCGCCGCCGAGGTGGATCTGGGTATTGAGGAAAAAACCACCGCCTCAGCGGATGAGGCCCTGGAATTCGACCTGGGCGACCTGGACCTGGGTGGTGAGGATCTGGAGACGGAACTGATCGACACCACGGCGGAAGCCGAGGCGGAAATGACCGCACCCGTCAAGCCGCTGGACGTCTCCGCGGAGCTTGAAGAGAGCCTGGAGATCGGCGCCTTGGATGAGGACCTGGGCGCCGGCCTTGACGAAGAGCTTGCCGCCTCCTTCGACCTGGAAGGCGAGACCACGGCGGCGGAACGTCCCGTGGGTATCGATACCGCCGAGGACGACACCCAGATCATGGAGGAGGATTTCTCCGAAATCGATTTCCTCGGCGAGGGTGCAGAAGGCGAGGAACTCCTGGTCACCGACGAGGAGGAACAGGCGCTGCCCTCCGGTGACGAGGTCAGTACCAAGCTGGACCTGGCCCGTGCCTACATCGACATGGGTGATTCGGAAGGGGCGCGCAGCACCCTCGAGGAAGTCCTGAGCGAGGGCAACCCCAGCCAGAAACAGGAGGCCCAAGGGCTGCTCGACCAGCTGTCCTGAGTCGGGTAAACCTAGGAGCCTGTCGGACTTAGGCTGCGCCTACTGCGCCGGTGGGAGAGCGGTCCATTTTTCCGATCCTTTTCGTCAAATAGCTACGGCTATTCTCCTCAAACGATCGGAAAAATGGCCTCGCTCTCCCACCCGGCTCGCTACGGGCACCTAAGTCCGACAGGCTCCTGGCAACGGGTGCGGTCCGGGAACGGGCCGCACCCGTTTTGTTTTAAACGATCGAAGCCATTGTGGGGCTGATCTCGCGCGCAGCTGATTCCTGACTCATGCACCCAAGTCTTCGCATCCTCGCCGTCATGCTGTTCATCCCGTTGGTCGCTCACGGCGGATGGCTGGTGGCCCTGCTAGGCGCCTTCGGTGTCGCGCTGCTGCTCACCGGCACCGGACGGGCAGGCTGGGCTCGCTTCCTGGGCATGAACCGCCGCCTGCGCTGGTTTCACCTTTCCATCTTGCTGCTGTTCGGATGGTTTACGCCCGGGCGGGAACTGCTGCCCATGGCTGGATCGCTGTCTCCCACGGCTGAGGGCCTGCTGGTCGGGGCCGGCCGGGTTCTGATCCTTGCCATGGTGGTTGGCGCCGTGGTCTGGCTCCTGGAGCGCAGTTCCAGGCAGGACCTGATCGCCGGGCTGCTGTGGCTGACCTGCCCGCTGGCGTGGTTCGGTTTTCCCCGTGAACGCTTTGCCGTGCGCCTGACCCTGGTGCTGGAGACCGTGCCCCAGGTTCAGCCCATCGTGACCGAGGCGCGCCAGGCGGGTGAATCACAGGGGGCGAAGGATTGGCCCTCCCGGGCCCGCAGCCTGTTCGACCGGGTGATCGAGCGGGCCGAATCGGCGCCCTGCGAACCCATCGAGATCGAGCCGGGAAGGCCGCCCAGTGTGCGGGACTGGGGTGTGCTGGTACTGATGTTCACGCCGCTGCTGGTGTTGATGCTGTGGGAAATCCTCCGGGTCTGAGATGATGCGCATTGCTCTCGGTGTGGAATACGACGGTTCCGGATTCTGCGGCTGGCAGACCCAGTTGCAGGGGCGTGCCGTGCAGGCCTGCGTCGAACAGGCCCTGTCCCGGGTGGCGAATCATCCGGTGAGCGTGGTGTGCGCCGGGCGCACCGATGCGGGTGTCCACGCGACGGCACAGGTGATCCATTTCGACACCGAGTCCGTGCGCACGGCCCGCTCCTGGGTGCTGGGCGGCAACACCCATCTGCCGCCGGAGATCAGTCTGCTGTGGGCAAAAGAGGTCGGTGAGGATTTCAGCGCGCGCTTCTCGGCACGCAGCCGCCGCTACCGTTACGTGATCCTCAACCGCTGGGTGCGCCCCGGTGTGTTGCATCGCAAGGTGAGCTGGCACCATCCACCCCTGGATGCCGAGCGCATGCACGAGGCCGGGCAGCGCCTGCTGGGTGAATGGGACTTCACCAGCTTCCGCGCGGTAGGCTGCCAGGCCAAGAGCCCGGTGCGCACCCTGCTGTCCCTGTCGGTCAGCCGCCGTGGCGATTTCATCTACCTGGACGTGCACGCCAACGCCTTTCTGCATCACATGGTGCGCAACATCGCCGGTGTGCTCATGGCCGTGGGGGAGGGGGAGCGGCCGGTGGAATGGGTCTCGGAGGTGCTGCACGCCCGGGACCGCACCCTGGGCGGTGTGACGGCGCCACCCCATGGGCTGTACCTGGTGCATGTGGAGTATGAACCGCAGAGTGGGATTGTGTTGGAGCCGGTGTTGCCGGAGTTCTGAGTGTGGGTACGTGGGGGCTGGCTGTTTGAATGTTGGTTTTTTTAAACCCAGATTGTCCATTAGCCGGCATGCAGCCCATGAATGACGGGCGGGGCGGATGCATTGGCCCAGAGACCCGCGAACCAAGCACGTTTTCGACGGGGTACGGATAGCATCAGCTTGTTCTGTTTGACATCCGGGTGCCAAGAGCCGCCGATGGCCAACACCAGGCCATGCAGAGTGGAGAGGGTATGCTGGATTCGGGAACGCAACACGGCCTGACGAAACAGGCTCATCAAGTTGTAGGCCAGCATCGCAAAGCCCAAGGCGGCTT
>NZ_KB898928.1:0-25282 GCF_000377945.1 Thioalkalivibrio sulfidiphilus
ACAAGCCGGGACGGCTGAGCAAGGCTGGTAATGCCTACCTGCGCTCTGCACTGTTCATGCCGGCCATGGCGGCCATCAGGCACGAGCCCCGGGCCAAGGCGTTCTATGAGGCACTTGTCGCCCGCGGCAAGAAAAAAATCCAGGCTCTGTGCGCCGTGATGCGCAAGTACCTCACCGGACTGTGGGCGTGCATCAAAACCGGCAAACCCTTCGATGCCTCGGCTTTGTTTAGCGATCAACACATTGCTAAGGCTTGACTGGGAACGGAGTATCTACGATCATGATACTTGGCTCGCCTTTTTCTCTGTGACCTCTGTGTCCTCTGTGGCAAAACTGCTGTTTCACCCCAGTGTCACCTGAGCCCCGTCAATACCCCGGTCAACTTCAGCGGCTAGACTTTCTCCCATGTCCTCCTTCTTCGCCCGAAACCGTTCCGCCCTCACCATCGCCGGTGTCGCACTGCTGCTGACGCTGTGGATCCTGAGCGGGGTGCTCACCCGGGAGCCGCCTCAGATCAACCAGCGCGCCGAGGCGCAGCCCATGACCGTGGCGGTGATGCGCAGCGCGGCACAGACCGTGGAGCGGCTGCTCACGCTGCAGGGCGAGGTGCAGGCGGATCAGCGGGTGACGGTGCGCGCGGAGACGGCGGGGCGCATCGCTGCCCTGCCGGTGGAACTGGGACAGCGGGTGAGCGCAGGCGAGGTGATCGCGCGCATCAGCATGGACGACCGGGAGGCGCGGCTGCGCCGGGCCGAGGCGACAGTCAGGGGGCGGGAGACCGATTATCGCGCCGCCCAGCAGCTGGCGCGGGAGGGCTTTCAGGCGCAGCTGCGGGTGGAGACGGCACTGGCGGAGCTGGAGGCGGCCCGGGCAGAGCTGGAAGCCGTGCGCCTGGACATCGCCAACACGCAGATCCGTGCGCCCATCGCCGGGGTGGTCAACCATCGCTACGCGGAGGTGGGCGACTTCGTCGGCCGGGCTGATCCAGTGGCCGAGGTGCTGGAGAACCATCCCCTGCGCGCGGTGGTGCAGGTGCCGCAGCACAACGTGCATCGGGTGCAGGTGGGCGGTCCGGCCCACGTGATCTTCGTGGACGGCAGCGAGCACACCGGCACGGTGCGCTACATCTCGGCCCGGGCGGACACCGCCACGCGCACCTTCCGGGTGGAGATCACCGTGCCCAACGAGGAGCGCGTGCTGCCCTCGGGGGTGAGCGTGCAGGTGCGCATCCCGGTGGAACAGGTGATGGCCCAGCGTATCTCGCCGGCGCTGATCGGTCTGGACGACCGGGGGCGCCTGGGGGTGAAGACCGTGGATGACGACGACCGGGTGGCCTTCCACGTGGTGGACGTGGTGCGCGCCGATGCCGACGGTGTCTGGGTCACCGGTCTGCCGGAGGCTGCGCGCATCATCACCATCGGCCAGGGCTTCGTGAATGCGGGCGAGCCGGTGCGGGTGGTGGAGGAAGGCGCCGGTTCATGAACGCCTTGATTCAGGCGGCCCTGGATCGCAACCGCACGGTCCTGCTCCTGCTGCTGCTGATCCTCACCGCCGGCGGTATCAGCTACGTCTCCATCCCCAAGGAGGCGGCGCCGGACATCGACATCCCCATCTTCTTCGTCTCGGTCACCTATTCGGGCATCTCGCCGGAGGACAGCGAGCGCCTGCTGGTGCGCCCACTGGAGCGGGAGCTGCTGCCCGTGGCGGGGCTCAAGGAACTGCAGTCCCGGGCCGGCGAAGGCTTCGCGCTCATCCGCCTGGACTTCGAGCCGGGCTACGACAACCGCCAGGCCCTGGCCGACGTGCGCGAGCAGGTGGACCTGGTGCGCGGCGAACTGCCCCAGGGCACCGACGAGCCCCAGGTCATCGAGGTGGACCTGTCCATGTTCCCGGTGCTCACCACCACGCTCTCGGGGCCGGTGCCGGAGCGCACCCTGGTGCGCATCGCCCGTGACCTGCGCGACCGGCTGGAGTCCCTGCCTGGGGTGCTGGAGGTGAACATCGGCGGCGACCGGGTGGACGTGCTGGAGGTGATGGTCGATCCCCTGGTGATGGAGACCTACCGCATTCCCTACCAGCAGCTCATCCAGGCCATCGAACGCAACAACCGCCTGGTGGCCGCCGGCGCCATGGACACCGGCGCGGGACGGGTGACGCTGAAGGTGCCGGGGGTAATCGAGTCCCTGGAGGACGTGCTCAACCTGCCGGTGATGGTGGACGCGGGCACGGTGGTCACCTTCGGCGACGTGGCCACCGGGCGGCGCACCTTCAAGGACCCGGAGGGCTTTGCGCGCATCAACGGCCAGCCTGCGGTGTCGCTTGAGATCCGCAAGCGCGGCGGTGCCAACATCATCCACACGGTGAACGACGCCATGGCGGTGATCGAGGCGGCCCGGGCCGACTGGCCCGAGGCGGTGCGGGTGGATCACCTGCAGAACATGGCCGACGACATCGCCGATCTGCTGGGGGATCTGGAGAACAATGTCATCCTCGCCATCGTGCTGGTGATGCTCACCATCGTCGCCGCACTCGGCGGGCGCTCCTCCTGGCTGGTGGGGCTGGCCATCCCCGGCGCCTTCCTGGGCGGGATACTCGCCATCCATCTCATGGGCTTCACCCTCAACATCGTGGTGCTGTTCTCGCTGATCCTGGTGGTGGGCATGCTGGTGGACGGGGCCATCGTGGTGGTGGAGCAGGCGGACCGCTATCTGGCCGAGGGCATGGACCGGCGCGAGGCCTTCGGGCGCGCGGCGGTGCGCATGTCCTGGCCCATCATCGCCTCCACGCTCACCACGCTCGCGGTGTTCTTCCCCATGCTGTTCTGGCCGGGCATGGTGGGTGAGTTCATGTTCTTCCTGCCCGCCACGGTGCTGGTGACGCTCACCGCCTCCCTGCTCATGGCGCTCATCTTCATCCCCACCCTGGGCAGCCTGGTGGGGGCGCGGGACGCGAGCCGCCCGGCGCAGGTGGCGCGCATCCAGGCCGCCGAGCGCGGCGACTACGACCACATCGACGGCTTCACCGCCCGTTACGTGCGTCTGCTGCGCTACCTGGTGAGCCACCCGGGGCAGACCTTCTCGGTGGCGGTCATCCTGGTGGTGGCGGCCTACGCCGCCTACGGCCAGTTCGGCCGGGGCGTGGATTTCTTCCCCCACGTGGAGCCGCGCTTCGCCCAGGTGCAGATCCAGGCCCGGGGCGATCTCTCCGTGTGGGAGGCGGACGCCCTGGTGCGCCGGGTGGAGGCGCGCCTGCTGAACGTGCCCGAGATCCAGACCGTCTACGCGCGCACCATCGGCACGCCCCGGGAGCGGCTCATGGCCGACTATGCCGAGGACGTGATCGGCGTGATTCAGCTGGAGCTGATCGACTGGCGCCTGCGCCCGCCCGCCGCCGAGATCCTCGCCCGCCTGCGCGCCGAGACCGCCGACCTGCCGGGCCTGGTGCTGCAGTTCCGGGAACAGGAGGGCGGCCCGCAGCAGGGCAAGCCCATCCAGGTGGAGGTCTCGGGGCGGGAGGTGGCGGCACTCGACCAGGCTGTGTCACGGATACGCGCCCACATGGACCGTCTGGGCGGCTTCGTGGACGTGGAGGACGACCGCTCCCTGCCCGGGGTGGAACTGCGCGTGGAGGTGGACCACCGGGAGGCGGCCCGCTACGGGGCGGACATCGGCCTGCTGGGCAACGCGGTGCAGATGGTGACCCAGGGGATACGGCTCGGCGGCTACCGGCCCGAGGATGCCGACGAGGAGGTGGACATCCGGGTGCGGTTCCCCTTCGATGAGCGCAACCTGGCGCAGCTGGTGAACCTGCGGGTGCCCACCGCCTACGGGCTGGTGCCCATCAGCAACTTCGTGGAATTCCGCCCCGCGCCCAAGACCGGCATCATCAAGCGGGTGGACGGGCGGCGCAGCTTCACGGTCAGCGCCGATGCGGCCTCGGGCCTGCTGGTGGACGACCAAGTGCGCCGCCTGCAGGCGGCCATCGCGCAGGAGGGGCTTCCGGAGGGGGTTGAGATCCGTTTCCGGGGCCAGGCGGAGGAGCAGGCCGAGGCCCTGGGTTTCCTGGAGCTGGCCTTCGGGCTGGCCGTGTTCCTGATGTTCCTGATCCTGGTCACCCAGTTCAACAGCCTCTACCAGGCGGGGCTGGTGCTCTCCGCCATCGTGTTCTCCACCGCCGGGGTGCTGCTCGGGCTGATCCTGCGCCAGGAGGCCTTCGGCATCGTCATGAGCGGGGTGGGGGTGATCGCGCTGGCCGGCATCGTGGTCAACAACAACATCGTGCTCATCGACACCTACAACGTGCTGCGCCGCCAGGGCCTGGACGCCGTCGAGGCGGCGCTGCGCACCGGCGCCCAGCGCCTGCGCCCGGTGCTGCTCACCACCATCACCACCATCCTGGGCCTCACGCCCATGGTGTTCGGGCTCACCGTGGACTTCACCGGCCGTGACTTCAGCATCGGTGCCCCTTCCACCCAGTATTGGGTGCAGCTGGCCACCGCCATCTCCGGCGGCCTGCTGGTGGCCACGCCGCTCACCCTGCTGGTCACCCCGGCCATGCTGGTCTGGGGGGATCGGCGCGGACGCGCACATGGGCCGGCTCAATAGTTCAGGGCTATCGAGGTCTTAGGCACAATCTATCTGTCATCTGTCACACAGGGTCTATATTCGATAGGAGTCCGCGCAATTACTCAGTGCCAGGACCCCTGGCAGGGAGCCGACCCAATATGCCCCAGCACGGCCTTCGTGACCCCAGTTCGGTACCGCAACGGGGGACTGCCCCCCGGCAGTTGCCGACCTCCCAGGATCTCCATGACAGTTCCGCCCTCGCCATCATCCGGGAGATGCTGGACAAGGCGGACGTGCGCATCAATGGCGACCGCCCCTGGGACATGATCATGCGCGATGAGTCGGTGGCCGAGCGGGTGCTGGCCTACGGTAGCCTGGGTCTGGGCGAGAGCTACATGGACGGGGACTGGCACGCCGAGCGCCTGGACGAGTTCTTTACCCGGGTGCTGGCCGCCCGGCTCGACCGGGAGGTGGAACACCCTATCCGGCTTGCCATTCATGCTATCCGGCACCGGCTCTTCAACCTGCAGAACATGCGCCGCGCCTGGCAGGTGGGCCAGGTCCATTACGACCTGGGCAATGGCTTCTACGAGAAGATGCTCGATCGCCGCATGACCTACACCTGCGGCTACTGGGCGCAGGCCTCGGATCTCGAGTCGGCCCAGGAGGCCAAGCTCGACATGATCTGCCGCAAGCTGGATCTCAAGCCCGGCCAGCGGGTGCTGGACATCGGCTGCGGCTGGGGCAGCTTCATGAGGTTCGCCGCCGAGCACTACGGCGTGGAGTGCGTCGGCGTGACCATCTCCAAAGAACAGGCCGCCCACGGTCAGAAGCTGTGCGAGGGCATGCCGGTGGAGTTCCGGCTCATGGACTACCGGGAGCTGGACGAGAAGTTCGACCACATCGCCAGCGTCGGCATGTTCGAGCATGTGGGCCACAAGAATCATCACACCTACTTCCAGGTGGCGCGCCGCTGCCTCAAGGACGGCGGCCTGTTCCTGCTGCACACCATCGGCAAGAACCGCCGCCACAGCACCCCCGATCCCTGGATCGACCGCTACATCTTCCCCAACGGCGACCTGCCCTCCCTGGACCAGATCGCCGAGGCGGTGGAGGACCAGTTCATCATCGAGGACCTGCACAACATCGGCGCCGACTACGACCGGACCCTGATTGCCTGGAACGAGAACTTCCAGGCCGCCTGGCCGGAACTCTCCGGACAGTTCGACGAGCGTTTCAAGCGCATGTGGGAGTACTACCTGCAGGCCTGCGCCGGCGCCTTCCGCGCGCGCACCATCCAGGTCTGGCAGCTGGTGCTGAGTCCGAACGGTGTGCCGGGGGGTTACCGAAGACCCCTGTAGGAGGCCCGACCCCGGGCCGAAGTACACTGCCCTCTCGCCAAGGCGCGAAGGCGCAAAGAAATCCATTCAACGCCCTAACTCCGCGCCCCTGCGCCTCCGCGAGAGGACGGCCTTTCAGGTTTTGGTGAATTCGCGGCGGGGTCGCCGCTCCTACTCATCTCCCTTCTTGCGTTTCAGGAACCGGATCCAGCCTTCCCGGCTCACCGGCCGCGTGCTCCAGTTGAGTTCGATGGAGAGCATGCGGATGGCGAAGGTGATCAGGATGGTGAGCCAGCCGGCCAGCACCACGGCCAGTCCCAGCCACTGGGTCAGGGCCATGTAGGAGAAACAGCCGCCCAGCACCGCCAGGGCATAGAACTGCCCCGGCCGCAGGATCAGGGGCGGGTCGCCCGCCAGCACATCGCGGATCACGCTGCCGCCCACCCCGTTGATCACCCCCACCAGCAGCGCCGTCGGCACGCTCAGGCCCGCCGCGAGCGACAGCTCGATGCCCACCACCGCGAATCCGCCGATGCCGGCGGCGTCGATGATGGCCACGCCGCGGCGGTTGAAAAACGGGTGATCGCCGAACAACAGGCCCACCAGCGCCGCCGCCGCGATGACGGCCAGGTACTCGGGGTTGGTGGCGAACAGGGGAGGACCCTGCTGCAGGAATAGCCCATCACGGATGAGACCGCCGCCCGCGCCGGTGGCGAGCGCCAGGAAGAACATGCCCACGATGTCGTAGCCCTTGCGGATGGCCACCACCACGCCGGAGAGTGCAAACACGAACACCGCGCCGAGATCGAAATAGATGGGCAGGGTGAATCCGTCGGCGGGGGAGATCATGGCTGTGTGGCTCCGGGAGTGGCTTGGGTCTGCTGGCTAGGGAGTTTGAAGTGGGAAGTGGGAATGTGGAAGTGCGAATGTGGAAGTGCGAATGTGGAAGTGCGAAGCAGGTGGATCGCTTCGCGCTTGTTGCACAGGCTCGTCCATAGGGCGCCCCACAGGTGCTGCCCGGCACTGACCAGGGCCGGGACGGCGGGCACGGCCCGCCCCATGGGGCTTTGATGTGCGAAGTCCTGCTTTTCATTTCCCACTTCCCAATTCCCACTTCGCACTTCAACTCGGCATTCTGTAGTTCTCCTGGGTCATCAGGTCGATGCCGCATTCCAGGTTGGAGATCCAGTCCAGGAACTGGCCGATCATCTCCTTGCCCCGGAAGGCCGGACCGTGCTGGGGCACCATCATGTCCACGTTCATGTGACGCACCATGTTGGCCCACAGGCGGGTGATCTTGCGCGACACCATGTAGCGGCGGTGAAAACCCTCCATGTGCGGGATATGGGCCTGAAAGTCCTCCACGAACGGGCTGCCTGCGGGGTCGTCGATCACCGAGGCCCCCATGTCACCGGAGAACAGGATGCGGCTCACCGGGTCGTAGAACTGGAAGTTGCCCACCGAGTGCAGGAAGTGGGCGGGCACCGCTTTCAGCACCGCATCGCCCATGGGGATGTCGCCGCCGCCGTCGGGCAGTGCCAGGCAGCGGCCGCCCACCTGGCTGCCCAGGTACCCAGGGATCAGGTGCGGCACGAAGCGCGACCAGAGGCGGGAGCAGACCACCGTGGCGTTGGTGCGCGACAGCCAGCTGGACAGGGAGGCGATGATGTCCGGGTCCTGGTGGGAGGCCACCAGGTAGTCCAGGTCCTGCAGCCGGATGTGCTTGCTGATCTCCATGGACAGGGCGGTGAAGGTCAGGTCGCCGCCGGGATCGATCAGGGCCTCGTGTTCTCCATGGATCACCAGGAACTGGTTGGACTGGACCCCCTCCCCGGTGACCAGGTCGCCGAAGGATAGGCATCGATGGTTGCCGTCGTCGTATAGCACCGTGGCCATGGCGTAAATGTCCTTGTGGATTGGGGTGTCCTAAAATAACGGGCTTTGCTGTCGGCAAATTTGACACTGGTCAAGATGCCGGTCATTCACCATCTTGCTTTCAAGCCGATCCGGAGTAGCCATGTCCAAGAGCCTGAGTGATTTCATCAAGGAAGCCCGCGAGCGCGTCGAGGAGGTGAGCGCCGATGACCTGCAGGAGGCCCTGGAGGAGGGCGAGGACCTGCTCCTGGTGGACATCCGCGAGCCCTACGAATACGAGAAGGCCCACATCCCCGGCAGCCTGCTGATCCCGCGGGGGATGCTGGAAGGCGCCGCCGATCCCAACAACCCCCACCGCATCGAGGCCCTGTACACCGCTAAGGACCGCGCCATCGTGGTGCTGTGCAATACCGGCGGGCGCTCCGCCATGGCCGCCGACACCCTCCAGCAGATGGGTTTCGGCAAGGTGCGCAGCCTATCCGGCGGGCTGAAGATGTGGGAGGCGGAGGACTACGAGATGGCGGCGGGGGCGTATGAGGGGCAACTGCCGTAAATGAAGTGAGAAGTGGGAATTGGTAAGTTCGAAGTAAATGCCTTTCAGTTCTCACTTCCCAATTCTCACTTCGTTCATTAATCCGTCACCATCCCGTCACACCCCTGACAAAGGAGGGTCATAGCATGCGCAACAGTGAGTACCGGAGACTGCACCATGCGCCATGCCGCCCCGCTGTCCGATCAGGACATCGTCCGATCCGAGCCGTCCCATGCCCTGCACGTGGAGCTGGCGGCCACCCGGGCGGACGTGGAGGCCTCCATGCGGCTGCGCTACCAGGTGTTCGCCGAGGAGATGGGCGCGCAGGTGGAGGGTGCGGAAGAGGGGCTCGACCGGGACTACTACGACGCCTTCTGCCATCACCTGCTGGTGCGCGATTCGGTCACGGGTCAGGTGGTGGGCAGCACGCGCATCCTCACCGACCAGCAGGCCGGTGCCGCGGGTGGCTTCTACTCCCAGAGCGAATTCGACCTCACTGCCATCCGCGCACTGCCGGGTCGCATCATGGAGATCGGTCGCACCTGCATCCACCCGGACTACCGCACCGGCGGCGCCATCACCATCCTGTGGGCGGGCATGGCGCGCTTCATGGCCATCCACCGCTTCGATTACCTGATGGGCTGCGCCAGTATCGGCATGGCCGATGGCGGCGCGGAGGCCCACGCCATCATGGCGCGTCTGCGGGAGAAGCACCTCAGCGCACCGGAACTGCGGGTCACGCCACGCCTCGCCCTGCCGCCGGTCGACCGGGTGTCCGACACCGCCAACATGCCGCCGCTGCTCAAGGCCTACCTGCGCATCGGCGCGCGTATCTGCGGCGAGGCCTGCTGGGATCCGGATTTCAAGGTGGCCGACGTGTTCATCCTGCTGAACATGGACCACATCCCCGCCCGTTATCAGCGTCACTTCCTGGACCGCAGCTGGCCGGCCCAAGGGGGACGCGGTCATGAAGTCCTTGAGAGTCACGTTTAGGCTGATGCTGCTGCTCGCCCACATGCTCATCGGAATGGCCGCGATCCTGGCCATCGGCCATCAGCGGGACGGGCATATCCCCCGCGGGCGGTTCGAGCGGGCGGTGCGCTGGTGGCTTGGACGCATTCCGCGCATCGCGGGTGTGCGGGTGCACGCCCGGGGCGTACCCGCCGACGGTCCTGTGCTGGTGGTCTCCAACCACGTCTCCTGGCTGGACATCCCGGTGCTGGGCGGGCTTGAGTCGGTGGGTTTCCTGTCCAAGGCCGAGGTGCGCCGCTGGCCCATGATCGGCTGGCTCGCAGCGCGCACCGGCACCCTGTTCATCCGTCGTGGTGCAAACACCTCGAACGCCGTCAGCGAGGCCATCGCCGAGGATCTCAAGCGCGGCCGCCGGGTGCACGTGTTCGCCGAGGCCACCACCACCGATGGCACCGACGTGCGTCGCTTCCATCCCCGCCTGCTGGCGGCGGCCCAGGACACGGGCAGCCCGATCCAGCCGGTGGCCATCCGCTACCTGCCCACCCCGGATGGCCGTCCCAGCCCGGCGCCCTACCATGGCGATGCCGTGCTGATGTCGAGCGTGATCCAGGTGCTGGCCGAGCCGCACCTGGACGTGGAAGTGAGCTTCCTGCCGGTGATTCACCCCGAGGGGCGAGAGCGCCGCGAACTGGCCGACGCCGCCCACCAGGCGGTGCGTGCCGTGGTGGTGAATCAGGCCGTCACCGACACCCCGGAGCGCACATGAATAGGGCCCCGAACTTTCCCAAGGAAGGACAGTTCGGGGCGATGCGCGTAGGGCTCGTCACCGAGACCTGGCCGCCGGAGATCAACGGCGTGGCCCACACCCTGCACCACATGACCCAGGGGCTGCTGGGCCGCGGCCACAGCGTGCATCTGGTGCGCCCCCGCCAGCACCGGGCCGACAGGCCCAACGGCGAGATCACGGGCCTGATCGAACAGGTGCTGCCCGGTCTGCCCATCCCCGGCTACAAGGGCCTGCACTTCGGCCTGCCCGCCCGCGGCGCGATCCTCAAGGCCTGGACATCTGCCACGCCCGACGTGGTGTACCTGGCCACCGAGGGCCCCCTGGGTCATTCCGCCCTGGCGGCGGCCCGCTCCCTGGGCGTGCCGGTGGTGAGCGGTTTCCATACCAACTTCCACAGCTACAGCCGCTACTACCGGCTGGGCTTTCTCGAACCCGCCGTGGCCGGCCTGCTGCGCCGTTTCCACAACCGCACCGACTGCACCCTGGTGCCCACGGAGAACCTGCGCGCCGAGCTCACCGGACAGGGCTTTCGCAACTGCGCGGTGCTCGCCCGGGGCGTGAACACCCGCCTGTTCGATCCCGCCCGCCGTGACCCGGACCTGCGCCAGAACTGGGGCGTGGAGGGCGACGCGCCGGTGGTGCTGTACGTGGGGCGTCTGGCGGCGGAGAAGAACCTGGGTCTCGCCGTGGAGGCCTTCCGGGCATTGCAAAGCAAATGCCCCGCCGCCCGTTTCGTGCTGGTAGGCGACGGTCCCCTGGCTGCGGAACTCAAGCGCCAGCATCCGGACTTCGTGTTCTGCGGCATGCGCACCGGCGAGGACCTGGCGCGCCACTACGCTAGCGGCGACGTGTTCCTGTTCCCATCCACCTCCGAGACCTTCGGCAACGTGGTGCTGGAGGCCATGGCCAGCGGCCTGGCCATTGTCGCCTACGACTATGCCGCCGCCCGGGAACACCTGCGCGACGGCCGCTCAGCGGCCCTGGCGCATCTCGACGATGCCCACGGCTTCGTGGCCCGCGCCCGCGCCCTGGTGGAAGACCCCGAGCGCATCCGCGCCCTGGGGGCCGCCGCCCGGGAGCGGGCCCTGAGCGTGGACTGGGACCATATCTACGACACCCTGGAGTCACTGCTCCGGGCGCATGCAGCGGGAGGACTATCCCATGGGTCTGTTACAGCGAATCGGTGAAGCGGAAATGAACCTGTGCCTGGTGTTCAACCGGGCCAGCCTGCGTCCGGTCCCGGGACGAATGTTCGCGGTGGTCAGCCGTCTGGGCGATGGCGTGTTCTGGTACGTGCTGATGATCGCCCTGCCCGTGATCCACGGCTGGGAGGCCATCTGGGCCAGCCTGCACATGGCCGTGGTGGGCGCAGTGGCCCTGCCCATCTACAAGTGGCTGAAGCACACCACGGTGCGTTCGCGCCCCTGCGACCGGGATGCCCTGATCCACCGCAGCGTGCCGGCCCTGGACCAGTTCAGCTTCCCCTCCGGCCACACCATGCACGCGGTGGGTTTCACCATCGTGCTGCTGGCCTACTACCCGGAATGGGCGCTCCTGGTGGTGCCCTTCACGGTGCTGGTTGCCCTGTCCCGCCTGGTGCTGGGCCTGCACTATCCGACCGATGTGCTGGCCGGCGCGGGCATTGGTGCCACGGTGGCCCTGGTGAGTCTGGCCCTGTAGCCGAGCCTGCCGGGGCCGGCGTCCTGGCCGTTCCGCCCCCGGCCCGGGTGCCACCCCGTTGACCCCGCCATCAAGCATGGTTGTACGATGCGTGACGGCTAGGTTGGTGGATCCTCAATGGAATTCCCCCGCACTTGAAACCGATGGCCTCCGGCCTCACTCTAAGTCTCATGCCTTCCCGCCCGCAGTGAGGTTTACCCGGCATGAATACTCCTGGCCATCCCGGCCGCGATTGCGGGCTATTTCGTCGCTCATGTCCTGTCACAGCGATGGCACAGCCGGCGAGGGCATTTGTCCCTGCGCAATGTTGGAAGGCCCGGCACGGTCAAATCCTCGAGTCCTGACGGTCAGAACTGAAGGGTGACTCTCCTCCATCGGCACATGTTCATAGGTGTTTGCTCGCCGCGTATTGACACCTGATACGTAACAGGTGACGATGTGGGCATGATCAGGAGCTTCAGGCACAAGGTATTGGAGAGGTTTTTCCACACAGGCGCGATCGCAGGCATCCAGGCCAGTCATGCCCGCAGACTTCGTCTCATCCTCGGCCGACTCCATGCAGCAAGCAGTCCCCAGGACATGAACCTGCCAGGGCTGCGGCTCCATGAATTGTCAGGCAAGCGCAAGGGAACCTGGGCGGTGAATGTCAGCGGCAACTGGCGCGTCACTTTCAGGTTCAATGGCATCGATGCCGAAGTCGTGGACTATGAAGATTATCATTGAGGTTTAATCATGCAGATGTACAACCCCCCGCATCCCGGCGAAGTCATCCGTGAACTGTGCCTGGAACCCCTCGGTATCTCGGTGACGGATGCGGCCAAGGCCCTGGGTGTGAGCCGCAAGACGCTCAGCGCCATCCTGAACGGACACGCAGGCATCAGCCCTGAGATGGCCGTGCGCCTGTCCATCGCCTTCAATACCTCTGCCGAGAGCTGGATGCAGCAGCAGGCCCAGTACGATCTCTGGCATGCCGAACAACGGCGCAAGGAATTGAAGGTCGAACGTCTTGTTGCCGCCTGAGCGCGACGCTGTGAACATGGCACATCCCATTGTTTGGGGTGGCGGGTGACATGACTCCAGGGATCAACGTCGCAAAAAAGGCGGGTATTGCTCACAAGGTCCACGAGTACGCCCACGATCCTGCCAGCGAGTCCTACGGCCTGGAGGCCGCGGAGAAGCTGGGACTGCCGCCCGAGCGGGTGTTCAAGACCCTGGTGGTGAGTCTCGACGGGCGGGAACTGGCGGTGGGCGTGGTGCCCGTGGCGGCCATGCTTTCCATGAAGCAGATCGCCCGTGCCGCAGGCGCCAAGAAGGCCGCCATGGCCGACAAGACCGAGGTGGAGCGGGTGACCGGCTACGTGCTGGGCGGGGTGAGTCCGCTGGGGCAGAAGAAGCGCCTGAGGACCTTCATCGACGCCTCGGCGCAGCAGTTTTCCAGCATCTTTGTCAGCGCGGGGCGTCGCGGGCTCGAGATCGAGTTGAGTCCCGGGGATCTCGCCAGCCTGACGGATGGGCGGTTCGCCGAGATCAGTGCATAACCAACAGACCATGATGCGGACATGCCCGATCTCCTGATCCTGTTCCTGGCGGCATTCGCCGCGGCGGGCATCTCGGGCGCGGCGGGCTTCGGCGGCGCGCTCCTGCTGCTGCCCCTGCTGGTAGCCTCCGTCGGCGTGGTCCAGGCCGTGCCCCTGCTCACCATCGCGCAGCTGATCGGCAACCTGTCCCGCGCCGGCTTCGGCTTCAGGCAGATTCACTGGAGGCCCGTTGGCTGGTTTCTGCTCGGGGCCGTGCCCCTCTCCGTGCTGGGCGCCCTGTCGTTCGTGCAGCTGCCCAAGGAACTGGTCACCCGGGCCATCGGCGCGGCCATCCTGGTGTTCGTCGGGCTGAAGTTTTTCGGCGCGCTTAGGCTGCGGCCCGGGCGCGGCTTGCTGCTGGTGGGCGGCGGGGTGGTCGGATTCCTGTCCGGGCTGGTGGGCAGCGCGGGTCCCCTGGGTGCGGCGATCTTCCTTTCACTCGGCCTGCCCCCGGTCGCCTACATCGCCAGCGAGGCGGTGACCGCCCTGGCCATGCATGGCGTCAAGACCGTGGTGTATCAGCAGTTCATCAGCCTGGATCGGGACTTCTGGTCCCTGGCGGTGCTGCTGGGCGTCGCCATGGTGCTGGGGACCTGGACGGCCAAGCGCTTCATCGAGCGCATGCCCCGGGAGCTGTTCCAGAAGTTCGTGGCGATCCTGCTGGTGCTGATTGCCGGATACATGCTGATCCACGGTTGACCCGCCTCTGCCACGAGGGCGACCCGCGGCCATCGCGGTTCCAGCGAGGCCGATCTATGCTTCAACCTAGAAACGGCAGTTGAACGCGCCCGAGTGTGCGGTTTTCGTGTTGTCTGGCAAGGCGCGACGACGAGGAATGGTCGTTCCATTCCGAGGAGTCGCAACGCCGCCAGGCGACACGAAAACCGTGCAATCGGGTGCGTAGCGGGGCTCACCCGATGGGTGAGCGTCATCGAAGCCGTGATCGTCAGTGACCATGGGGCCTGGCGAAGGAAATCGAGCGGTCAACTGCCGTTTCTAGGTTCAAACCATCTGGCAGGCTCAACGGGTTTGGGAGAAACGGCCATGATGAGCAGCAGGCAGTTTATCGCCGCGGCGGCGGTGGCGGGTTCCGGCATCGCCCTGGGTGCCTACGCCCTCAAGGCGCAGAACGCCCGCACGCAATACCAGCGGCATGTGGAACAGACCTGGCGGCATGGCGGCGGCGAGACGGTGCAGGGCAGGGAATTGCTGCTCGAACTGGTGCGCTATGCGACGCTCGCGCTTTCCAGCGCTGATCTGAATCTGCTGGAGGCCGCCGGCACCGGCCCCGGCGTCAGCGTGCTCCTGCTGACCGATCGTCAGGTCATGGAGAACGTGCTCGACTTCGTGATCCAGGGCAACACCGCCCAGATACGCGATCCCGCCTTCGTCAGGGAGCTCAAGGACTGGGTGGAGGCGGGACGCGCGTTCGAGCGTTTCGCTTTGCAGGCAACGGCCCTGGGGGTGCGCACGGCACATCTCAACCAGCCCGTCGAGGTGCCCTCGCTGCGACCGGCGTTCGCCGGGCTGGTCGGTGCCGCGGGGGCGAGACCCGATCTGGTCATCCGCTTCGGTCGCGGCCCGGAGATGCCCCGGTCCGTGCGCCGTCCGCTGGAGGCCGTGCTGCTCTGATTCGGGACACCCGCCTCACCCGCAGCGGGTGTGCATCGTCTCCAGTGCACTGCTGTCCAGCCGCGCCAGCGTCATGCGTTGCCCCCACACGCAGCCGGTGTCCAGGCACAGCACGTCATCGCCCTTGTAGAGTCCCAGCGTGGACCAGTGGCCGAACACAATGCGTGTGCCCACGCTCCTGCGTCCGGGCACGGCGAACCAGGGCATGAGATGTGGCAGCTGACCGCCCGGGGCGCCCTTGTATGCCATGTCCACGCTGCCGTCGGCGGTGCAGTAGCGCAGGCGGGTAAAGCAGTTGGTGATGAAGCGCAGGCGCTCCCAGCCCTGCAGTGATTCAGACCACTGGTCCGGCTCGTCGCCGTACATGCGTTCCAGCAGCGTCGGGTGGTCCGGGCCGCGCAGCACGGTCTCGACTTCCGAGGCGCAGGCGCGGGCCGTGGTCAGATCCCACTGGGGCGGCAGGCCCGCGTGCAGCAGTGTCCACTGGATGCGCGGGTCGTGGTGCAGCAGCGGACGGTGACGCAGCCAGTCCATGAGCTCGGCGCGATCGGGTGCATCCAGGATGGGCTGCACTGTGTCCTTGCGCCGGACCTTGTGCACACCTTGGTGGATGGCCAGCAGGTGCAGGTCGTGATTGCCCAACACGGAGATGGCGGCATCGCCCAGATCGCGCACGAAGCGCAGGGCCTCCAGGGATTCCGGTCCGCGGTTGACCAGATCACCCACCAGCCACAACTGATCGGCAGCGGGATCGAAGCGCACTTGCTCCAGCAGGCGCTTGAGCGGAGTGAGGCAACCCTGGAGGTCGCCGACGGCGTAGATGGACATGACTCAAGTGTGAAGGGCGAAGTGTGAATTGGGAAGTGCGAATGGAAGTACGAAGGGTGAATTGGGAAGTGCGAAGGAAAGCGCTTATTCCCACTTCACAATTCACCCTTCGTCCTTCACCAATCGTATGTGCCTGAACCAGCCCCCCGCGAGTGCCGGACTGTCCTCGACCACGCGCAGGTTCGGGTGCGGCGCAAGCAGCGCCTCGAACACCACGTCGGTGCGGGTGGCGAGGCGGCTGATGACGGGATTGATCAGGCGCCGCAGGGGTGCGCGCTGTCCCGGGCGCAGGAACTTGTCCAGGATCAGCAGTTGTGCACCGGGGCGCGCGACGCGAACGGCCTCGGCGAAGGCGCGCGCGGGCTCAGGCACGACAGCGAGGATCAGGTGCAGCACCACCGCATCGAACCGGTCGTCCTCGAAGGGCAGGACCATGGCATCACCCTCGTGCAGTTCGATCTCGATCCCCAGCTGATCGGCGCGGCTGCGTGCCCGCGCCAGCATGGCGGGGGTCAGGTCGATGCCATGGTAGCGTCCGCCCGTAGGCAGATAAGGCAGGTCCAGACCCGTGCCGATGCCCGGCAACAGGATCTCCTGACCCGCCACCTCACCCAGCCGCGCCAGGCTGCGCCGGCGCGGACCGCGCAGGGCCCGGTCCACGAACAGGTCGTAGATGGGGGCCCAGAGGGTGTAGGTGTGTTTTAGAGACAAGTGGCTAGTGGCAAGTGGCTAGTAGCAAGGGAAAGGCAAAGGATCTATTGAACTTCCTTGCCACTTGAGACTTGCTACTGGCCACTGCATTCAATGAAGGGTTCGTGGGATCGAGAGCATGAACGCCGGGATCTCGGCGTCGAATTCCACGCCGTCGTCGGCGCGCATCTGGTAGCTGCCCTGCATGGTGCCCACGGGGGTCTCGATCATGGTGCCGCTGGTGTACTGGAAACCCTCGCCGGGTTTCAGGTAGGGCTGCTCGCCCACCACGCCCTCGCCGCGCACTTCCTGCACCTTGCCGTTGGAATCGTTGATGATCCAGTGGCGGGTGAGCAGCTTGGCGGGCACGCGGCCCACGTTGCGGATGGTGATGGTGTAGGCGAACACGTAGCGGGAACCGTCCGGGTCGGACTGCTCAGGGATGTAGGTGGTCTTTACGTCCACCTCGATGTGGTGATCCTGGTTGTGCTGTGCGGTCATGGTCTTATGCTTTGGTCAAATAATTCAAAATTCAAAATTCAAAATTCAAAAGGGATTTACTTCCCACTGCCCGATTCACCCTTTGCACTGTTGAGTGCCCAGCGCGCCGCACCCATCAGCCCGGCATTGGGTTCGTTGATCACCTTCACCGGCAGCCTGGCCAGCAGGTGGCTCATGGGTGGCTTACGGCTGAAGGCGGCGATGAAGTCGCCGTTCTGCAGCAGGGGCAGGATGCGCGGCGCGATGCCGCCGGCGAGATACACGCCGCCGGTGGGCAGCACGCCCAGGGCCAGGTCGCCGGTCTGTGCGCCATAGAGGCGCACGAACAGGCGCAGGGTCTCCCGGGCCAGGGGTTCGTCGCCGCGCAGGGCGAAACGGCTCAGGGCGGCGGCGGGATCGCCCTCGGCCATGGCATCGGCCAGGGCGGGGCCGGGCGCGTGGCCCTCGGTCTGCAGGAAGGCGGCGATGCGGGCGATGCCCCGGCCCGAGAGCAGGTGTTCACGGGTGCAGCGACCTTCCTCCCGGGTGACGAACTGCCACAGGCGGATCTGCTGCGCATCGGTGGGTGAGAAGCCGGCATGGCCACCCTCGCCGGGCAGCAGGCCCGCGCCATTGGCGCACACGGCGCAGACCCCGAGACCGGTGCCGGCGCCCACCACCAGGCGCGGGCCGGCGGGATCGGGTTCGCCGGCCTGCAGGGTGGCGAGCGAGGAGGCGGGCAGGTCGTCCACGCTGTGGGCCACGCCTTCAAAATCATTGATCAGCACCACGCGGGCGATGCCCAGGGTGTCGGCCAGGGAGGCGCTGTCCAGGTGCCAGGGCAGGTTGGTGAGCCGGGCCTGCTGACGCACGGCATCGCCCTCCACCGGGCCGGCAATGGCCAGGCAGGCGCTGCTGATGCGCGCGGGATCGACACCTTCATGCTTGAGGAAGGTGTGCGCCAGGGTCTCGAAGTCGGGGAAGGCGGCGCTCTCGAAACGCTGGGGGGTGTCCAGGTGCAGGCGGCCGCGTTCCTGACGCCCCAGGGCGATCAGGGTCTTGGTACCACCGATGTCGGCTGCCAGTACGTGCATACGGGTAGTGTACTGCACCGTCCCGGGTCGTGGGTTCAGAGCCCCCGGAAAGCATCGGGGCAATGTCGCCTCAGTCCCCGCCGTCACCGCTCAGGGACCGTGCAGCATCCCGGTCCAGGTGCCACACGGGCGGACGGGCGGGTGCCAGCAGGGCGGCGGGCAGGGCGGCATCCTCGGCGCCGGCCGGATGCAGCACCCGGGCCACGGTGTCGGCCTTGTCGGCACCGGTGACCAGGAACCACAGGGCATCGGCCTGCTCCAGCGCCGGGCGGGTCAGGCTGATGCGCCAGCTGCCCTTCTGGGGCACATAGACGGCCGCCACCGGCCGATCCGTCACCTCCAGGATGTCCGTGCCGGGGAACAGGGAGGCGGTGTGTCCGTCCGGGCCCAGGCCCAGCAGCACCAGGTCGAACACGGGCATGCCCTCGCGCCGGGGCAGGTCGGACAGGACTGCGCCGTAGCGGCGCGCGTCGCCTTCGGGGTCGTTGGGGTCCGTGACCATGGGGTGGATGCGTTCGGGGGGGATCGGCACCCGGTCGAGCCAGGCCTCACGGGCCATGCGGTGGTTGCTGTCGAGGTCATCCTGGGGGACACAGCGCTCGTCGCCGTAGAAGATCTCCCAGTGGGACCAGTCCCCGTGCCCGGGGCCGATCTGCGCCAGGTGTTCGTACAGGGCGCGGGGCGTGCGACCGCCGGCCAGGGCGATGCGGAACACGCCGTGCGCCCGGATGCAGCGCGCGGCCAGATCCAGGACCTCGCTGGCCACGGTCGCGGCCAACTCCTCCGGGTCCGCGTGGATCCTGACCTGTGGCTCGCGGGGGTGATTCATCGCTTCCCCTGCCGGGCCTCGGCCAGCGCCCCGAGCGGGTTCAGACCTGTGCGCATGGATGCGGTTCGCCAGGGCGACGAACTGGGCGACGCTCAGGGTCTCGGGGCGGGCTGCGGGGTCCAGGCCGGCGGCCTCGATGGTGTCGGCATCCGCCATGCCGCGCACGGCGTTGCGCAGGGTCTTGCGCCGCTGGGTGAAGGCCTGGTTGACCAGGCTGGCGAACAGGGCCTCGTCGGCGGCCGGGTGGGGCAGGGTCTCCCAGGGGGTCAGGCGCACGTAGGCGGAGTCCACCTTCGGCGGCGGGCGGAAGGCGCCGGGACCGACCCGGAACAGGGCCTCGGCCCGGCAGCGGTACTGGGTCATGATGCTCAGGCGGCCGTAATCCCGGGTGTTGGGGGCGGCGGCGAGCCGGTCCACCACCTCCTTCTGCAGCAGGAAATGCATGTCCCGGATGCGCGGCGCGCTTTTCAGCAGGTGGAAGATCAGCGGCGTGGAGATGTTGTAGGGCAGGTTGCCCACCACCCGCAGCTGCCCGCCCTCGGGGGCCAGTGCGGTGAAATCGAAGCGCAGGGCGTCCGTCTGGTGCACCACGAGTTCACCAAGCCCGCATATTTCACCACCGTTCGTCGCGAGGGCGTCGAGATGCCGCTGTGACGGGGCGCGCGGAGCGGAAGACGGCGCCGGCGTAGCCGACACTACGTCAAGCCGGCTGAAGTGAGCACGCCCCGTCACAGCGAGCAGATCGGCGGCCGCAGTAGAAGGGTGGTGAGATATGCGGGCTAGCCCCTGGCAGCGTTCCACCAGGGGCGGGATCACGTCACGGTCCAGCTCCACCACGTGCAGCACCCGGCAGCGTTCCAGCAGGGGTGCGGTCAGGGCCCCGAGGCCGGGGCCGATCTCCACCAGGGTCTCCCCCGGCCGGGGGGCGATGGCGGCCACCATGCGTTCGATGATGGCCGCATCGTGCAGGAAGTGCTGCCCGAAGCGCTTGCGGGGGATGTGCGACTCGCTCAAGGGGGATCAGCAGCGGTAGACGTCGAATACCTGGCGGCCGTCCTGCAGCGGACCCATGGGCACGATGGTGTTGCCGTTCCAGTCCTTGGCGGCGGCATTGCGGGCGGTGGCCTCGGCCTCCTGGGCGAGTTTCTCCGGGGGACGACGCACGAAGCCCACCTTCTCGGTGATGGTCACGGTGGTGGACCCCAGGCGCTGGCAGTTGCGCACATCCGAGGCGGTGGCCACGCGCACGTGCTGGCCCTCGGTGGTCACGGGCACGAAGGTGCAGGCGCCGAGGCCCAGGGTGATGGCCAGGGCGCCGGTGAGGATGGCGCCGGTGCGGATCGGGGTGTGGATCATGGTCGTCTCCTTGAGTGTGTTGGATGGTTGTTCAAAGACCTCGGGCCGAGCGGGCCATCTCAATGGCCAGGCGCTCGGCCTCCATGAAGCTGCCGGCCTCGGCCCGGCCGCTGCCCGCCAGATCCAGGGCGGTGCCGTGGTCCACGGAGGTGCGGATCAGGGGCAGGCCCAGGGTGATGTTCACGGCGCGGCCGAAGCCCGCGTGCTTGAGCACCGGCAGGCCCTGATCATGGTACATGGCCAGGATGGCATCCGCGTGTTCCAGGTGCCGGGGTGTGAACAGGGTATCGGCGGGCAGGGGTCCGATCAGGTGCAGGCCTTGCGTGCGCAGGCGCTCCAGCACCGGGCCGATGACCTCGATCTCTTCCCGGCCCAGGTGGCCCCCTTCGCCGGCATGGGGATTTAGACCACAGACCAAGATTCTCGGTTCGGAGATCGCGAATTTTGTTTTCAGGTCCTGGTTGAGCACCCGCAGCACGTGTTCCAGGCCCGCCGGGGTGATGGCATCGGCCACGGCCCGCAGGGGCAGGTGGGTGGTGGCCAGGGCCACGCGCAGTTCGCCGGCCGCGAGCAGCATCACCGGGGTGGGCGCGCCGCTGCGCTCGGCCAGGAACTCGGTGTGGCCGGTGAACGGGATGCCGGCGTCGTTGATGATGCCCTTGTGCACCGGCCCGGTGACCAGGGCGTCGAAGCGCCCATCCAGGCAGCCGGCCACGGCGCTCTCCAGGGTGGCCAGCACGTGGCGGGCGTTGGCCGTGTCCAGATGCCCAGGCCGCACCGGGGCATTCAGGTCATGGGCCATGACCGTGAGGCAGCCCGCCGGGTCGGGGGCGGCCGGGGTCTGCGGATCGAAGGGGCGGATCTCCAGCGGCAGGCCGAGCAGGCGCGCGCGCTCGCGCAGCAACGCCGGGTCCGACAGCACCACCCGCTGGGCCGCGCACGGCACCCGGGCGACCGCAACCACCAGGTCGGGACCGATGCCGGCGGGTTCACCGGGGGTGATGGCGATGCGTGGGGTGGTGGTCATCCTGGGGCGGGTTGGGTCAGAAGGCATTGTTCTCTCGCAGAGGCGCAGGGACGCGGAGAAGTGCATTAACAATGATTTGGATTTCCCTGTGACTCTGTGGCTCCGTGAGAGGACAGGCTTTATGTTCAGCAATAAAACCCATCCTCTCACGGAGCCACGGGGACACGGAGAAAAAATTCTGAATAAAGTCTTTTCCCCGCGCCTCTGCGCCTCCGCGAGAGAAAATGCCTTTACAGCCCGCTCACGCGGGTCTGCAGGCGTAATTCCACGTAGGCCTCGTCGCGCAGGCGGCGCAGCCAGAGCTCGGTTTCTTCCTCGCGCTTGCGTTCGCGGATGATCTCCCGGGCCTGGGCACGCATCAGCTGGCGGGAGCTGTCGTAGGTGCGGCGGTCCAGCACCTCCACGATGTGCCAGCCGAAGGGGCTCAGGAAGGGCTCGCTCACAGTGTTGGGGGGTAGGGCGTTCATGACCTCCTCGAACTGGGGCACCAGGTCGCCGGGATCGGTCCAGCCCAGGTCGCCGCCGCGCATGGCGCTGCCCCGGTCGTCGGAGTGGGCGCGGGCCATGTCGCCGAAATCGTCACCCATGAGGATGCGGTTGCGCAGGCCGGTGATCCGCTCACGGGCGGCTTCCTGGCTCAGGATGGCGGTGGGCTGGATGAGAATGTGCCGGGCGTGGGTCTGGGTGATCTGCGCCCGCTCGCCGCCGCGGCGCTCCTGGAGCTTGATCAGGTGGAAACCGGAGGGGGAGCGGATCAGCTCGCTCACCTCGCCCTCGCGCATCAGCACCACGTTGCGGGCGAACAGGGTGGGCACCTGGGCGGCAGCGCGCCAGCCCAGGTCGCCGCCTTCCAGGGCCTGCTGGCCGGCGGACTCGCTCAGGGCCAGTTCGGAGAAGTTCTCCCCGGCGACGGCGCGCTTGCGGATGGCCTCGGCGCGCTCCCGGGCGGCCTGGATGTCGGCGGCATTGGCGCCCTCGGGCAGGGGCACCAGAATGTGGCTCAGCCGGTATTCCACGTCCCGGTCGATGGCGCCGGACTCGCTGGCGATCAGGTCGTCGATCTCCTGCTCGCTCACCTGGATGCGGTTTTCCACCTGGCGGCGGCGCAGCTGGCCGATGGTCATCTCGTCGCGGATCTGTTCGCGGAAAACCTGGAAGTCGATGCCGTCCGCCACCAGCCGGTCGCGGAACTCCGGCAGGCTCATGCGGTTTTCCCGGGCGATGCGCTCCATGGTCTGGTTGAGGGTGATGTCGTCGATGCGGATGCCGGCGCGGGTGGCCTGCTGCAGTTGCAGGCGTTCGAGGATCAGGCGTTCAAGCACCTGTGGGATGAGCACGTCATCCGGCGGCAGCCGTCCGCCGCGGCTCAGGATCTGCTGGCGCACCGTGTCGAGCCGGTTGTGCAACTCGCTGTGCATGATCACGTCATCTTCCACCAGGGCCACGATGTGGTCCACGGGGGTGTCGTCAAGCCGCTGCGCCAGGCCCTGGACAGGCCAGGCCAGCAGTATGGCAAGGAACAGTGCCGGCAGGGCGAACAGTGTGTTGCGAATCTCAATCATAGGTCTCGTAACCCCGAATGCTTTCCCCCAAGAACTCGTCTAGGCCTTTGCCCAGGCCGGCCAGTCCCTTGAGGATCAGCTGGAAATAAATGGCGTTATTGTACTCCCGCGCCTCACCCGCCGTCAGATAACGCCGCGCCACCAGGCGGGCCCGCCAGCAGCAGCTCTCGTATTCGAGGCCCGCCAGCACCTCCAGATCGCGCTCGTCCCGCAGGCTGTAGTTGTAGCGGCCTACCAGATCCCAGCGGGCCGAGACCGGCCAGGCGGCGGACAGGTCCACCTGCTCGATCTCCAGATCCGGGCGCAGGGGGTCCTCGCGCAGGCGGTAGCCCAGGTTGGCGATGCGCCGGCCCGGGCCCCGGTACTGCAATTGGGCCGTGGCCAGCTCGGTTTGTTCCCCGTGGGGGTCCCACTGGATGGCGCCCCGGGCCGACCATTCCCGGGCCAGACGCAGGGCCGCCTCCGCCACCAGGCTGGAGCGGTCCTCGGTGGCCGGTGCAGGGGCCAAGGTCACCCGCCGGTCGTCGAAGTAGAAGATCTGGCCGAGGCTCGCCCGGTAGCGCTCCTCGCCGCTGGCCGGGTCCAGGCGCCGGGAGGTCAGGGCCAGGGTCAGCTGGTTGGCATCGCCCACCCGGTCTGCGCCGGTGAAGCGGTGATCACGGAACAGCTGGTCGAAGCTGAAGTCCATGCGCCCGGTGTCGAACAGGGGCAGCTCGTCCTGGTCCCGGTAGGGTACGTAGAGGTAGTAGGCGCGCGGCTCCAGGGTCTGCAGGCCGCCGTCCGCCAGGGGGCGGTCGAAGAACAGGCCGCTGTCCACGCTGACGATGGGCACGCTGCGGTCGGGCCGGGTGTCCGTGCCCGGCGCGGCATTCTCCAGCTGATAGCTGGTGTAGCGGTACTTCACGCCCGGAGTGAGGAAGCCCCAGGGCTGGCGCAGGGGCATCTTCACCCCGGGCATCAGGTCCAGGCGCTGGCCGGTGAGGGTGTCCTGGCGCTCGAAGGCCACCCACTCCGCCCGCAGGCTGCCCTCCAGCAGGCGGGGGGTGGTGGGCGGGGCCGTGGTGAACAACACCTGAGGCAGGCGTTGGTAGGGGCGCCCGGTGGCAGGGATGGCCGGGTCCACGGTCTGATAGCCCTGGAAGCGGGTGAGCAGATTCCAGCCGTCGCCCGTGTAACGCAGGTCGGCGCGGTTCTCCAGGTGGGTGGTGCTGGCCACCGCCAGGGAGTCACCCAGATCCGTGAGATAGTCGGCATCGGAGACCTGGTTGATGTGCACGTCCAGGCGTGTGCGGGGCAGTGGGTCGGCCTCATGGCGCAGGGTCAGGGAGCCCCGCTCCTCGCCGTAGTCCCGATCATCCAGGTATTCCAGGTTCAGTTCGCCCCGGCTGCGGGGATTGAGGTAGCGGAACTCGGTGCCCATCAGCACCCCCCGGTCTCCCAGGATGCGCGGGGTCAGGGTCGCATCCCGGTGCGGGGCGATATTCCAGTAATAGGGGACCGACAGGTCCAGGCCCGAGGCATCGGAGTTGCCGATGCTCGGGTACAGGAAGCCGGATTTGCGCCGGTCGTCGATGGGAAAGCTGATGTACGGGGTGTAGAACAGCGGCGCGCCCTTGAAGCGCAGCAGCACGTTGCGGGCGCGTCCCTCGCCGCTCTCCCGGTCCAGATCCACCCGGCTGGCGCGCAGGATCCAGTCATCCTTGCCCTCGTCGCAGGTGGTGTAGCTGGCGTTGCTCAGGCGGAAACGCTCGGCGTCCACGCGCTCCACCCGGCTGGCCGCGCCCCGGGCGTGCATGGGGGCGTAGAAGTAGCGGGCGTCCTCGAACCGGCCCTGGTCCGTGTTCAGCAGCAGGTAGCCGCGCGGGCTTTCCAGGCGGAACTGGCTGTCCTCGAAACGCACCCCGCCCTCCGCCTCGGCCAGCCCCTCCGCCTCGCTGAAACGCAATTCGTCCGCGCTCAGGGTGCGGCCATCCCGGGACAGCTCCGCGTTGCCCCGGAAGATGGAAATGCCCAGCCGGTCGATCAGGGCCTCGTCGGAGAACAGGTGGATGCGGGTGTTGCCGGCAGGCACCAGCGGGCTGAACGGCGCCTGCTCCGCCGGGCGGCACAGGGCCCAGGGATCGAAGTCTTCGGCCAGGGCGGGGGTCGAAGCCGCCGCCAGTGCCAGGGTCAACAATGTCCGTTTCAGCAGGTCCACGCTAACTGGTCGCTTTCGGGCTGGACTGGCTGCGGCCATGCCGCACAGCCATCCCGCGAAAAAGACAACGGCCCCGGGTAGGGGCCGTGCCGGATGAGCCTGCCGTTTTCGGCAGGTGACCGCGCCGGGCAGGGGCTCAGCGACGGGACTTCTTCTTGGTGGCGGTCTTCTTGGGCGCGGCCTTTTTCACCGTCTTCTTGGTGACGGCCTTCTTGGGCGCGGCCTTTTTCACGGTCTTCTTGGTGACGGCCTTCTTGGG
>NZ_KB898928.1:25382-101894 GCF_000377945.1 Thioalkalivibrio sulfidiphilus
GCGGCCTTTTTCACGGTCTTCTTGGTGACGGCCTTCTTGGGCGCGGCCTTTTTCACCGCCTTCTTGGTGGTGGCCTTCTTGGGTGCAGCCTTTTTCACGGCCTTCTTGGCGGCCGTCTTCTTGGGCGCAGCCTTTTCTGCGCTCTTCGGCGCAGCTGCCTTCTTGGGGGCGGCCTTGGGCGCAGCCTTCTTCTCGCCGGCAGCGGCCTTCTTGGCCTTCACGGCCTCCGCGGCCTGCTTGACGGCGCTGACCTTGCGCTTGGGCGCGGGTTTGGCGGCGGGCTTGGCGGGGGCTGCTTCCACCGGCCGCTCGCTGGCGGCCTTGACCAGTTTTTCGGCGCCGCGGGTGACGGCCTGGAAGATATCGGTGATCTCGCCTTCCCCGTCGATGGTCTCCAGCACACCCCGGCTCTTGTAGTAGTTCACCAGGGGCTTGGTCTGCGCCTCGTAGACGCGCAGGCGGTTGCTGATGGTCTCTTCGTTGTCGTCGGCGCGGTGATGCAGGTTGCCGCCGCACATGTCACAGACGGTGTCGTGGCGCGGGGGCTTGGTGTAGCGGTTGAACACGGCGCCGCAGGATTCGCAGGTCAGCCGGCCGCTGAGGCGCTGCATGAGCAGGTCGAAGTCCACGTCGATCAGCAGGGTGCCGTCCAGGGGGCGGCCCATCTCTTCCAGCATGCGGTCCAGGGCTTCGGCCTGGCTGATGTTGCGGGGGAAACCGTCAAGGATGAAACCGGCGTCGGCGTCGGGCATGGACAGGCGTTCGCGGATCATGCCCAGGACGATCTCGTCGGGCACCAGCTGGCCGGCATCCATGGCGGCCTTGGCCTGCTGGCCCAGGGGGGTACCGGCGGTGACGGCACTGCGCAGCAGGTCTCCGGTGGAGATCTGGGGCACCCTGTAGCGCTCCACCATGTGTTTGGCTTGCGTTCCCTTGCCGGATCCCGGCGCTCCCAGAAGCACGATGCGCATGGCGTCTCCCCCTCACTGTTCGCCCGCAGGCGCCACAGCCCGGCAGGCGAGGTTTATTGGAAGTGTTTGGGCCTGACTTATACCTCCTCGGCCGGTGCCGCGCAAGAGAGCGACGGCCCGCTGTCGGCGGGCCGCGGAGCCGGTATAATGCGCGCTCCACACCGAATTCTCAGGAATCGAGGCATATGAACCTGGACAAGATTTCGGCAGGCAAAGACCTGCCCAACGACATCAACGTGATCGTCGAGATCCCGGCCCATGGTGCGCCGGTGAAGTACGAAGTGGACTATGAGAGCGGTGCGCTGCTCGTGGACCGTTTCCTGAACGTGGCCATGTTCTATCCCTGCAACTACGGCTTCGTACCCCACACCCTCTCCGAGGACGGCGATCCCGTGGATGTCCTGGTGCTGACCCCGGTGCCGGTCATGAGTGGCTCGGTGATCCGCTGCCGCCCCGTGGGCATGCTCAGGATGACCGACGAGAAAGGTCCGGATTCCAAGATCATGGCGGTGCCCGTCAATGACCTGCACTCCTCCTACGACCATGTCCAGAGCCCCAGTGACCTGCCTCAGTCGCTCCTCGCTCAGATCGGTCACTTCTTCGGGCACTACAAGGAACTAGAGCCCAACAAGTGGGTCAAGATTGACGAG
The DNA here is from genome assembly GCF_000377945.1 of Thioalkalivibrio sulfidiphilus. Classification (GTDB taxonomy): domain Bacteria; phylum Pseudomonadota; class Gammaproteobacteria; order Ectothiorhodospirales; family Ectothiorhodospiraceae; genus Thioalkalivibrio_A; species Thioalkalivibrio_A sulfidiphilus_A. Next base: position 27,004 of record NZ_KB898928.1, read on the forward strand.
TGGGTCGGTGTCGAAGAGGCCAAGGCGGAACTCGTCGCTTGCCAGAAACGCTTCCAGAAGAGCAAGGTCTGATGCCAGTGGCAAGTGGCAAGTCTCAAGTGGCAAGGAACAAGGGAAACCACCCTCTGACATGAAGGAACATCGTGATGGTTTTCCCTTGCCACTTGCCACTTGCCACTTGTTTTTATAGCACCCAATGGCTGTCCGACAGGCGATCAAGAACCACCAGCAGGAGCAGCGCCTGTTCTTTGTCCGTGCCGTGATCATGGTGCTGGTGGTGCTGATCCTGGTCGGCATCCTGGCCACACGGCTCACCTTCCTGCAGGTGGTCAACTATTCCCACTTCACCACGCTGTCCCAGAACAACCGCGTGCGTCTGGAGGCGGTGCCCCCGCCCCGCGGCCTGATCTACGACCGCAACGGCGTGGTGCTGGCCGAGAACCGTCCCTCCTACCAGCTGGAGATCACCCCGGAACAGGTCCGTGACCTGGAGGACACCCTGGCCCGCCTCACGGACCTGCTGTCCCTGGAGGAGGCGGAAATCACCCGCTTCCGCCGCGAGCTACGCGGCAAGCGTCCCTTCCAGGCGGTGCCGGTGAAGCTCAACATGAGTGACGAGGAGGTGGCGATCTTCGCCATCAACCGGCACCTGTTCCCCGGCGTGGACATCCAGGCGCGTCTGGCCCGGCACTATCCCCTGGGCGAGGAGATGGCCCACGTGGTGGGTTACGTAGGACGCATCGACGAGCGCGAGCTGGCGCGCATCGACCGGCGCAACTACAGCGGCACCACCCACATCGGCAAGATCGGCGTGGAGCGCTTCTACGAGGACGTGCTGCACGGCCAGGTGGGTTACCAGAAGGTCGAGGTCAACGCCCAGGGCCGGGTGTTGCGGGTGCTGGAGCGCGAGGCCCCGGTGCCGGGGCGGGACCTGGTGCTGAGCCTGGACGTGGGCCTGCAGGCCGCCGCGCGCCGGGCCCTGGAGGGGCGCAACGGCGCGGTGGTGGCCATGGACCCCAACACCGGCGAGGTGCTGGCCCTGGTGAGCAAGCCGAGCTTCGACCCCAACCTGTTCGTGCATGGCATCCCCGCCAGCGTGTTCAACGAGCTGCGCAACGACCGCTACCAGCCTCTGTTCAACCGCGCCCTGTCGGGCCAGTACCCGCCCGGCTCCACCATCAAGCCCATCGTCGGCCTGGCGGGGCTGGAGGCCGGCGTGACCACGGCGGCACGCACCATGTTCGCCCGGGGCTACTTCCAGCTGCCCAACGACGATCGTCGCTACCGCGACTGGCGCCGGGAGGGACACGGGCTGGTGAACCTGGACAAGGCCATCGCCCAGTCCTCGGACGTGTACTTCTACGACCTGGGGGTGCGCATGGGGATCGACCGCATGTCGCCCTTCCTGGGCCAGTTCGGCCTGGGGCAGGTGACGGGGCTGGATACCACCGGCGAGCGGCCGGGCCTGCTTCCCAGCCGGGAATGGAAGCGCGCCACCCAGAACATGCCCTGGTTCCCGGGCGAGACGGTGATCACCTCCATCGGCCAGGGCTACATGCTGGCCACGCCGCTGCAGATGGCTTCCATGACCAGCACCATCGCCACCCGGGGCGAGCGGGTGCGTCCGCACCTGCTGCGCGGCATCATCGACCCGGTGAGCGGCGACCTGCGCCTGCATGAAACCGAGTGGCTGACCCCGGTGCAGGTCTCCCGCCCGGAACACTGGGACCAGATTATCCAGCCCATGATCAATTCCGTGCACCGCAGCAACGGCACCGCCTACTGGTCCACCGGACGCTTCATCCGCGGCTACACCCTGGCCGGCAAGACCGGCACCGCCCAGGTGTTCGGTCTGGCTGAGGACGAGGAATACGACGAGGAGGGGCTGGCCAAGCACCTGCGCGACCACGCCCTGTTCATCGGCTACGCACCGGCGGAGGCGCCGCGCATCGCGGTGGCCGTGATCTCCGAGCACGGCGGCAGCGGCGGGCGTGTGGCCGCGCCCATCGCCCGCGAGGTGATCGACTACTACCTGCTGCGGGAGGATCGCTGATGCGTACCCTGGTTCGGGCCCTGCACCTGGACATGGTGCTGTTCACCGGCCTGCTGCTGCTCGCCGGTGTCGGACTGGTGGCCCTGTACAGCGCCACCGGCGAGAGCATGACCATGCTCAACCGTCAGCTGCTGCGCCTCGGGATCGCCTTCACGGCCCTGCTGGTCATGGCCCAGATCCCCGCCGACAACCTCAAGCGCTGGAGCCCGTGGATCTACGCGCTGGGCATCGGCCTGCTGGCGGTGGTGCTGGTCATGGGCGAGATGGGCAAGGGCGCGCAGCGCTGGCTCGACCTGGGCTTCGTGCGCTTCCAGCCCTCGGAACTGATGAAGATCGCCGTGCCCATGATGGTGGCCTGGTACCTGGCCGACCGGCCCCTGCCGCCGCGTTTCCTGGAGGTGGTGGCAGCGGGCCTGCTGGCGCTCATCCCCATGGTGCTCATCGCGCGCCAGCCGGACCTGGGCACGGCGCTGCTGGTGGGCGCCGCCGGCCTGCTGGTGGTGTTCCTGGCCGGCATCCGCTGGCGCATCATCTTCGCCCTGGGCGCGCTGGCCCTGGTGGCGCTGCCGGTGCTGTGGCATTTCATGCGCCCCTACCAGCGCCAGCGGGTGCTGACCCTGCTCAATCCGGAAAGCGACCCCCTGGGCGCCGGTTATCACATCATCCAGTCCAAGATCGCCATCGGCTCCGGCGGGCTGTATGGCAAGGGCTGGCTCAACGGCACCCAGTCCCAGCTGGAGTTCCTGCCGGAACGCTCCACGGACTTCATCTTCGCGGTGTATGCGGAGGAGTTCGGCCTGCTCGGCGGGCTGCTGCTGCTGAGTCTGTACCTGCTGGTCATCCTGCGTGGTCTGTACATCTCCGTGAAGGCCCAGGACGCCTACGCGCGGCTGCTGGGCGGTTCCCTCAGCCTGACCTTCTTCGTCTACCTGTTCGTCAACGTGGGCATGGTCAGCGGCCTGCTGCCGGTGGTGGGCGTGCCCCTGCCGCTGGTCAGTTACGGCGGCAGCTCCATGGTGACCCTGCTGGCGGCATTCGGTATCCTCATGTCCATTCACTCCCATCGGAGGCTGCTGGCCCGATGAGTCTTCTTCCCCTAGACCGCCCCGTGTTCCGTTTCCTGACCACCCTGTTGCTGTGCCTCGCGCTGTCCGGCGTGGCATGGGCGCAGCCGGCCTTCGTGGCCGGTGATCCGCCCTACCTGGAGCGCGAGGCGGTGCAGCAGTTCATCGACGAGATGGTGGCCGAGGGCTTCGAGCGCCGCGAACTGGAGGCCCTGTTCCGGGGCGTGGAGCCCCAGCAGCGGGTGCTGGACCTGATCTCGGCCCCCGCCGAGGCGCGGCCCTGGTACCGCTATCACCCCATCTTCCTCACCGAGCAGCGCATCCGCGAGGGCGAGCGTTTCTGGCGCGAGCACGACGAGCTGCTGGCGCGCGCCGAGCGGGAGTTCGGCGTGGAAGCGGCGGTAGTGGTGGCGATCATCGGCGTGGAGACCTTCTACGGCCGCAACCAGGGCGGCTTCCGGGTGTTGGATGCCCTGGTCACCCTGGGCTTCGACTATCCGCCCCGCTCCCGCTTCTTCCGCTCCGAGCTGGGACACTTTCTGCGCCTGGCCCGGGAAGAGGGCCTGGACCTGCGCGACACCCGCGGCTCCTACGCCGGCGCCATGGGTCGCGGCCAGTTCATCTCCTCCAGCTACCGGGAATACGCGGTGGACTTCAGCGGCGACGGACGCCGCGACCTGATCGGTTCCTGGCCCGACGCCATCGGCAGCGTGGCCAACTATTTCCGCCGCCACGGCTGGGCCCAGGGCGAGCCGGTGGTGGCCCGCGCCGAGGCGCAGGGCGAGGCCTACCGGGCGCTCATGGGCGGCGGCTTCCAGGCCCGCCACAGCCTGGAGGACCTGGCCCGGCACGGGGTGACGCCCCGGGAGCCCGTGCCCGAGGACGGGCGTTTCTCCATCATCGAGCTGGAGACGGAAAACGGCATCGAGGTCTGGCTGGGCTATCCCAACTTCTACGTGATCACCCGCTACAACCGCAGCCCTCTGTACGCCAAGGCGGTTCACCTGCTGGCGCAAGAGATCAGCCGGTCCATGACCAATTGAGGTGATGCGTGAAGCGTGAGGCGTCAGGCGTGAGGCGTGCAAAGATGAATGCGGCTGTTCTGCTCAGGGCGGCGCTGCTGGCCCTCGCTGCCCTGACGCTGGCCGCCTGTGGCAGCCCCGGGTCAAAGAAACCGGCCTCGTCCACGGCCGGGCCGGCACCGGCGCATGTACAGGACGGTGCCCCCCGTCATCGTCCCGCGGACCTCTCCAGCATCCCCGACGCGGTGCCCCGTGTGGAGCCGCGCAGCCGCTACGGCAACCCCGCCACCTACGAGGTGTTCGGCGTGACCTACCGCGTCATGGATTCCGCCGATGGCTACGTGGAGCGGGGCGTGGCCTCCTGGTACGGCACCAAGTTCCACGGCCGGCGCACCTCCAGCGGCGAACCCTACGACATGTTCGCCATGACCGCCGCCCACACCCGCCTGCCCCTGCCCACCTACGTGCAGGTCACCAACCTGGAGAACCGCCGTTCCGTGGTGGTGCGGGTCAATGACCGGGGCCCGTTTGCCCGGGGCCGCATCATCGACCTCTCCTACGCCGCGGCCTATCGCCTGGGCATGCTGGAGCAGGGCACGGCACTGGTGGAGGTACGCGCCATCGATCCGCGCGCGCCGGGCACCCAGATGGCCCAGACCCAGCCCGCGCCCCTGGCCGGGAACACCGGCGGCGCGCCGTCGGTCTACGTGCAGGTGGGTGCATTCAGCAGCCGCCACAATGCCGAGCAGCTGCTCGCCCGGCTCAATGGCCACAACCTGGGCCGGGTGGCGATCCACGAGGCGCCCGATCTGTCCGTCTACCGGGTGCGCATCGGCCCCCTGGCCAGCGTGGATCTCGCCGACAGCGCCGCCCGGGACCTGGAACGCATCGGCTTCCCCGACTACCGCATCGTCGTGGATTGACCGCCGTCCCGTTCCCGGCGGGAACGGCTGTGGTAGTGTACGGGGCCGGTGCATGGCCCCGTCGATGCAGCCTCTTCTCCCCAAGTGAACCCTGTCTGAACCCGAGAGTCCGACCCGATACCATGATTCAGCGCATTCTCCTCAGCCTCATCTGCCTCCTCCTGATCGCCCCCCTGGGCCAGGCCCTGGCCCAGTCCACCGTGCGCGTGCCGCCGCCCTCGGATCTGGAGTCGCGCAACTACCTGATCATGGATCACCTGAGCGGCATGGTGCTGGCCGAGCGCGCCGCCGACGAGCGGGTCGAACCCGCCAGCCTGACCAAGCTCATGACCGCCTACCTGGTATTCCAGGAACTCGAGCGCGGCACCATCTCCCTGGACGACGAGGTGCGCATCAGCGAGCGCGCCTGGCGCACCGGCATGCAGGGCGCCTCGCGCATGTTCATCGAGGTCAACAACCGGGTGCGGCTGCAGGACCTGTTGCGCGGCCTGATCATCCAGTCCGGCAACGACGCCAGCGTCGCCCTGGCCGAGCACGTGGCTGGCACCGAGGGGGCCTTCGTGGACCTGATGAACGCCCAGGCCCGGGTCCTGGGCATGGTCAATACCCATTTCACCAATTCCCACGGCCTGCCCACCGAGGAGGCCCAGTACACCTCCGCCCGGGACATGGCCCTGCTGGCCAGTGCCCTGATCCGGGATTTCCCCCAGCACTACGGCTACTACTCCGAGCGCAACTTCACCTTCAATGGCATCACCCAGTCCAACCGCAACCTGCTGCTGTGGCGGGACAGCCAGGTGGACGGCCTGAAGACCGGCTGGACCCGTGCCTCGGGCTACAACCTGGTGTCTTCCCGCGAGCAGGAGGGCATGCGCCTGGTGGCCGTGGTGATGGGTATCGACGCCCCCAGCCATCAGCAGGGCGGCATCAAGCGCGCCAACGAGTCCCAGGCCCTGTACAGCTGGGGCTTCCGCCAGTTCGAGACCCACCGCCTCTACGAGGCCGGCACCGCGCTGACCGACGCGCGGGTGTGGAAGGGCGCCACCGACCGGGTGCCCATGGGCCTGCGCGAGGACCTGTACGTCACCGTGCCCCGTGGCCGCTACCGCGACATGCAGGCGCAGATGGAGCTGGACGCGAGCCTCGAGGCCCCGGTGCAGGCCGGCGAGGTCTACGGCGAGGTGCAGCTGATCCTGGACGGCGAGATCCTGAGCCGCCGCCCCCTGGTGGCCCTGGAATCCGTCGAGACCGGCGGCATCTTCCGCCGCCTGCTGGATTCCGTGCTGCAGATGTTCTGATCGGCAACCAGGAGCGGCGGGTTCGTCCCGTCCTCCTTGCCACTAGCCACTAGCCACTAGCCACTGGTTCACATGACTGTCTATCTCAACGGCGAATTTCTCCCTGAATCCGAGGCGAAGATCTCGGTGCTGGACCGCGGCTTCCTGTTCGGCGACGGGGTCTACGAGGTGGTGCCCGTGTTCGGCGGCCGCCTGTTCCGCCTGGAGCAGCACCTGGACCGCCTGGAGCGCAGCCTGTCGGCGGTACGCATCGACCCGCCCCTGGACCGCGCCGGCTGGGCGCGCATGCTGGAAGACCTGGTGGCGCGCAATCCCGGCGACGACCGTTCCGTGTATCTGCAGGTAACCCGGGGCGTGGCCCGTCGGGACCATGCCTTCCCGCCCGACGTGCCGCCCACCGTGTTCGCCATGGTCAGCCCCATCAAGGCCCCGGACCCGGCCCTGTTCGAGCAGGGCGTGTCGGCGGTCACCGTGCCCGACACCCGCTGGAACCGCTGTGACATCAAGGCCATCACCCTGCTGGCCAACATCCTCGCCCGCCAGCAGGCGGTGGAGGCCGGTGCCGCCGAGGCCATCCTGGTGCGCGGCGGCTTCGCCACCGAGGGCGCGGCCAGCAACCTGTTCGTGGTGGCCGACGGGGTGATCGTCACCCCGCCCAAGGACACCAGCCTGCTGCCCGGCATCACCCGCGACCTGGTGGTGGAACTGGCCCAGCAGCACGGCCTGCCGGTGATGGAAAGCGCCATCCCCGAGGCCAGCCTGCGCGACGCCGAGGAGATCTGGCTGACCAGTTCCACCAAGGAGATCCTGCCCGTGGCCCGCCTGGACGAGCGCGCCGTGGGTGAGGGGCGACCCGGCCCCGTGTGGCGGCGCATGTTCGACCTGTACCAGGACTACAAGCGCAAGCTTCGGACCGGCGAGCATGGCTGACGAAACCCTGATGGAATTCCCCTGCCGCTTCCCTCTGAAGGTCATGGGGGCCGCGGTGCCGGAGTTTCATGCCCAGGTGGCCCGCATCGTCGAGCGCCACGTGCCGGGCACCCCCGAAGAGGCCTACACCCAGCGGGCCTCCAGCGGCGGCCGCTACCTGGCCATCACCGTGGTGGTGGAAGCCCACAGCCAGGTGCAGCTGGACGCCCTGTACCGGGAGCTGACCGCCTGCGAGCTGGTGACCATGGTGCTTTGAGCGGAGAATTCAAAATTCAAGATTCAACATTCAAAGGGAAGGCTGCAAGTGCCTGCATAGGTGGCGCGGAGGTCTTCCTTTGAATTTTGAATCTTGAATTTTGAATTCTGAATCGCCCCTCCCGTGCCCGACATCATCCTCAAGCAACTCGGCCTCAGCGACTACGACCCCGTCTGGCGTCGCATGCAGGCCTTCACCGATACTCGCGACGAGACCACCGCCGACGAACTCTGGCTGGTGGAGCATCCCCCCGTATTTACCCTGGGCCTGAACGGCAAGCCCGAGCACGTGCTCGACCCCGGCCCGATCCCCGTGATCCCCGTAGACCGGGGCGGCCAGGTGACCTACCACGGCCCGGGCCAGGCGGTGCTCTACGTGCTGGTGGACCTGCGCCGCCGCGGCCTGGGCGTACGCGCCCTGGTCACGTTGCTGGAACAGGCGGTCATCGCCTTCCTCGCCGATCACGGCATCCGGGCAGAGGCCCGCCCCGACGCCCCGGGTGTCTACGTGGACGGCGCAAAGATCGCCGCCCTGGGCCTGCGGGTGCGCCGGGGCGCCAGCTATCACGGTCTGGCGCTGAACGTGGACCCTGACCTGTCCGCCTTCGCGCGCATCAACCCCTGCGGCTACGAAGGGCTCGAGACCACCTCACTCAAGGCACTCGGCGTGGAGATGGACCTGGAAACCGTGGGCAGGGCAGTGGCCGACAAACTGATGCAAAGCCTCGCCCCGTAGGAGCGGCGACCCCGCCGCGAATGGCCCGGGATCATGGACGAGTTGTGGATGTCCCAAAGCGCACCACTCTGAGGGTGACTGGTTCTTGGTCGGACCGGTTGCAGTACTACCTGATATGCAGCGTCGCGGAATCGGTTCGGCGCTCCTCGAGGCAGGTCTGAGTGAGTTACGGGACAGGGGAGCGAAAGGGTGTGTCCTGGTTGGCGACGCCGGTTACTACAGCCGGTTCGGTTTCAGCACGTTTCCCGGTCTGGAGCATGACGGCGTCCCGAATGAGTATGTGCTCGGATTGCCTTTCGGATCTGATACCCCTGCCGGGAGCATCCGGTCCCACGAGGCCTTTGGGGTCGAGCCTGAGTGATGGGCCTGGGCGTGTCTTGGCGGTTTTGGGGCGGTTTTGGACACCCAAAATCCCTGACTGTGGATGTCCCAAAGTACTTTTGAAATCCCTGACTGTGGATGTCCCAAAGTACTTTTGTGAATGACGACCATGAGTCTCCTCGATGTAATCCTTCTGTTTTCAGTCATGTCCCTTTTGGCGCTGGTTCCAAGTGCCAGCGTTGCCCTGGTCGTTACTCGTTCATCAACCGCAGGATTCCCGCATGGGGCAGCGGTCGCCGCCGGCATCGTGCTGGGCGACCTGGTGTTTGTTTGTCTGGCGGTGCTTGGATTGGCGGTGATCGCTGAGGCGATGGGGGGATTCTTTGTGGTCGTCAAGTACCTGGCAGGGGCCTACCTGATCTGGTTCGGTCTGTCTCTGCTGAGAGCCAAGCGGCCAACACTGGCGGGTATGCGTGATCGAAGCACGTCATCTTTGACGGTGAGTTTTTTCTCTGGCCTCATCCTGACCCTAGGGGATATCAAGGCAATATTCTTCTACGCAAGCCTGTTCCCCGCGTTTGTCGATCTGTCCTCCATATCTGCAACAGATCTAGCCTCGATTGTGGTGATAACCCTGCTTGCGGTTGGCGGTGTGAAAGTTGGTTATGCATACGCCGGAGTCAGAGTGGCAAGCCTGGCAGGCGGGCGCGGGGCTGGGCGCGGCGCAAAGGTTGCTGCGGGCGGTCTGATGGTCGGTGTCGGTGCATACCTGGTTGCGAAGGCATAACGATGCAAAGGTATATGCGTTTTGGTCACGCCGAAGGGAATGGCGCTGATTCGCTCTGAATCACACTCAGGCCAATGAGCGTGACTACTCGCTTGGCTACTTCTGTCCCGCTGGGCACCGGCTACGGTGTGACCTATACTGAATTCCTGTCCTGAGGAGCATCACATGTCACTCGTAAAAGAGAAAATGGCGGAGGTCATACAGTCGCAGCCCGAGGATGCGACCTATGAAGAGATCATGCGGGAGCTTGCTTTCGAGCGCATGGTCGAGCGTGGGCTGCAGGATTCGCGCAATGGACGCGTGATTTCTAATGATGATATGGAGCGTCAAGTCCGGGCATGAGGAACAAAAAGGGGTCGGTGACAAATGGTTCTCGTTTGTCACCGACCCCTTCGTCGTTACCCCTGGATATCGACAGATATCTTCCTTGAATTACTTTTCGTATAAACAACCTCTGCGCCCTTTGCGCCTCCGCGCCCTCTGCGTTAAATCCCCCTAACCCACATCACCCCTCAGCAATCACCTTCTGCGCCTGCTGGTCCGCATGGTACGAGGACCGCACCATCGGTCCACTGGCCACCTGGCTGAAGCCCATTGCGTAGCCGATCTCGGCGAGACGCTCGAATTCCTCCGGCGTCACGTAACGCTTCACCGGCAGGTGGTGCAGGCTGGGCTGCAGGTACTGGCCCAGGGTGAGCATGTCGCAGCCGTGGTCGCGCAGGTCGCGCATCACCGCTTCGACCTCGTGCATCTCTTCGCCCAGTCCCAGCATCAGGCCCGACTTGGTGGGCACCTGGGGATGGGTCTCCTTGAAGCGCTGGATCAGGTCCAGGGACCAGTCGTAGTCGGAGCCGGGGCGGGCCTCACGGTACAGGCGGGGCACTGTCTCCAGGTTGTGGTTGAAGACGTCCGGCGGGGCCTCGTTGAGGATGGCCAGGGCCACGTCCATGCGGCCGCGGAAGTCCGGCACCAGGATCTCGATGCGGATGTCGGGGCTGTGGGCGCGGGTGGTGCGGATGCAGTCCACGAAATGGCGGGCGCCGCCGTCGCGCAGGTCGTCCCGGTCCACGGAGGTGATCACCACGTAGCGCAGGCCCATGGCGGCGATGGTGCGGGCCAGGTTCTCGGGCTCCTCGGCGTCGAGCGGCTCGGGACGGCCGTGGGCCACGTCGCAGAAGGGGCAGCGGCGGGTGCAGATGTCACCCATGATCATGAAGGTGGCGGTGCCGTGGCCGAAGCATTCGCCCAGGTTCGGGCAGGAGGCCTCCTCGCACACGGTGTGCAGGCGCTGTTCGCGCAGTACGCGCTTGAGGCGCTGCACCTCGGGGCTGCCGTGGGTGCGGGCGCGGATCCACGAGGGCTTGCGCAGGGGCTTTTCCGTGGGGGCGATCTTGACCGGGATGCGGGCCACCTTGTCGGCGGCGCGCAGCTTGACCCCGGGCTCCGGTGACTTGCGGGTATCGGTCATGTCGGTTGTGTCTCGGTGTTGTAGGGTATGAACTGCGGGCGTCAGTCGCCGCGCAGCATGTCCATGACGGCGCGGATCTCGGCCTCGGCCTCTTCCACGGGATCGATGCGGTCACCGGCGCAGACCTCCGAGAGGCACAGGCGGGAGAAGGCGGGCACCGCGTCGAAGCGTGGCACGTCGTTGCGGCCCGCCTTGGCGTAGGCGTAGAGCTGGGCCACCTGGACCACGTCGCAGTAATCGACCTTCTCGCCGCCGGCGCGTTCCCAGTGATCCGCCTCGCGCACCACCAGGCTCATGTCAGGCCCCAGACCCCAGTGGTTGATCACCAGTTCGCCCGTGAGGGCATGCAGGCGCGTGATGATGCGCTCGAGTTCCTCGGGGGCGATGTCCGGCTGGTGCTTGCCCACGTAGTCGAGGATGGGCACCACACCCACGTCGTGCAGCAGGCCGGCCAGCAGGGCGTGCTCGGCATCCAGGCGGCCGCAGTGACGGGCGATCACGTAGCACAGGGCGGAGACGTGCACGCTGTGGTCCCAGAGGCTATGCATGCGTTGTTTCAGGGACGGCACGTCGGTCTTGAACACCTGGCCCATGGCGATGCTGATCACCAGCTGCCGGGTGGCATTCGTGCCCAGGCGCCGGATGGCGTCGCGCACGTGGTTGACCGGCGCGGAGCCGCCGTACATCGCGCTGTTGGCGGCCTTGATCAGCCCGCCGGTGACCGCCATGTCCAGTTGCACGATGCGCGCCAGGTCGTTGAGGTCCGTGGTCGGGTCCTCGGTGGCGCGCTGGATCTTCAGGGCCACGTCGGGGACGCTGGGCAGGTCCAGCTGGTTGCTCATGCAGTCCTGGTAGAGCCGGGCGATGATGGCGCCCTCGGTGGGGCCGTACTCCACGTCTTCCAGTTCAATGCCGGTGCTGGTCTCGTCCGCCTTGAAGGTCTCGAACAGCTGGCGGTCCACCCGCAGCAACTGACCCTGGGTGAGTGCCACGGCGTAGTCCTGCATGCGCTCGTCGCCGAACAGGGGGCGCAGGGAACGGCTGGAGTGGGCCTCCACTACGTGGGGCTTGCCGTTGCTCATCAGGTTGACCTTGCCGGCCAGCAGGTAATTGATCCAGCGGTGCTCGTCCCGGGCGTTGAGACGCAAGCCGGGGTTCAGATCCACCAGCTTAGCCTTCTCGGCCAGCCGCGCACGATTCTCGGCCTTCAGCTCCTGCAGCGGCCAGAGCCGCGACAGGAGCTCGTCCAGAGGCTCATGCGTTGAGGACATGCTTGATGGCTTCCAGTTCGTCCCGGACCTCGTCCAGGATCGCCAGGTTCATGTCCGCGTCCACGCTGCCGATGTCCATCTTCTTGAAGGCGGGCACCTGGTTCGGGTCGGGCAGGCTGGCCATGCGCGGGGTGTTGAGGTAGCTGAGCAGCTGGCTGACGATCACCAGGTCGCAGTAGTCGGGCTTTTCGCCGGTATCGCGCATCCAGTTGTCCGCTTCCTCGGCCACGGTCACCAGTTCCGGGTCCATGCCCCAGTAGTTCATCACCAGCACGCCGGTCATGCCGTGCAGCTTGAACAGGGTGGATTCCAGGGCCTCGGGCGAGAGCTTGGTGCCCTGGTTCTCCATGTACTTGAGGATCGGGATCACGCCGATGTCGTGCATCAGGCCGGCCAGCAGGGCGCGCTCGGGATCGAACTTGCGGCTCTTGCGGGCCAGCACGTAGGCGATGGCGGAGACGTTGACGCTGTGCTCCCAGAGCTGGCGCATGCGTTCCTTGACCAGGGACGAGTCGGCCTTGAAGGTCTGGCGCATAGCGATGTTGGTGGCCAGCATGCGGGTGGTCTTCAGGCCCAGGCGCACCACGGCGTCGCGGATGTTGGTGATGGGCTGGGCGCCGCGGTAAAGGGGGCTGTTGGTGGCGTGCAGCAGGGCGCCGGCCACGGCGGCGTCCATCTGCACCACCTTGGTCAGTTCCGGGATGCCCACGTCCGGGTCGTCGGCCATGCGCTGGATGCGGATGGCCACCTCGGGCATGGGCGGCAGCTCCAGGCGGTTGTTCAGGGTGGCCTCGTAGATCTCCTGGAAGATGCGCCCCTCGTCGGCGTTAATCTCCACGTCGTTGACCTCGAAGCCGGCGGTGCGCTCGTCGTTGAGCCGATCGCCGAACGCGGCCTTGTCGATCACCAGCAGCCGGCATGTGCTCTCGGCCACGGCGAACTCGTTGCTGATGCGCTCCGGGAACAGGGGCAGGCGCGCGCGGGGGGCGTCGGCAGTCACCCGGTTGGCCTTGCCCTGGCTCACCAGGCCCAGGCTGCCTTCCAGGAGATAGACCAGGTGCTCGCGATGGTCGGTGGCGTTGATCTTGGCACCGGCGGCCAGGGTGTCCTGTACGGCCTGCTGCAGAAGGGCCGCGCGGCCTTGCTCGCTGAGTTCCTTGAGGGGCACGAATTCACTGGCGATCTGCTCAAGCGATTGGGTCATGGTGCAGGTTCCCGGTGCGGCTGCTGGTTGGCTGAAAAATGATGCCCTGCATTCTCTCACAGGGTGGCGGCAATCCCAATTCCGCGGTCCTGCCCGGGAGATGGGCGCGGTCCGGGCCCGGACAGGCGTGGATGTGCGCGCATCAGCGCTGGCGAAGCCTGCCGGTGAAGGCCTGGTCGGCGTCCACGAGGCCGTGCGCCTGGAGCCATGCCCGCGCGTCCTCGGCATCGCCGTGGAACCAGGCCCGGGTATCGCCCAGGCGGAAGCTGTAGCCCCAGGTGTCCATGTCGTCCATGAGCCTTTCCCGGCCCACGCCGGGGAGCTGATCCGCCAGCAGGATCTGCAGGTAGCAGACCGCGCTTTCCTCCAAGTCATCGCCGCCGGCGTCGGTGTGCAGGCCGCTGCGCCGGGCCGGGTCCATGCACAGGTAATGGCAGGCCTCGTGCAGGGCCGAGTGCACCGGGGTGTCCGGGCGCACGTGCAGCACGTCGCCCACCAGCCCCGCCTCCGGCGCGCCCCAGTAGGAGCCCGGCAGTTCGGCGCCCTCGGGATGCCGTCGGATCTCCAGCCCCAGCGGTTCGAATAGATCCCGCAGGCTACTCAAATGCCCTGCTTCACAGACCAGCACGTCCATCATTACTGTTTGTCAGTTGTCAGTTGTCAGTTGCAGGAGGGGAGGCTTGCGATCTTTCAGCCCGGGCGGGCAGTGCTCCGGATGCCGCCGGTACCAGTCCATGGCCGCGTCCACGTAGGCGCGCAGGCCGGAGGTGACGTAGAAGCGCGCCTGGCTGGCGTCGTGGATGGGCGGGTTGCCGTTCTCGGCGATCACGGCCGCCTTGAGCAGGGCGAGGATGGTGGTGGCCGCCTGGCGTTGTTCCATGGCGGTGATGGCTTCCCAGGCGGCGGGCTCGAAGTACAGGCGCATCAGGTCCGGGCGCTGGCTGAGCAACAGGCGTGCCACCTGCTTGAGGGTGCGGTCGGCGCCTTCCCAGTCCTGGACCAGGCCGGAGCCGAGCAGGGTGCGCAGTTCCTCCCGGCCCTTGGCGGAGATCATGAAACCCCTAGCCCGCACATCTCGCCACCCTCCTACTGCGGCCGCCGATCCGCTCGCTGTGGCAGGGCGTACTCGCTCCAGCCAGCTTGACGTAGTGTCGGCTACGCCTGCGCCGTCTTGCGCTCCGTGCACCCTGCCACAGCGGCATCTCGACGCCCTCGCTACGGATGGTGGCGAGATGTGCGGGCTTGCAGAGTCGGCCCCGGGGTCTCGCGACTCAGATACTGGTGGATGACGTCGGCAAGCTTCACGCCCAGGGGCTCCAGACCGCCGTTGCCGAACAGCACGTTGAATTCCAGGATGAAGGGATGGCCGTCCACCAGGGCCACGTCGAAGCCGGCGTGGTCGATCTTCAGCCGGCGGGCGAGATCGGCCACCAGGCTCACCGCCTGGGGCGGCACGTCCTCGAAGATCAGTTCGCCGCCCCGGGCGATGTTGTTGTGGAAACCGCCCTGGGGGGCCTTGCGCCAGTAGGCGGCCACCACCTGGTCGCCCACCACCGTGACGCGCACGTCCCGCTCGATGGGCAGGCGTTCCTGGGCATACAGCACGTCGTGGCTCGCCGCCCAGTCGCGCAGGGCCTGGCGGTCCTCGATCAGCGCCACGCCGCGCCCCTCGGCGCTGCGCGGTTCCTTGAGCACCAGGGGGAAGCTGAAGGTGTCGAGGATCTCCTCCAGTGCCGCCGGCGTGGAGGGCAGGATCAGGGTCTCGGGCACGTGGGCGGGGGCGGCGGCCCACAGGGCGCGGGTCATGCGCACCTTGTCGTGGCCCAGGTGGTAGCTCTGGATGCTGGGGAACAGGCGCTTGTTGTAGACCCAGGCCAGCACGTCCACCTGCCAGGAGGCGGGGAACAGCAGCCAGTCGGCGGCCAGGATCTCGGCCTCGTGCCGGTACATGAGTTCCGGCTTGAGATAGCGGGTGTCCGGGATGCCGAAGGAACGGTAGGCGTCGAAGGACAGCAGGCGCATGGGCGTGGAACGGACCGGGACAGGGGAGGGCGCCGGGGCGCCCGGTGTCATCAGCCGTTGCTGGCCTCCCACTGGGCAGGGGTGAAGGGCTTGATGCTCAGGGCATGGATGGCGCCGCTGGCGATCTCGCCGCCCACGGTGGCATAGACCCGCTGGTGGCGCTTGACCGGGTTCAGGCCTTCAAACTCGGCGCTGATCACCGTGGCCTCGAACTTGCCGTCGCCGCCGGTGACAGAGACCCGGGCGTCGGGCATGCGGCTGCTGATCAGTTGCTGGACCTGTTCGGGAGTCATGGGATGGGTATTCCTGGTGGCTTGAATCGAGCGGCCAATGATAGCGCCTGCCGGGGTTCTGCGTCAGCCGGCGTCCGTGTCCCGGGCGTCGCTGTGCTCGGCCTCCAGCCCCAGGTAGGTGCGCAGGCTCGGCCACTGGCGCGCCAGCACCTGGTCCATGTAGGCGGACATGAGGTGGGCGCGGTCCACGCCCTCCACCCAGCCGTAGATGGACTGGCGCAGGTCCGCGGGTCCGTTCACGTTCACGTGCAGGTCGTGCACCACCCGTTGCCATTCCGCCAGGGTGGGGCGCAGGTCCAGGGCGCGGAACAGGGCCTCCAGGCTCTGGATCATGGGCCGGGCATTCTCCGCCAGGCCCAGCTTCGCCGGTGTGATCGCCTCGTCCGGGTCGTCCCGCTGGCCCAGCCACAGGCTGAAGGCCGCCTGGCGCAGGCTGTGGTAGAGGGGCTCGTCGGAGATGAAGCTCACCAGCAGGTTGCGCCGATGGGCCTTGAGCGCCACCTCGCCATAGCGCCAGGTCCCGTCGCGCACGAACTCCGCCAGGCGCAGGTGGGTCTGGAAGGGGGCCCTGTGCAGCTGGTCCAGGATCAGGAAGGCGGGATCGCCCTCGCTGAGCGCGCAGGCCTCGGCCATCACACGGTCCAGGGCATCCATGGGTGCCTCGCCCGGGGCCTCCTGCGCGGGTTCGGCGGGATCCATGCGTACCGGCGGCTGCGGGGGCGGGTCGGTGAATTCATGGTAGAGCACGTGGCCGTGGCCCAGGGCGTGGCCCAGGGCATAGGCGAAGGCGGTGCGCCGCCGGCCGCAGTCGCCCTCCAGGTTCAGGCAGCGCAGGTGATCGCCGGGCGCGGACAGCAGGCACTGCACGGCATAGTCGTAATCCTGGTCGGAGACGAAGCCGTGTTCCGCAAGCCTTTGTTTCAGTGCCGTCATTTGGTCATGTCCCGGGAAGCTGCCATGATTATTGGTGCGCCCCGCTGGTTCATCAAGCCGGGGCCTGCCTGCGCCGACGGACGGCGCGCAGGGCCCGTTAAGATGTCATTCAAAGATGGAGGTCCCCATGCATTTCAAGCAGCTGTTCGAACCCGACTCTTCCACCTACACCTACCTGCTCGCCTGTGACGAGACCCGTGAGTGTGTGCTTATCGACCCGGTGATCGAGACCGCGGAGCGGGATCTGGCGGTGATCAACGAGATGGGGCTCAAGCTCACCTGCGCCCTGGAGACCCACATCCACGCCGACCACATCACCGGCGCGCGCAAGCTGAAAGCGCTAAGCGGCTGCAAGATCGCCGGCCCCGCCATGGACGAACTGCCCTGCCGGGACATCGGCGTGCGCGAGGGCGAGCCGTTTCGCGTCGGCGGCATCACCCTCAATCCCCTCTACACCCCGGGGCACACGGACACCCACCACGCCTTCCTGCTGGAACACGGCGGCCTGAACCTGCTGTTCTCCGGCGATGCCCTGCTCATCGAGGCCTGCGGCCGGACCGACTTCCAGTCCGGTGATGCGCGCGTGCTCTATAAGTCCATCCACGACAAGTTCTTCTCCCTGCCCGACGAGACCCTGGTGTATCCCGCCCACGACTACGAGTCCCGGCAGATCACCACCATCGGCCAGGAGAAGATGCGCAACCCGCGCCTGGGCCGGGGCAAGACGCTCGAGGAATTCGTGAAGATCATGGACGAGATGGACCTGCCCTATCCGCGCAAGATCGATTTCTCGGTGCCCGGCAACGAGCGCTGCGGCGAGTGCCCGGACAACGTGCCGGACGAGATGAAGCGGCTGTGCGAGGTGAGTAGGCAGGGGTGAGGGCAGTGGCTAGTGGCTAGTCTCAAGTGGCAAGGAAAACCGGTTTTTTTCCTTTCCTTGCCACTAGCCACTTGAGACTTGCCACTGGCCCGTTGGTGAGCGCCTTTTCAGGCGCTCACCAACGGGCCTTTTCCCACATCTCCGGATTCGCCCAGTACCGGGGGTTCAGCCAGTCCGGGGTCTTCTTGTAGTCCTTGATGTTGAAACGGAACAGGTGGGTGTTGCCTTGTGCCTGACCGTAGCTGCGCACCCGGGTCAGGCCCAGGGCGATCAGGTCCTGTTCCTGCCATCCGTTCTCGCCGTCCTCGGGCATGAGCACGTAGAGGCTCTCGCTGTTGAGATCCCGCAGGCGGGCGATCATGTGGGTGGCCTGGTCGCGGTCCAGTACCGTCAGGGCATCCAGCACCAGCACCAGTTCGTGCCGGTCCACGTCCTCCAGGGCGGCGTAGGCCTCGGCGGTGAACAGCCAGGTGATGGGCAGCGTGGGCAGGCGCGCGTGGATGGCCTCGGGCAGCGGGTTGTCGGGTGCGCTGATCACCAGCAGGGAGCGGGGGCCCAGTTCCTCGGGCAGGTGGGTCAGGTCGGCGAAGATGCGCGGGTCCATGAAATCCCCTACGTGTTGTCGATGAATGTGGCGGGCTGCCGGTATACTTGCTGCATCCCATTTTTCATCCAGTATAGCGCGAGGGTCTGTCATGTCGTTCGATGCCAAGCTCAACGAATTCCTGAGCAAACACCCCATGTCCGCCTCTCTCACCCCCAGCGAGGTGGGCACCCTGCTCGAATACCTGGAAGAGTCCAGCTTCAAGAGCAATCAGGTGATCGCGGAGATCGGCGAGGTGGGCGAGGCCCTGTATTTCGTGGTGGACGGCGAGGCCGCCCTGTACCACGACGACGCCGGGCGCGAGGTGGAGGTGGGGCGCATGAAGGAGGGCGAACTGATGGGCGAGATGTCCTTCTTCGACCGGGTGCCCCGCGCGGTGCGCATGCGCGCCCTCAAGAACGGCACCCGGGTGCTCAAGCTCACCCGCTCCATGTATGACCGCCTGCGCGTGGAGCGTCCCTACATCGCCGTGAACCTGCTGGAGTTCGCCATCATCAGCCTCGACCACCTGATCCGCCGGGTGAGCGAGGATGTGGCCACCTTCAACCGCTATTTCTACGCCCCGGGCAAGAAGTAGCCTTCGCGTCCATCGCCGGCGCGTCCCGTGCAGGTCCTCGAACTGCTCATCCTGCCGCCCGCCAGCGGCCTGATCGCCATCGTACTCGGGCTGCTGTTCTGGGGGCGCCGTCTGGGCAAGGGGCTGGTGTTCGCCGGCATCGTCTGGATTTATGTGGCGGCCACGCCCCTGTTCGCGGGCTGGCTGCTGGCGGGGCTTGAATCCGCGTACCCGGCGTCACCGACCTTGCCTGCCGGTGCGCAGGCCATTGTCGTGCTGGCCGGCGGGCGCTATCCCGATGCCCGGGAATACGGCAGCGAGACGGTCAATGCCTTCTCGCTGGAACGCCTGCGTTACGGCGCAAAGCTGCACCGCGAGACAGGCCTGCCGTTGCTGATCAGTGGCGGCCGGGTGCGCGGCGACGAGCCTTCCAGCGAGTCACAGCTGATGGTGCGGGTTCTGGAAGGGGAACTGGGTGTGACGGTGCACTGGCAGGAGACCGAAAGCCGCAATACCTGCGAAAACGCCTTCTTCAGTGCGCGCCTGCTGGCAGAGGCGGGTATCGAACATGTCCTGCTGGTGTCCCACGCCCTGCACATGCCCCGGGCCGTGTGGTGTTTCCAGCGCACGGAACTGGCGGTCACGCCGTTCCCCACCCTGGCGATGGGCGACCTGTCGCGCCATCGCGGCATCACCGCGTTCCTGCCCCAGCCCCGCGCCCTGTGGCTGACGGGGCAGGCGCTGCATGAGTACCTGGGCCTGGTGTGGTACCGGGTGAAGTGGGAAGTGAGAATTGGGAAGTAGGAATAAAGACATCGAAAGCCATTCTTCGCTCTTCCCAATTCACACTTCACACTTCAACTGTGCCATCCGCACTGGCATCCGCCGCTCCCCCCACTCCCCCGGCTGCGCCTCGAACACGCCGGGCAGCTTCGTGTCGCATTTCGGGCAATGGCCGTCGGCGGTGAGCTGCCAGTGGGTGATGCGGTAGCCGTCGCGGCCGATGAGCCGTTCGCCGCAGCCGTGGCAGAAGGTGCTGGCGCCCTGCTCGTCGCGCACGTTGCCGGTGTAGGCGTGGCGCACGCCGTTGCGCCGGGCGATCTCCCGGGCGCGGGTCAGGGTGCTGGCCGGGGTGCGCGGCACGTCGGTCATCTTCCAGTCCGGGTGAAAGGCGGTGAAGTGCATGGGCACGTCCGGGCCCAGGTTTTCCACCACCCAGCGGGTCATGCAATCCAGTTCCGCATCGGAGTCGTTGTGGCCGGGGATCAGCAGGGTGGTCAGTTCCAGCCACACGTCGGTCTCGTGGCGGATGTAGCGCAGGGTCTCCAGCACCTTGTCCAGGTGGGCGCCGCAGGTCTTCCTGTAGAAGTCCTCGGTGAAGGCCTTCAGATCCACGTTGGCGGCGTCCATGTGGGCGAAGAAGTCCTCCCGGGCGCCGGGTGAGATGTAGCCCGCGGTCACCGCCACGGATTTGATGCCCCGCTCGCGACAGGCGATGGCCGTGTCCACGGCATATTCCAGGAAGATCACCGGGTCGTTGTAGGTGTAGGCCACCGAGCGGCAGCCCAGCCGCTCCGCGGTCCGGGCCAGGGCCTCGGGGGAGGCCTGGTCCATGAGGGTGTCCATCTCCCGGGATTTGCTCATGTCCCAGTTCTGGCAGAACTTGCAGGCCAGGTTGCAGCCGGCGGTGCCGAAGGAGAGCACCGGCGAGCCGGGCAGGAAGTGGTTGAGCGGCTTCTTCTCGATGGGGTCCACGCAAAAGCCGCTGGAGCGCCCGTAACTGGTCAGCACCACCTGGTCGTTTTGCCGGGCGCGCACGAAGCACAGCCCCTGCTGACCCTCGTGGAGCTTGCATTCCCGGGGGCAGAGGTCGCACTGGATGCGCCCGTCCGGCAGGGCATGCCAGTAGCGGGTGGGGACGGTGGTCTGAATCTCGGGAGTGGTCATGGGAGGGGGGCCGGCCGGGCCGGCAGGGTGGGATACACCATGAGATATGGGTCTCAGGATGGAGAATTTCAATCGGGCATTTCCTGTACAGACACTATACTCGGGTGACGGACGCCGGAATTGCCGGCTCCCCGGGCACGCCAACAAGAACAACAATCCCAGCCGTTGGTCAAATACATACCCTATAAATTCATGGGGTTGGTGATGGCCGTGTCTCCAGGTGTCGTGCAGGAGGAGTATCGAATGATGAGAATGGAAGCGAGGAGTTTGCAGGGTGCCGTCCGCCCGGCGGCGGTGGCGGGTCATTTCTATCCGGCGGACGCCGGTCTGTTGCGTACCGTGGTCGAGGGGCTGCTCTCGGACTTCGCCGAGGCCGAGCCCCCGGCGCGTCCCCCCAAGGCCCTGATCGTCCCCCATGCGGGTTATGTGTATTCCGGCGCCGTGGCTGCCCGGGCCTACAACCGTTTGCGGTGTGCCTCGGGCATTCGACGGGTGGTGCTGGTGGGGCCGGCCCACCGGGTGGGCTTCTATGGCATCGCGGCCCCCGAGGCCGCCTGGTTCGAGACCCCGCTCGGCCGTGTGCCCGTGGACCAGCCGGCGGTGGAACAGGCCTGCGAGCTGTCCTCGGTGTTCCGCTATGAGGCCGCCCACGCACCCGAGCACTCTCTGGAGGTGCAACTGCCCTTCCTGCAGCGCACCCTGAGCGAGGACTTCACCCTCGTGCCCCTGGTTGTGGGCGGTGCCACCACCGATGATATGGCCCGGACCCTGGAGGCCGTGTGGGGCGGACCGGAGACCCTGGTGGTGATCAGCTCCGACCTCAGCCATCACCTGGACTACGAGGCCGCCCGCGAGGTCGACGAGCGCACCAGCCAGGCCATCGAGCGCCTGGACGAGCAGGGCATTGAGCCGGGCATGGCCTGCGGCCGGGTGCCCATCCAGGGCCTGCTGCGCCTGGCCCGCCAACGGGGCCTGGCGGCTGAACGCCTGGACCTGCGCTGCTCCGGGGATACCGCCGGCCCCCGGGACCGGGTGGTGGGTTACGGGGCCTATGCCTTCGGTGACTGAGGCCCTGGCGCCCGCCGCCGGGCGTGAGCTGCTGGCGGTGGCCCGGGAGTCCATCCTGCATGGTCTGAGTCAGGGCGTGCCCTCAAGCCCGGATCCCGCCGACTATGAACACCCCCTGCAGGCACCGGGGGCGAGCTTCGTCACCCTGCGCTCCGCCGGCGGTGATCTGCGAGGCTGCATCGGGCACCTGGAGGCCCACCGGCCGCTGGTGCTGGACGTGGCCGGCAACGCCTTCTCCGCGGCCTTCCTGGATCCTCGCTTCAAGCCGGTCAATGAGGCGGAATTCACCCAGCTGGACATCCACATCTCCGTGCTCAGCCCTTCCGAGCCCCTGCCGGCGGACGCCTGGCGGGACCTGCCGTCCTACCTGCAACCCGGCCACCATGGCCTGATCATCCAGCTGGGATCGCGCCGGGCCACCTTCCTGCCCGCCGTCTGGGCACAGCTTCCCGAGGCGCAGGAGTTCGTGGCGGCGCTGTACCGCAAGGCGGGTCTCGAGGCCTTTGCCGATGCCTCGGGTCGCATCACCGGCTTGAGCGCCTGGGTGTACTCGGTCCACGAGATCCACGCCTAGCCCGTGCGGGCTAGCAGCAAGGCGTGCGAGCGATTGTGGTCTCTCGATTTGTCTCGCGCCCTTGCTGGAAAAATGAGGCGCAGCCGTAGGTCGGCCTTCATGCCGACAGCCACGGTTCAGTTTGACGCCGTTGGTCGGGCTAAAGCCCGACCTGCAAGCAAGACAGGTCGCGTGGCTGCAAGCATCCGCGCTTGCGGTTTTCGGGGTTCAGCCCAGCCAGCCCACCAGTTCCCCGGCAGGCATGGGCCGGGCGATGAAGAATCCCTGGACCGCATCGCAGCCGTGTTCGCGCAGGAAGCTGGCCTGTTCCCGGGTCTCCACCCCCTCGGCGATCACCTGCAGGCGCAGGGTGCGGCCCAGGGCGATCACCGCCTCGGCGATGGCGGCATCGTCGCTGTCACGGCCGATGCCATCGACGAATTCCCGGTCGATCTTGAGCGCGTGCACCGGCAGGCGCCTGAGGTAGGCGAGGGAGGAATGCCCGGTACCGAAGTCGTCGATGGACACCCGCACGCCCAGCCGGGCGATGCGGCTGAGGGTGTCCACGGTGTGTTCCAGGTCCACGATGATCAGCCGCTCGGTGATCTCCAGTTCCAGGCGCTCCGCCTCCAGCCCCGATTCCGCCAGCACCCGCTCCACCATGCCCGGCAGATCCGGGTGACGGAACTGGCGGGGCGAGAGGTTCACGCTCAGGTTGAGGCCCGGCAGTCCCCGGTCCTGCCAGTCGCGCACCTCCCGCGCCGCGGTGCGCAGCACCCATTCCCCCAGGGGCTCGATCAGGCCCGTGTCCTCGGCCATGGGAATGAATTCCGCGGGCGGGACCAGGCCCCGCTCCGGGTGCTGCCAGCGCACCAGGGCCTCGACACCGCAGATGCGTCCGCTGCGCAGGTCCATCTGGGGCTGGTAGTGGACCTGGAACTGGTCCAGTTCCAGGGCCTGGTGCAGCTGGTTCTGCAACAGCAGGCGCTCCATGGCCCGGGTGTTCATGTCCGGTGTGTAGAAGCGGTAGCAGGCGCCACCCTGGGCCTTGGCCAGGTACATGGCGCTGTCGGCGTGGCGCACCAGGTCCTCCGGGTCCTCGTCGTCTTCCGGGTACAGGCTGATGCCGATGCTCACGTTGCAGAAATGCTCGTGCTCGCCCAGGCGGAAGGGATGGCGCATGGCCTGCACCACGCGCTCGGCGGACAGGCTTGCCTGTTCGCTGTGCTCGATGTTCTCCAGGAGGATGATGAACTCGTCGCCGCCGAAACGGGCCACGGTGTCGCCCTCGCGCACGCAGCCCAGCAGCCTCTCCGCGGTCTGGCGCAACAGCTCGTCGCCCATCATGTGGCCCAGGCTGTCGTTGACGTTTTTGAACTGGTCCATGTCCAGGAACAGCAGGGCCACCAGGCGCTGGTTGCGCGTCGCGTTGGCCAGGGCGTGCTGCAGGCGGTCCTTGAACAGGGTGCGGTTGGGCAGCCCGGTGACCGGGTCGAAGTTGGCCAGGTGCCTGAGCCGGTTCTGGTAGTCGTGGCGTTCGGTGATGTCCTGGGCGGTGCCGCGCAGCAGCAGGGGTTTGCCAGCGTCGTCGTAGACCAGCTCGCCGTCCTCGTGGAGGATGCGCTCGCTGCCGTCCGGGCAGGTGATGCGATGGTCGATCTCGTAGGGCACACCGTGCTCGAGGCAGCGGGCGACGGCCTCCTGCAGCCGCTGCCGGTCGTCCCCGGGGATCATCTCCAGGAAGCGTTCGTAGTCCGGGGTGGTGAATTCCGGGCCCAGGCCCAGGAGGCTGTAGACCTCCGCGGACCAGTACAGCCGGCCGGTGGCAATCTCCCATTCCCAGTGGCCGAGGCGCGCGATGCGCTGGGCGTTGGCCAGGCGCCGCTCGCTCAGGCGCAGGGCGGACTCCACCCGGGTGCGTTCCTCGATCTCCCGGCGCAACTGCCTGACCGCCTCGGTGAGGTTCTCGGTGCGCGCCTCCACCTGCCGTTCCAGGGCATCCCGGCTGCGACGCAGGGCCTGTTCGCTCTCCTTGAGCGCCGTGGCGTCGGCGAGCACCGCGATGCACTGGCTGATCTCGCCGCGCTCGTTGAAGATGGGCGAGAGGGCGACATCGTTCCAGAACAGGCTGCCATCCGGGCGCTGGCAGCGCAGGGTCCTGCGCATCGAACCGCCGGCGCGCATCTGTGAGACCATCGCCGTGCAGGTCTGCCCATCCTCGCCCTCGCAGGCCAGCAGGGTCAGGCCTCGACCGAGCAGGTCCACCGCCGGGATGCCGGTGATCTGGGCGAAAGCGGCATTGGCGTAGCTGATGCGCTCGCCGTCGGCGTCCACGTCTGCGATGGCGATGCCGTTGTGGGCGCTGTCCATGGCCCTGCGGAACAGGGCCAGGGTCTGGTGAAACTGGTGCCGCTCGCTGATGTCCCGCACGATACCGGTGAACAGGTGCTCGCCGCCGGCCTTGACCTCGCTCACGGCCAGTTCCAAGGGGAACAGGCTGCCGTCCTTGCGCTGGCCGTGGACCGTGCGGCCCACGCCGATGATGCGGCCCTCGCCGGTCTGCAGGTAATTGCGCAGATACTCGTCGTGGCGCTCCCGGTCCGGCGAGGGCACGAGCAGGCTGACGTTGGCGCCCAGCATCTCCGTGCGCTCATAGCCGAAGATGCGCGTCACCGCCGGGTTCACCTCGCGGATGATGCCCAAGCGGTTGATGAGCACCACGCCGTCCACCATCTCCTCCAGGACGGCCCGCAGGACACCTTCGTTCAGGGTGTCGTAGCGGGACATCAGGTCCAGGGGCTGGGACTGATCGGTCATGGAAAGGTCCGGGGCGGGGAATATGTGATGCTCATCACATTATCTATGTTTTTATGGGTCTGTGAATAGCCGCAGGCCGACGGGATAGCGCGGAACATTGACAGATGTCATCAACACGACCGGTATTCCCTTGATCGCCAATCGGGTCCATCTTCAGGCCATGCGCCAGCGCTTCCCGCCCCCTCTCATCCTTGCCCTGTGCCTGGTGCTGCTGGCGGCGCCTGCCCGGGCCGTCGAGACCCTGGTGCTGGCGGTGGAATCCCTGCAAGGGGAGGGTTTCTCCCTCACGGACCTGCGGGCCGAACTGCGCCCCGGCGAGGGGCGCCACGGGCTGAGCCTCGAGATCGGCCAACTGCGGCTGGGCGATGAGCTGCTGCTGGAGCGGGTGCGTCTGGATTGCCCCGCCCTGGTCTTGCTGGGCCTGGGCGGCACCTGCGAGCGGGGCAGCGTCCGGTTCGAGCATCCCTGGCTGGGACCCCAGTCGCTCACCGCGGCCTTCACCTATGTCCATCCGGGCGTGCTCTCCCTGGAGCTGCAGGGCCTGCGTCTGGCCGGCGGATGGGCGCAGTTGATCGTCCATCTCGACGGGGATCGCTGGCAGCTGCGCGGCAGGGGCGATGGGCTGGACCTGGAGGGGCTGTCCCGGCTTTCCGGGCTCGCGGGCCATGCCTGGCCGGTCACCGCCACAGGCTCCGTTGCATTCCGGTTCGATGCCCGGGGACGAGGGACGCTGCCGGACAGCGCGACGCTGCAACTGGATCTTGCGGATGTGGATTTCGCCAGCGAGGACGGGCTCAAGGCGGGCGAGGACCTTTCGCTCGGCCTGAATCTCGCCCTGCGTCGGGAGCGCACCGACTACAGGGTCGAGCTGGTCGCACGCTGGCACACCGGCGGGGTCTACGTGCACCCGGTGTTCGTGGAGGCGGATGCCCCCCTGAGTCTCGACCTGCGTGGCCGGATCAGGCCGGCCGACCGCCATCTCACCGTGGACAGCCTGCGTTTCGAGCAGCCAGGCGTGGCGGTCTTGTCCGCTCGGGGCAGTTGGGCCGCGGCGCTGGGCCTGGCAGGCCTGGATGCCACCCTGGACCTGGAGAGCCTGCGACTGCCGGCGGCCTTCGATACCTATGCCCTGCCGTTCCTGCCGGGCACGGCCCTGGACGCCCTGGACAGCGAGGGTCTGCTGGCCGGGCGGGTGCGTCTGGCACAGGGGCAGCCCGTGGAGGCGGCCCTGCAGGCCGTGCGCCTGTTCGCGCACGACCGCATGGGGCGCTTCGCCCTGGATGGGGTGGACGCCGCGCTGAACTGGCGGGCCGACGGCACCGCGCCCGCCTCCCGGGTCGCCATGGACGGCGGGCATGTCTACGGCATCGCCCTGGGCGCGATCCGGTTCCAGCCGCAGATCAGCCGGGACGGAGTGCGCCTGCCTGAGCCCGTGCACGTGCCGATTCTGGACGGCGCCCTGGAGATCCGCGGGTTCGAGGTGGCCGGTCTGGGCAGCGGAGCGACCCGCTGGGCCTTCGACGGG
The DNA here is from genome assembly GCF_000377945.1 of Thioalkalivibrio sulfidiphilus. Lineage (GTDB taxonomy): Bacteria > Pseudomonadota > Gammaproteobacteria > Ectothiorhodospirales > Ectothiorhodospiraceae > Thioalkalivibrio_A > Thioalkalivibrio_A sulfidiphilus_A. Next base: position 53,534 of record NZ_KB898928.1, read on the forward strand.
GGGCTGAGCCCCATCAGCATGGAACGGCTCACCCAGGCCCTGGGCTGGCCGCTGCTCTCAGGCACCCTGGCGGGCATCATCCCCGACGTGCGTTACGAACAGGGCCTGCTCACCGTGGGCGGGCGTCTGCTGGTGCGTGCCTTCGACGGCACGGTGACCCTCGGTGACCTGCGCCTGCGCGACCCCCTGGGCGTGGCGCCGGAGCTTTCCGCCCAGATCCAGGTGCGCGGGCTGGACCTGGCGGAACTGACCCGAACCTTCGACGTGGGCCGGATCACCGGCCGCCTGGACGGTGACATCCGGGACCTGGTGTTGGTGCGCTGGTCGCCGGTGTACTTCGACGCGGTATTCCGCACGCCCCCCGGCGACACCTCGCCGCGACGCATCAGCCAGCGGGCCGTGGACAACCTGACCCGGGTGGGCAGCGGCGTGGGTGGTGCGCTCTCGGGCGGATTCCTGCGTTTCTTCGAGGACTTCTCCTACCGTCAGCTGGGCCTGAGCTGCCGCCTGGTGGGTGAGGTCTGCACCATGGACGGCGTTGCCCCCGCGCCCCAGGGTTACTACATCGTCCAGGGCTCGGGCCTGCCGCGCATCGACGTCATCGGCTTCACCCGCGAGGTGGCCTGGCGGGACCTGGTCAACCGGCTGTCCACGGTGGTGCTGGAGGGGGGTGGCCCGGTGGTGAGGTGAGTGGCTAGTGGCAAGGACAACCACCCTCACCCCAACCCTCTATTCCGGGCGTCCTGCCCTCCACCCTTCGGGCCAGCCTGGCGGCTGTTCAAATCCGCTCCCGGCGGATTTGTCCCTGAGGGCGAGGGGGTAAAACAGCTCCTTGCCACTAGCCACTTGAGACTTGCCACTGCTTTCAAGCCCTATGCCGACTCTCCCCCGCCGTCACCCCGCCCGCGATCATGTGCGCCACGCGCAGGTCGGGATCTGGACTACATAGTTGGAGTTGAGCGCTGATCTGACCGGCCATGATCCCATGAGCGTCATGCAACTCACACCCTACGCCCCGGGCCAGGCCCGAGGCACGCTCCGGCGTCCCGGGTCAGGCGCCGGGATCCTGGTCCTGGAGCATGCTGAACTGGACAGGCTGACCGGGCCATTCACGGGCCTCGTGGTGGTGAGCGCCGCGCCCTTCTCCCATGCCATGATCCGGCTGTTGGATCTGGGCGTGCCGGTGGTCATGGCGAACCGTGCCCAGGCCGATCGCTTGCCCCTGGATGAACAGGTCTGGCTGGACGGCGAGCGTGGCCTGCTGGTCCATCCGGCAGCGGACATGGCTTTGGCATCACCACCCGCGTCCACAGCGGTCCCTGCCCGGACCGGGGATGGTGAGCGCATCGAGCTGCGCTGCACCGTGGGCGATGCCTCCGCAGCCGGACGGGCGCGGGCGGCGGGGGCCACGGCCATCGGCCTGGTGCGTACCGAATACCTGCTGCCGGCGGACGACGCCGTGCCCGACGAGGCCTTCTATCAGCAGGCGTTCGCGGACATCTGCCAGGCGGCCAATCCCCTGCCGGTGACCCTGCGATTGCTGGACATTGCCGCCGACAAGCGACCGTCCTGGCTGAGTGGCGCAACGCTGCCCGGCGGCGCGTTGGGCATGCAGGGAGCGCGGCTGTTCAACGAGAACGATGTGCGACGCATCTACAAGGCCCAGGTGCGGGCGGCGGGCCGCGTCGCCCGACAGCATCAACTGCGCCTGCTGATCCCCTACCTCACCTCGGTGGAGGAGTTCCTGCACTGGCGCGAGGCGGTGCTGGCCGACCTGCCGGACCGGCTGCCCATCGGCGCCATGGTGGAGACGCCGGCCTTGGCCATGATGCTGGACCGGCTGATGGACGAGGCCGACTTCGTGGCCCTGGGCCTCAATGACCTGATGCAATGCCTGTTCGCCGCGGACCGGGACCAGCCGGCGCTGGGGCCCTGGCTGGATCCTCACGCGCCGGCCCTGTACCGTTTTCTCAACGGGGTGGCCGAGGCCGCCGGCGCGCGGGTGGGGGAGATCCAGTTGTGCGGCCTGTTGCCCCAGCTGCCGGGCATCCTGCCGGTGTTGCTGGGTCTCGGCTTTCGCATCTTTTCCGTCACCGCCCACGTGCTGCCCTATCTGCATCGGCGCGCGGCACAGGTGCCCATGGCCGAGGCCCGGGTCCTGGCGCAGAAGGTCTGCGCCGCGGCGGATTCCGATGCCGTGCGTGCCATGTTGACGTCTTTCATGGAACAGAGCCGTCTTGACCCGTTCATTGCCGAAGACTAGCTTCACAGGAGAGGCCGATCTTTGCGATGCCTTGCATGGCATCCGGTCCACCGGCGCAAGCTCACCCGGTATCAGGGTGACGATCAGCCAGAGCCCCCATCTCATCGAGGATCCGAAATCATGCCCGCTTCATTGTCTGATACCCAGATCAGGGAACTGGAGGCACGCCTGAAGGACCGCCTGACGACGCTGGTGGAAGAGACCCGCCAGATCCTGCTGGCCTCCGACAAGGAGCCCTACATCCGACTCGCGGGCGAGGTGCACGACATCGGCGAGCAGTCCGTGGCGGACCTGCTGGTGGACCTGGATCTGGCGGACGTGGACCGGCACGTGGAGGAGGTCCGTGATGTGGAGGCCGCGCTGCTGCGCATCGCCGGCCAGAGCTACGGCATCTGCACCGACTGCGGCGACGCGATCGCCTACGAGCGCCTGAATGCCTATCCCACCGCCAAGCGCTGCGCCCGCTGCCAGGCGCAGCATGAAAAGACGTTCATCTCGCCCGGGCATCCTTCCCTTTAGGAGGCCGTTGAAAAGCGCCGTAGGCCGGATAAGGCAAAGCCGCATCCGGCAACGCCTAGCCTTGGGGCATCGCCGGATGCGCTGCGCTTATCCGGCCTACGAGTCTGTGTGTCACGCCGGATCGTTCGTTAAATCATCGTTCATTCAACTGCCCGTACGCTCAGACTAGAATCAGTCATAGACGACACTTATTCCTACCCATGAGGAGTCCTGGATGAAAACCCTGCGAGTCGCACTCTGGATGCTGGTGGCCATGGCCCTGTCCGCCTGCGTGACCGTGAACATCTACTTCCCGGCGGCGGCGGCCGAGGATGCGGCACGGACCATCGTGCGCGACGTGCTGGGCGCGCCCGAGGCCGCGCCCGCCCCTGCGCCCACGCCGGAGCCCGGCGCACGCAATCGCGGCGCGGCCGTGCAGCTGGCGGGCAGTCTGTTGAACCTGGCGATTTCCCCGGCCCAGGCCCAGCAGCCGAACATCGACATCCGTTCCCCGGCCATCGACGCCCTGCGTGCCTCCATGCGCGCCCGTTCGCCGCAACTCACGCCCCACTACCGCAGCGGCGCCGTGGGCTTCGGCCGCGACGGCCTGCTGGCCATCCGCGATCTGAACGCCGTACCCCTGCGCGACCGGGCCACGGTGCAGCGCCTGGTGGCTGACGAGAACAACGATCGCCAGGCCCTCTATCGCGAGATCGCCCGGGCCAACGGCCATCCCGAGTGGGAGGCCAACATCCGCGACACCTTTGCCCGGGTGTGGGTGGAAGAGGCCCCGGCCGGTTACTGGTACCAGGACGCCGGGGGCAACTGGCGGCAGAAGTAGGCCGCCATGAGCGGAACCGGTGATCCAGGGAACGGGCCGCCGTCGCTGCCACTGCAGCCGGCGGCCTGGGACGTCTGGGACCGCAAGTACCGGCTGCGGGATGCCACCGGCCGTCCCCTGGAGGACACGCCCGCCGAGACCCTGGCCCGGGTCGCCCGGGCCCTGGCCGACGTGGAGGCCACCCCGGCGCTGCGCGAACACTGGCGCGAGCGCTTCCTCTGGGCCCTGAACCACGGCGCCCTGCCCGCCGGGCGCATCTTGGCCAATGCCGGTGCCCGGGATCACAAGCGCGGCACCTCCACCATCAACTGCACCGTCTCCGGCACGATCCACGACACCCTGGACGACATCCTCGGCAAGCTGCGCGAGGCGGGCCTGACCCTGCAGAGCGGCGCGGGCATCGGCTACGAGTTCTCCACCCTGAGACCCAAGGGCGCCTGGGTGGCGGGCGCCGGGGCGCGCAGTTCCGGTCCGCTGTCCTTCATGGACGTCTACGACCAGATGTGCCGCACCATCGCCTCGGCCGGCGACCGGCGCGGCGCCCAGATGGCCACCTTCCACATCGGCCACCCGGACGTGCTGGAGTTCATCGAGGCCAAGCGCGAGCCCGGGCGGCTGCGCCAGTTCAACCTCTCCCTGCTGGTCCCCGACGCCTTCATGGCGGCACTGGATGCGGGTGAAGACTGGCCTCTGGCCTTCCCCCTGAGCCCCGCCGAGCAGGCGCGCACCGGCGCGGATCTGGACGATCCCAAACAGGTGGTCTGGCGCGAGTGGCCCATCACCGAGGGGTACCTCACCGATGACCACGGCCGCGTCGCCTGCCGGGTGCAGCAGTGGATGCCGGCGGTGGCGCTTTGGGAGCAGGTGATGCGCGCCACCTACGACCATGCCGAGCCCGGCGTGATCTTCATCGACCGGGTGAATGCCGAGAACAACAACGGCTTCTGCGAGGCCATCCGCGCGGCCAACCCCTGCGGTGAGCAAATGTTGCCCCCCTACGGCGCCTGCCTGCTGGGTTCCGTGGACCTGACCCGCTTTGTGCAGCATCCCTTCACCGGCAAGGTGCGCTTCGATTGGGACACCTACCGGGAGGTGGTGGCGGTGTTCACCCGCATGCTGGACAACGTGGTGGAGATCCACGGCCTGCCCCTGGTGCAGCAGGCCGAGGCCCTGGAGCGCACCCGGCGCCACGGCATGGGTTTTCTCGGTCTGGGCTCGGCGCTTGCGTTGATGGGCATCCGCTACGGCAGTGAGGAGGCGGCGGCCTTCACCGCCCGGGCCGCCCGGGAACTGGCGCTCACCGGCTGGCGCACGGGCCTGGCACTGGCGAGGGAGAAGGGGCCGGCGCCGCTCATGGAGGAGCGCTTCACCGTCACCGAGCACCTGCTGGCCCGCTATCCCGCCCTTGCCGAGGACGGCATCCGGGTGGGCGACGTGCTGCCCGGCCGGGTGCTGCACGCCCGCTACAGCCCCTATATGCGCCGCATCGCGGGGCTCGATCCGGCCCTGGTGGCCGCGCTGGCCGAGGAGGGCGCCCGCTTCACCCACCACAGCGCCATCGCCCCCACCGGCACCATTGCCCTGTCCTTCGGCAACAACGTCAGCAACGGCATCGAACCGAGCTTCGCCCATACCTACCTGCGCAACATCCTAGCCCGCATATCTCACCACCCTTCTACTGCGGCCGCCGATCTGCTCGCTGTGACGGGGCGTGCTCACTTCAGCCGGCTTGACGTAGTGTCGGCTACGCCGGCGCCGTCTTCCGTTCCGCGCGCCCCGTCACAGCGGCATCTCGACGCCCTCGCTACGAACGGTGGTGAGATATGCGGGCTAGGCCGGGACGGCGCCACCCGGGACACGGTGCCCGTGACCGCCTACGAGCTGCTGGCCTGGCGCGCCCTCGTCGACCCGGACGCCGACCCGGAGGCGAAGCAGGGCCCCCACCGCCTGCCCGAGGCCTTCGTCACCGCCGGCGCCATCGCCCCCCGCGCCCACCTGGCCATCCAGGCCGCCGCCCAGCCCTGGATCGACGCGGCCATCTCCAAGACCATCAACGTGCCCACCGACTGCCCCTTCGAGGACTTCCGCGACCTGTACCGGGAGGCCCATGCCCTGGGTCTCAAGGGCTGCACCACCTACCGTCTGAACCCCGCCGCCTTCCAGGGCGTGCTGCTGCGCCCGGAGGACCTGGCCCACAGCCGCTACCGTTTCATCCTGCGTGACGGCCGCTGCCTGAGCATCAAAGGCGATCGCTGGGTGCGTTACGGCGAGCACCGCGAACTGGCCGCGAACCTCTACGGACAACTGCGCGAGCGGGGCATCCGGGAGACCGTGGGCGACCTGCCGTCGCTCACACCCGAATGCATCGATCCGCCCGACCCCATCGAGATCCGCGTGCCGGTGGTGGAGGTGGCCTGCGAGACGCCCCATGGGGTGTCGCCGGTGTGTCCGGTGTGTGAATGAAGGCGCAGAGACAAGGGACGAGATACAAGAGGAAAGTGAAGGTAGGCCGGATAAGCGCTGCGCATCCGGCGCCTTGCCCATAACCTTCGTGTGGCGAAAAGATGCTCCTCTCACGGAGCCACAGAAGCACGGGGATTATCTAATGATCACTCCCAGTGTCCCAGCACATGCGCGTGAGAACTTTTTTTCAGGTGATCACACAAAGAGCCTGATGCCCTCGTGCGTACATCAGGGGGCAGGGTTGTCATTCATATGCCTTTCCACCGTGTCTCCGTGTCCCCGTGAGAGGATCGCCTTTCGGGCTTGTCGGAGGTCCTGGCGGCTGACTCACCCCCGACGGGCTCTGTTAGGCTTGATGAAACCATGGATACCCTCTCCACAGGACGTTTGAGTCGGCGCGCGGCACGGGCGAGGCGCTTTGCCATCACCCTGGTGCTGGCGGCGCTGTTGTGGTGGGTGCTGGCGGGCCATGCCTCGCTGCTCTCGCCCCTCGCCGTGCTCGCGATCCTGGGCGCGGCCGTCTCCACCCTGTTCCTGCCCCTGGGCCGACCCTTCCGCCTGAGTCTCTCGGCGCTGCCGGGTTTCGCCGCGTATTTCCTGCGCGCCTCGGTGGCCGGCGGCGTGGACGTGGCGCGCCGGGCCCTGTCGCCCGCCATGCCGCTCAAGCCCGGTTTCGTCTCCTACACCACCGAGCTGCCCCACGGTGCGGCGCTCACCTTCTTCATGGCGATCATCAGCCTGCTGCCGGGCACCCTGAGCGTGCGCCTGGAGGGGCGACTGCTTACGGTGCACGTGCTGGATACTCGGCTGCCGATCGAGACCTCCCTGACGGATCTGGAAACCCACATCACCCGGGTGTTCATCATGGCGCCAAGACCGGGAGGGGCGGCATGAGCGGATTCCTCCTGGCCTCGGCCCTGTTCCTGCTGATCACCATCGCCGCGGGCATGGTGCGTGTGCTGCGCGGGCCCACCGACAGCGATCGCATGCTCGCGGCGCAGTTGTTCGGTACCACCGGCGTGGCCATCCTGCTGCTGCTTGGCGAGGCACTGGCCATGCCGGCGCTGGTGGATGTGGCCCTGGTGTTCGCGCTGCTGGCGGCGGTGGCCACGGTGGCCTTCGTGCGTCAGCGGGGCGGGCGGGAGACCGGGAATGATTGACGTGCTCAGCATCATCCTCATCGCCGCGGGCCTGGTGTTCTTCGCCGCCGGAACGGCGGGCCTGTTGCGCTTCCCCGATGTCTACACCCGGCTGCATGCACTCACCAAGGCGGACAACCTGGGTCTCGGCCTGGTGGTGCTGGGCCTGCTGATCCGTGCCGATGCCCTGGCGCCGATGTTCAAACTGGTGCTGGTCTGGGCCCTGGTGCTGGTGGCCGGGGCGGCGGCCTGCCATCTCGTGGCGCAGCGGGCCTGGACCCGGCTGGACGGGGAGGACGAGTCATGAACCCCTGGCTGTGGGCCTTCGACGTCGTGCTGTTGCTCACCCTGGTCTGGGTGGCCTGGCGCGTGCTGGCGGGCCGGGAGGCGGAGCTGTTCCGGGCGGTGGTGCTGTTCATCGCCTTCGGTCTGCTGCTGGCCGTGGCCTGGGTGCGCCTCAAGGCCCCGGACATCGCGCTCGCCGAGGCGGCCATCGGCGCCGGCGTGACCGGCGCACTGCTGCTGGTGACACTCGGCCGGCTGAAGGCGAGCGCCCGGGATGAGAGCGGCCAGGAGACGGATTCATGAACCGCGCCGCCTCACGGGTTTCCGGTGTCATGGCCATGGTCATCGGTGTGCTGCTCGCCGCCGTGCTCCTGCCCCTGCCGGACAACGCTGGCCTGCGCGCCCCGGTCAGCGAACACATGCACGTCTCCGGGGTGGATCATCCGGTCACCGCGGTGCTGCTCAACTTCCGCGCCTATGACACCTTCCTGGAACTGGGGGTGCTGCTGATCGCGGTGCTCGGCGCCTGGTCCCTGGGACGCCACACGCCGCTGCCGGCCCGGCCGGTACCGGGCCCGGTGATGCCCGGCACCATACGACTGCTGATCCCCGCAGCGGTGGTGATCGGCGTGTACCTGCTGTGGGCCGGCAGCGACGCCCCCGGCGGTGCCTTCCAGGCGGGTGCGGTGCTGGGCGCGGCCGGGGTGCTGTGGGTGCTGTCCCGGCCCCGGAATCTGCCGGCCCCGCCGCCGCCCCTGCTGCGTCTCGGTCTGGCGGTCGGTGCCGCGCTGTTCCTCGCCGTGGGGATCGCGGGGCTGCTGCTCGGATTTGGCTTCATGGGCTATGCGCCGGGGCAGGCCTATGTGTTCATTCTGCTGATCGAGACGGCGGCCACGGTGTCCATTGCGCTGACCCTGGTGGCGTTGTTCCTGGGTGGAGCGCCTTTGAAGTCGGAAGGGTGAATTGGGAAGTGGGAAATGAAGGGCGAAGTGTGAATTTGGAGGTGCGAAGTGAATAACGGTTTGCGAACTGAGATGACTTCACGAAAGCAAATTCATGACCCTGCGGTTTCGGGGTTGTGGACCTTTCTTCCCACTTCCAAATTCTTACTTCGCAATTGATCCCTCTCTACCTCATCGGCGGCGCCGCCCTGTTCGCCTTGGGCCTCCACGCCCTGGTGGTGCGCCGTCACCTGGTCCTCAAGGTGCTGGCCCTGAACGTCATGGGTTCCGGGGTGTTCATGGTGCTGCTGGCACTGGCGGCCCGGGGCGGGGCGGAGCCGGATGCCGTGCCCCATGCCCTGGTACTCACCGGCATCGTGGTGGCGGTCAGTGCCACGGCCTTCGCCCTGGCCCTGATCCTGCGGGTGAAGGCGGTCACCGGGCGGGCCTACCTGCCTGAGCGCAACGGGGACGATCCAGCGTGATGTTCGCCACGGGACTCGACTGGGCCGCCTGGGCGGTGGCCGTGCCGCTGGTGGGCGCGCTCCTGGCCGGGCTGCTGCCCCGGCTGGGACCTGTGCTGGGTCTGGTGTTCGGCCTGCTCACCGCGCTGGCCGTGGCCGGCGCGGTGATGGGTGTGTGGCACGAGGGACCGGTGCGCGCGGGTCTCGGCGGCTGGGATGTGCCCCTCGGCATTGCGCTTTCCCTGGACGGGCTCGCCGCGCTGATGCTCGCCATGACCGCCGTGGTCGGGCTCGCGGTGAGCATTTACGCACTGGGCTATCTACGCAGCTCGCAGACGCGCGGCAAGTTCTGGGCCCTGTGGCTGTGGCTCTGGGCGTCCATGAACGCCCTGTTTCTCTCCGGGGACGTGTTCAACATCTACGTGACCCTGGAGCTGGTGGGTCTCGCGGCGGTGGCGCTCACCGCGCTCTCGGGGGGCGCGGCGGCCCTGGGAGCGGCCATGCGCTACCTGCTGGTGAGCCTGCTGGGCTCGCTGGCCTATCTGATGGGCGTGGCGCTGCTCTATGGCGGCTACGGGGTCCTGGACCTGGCGGCCCTGGGCGCGGCCATGGAACCGGACAAGGTCTCGCGTCTGGCGGCCGTGCTCATGACCGTGGGGCTGCTCATGAAGACGGCCCTGTTTCCCCTGCACGTCTGGCTGCCGCCGGCCCACGGCAGTGCGCCGGCGCCGGTCAGCGCGGTGCTCTCGGCGCTGGTGGTGAAGGCCTCCTTCTATCTCATCCTGCGCCTGTGGCTGGACGTGTTCCCCGTGCTTACCGTGCCGGGCTTTGAGCTGTTCATGGGGGCGCTGGGGGCCGGTGCCCTGTTGTGGGGTTCGCTGCTGGCCCTGCGCGCGGCGCGGCTCAAGCAGGTGGTGGCCTATTCCACCGTGGCGCAACTGGGTTACCTGTTCCTGGTGTTTCCGCTCATGGCGGTCACGCCCGGTGCCTGGCAGGCGGTGGTGTTCTTCGCCCTGGCCCACGCCTGCGCCAAGGCCACGGTGTTCCTGGCCGCTGGCAGCCTGCAGAAGGCCGCCGGCCACGACCGGCTGGCGCAACTGGGCGCCGTGATGCGCAAGGAACCGGTGACCGTGTTTGCCTTCGGCATCGCCGGTGCGAGCCTGGTGGGACTGCCGCTCACCGGCGGCTTCATCGCCAAGTGGCTGCTGGTGGATGTGGCGCTGCAGGGGCATGCCTGGGGCTGGGCGTCGCTGGTGCTGGCCGGCGGGCTGCTGGCCGGGGGCTACGTCTTCCGGGTGCTGGGCCATGCCTTCGGGCGCGGTTCGGTAAACCCGGATCACCGCCCGGTGCCTGCCGTGATGGTCTGGTCGACCCTGGTGCTGGCCCTGGTGTCCGTGGCCCTGGGTTTTGCCGGTGCTGCCAGCCTTGAGCTCCTGGCGCTGCATGGAGGCCGGACATGAACGCGTCCTGGCTGCTGATCTTCATCCTGATGAGCTCCCTGGTGCCGGGGCTGCTGATCTTCTTCCTGCGCGAGGAGAGCCATGGCCTGCGCACGGCGCTCAACCTGGGTGGCGCGGGCCTGAAGCTGATCCTGGTCGGATACCTGCTGCTGGGGGTGCAGCGGGGTGATGTCTATGAACTGCGGGCGGTGTTGCTGCCCGGCGTGGAACTGGTGCTCGCGGCGGATTCCCTGTCGCTGCTGTTCGCCACCCTCTCCACGCTGCTCTGGTTCGTGACCACCATCTACGCGGTGGGATACCTGGAGGGCTCTCCCAACCACAGCCGCTTCTTCGGCTTTTTCAGCCTGTGCGTCAGCGCCACGGTGGGCATCGCCTTCTCGGGCAACCTCATCACCTTCCTGATCTTCTACGAGATCCTGACGCTGGCCACCTGGCCCCTGGTGGTGCACCGGGGCACGGCCCAGTCCCTGCGCGCCGGGCGGTTGTATCTTGCCTACACCCTGGCCGGTGGTGCGCTGTTGCTGGCGGCCATGGTCTGGCTGGCGCTGCTGGCCGGCTCCGGGGATTTCAAACCCGGTGGCTATCTCATGGGTCTTGAGCAGGAATTCCCGACCCAGCTGAAGCTCATCTTCGCCATGCTGGTGGCGGGCTTCGGGGTGAAGGCGGCGCTGGTGCCACTGCACAGCTGGCTGCCCCGGGCCATGGTGGCGCCGGCGCCGGTGAGCGCGCTGCTGCACGCGGTGGCGGTGGTCAAGGCCGGCGCCTTCGGCATCGTGCGCGTGGTGGATGATGTCTACGGTCTCACCCTGGTCCTGGAGCTGGGGCTGGATCTGCCGCTCATGGCGGCTGCGGTGATCACCATCGTCTACGGCTCCGTGCGCGCGCTGTTCGCCGATGACATCAAGCGCCGGCTGGCGTTTTCCACCGTCAGCCAGGTCTCCTACATCGTGCTGGGGGTGGCGCTCGCCGGTCCTCTCGGGGCGGTGGGCGGCCTGGTGCACCTGGTGCACCAGGGGCTGATGAAGATCACCCTGTTCTTCTGCGCCGGCAACTTCGCCGAGACCCTGCACATCCACAAGGTCAGTGAGCTGAAGGGGGTGGGGCGGCGCATGCCGCTCACCATGCTGGCCTTCACCCTCGGCGCCCTGGGCATGATCGGCGCGCCGCCGCTCGCCGGGTTCATCAGCAAGTGGTACCTGGGGCTCGGTGCCCTGCAGATGGAGCAGCACTGGGTGCTCGCGGCCCTGGTGGTGAGCAGCCTGCTCAACGCCGCCTACTTCCTGCCGCCGGTGATCCGCGGCTGGTTCGGTCGGCGCGAGGAACCCTGGCACGACGAGCACATGAAACATCATCGCTTCGAGACCCACTGGATGTTGCTGGGTCCGACCCTGTTCGTGGCCGCCGTCGCCGTGGCGGCCGGGGTGCTGGCGGGCATGCCCTACAGTCCCCTGGACTGGGTGAGCCTGATCGTCGAGCGTGAGTACGCGCCCACGGGGGGTGGCCTGTGACCGCCGCGCTGCTGCTCGCCGTGCCCCTGCTGCCCCTGCTGCTGGCCGCGCTGGTGCCGTGGCGGGGGATGACCCGGCTGCAATGGCTGACGCCGCTCGCGGTGCTGCCCGGGCTCGCCGTGGTCCTGTTCCTGCCGGATGGCAGCCACGCCAGCTACCCCTGGCTGATCATGGGCATGGACCTGCAGCTGGATGCCACCGGGCGGGTGTTCCTGCTGTTGACCACCCTGCTCTGGGGCGCGGCCGGGCTCTATGGTCTGGGCTACCTGCGCGGCCAGGACCATACGGCCCGATACCACCTGTTCTTCCTGCTGGCCATGGCCGGCAACCTGGGCCTGGTGCTGGCCGCCGATGCTGTGGGCTTTTACCTGTTCTTCGCCCTGATGAGTCTGTCCTCCTACGGGCTGGTGGTGCATGCCGGGGGAGACGCGGTCTATCGCGCCGGACGCATCTACCTGATCATGGCGGTGGTCGGCGAGCTGCTGCTGTTCGCGGGCCTGGTGCTGCATGTTTCCGCCGCGGGCGGCTACCACTTCAGCCTGATGGCGGCCACGCCCCTGCAACCGGTCACGGCCGCCCTGCTGCTGATCGGCTTCGGCATCAAGGCGGGCCTGATTCCCCTGCACGTGTGGCTGCCCCTGGCCCACCCAGCCGCGCCCACACCGGCCAGCGCGGTGCTCTCCGGGGCCATGATCAAGGCGGGTCTGCTGGGCTGGCTGCGCCTGTTGCAGCTGGAGGGACCCGGTTGGGAGGCCCTGGGCTGGCTGCTGGTGACGCTGGGGCTTGCGGGCGCCTTCCTCGCCGCGCTGGTGGGTGTGCTGCAAAGCCGCCCCAAGACCATCCTGGCCTACTCCAGCATCAGCCAGATGGGGCTCATGATCTGCGGCGTGGGCCTGATCTTCCTGTTGCCCGATCTCGGCGACCTGCTGCTGGCGGCGGTGGTGCTCTATGCCCTGCACCACGGGCTCGCCAAGGGCGCGCTGTTCCTCGGTGTCGGCATCGTGGAGCGCAGGCGTGCGCCCTGGGTCCTGGCGGTGCTGGCGGTGCCCGCGCTGGCCCTGGCCGGACTGCCCTGGACCAGCGGGGCCCTGGCCAAGCAGTCGCTCAAGTCCCCCCTCTACGAGGCGCTCCCGGCCTGGGTAGGTACGGTGGAAACCCTGCTGACCCTGGCCGCCGTGGGCACCACCCTGCTCATGGCCCGTTTCCTGTGGTGTCTGTGGATCAAGGGCGCAGCCAGGCCGGGCGCTTTGCCCTGGCAGATGTGGGTGCCCTGGCTGGTGTTGTCATTCGCGGCCCTGGTCCTGCCCTGGGTCTGGGCCGGGGAGGCGGGTTCGGCCTGGTCCCTGATCTGGCCCCTGATACTGGGTGTCGTGCTGTCCCTGGCGGGTCTGCTTGCCTGGCGTGGCCTGCGGGTGCCGCAGGTGCCGGAGGGGGATGTGCTGTTGCCGGTGGAAGGCCTTGCACGCTGGCTGGCACGCACCGTCCGGTCCGCGCCCCGCCTCTGGCAGACCGCCGGTGACGGCCCCGCCCGCGCCCGCCTGCGCCTGGCCTGGCGCCGCACCCGTCATGGCGCGGCGCGTCTGGAGGCGGGCCTGGGTCGCTGGGAGACCGTGGGCATCGTCTTCATGGCGCTGCTGGTGGGGGTGTTCGTGAGTCTCTGGGTTTGAGGGTGGTTGAAGACGTTTAGCCACAGAGGGCACAGAGGACGCAGAGAAAAAACCAAACGGCAAAACATGGGTCTCTCGCAAAGATGCGAAGCCGCAAAGAGAACTTTTTTGAAAGATCTTTTGTTTACTTCACGACTTTGCGTCTTCGCGAGAGAAATGAGTTTTTTCTCTGTGTCCTCTGTGGCTAATAAATCACCCTGATGTAGGTTGGACTGAGCGCAGCGATGTCCAACATGGCGGCATAGATTCGGCATATTGGGGTTCGTTCCTCACCCCAAGCTACGAGCGACGTTCAACAACGCACCGCCCCGAAGTGGTCACAAGCGGTTATCCTTGCCACTTGCCACTTGCCACTTGCCACTTGCCACTTGCCACTTGCCACTTGCCACTTGCCACTGTCTTTATGGATCCGCTCAATATCCTGGTCATCTCCCTCGCCGCCCTGGTGGCCGGTGCCATCAACGCGCTGGCGGGCGGCGGCAGTTTTCTGACCCTGCCGGCCCTGGTGTTCACGGGCGTGCCGCCGGTGGCGGCCAATGCCACGGGCACGGCGGCGCTGTTGCCGGGGTATCTCGCCAGCGCCTGGAGCTACCGGGACCTGATCCGTTCCCCGGGTATCGGCCTGTCGGTGACGGCGGTGGTGGTGCTGGGCACCCTGGGCGGGGCGCTGGGCGCGACCCTGCTGCTGTTCACCTCCAACGAGGCCTTCCGGGTGATCGTGCCCTGGCTGCTGTTGTTCGCCACCCTGCTGTTCGCCTTCGGTCCGCGCATCCACGCCCTGCTGTCGCGCCGGGCCTCGGCAGGCAGGGGTGGTTTCTGGGGCAAGCTGGGGATCGTGGGTGTATGCGGCTACGGCGGGTATTTCAACGGCGGCATGGGCATCGTCATGCTGGCCATGTTCCGCCTGCTGGGGGTGAAGGATCTGAACGTGGCCAACGGCCTGAAGAACCTGCTCTCGGCGGTGCTGACCCTGATCGCGGTGCTGATCTACGCCGCCGGCGGGGTGATCTCCTGGCCCGAGACCGTGCCCATGGCCATCGCCGCCACCCTGGGCGGCATCGCCGGCGCCTGGATCGGCCGGGCCATCCCGCCGCAACTGCTGCGCAACGGTATCGTGGTGGTGGGGGCTGTCACCACGGTGCTGTTCTTCCTGGATATTTGAGGGGCGAATTCAAAATTCAAAATTCAAAATTCAAAGGGAAATTGCGGACTCCCCCTTTGAATTTTGAATGTTGAATCTTGAATTGCCTTCAACTTACCAGCCAATCGCCTCCGGCAGCCACAGGGTGATGGCCGGGAACAGGATGATCAGGCCCAGGGCCACCAGCTGGATGATCACGAAGGGCACGGCGCCCTTGTAGATGTGGGCGGTGGTGATGCCTTTCGGCGCGACCCCCTTCATGAAGATCAGCGACCAGCCGAAGGGGGGCGTGAGGAAGGAGGTCTGCAGGTTCATGGCGATCAGGATCGCGATCCACACCATGGAGAACTCCGGCACCCCGGCCAGGAAGGGCAGGAACAGGGGCACCACGATGAAGGTGATCTGGATCCACTCCAGGAAGAAACCCAGCAGGAAGATCAGCAGCATCATGAACAGCAGGGTGCCCATGGGGCCGCCGGGCACGAAGTCCACCATGGCCTCGATGAGGAATTCGCCATCCAGGCCGCGGAAGGCCAGGGCGAACACCTGGGAGGCGATCAGCACGAAGAACACCATGGCGGTGATGCGCACCGAGACCATCACCGCCTCGATGAAGGTCTTGCGTTCCAGGCGGCCCATCAGGGCGGCCACCACCACCGCGCCCACGGCGCCGACAGCGGCGGCCTCGGTGGGGGCGGCGATGCCGCCGATGATGGAGCCGAGCACCGCCAGCACGAGGGCGAGCGGCGGCAGCACCGAGGTGACCAGGTCCTTCAGCAACTGCAGCTTGCTCACCTGGGCCCGCTCCTCGGCGTCGATGGCGGGCACGTCGGCGGCGTTCCACCACGCCAGGGCCAGCAGGTAGACCACGTACAGGCCGGCGAGCATCAGGCCGGGGATCAGGGCGGCGGCGAACAGGCTGCCCACGGACAGGTTCATGGTGTCCGCCAGCACCAGCAGCACCAGGCTGGGCGGGATGATCTGGCCGAGCGTTCCCGAGGCACAGATGGTGCCGCAGGCCACGGACTTCTTGTAGCCGCGACGCAGCAGGGTGGGCAGCGCCATCAGGGTGAGGGTGACGATGGCCGCGCCCACGATGCCCGTGGCCGCGCCCATCAGCACGCCCACCAGGATCACCGCCAGGGCCATGCCGCCGGGCAGGCCGCCGGCGGCGTGACCGATCACGTCCAGCATGCGTTCCGCCACCCGGGTCTTGTCCAGCATCACCCCCATGAACACGAACAGGGGGATGGCCAGCAGTGTGTAGTTGGTGATGGTGCCGAAGATGCGTGCGGGCAGCAGCTCGAACAGCCAGCCGTCGAAACCGATGAAGCCGAACACGAAGCCCACCGCGGCGATGGCGAAGGCCACCGGCATGCCGGTCAGGACCAGCACGAAGAAGGCCACCACCATCATCAGGGCGATGTACTCAAGCGGCATGGCGTGCATTCTCCTTGTTGTTGCGGGACGGGCGGCGGTAGTGGAACACCAGCTTGCGCGCGGCGCGCAGGGCCTGGCGCAGGGCCTCGGCGATGATCAGCACGAAGCCGACGAGGATCATCATCTTGGGCAGGAACAGCCAGGGCATGCCGCCGGGGTTGGGCGAGCCCTCGCTGCGGGTGTAGGAGACCATCATGTAGTCCCAGCCGTAGAAGATCATCAGCGCGGAGACGGGCAGGGCGACCAGCACCATGGTGAGCAGGTCGAGCCACAGTTTCCCGATACGGCTGAAGTTGTGGGAGAAGATGTCCACCCGCACATGTTCGTCGTAGCGCATGGCGTAGGAGATGCCGGTCATCACCGACAGGGACAGCAGGTACCACTCCAGTTCCTGCAGCCACATGGCGCCCGTGCCCAGGGCATAGCGGGCGAACATGTTGGAGAAGATGAGCAGGATCATCAGCACCATGGCGATGCCCGAGATCCAGCCGGAGAAACTCGTAATCCAGTTGAGGCCCCGTTCAAGGCCCAGTGACAGTCGTAACATGGAATTCCCCGACCGGGGCGGGCGCTCACGCCCGCCCCGGTTGCCTAGGGTTTAGGGAATGGCTCAGCTCAGGATTTCCCGGCCCAGGTCGCGGATCTGGGTCTGGAACATGGTCTCCGAGTTGGCCTGCCAGCGGTCGTGCTTGGCCTTGAACTTGAAGTAGCTCTCGTGGACCTTGCGCACCAGCGGGTCCTTGGCGGCGTTGTCGTTGAGGATGTCCTTGGTGGCCTCCAGCAGCGCCTTGATGACGTCATCGGGCAGCGGGCGGAAGTTCACGCCGTGGTTGTTGATGAGGTCGTCCAGGGCATCCGCGTTGCGGGCCTCCAGGGTGGTGTGCGAGGTGATGTTACAGGCCGCGGCGCAGTTGCGCATGATGGCCTTGAGGTCGTTGGGCAGGGAGTCCCAGGCGGCCCGGTTGACCACCACCTCGGTGCTGGTGGCGGGTTCGTGCCAGCCGGAGGAGTAGTAGTTCTTGGCGGCGTTGTGCAGGCCCAGCTCGCGGTCGGAGTAGGGACCCACCCATTCCACGGCGTCGATGGCACCGCGCTCCAGGGCGGCGAACAGCTCACCGCCGGGCAGCAGGCGGGGGTTGGCGCCGATGGCCCGGTAGATGTCGCCGGCCAGGCCGGGCATGCGGATGTTCAGGCCGCGGAAGTCGGCCAGGCTCTCCACCGGGCGGCGGAACCAGCCCACCGGCTGCACGCCGGTGCAGCCCACCACCAGGGGCACCAGGTTGAAGGGACGGTACACCTCTTCATAGAGCTCATAACCGCCGCCCTCGTTGAGCCAGGCGTTGTGGCCCTGGAAGGTCATGCCGAAGGGCACGGTGGTGAAGTACTGGGCGGCGAAGGACTTGTTGGCCCAGTAGTAGGCGCAGCCGTGGTTGAGCTGCACCTGGCGGCCGGCGGAGGCGGCATCGAAGCCCTCGAAGGCGGGCACCAGCTCGCCGGCGGAGTACACGCGGATGCGGATGCGGCCGTTGGACATCTCCTCCACCCGGCGGGCGAAGTCGGTGGCGCTGCCGGGGCCGGCCTGGAAGAAGGGCAGACCGGCGGGCCAGGTGGTGGTCATGCGCCAGTTGAAGCGCTCCTGGGCCTTGACGATGGCGGGGGCACCGACGATGGCGGCACCGGCGGCCGCTGCGGTGCCTTTCAGAAAATCACGACGCTTGATGGACATGTGGGCGATTCCTCCGACTTTGTGTCAGTTATTGTCAGACCGCCGGGCGGCGGGCCGGTTTTTCGACGCCGGAATAGGCTCCGGGTTCCGCTCAGCCGCGATTCGCGGCCGAAGGATTGAGTCTAGCAGGCCGTGCGGCGCTGCTGCCACAGGACACAGGCGCGGGCGCCCTGGCCTTGCAGGCTGTGGCACACTGTGTTCCGGGGTGACGGATTTGCACCATGATGGTGTGGGATTTCCGGGATGAGATGATGATGTTATTCAGGAGACCGGGGGAGGGCCCATGAACTACAGCGTCACGGACCTGATCGGCAACATCGGCGTGGCCATGGTGGTGTTCGCCTATTTCCGCCTGCAGATCGGGCGCTGGGGCTTCCATGACCTGCCCTACCTGCTGTCCAACCTGTGTGGCTCGTCGCTGATCATCGTGTCCCTGGTGTTCGACTTCAATCTCTCCACCATGATCCTGCAGATCTTCTGGATCGGCATCAGCCTGATCGGCCTGATGCACCTCTATCGCAAACGCACGGAGGCCGGCCCATGACCCTCAATGACATCCAGGTTCGCGTGCGGGCCGTGCTGGAATACCGGGACCTGCGCAGCCTGCCGCGCTGGAAGCGACCCCTGATCGGTGCCCTGCGCATCGCCTGGGGCATCGGCCGGGAGGTCACCGAGGGACAGCTCACCCTGCGCGCCATGAGCCTGGTCTACACCACCCTGCTGTCCATGGTGCCCCTGCTGGCCCTGTCGTTTTCCGTGCTCAAGGCCTTCGGGGCTCACAACCAGCTGGAGCCCCTGCTGCTCAGCCTCCTGGAGCCCCTGGGTCCCCAGGGGGTGGAGGTGGCGGAAAACGTCATTGGATTTGTGGATAACATGCGTGTCGGCGTGCTGGGCTTCATCGGCCTGATATTCCTTATCTATACGGTGATCGCGCTGGTGCAGAAGATCGAGAGCGCCTTCAACTACACCTGGCGCATCAATGGCACCCGGAGCCTGGCCCAGCGTTTCAGCAATTATCTGAGCGTGATCCTGGTGGGTCCGGTACTGGTGGTCTCGGCCTTGGGGATCACCGCCTCCATCATGGCCACCTCGGTGATGCAGCAGGCCATGGAGGTGCAACTGCTGGGTGATGCGGTGCAGCTGGCCGGGCGCATGGTGCCCTACCTGCTGATCATCGGCGCCTTCATGTTCGTCTATGTGTTTGTGCCCAACACCCGGGTGAAGCTTTTCCCCGCCCTGGTGGGCGCCGTGGTGGCGGGTCTGCTCTGGCAGAGCACCGGCTGGATCTTCGCCGCCATGATGGCCGGCTCCACCCGCTATGCGGCCATCTACTCCAGTTTCGCCATCATGATCATGCTGCTCATCTGGATGTACCTGAGCTGGCTGATCCTGCTGATCGGCGCCAACGTTGCCTTCTTCGTCCAGTATCCGGAGTACATGCTGGTGCGTCGCGGGCAGGTGCAGCTGTCCAGCGCCCTGAAGGAGCGCCTGGCCCTGCGGGTGATGAAATCCATCGGCACGCGTTTTCACGAGGGCAGGGGCCCCACGCCTCTGGACGACCTGGCCCATGAACTGGACATGCCCGTGGAGGCCGTGGAGCGGGTCACCGACGCCCTGCGCAAGGCGGGCCTGCTGGTCACCGCTGGTCAGGACCCGGTCAGTTTCGTCCCCGGCCGGGACACCGGCCAGATCACCCTCAAGGCCTGCCTGGACGCCGTGCGCGGCGCCGACAGCACCGTGCCGGGACCCCGGGGGGAGGACGAACCGGTGGACACGCTCATGGAGGCGCTGGATCGGGCCCTGGGGGAGCGGCTGGAGGGATTGACCCTGGCGACGCTTATCGAGGGACGGGAGAAGTGAGAAGTGTGAATTGGGAAGTGCGAACGGGCTCCAGACTCACCATCAACCTCATTCGGTGGGGGAATGGCGCGGCGACTTCGTACTTCCCTATTCACACTTCCGACTTCAGGCGCGTCTCAACGCGCCTGACAATCTCCTCGCTGAGCTTGCGCACCAGGGGCGTGGCGGCCTTGTTGACCGCCTTCTCCATGAGCCGGCTCTTCAGGCTGTATTCCAGGCTCAGGGTGATGCGGGTACCGCCCTCCACGGCGCTGAGCCGGTAGCTGCCCTGGTTCCTCACCCCGGTGACCGAGCGCCAGGCCAGGCGCTCGTGGGGCACGCATTCGGTCACCTCCACCTCGAAGCTCATGGCCATGCCCAGGGCCCGCACCTGCCAGCGGTAGCGGTCCTCTCCCAGGGGGATCACCTCTTCCACGGAGTCGGTGTACAGGGCGAAGTCCTCCACCCGGCTGATCAGCGCGAACACCGCCTCGGGGGCGGCGGCGATCTCGACTTCATGTTCGATGACAGGCAAGGGGATACCACTCAATTCAAAATTGAAAATTCAAGATTCAAAATTCAAGATTCAAGATTCAAAGGGGAAACAGCCAGTTGGTTGCCTGCGGGGCAGGGGTGGGCATAGGCTTTTCCTTTGAATTTTGAATATTGAATCTTGAATTGCCCGTCCGGCGCCAGCCCTGTCACAAGATTGTCACAATCCGTTCATAAACTTGACACCCGAGCTCCCCATACTGCGTCCCGTCGACATGACCTGACGGACGGGAATCAGTCCATCGGCTCCCGACGAGATCGCCAACCACCCAGTTGAGGGAAATGCTCATGAGTCTGAAAAAAGTCTTCACCGCCGGCATCGCCGCCACTCTGCTGTCCTCCGGCGCGGCCCTGGCCGACGTCGATCCCAACCTGCCCAGCTATCAGCGTGTCGCCGGTATCTCCGGCAACCTGACCTCGGTCGGTTCCGACACCCTGAACAACCTGATGACCCTGTGGGCCGAAGAGTTCGCCAAGTTCTATCCGAACGTGGCCATCCAGGTCCAGGGCGCCGGCTCCGGCACCGCCCCCCCGGCCCTGACCGAAGGCACCTCCAACTTCGGCCCCATGAGCCGCCCCATGCGTGCCTCCGAGATCCGCGCCTTTGAAGAGCGCCACGGCTACGCCCCCACCGAGATCCCGGTGGCCATCGACATGGTCGCCGTGTACGTGAACAAGGACAACCCGATCGAGGGTCTGTCCATTCCCCAGGTGGACGCCATCTTCTCCGCCACCCGCTCCTGCGGCTACGCCAGCGACATCAGCACCTGGGGTCAGGTGGGTCTGACCGGCGCCTGGGCCAACCGTGACATCACCCTGTACAGCCGCAACGCCGTGTCCGGCACCTACGGCTTCTTCCGCGAGCACGCCCTGTGCGGCGGTGACTTCAAGGCGACCGTGAACGAGCAGCCCGGTTCCTCCGCCGTGGTGCGCGGCGTGGAGCAGACCATCGGTGGTATCGGCTACTCCGGTATCGGCTACCGCACCTCCGGCGTGCGCGTCCTGCCCCTGGCCAAGGAACACGGTGGCAAGTTCGCCGAGGCCAACGGCGAGAACGCCGTCTCCGGTGACTACCCGCTGGCCCGCTTCCTGCTGGTCTATGCCAACGCCAACCCGACCCGCGGCATGAACCCGCTGGAGAAGGAGTTCTTCCGCATGGTCCTGTCCAAGGAAGGCCAGGAAGTGGTGCACCGCGATGGTTACGTGACCATCCCGGCCAGCGTCGCCGAGCGCCTGCGCGCCGAGAAGGGCCTGAACTGATCCAGGTCTGAGGACAACGGGCTCTGTCGCCGATGGCGGCAGGGCCCGTTTCACTTGCTGAAGCAGACTAGTTACTAGACACACGCAATTTCGGAAACCAGACCATGGCCGCGATCCTGCCCAACGAGAATACTCCGCGCGCATCCCTGCTGCCGAACACCGAGCGCCGTGAGAGACTGCGCAAGATCCGCGGTATTCGCGACGGCATATCCCGCTATGGCGTGGCTGCGGCAGGCCTTGGGGTGATCTTCGCCCTGGCCCTGATTTTCTTCTATTTGTTCTACGAGACCTTCCCCCTGCTCAAGCCCGTGAGCATGGAGGTCGCTTACGAGATTTCCGTGCCCGGTGACGAGGAACCCGCCCCCACCGTGCATCTGACCTTGGACCGTTTCGAGGGAATCGGCGGGCGTTTCTCCGCGTCTGGCGGCATCACCTTCTTCTCCCCCGAGACCGGCTCCATCCTGATGCGCAAGCAGGTCAATGTCCCCGAGGATGCCACGGTCACGGCCTTCGGGCGCTCGGAAAGCCGCCGCAGCCTGTTCGTCTACGGCTTCTCGGACGGCTCTGTGCTCCCGTTGAAGCTGGAATATGACCAGACCTTCCCCGAGGGTGTGCGCGTGGTGACACCCAGGCTCTCCTTCCCGCTCGGTGAGGAGCCCATGCGCATCGGCGACCGGGTGCAGGGCGATTACACGGCCCTGACCGTGGTGGAGGGGCGCACCGGCTACGTGGTGGCTGGTGGCAACCAGGACGGCAGCATCGCCATGGCCCTGTTCAGCGCCCGCAGGAACATGCTCACCGGCGACGTGCAGATCAGCCGCCAGGACTATGAACTGCCCGCCATCTCCCGGCCCGTGCGTCAGCTGCTCATCAACGAGACGTTGCGCAACCTGTTCGCCGTCGATGACCAGGGTATGTTGTACAACATCGACATCGTCGACCCCAACCGGCCGCGCATCATCGAGCGGGTGCAACTGGTGGCTGATGGCGCTTCCGTCACCGCGGCGGACTTCCTGGTGGGGTCGCGTTCGCTGATCGTGGGCGGTTCCGACGGCAGCGTCTCCCAGTGGATGCTGGTGCGCGACGAGGAAACCAACGTGCCCCACCTGACCCGGGTGCGCGGATTCCGTCAGCATCCCGGCGCAGTGACCTATATCGAACCCGAGTACACCCGCAAGGGCTTCCTGGTGGGCGATGCCACCGGCACCGTGGGGCTGCACTATGCCACCTCCAGCGTGACCCTTAAGCAGATCCCGGTCTCCGGACAGCCCATCACGCGCATCGCCGTCTCGCCCATCAACCGCCTGGCCCTGGTCAAGGGCGAGGACTCCGAGGCCCTGCGCGTGATCCGCATGGACAACCCCCATCCCCAGGCCTCCCTGAGCGGGCTGTGGGGCCGGGTCTGGTACGAGGGGCGCGGACAACCGGAATTCATCTGGCAGTCCTCCGGCGCCGACGATGCCTTCGAGTCCAAGTTCTCCCTGGTGCCGCTGACCGTGGGCACCCTCAAGGCGGCGCTGTTCGCCATGCTGCTCGGCACCCCGCTGGCCATCATGGGCGCCATCTACACCGCCTATTTCATGGCCGGTTCCATGCGCCGCATCGTCAAGCCCTCTCTGGAGCTCATGGAGGCCCTGCCGACCGTGATCCTGGGCTTCCTGGCGGGGATCTGGCTGGCGCCTTTCATCGAGAACAACCTGCCCATCCTGGTCTCCGTGCTGGTGCTGCTGCCGCTCGGCATGCTGGCGTTCGGCTACGGCTGGACCCGCCTGCCCACCAGTATCCGGCACATGATTCCCCCAGGCTGGGAGGCGGCGCTGCTGGTGCCGGTGGTGCTGGTACTGGGCTGGGTGGCCATCACCACCAGTCCCTGGATCGAGGTGGCCTTCTTCGGCGGCTCCATGCGCCAGTGGTTCACCGACGTGGGCATCCCCTACGACCAGCGTAATGCCCTGATCGTGGGCCTGGCCATGGGCTTTGCCGTGATCCCCACCATCTTCTCCATCGCCGAGGACGCGGTGTTCAACGTGCCCAAACACCTGACCCAGGGCTCTCTGGCCCTGGGCGCCACTTCCTGGCAGACGGTGGTGGGCGTGGTGCTGCCCACGGCGAGCCCCGGCATCTTCTCGGCGGTGATGATCGGTTTCGGCCGCGCGGTGGGTGAGACCATGATCGTGCTCATGGCCTCGGGCAACAGCCCCATCGTGAACTTCAACCTGTTCGAGGGCATGCGCACGCTGGCGGCCAACATCGCCGTGGAGCTGCCGGAGACCTCGGTGGGCGGCACCCACTTCCGCATCCTGTTCCTCTCTGCGCTGGTGCTGCTGATACTCACCTTCGTACTCAATACAGCGGCGGAAATCGTGCGCCAGCGCCTGCGCAAGCGCTATGCGTCCCTGTGATCCCGGAACCGATTCGAGGCTTTTGACATGAAAGAATGGTGGAAGAGCGGTTCTCCCTGGATCTGGCTGAACGGTGGCGCGGTCACCGTCAGCATGATCATGGTGTTCGGGCTGCTGATGCTGATCCTGATCCGGGGCTTCGGCCACTTCTGGCCCCACGGTGTGGTCCAGGCCTACTACGAACTGCCCGGTGCCGATCGCGTCGAGGTGGTGGGCACGTTGCGCCGCTCCGAGACCCTGACTGGACAGTCCATGCGCGAGGCGGGTGCCCCCATCCCCGAAGACCAGCTGGTGGTGACCCGGCACCTGTTCAAGCTGGGTAACCGGGACGTGACCGGCCGTGACTTCACCTACTTCATCGACGACTTCCTGGGTGAATGGCGCTATCCCAAAGACATGACCGTACTGGAACGCCGTGAATGGGGCGACTTCTACGGCCAGCCCCTGCGAGTGCTCGAAGCAGGCAGCACGGTAGCGGAAGGTGCGGAGCTCTGGCCCGAGTTCCAGGCCCGCCTGGCACGTACCAACCAGCTCTACGACGAGATCCGCCAGATCGAGCGACGTGACATCGGCAACATCAATTTCCGCCTGGAGCGAGTGCGCCTGGATCAGCGCCGTGCCGAGCTGCGTGGCACACTCACCCCGGAACTGGAGCGCCAGTTCGTCGAGCGCCGCGCCGCCCTGGATGCGGAATACGCGGTGCTGCAGGAACGCCTGGACACCCTGATCGACGAGGCGCGCCGGGACGCCATCGTCATGCGCGCCGCCGGCGGCCAGGAGGTGACCATCCGCCTGGATCGCATCGTCAAGGCCTGGCAGCCGAACAACATGTCGATCCCGTCCAAGGTGGTGTTCTACGTTCAGTCCTTCTTCGACTTCATCTTCGGTTATCCCCGCGAGGCCAACACCGAGGGCGGCATCTTCCCGGCCATTTTCGGCACCGTGACCATGGTGCTGGTGATGTCCATCATCGTGACCCCCTTCGGCGTGCTGGCGGCCATCTATCTGCGCGAATACGCCAAGCAGGGCCCGCTGCTCAGGACCATCCGCATCTCGGTGTACAACCTGGCCGGGGTGCCCTCCATCGTGTTCGGCGTATTCGGCCTGGGCTTTTTCGTCTACCTCACCGGTGGCGCCATCGACCGAACGTTCTTCCCCGAGGCCCTTCCGGCGCCCACCTTCGGCACCCCGGGCCTGTTCTGGGCCTCCCTGACGCTCGCGCTGCTCACCCTGCCGGTGGTGATCGTCTCGACAGAAGAAGGCCTGGCGCGCATACCCTCCACCATCCGCCAGGGTTCCCTGGCGCTCGGTGCCACCAAGGGTGAAACCCTGTGGAAGGTGGTGGTGCCGCTGGCCACGCCAGCCATGATGACCGGCCTGATCCTGGCCATCGCCCGGGCCGCAGGCGAGGTGGCGCCGCTGATGCTGGTGGGCGTGGTCAAGCTCGCTCCAACGCTGCCCATCGATGGCAACTTCCCCTTCATCCATTTGGAGCGCAAGATCATGCACCTGGGCTTCCACATCTACGACGTGGGCTTCCAGAGCCCCCATGCGGAGGCCGCCGAGGCGCTGGTCTACGCCACGGCCCTGATCCTGGTGCTGCTGATCGTGATGCTCAACCTCACGGCCATCACCATCCGAAACCACTTGCGTGAGAAATACCGCGCGGAATCCGACTGATCACCGAAGCTGTCGGACACACAAGAGATCACAGATATGGACGGTACCAACACCATGAGCCAGCAGACCACGATGACCCACGGCATGGGCGAGAAACTCTTCGAGGGCGTGAGCCGCAAGCGGCTGAACATCGCCAGCGAGGACATCTGTCTTCAGGTCAACGACCTCAAGCTCTACTATGGCAATGACATCGCCATCAAGGGCGTGAGCATGGCGATCCCGCGCAACCGGGTGACCGCCTTCATTGGCCCCAGCGGCTGCGGCAAGTCGACCCTGCTGCGCTGCTTCAACCGCATGAACGACCTGATCGACGCCTGCCGCATCGAGGGCGAGATCCTGCTAGATGGCAAGAACATCTACGAGCGCGGAGTCGATGTGGCCGAACTTCGTCGCCGGGTGGGCATGGTGTTCCAGAAGCCCAACCCCTTCCCCAAGAGCATCTACGAGAACATCGCCTACGGTCTGCGCCTGCAGGGTGTGAAGGATCGCAAGGTGCTGGACGAGGTGGTGGAGCGTTCCCTGAAGGGCGCCGCGCTGTGGGACGAGGTCAAGGACCGTCTGCACGAGAACGCCTTCGGCCTGTCCGGCGGTCAGCAGCAGCGTCTCGTGATTGCGCGGGCCATCGCCATCGAGCCCGAGGTGCTGCTGCTCGACGAGCCCGCCTCGGCCCTGGACCCGATCTCCACGGCCAAGATCGAGGAACTGATCGACGAGCTCAAGGATAACTACACCATCCTGATCGTAACCCACAACATGCAGCAGGCGGCTCGCGTGTCCGACTACACCGCCTACATGTACCTGGGCGAGCTGATCGAGTTCGACGACACCCTGACGGTGTTCACCAACCCGGCCCAGAAGGCCACCGAGGATTACATCACCGGCCGATACGGTTGATTTGATAGACGCCGCAGCGTGGCAATAAATCTAAAACATTCGACAGGGTTTACATGATTAACAGGATTAAAAAACGTCTTTCCAAGCGCTTCTGATTTAATCCTGAAAATCATGTACATCCTGTCAAATAATTTTTTCTGCGACAAATAGCAGTTATCTTGATTCCACCCGGAGCAAAGTGTCATGGATAAAACCCGTCTTGGCGGTCACTACCTGGAGAAATACGACGAGGAACTGGAGTCGGTGCGTCACCGGGTGCTGTCCATGGGCGGCCTGGTGGAGGAGCAGATCAGCAATGCCATCCTGGCCCTGGGCAGCGGCGATGCCAAGCTGGCCGAAGAGGTCATGGCCAATGACATGAAGGTCAACGGATTCGAGGTGGCCATCGACGAGCAGTGCTCCCAGATCCTGGCCCGTCACCAGCCCGCCGCCACCGACCTGCGTTTCCTGCTCGCCGTCATCAAGACCATCACCGACCTGGAGCGCATCGGCGACCAGGCCGAACGCGTGGCCCGTATGGCCATACACCTGGCCGAGAAGGACCGTCCCAAGAACCAGTATGCCGACGTGGTGGCCCTGGGCGAGCGTGTGCTCAAGATGGTCCACGAGGCCCTGGACGCCTTCGCCCGCATGGACGTGGGAGCCGCCGTCGCCGTGGCCCGCTCCGATGCCGCCGTCGACAACGACTACGAAGCCATCATGCGCCAGAGCATCACCTTCATGATGGAAGACCCGCGCACCATCAGCCGTGCCATGGACGTGATCTGGGCGATCCGCGCCCTGGAGCGCATCGGGGATCACTCTCGCAACATGTGCGAGTACGTGGTGTATCTGGTCAAGGGCAAGGATGTGCGGCACATCAGTATTGATCAGATGGAAGAGGCGGCATTGGGGAAGAAGAAGGAGTGATTCTTTCGCTGGTGTCTTTGTCCGGCCGTAGATCCAGGTTGTTGTGATTCGAGGTGGGTTTTTCTTAGAGCCAAGGTCAAAGGCTTCCGATCCCCGTTGCACGGGGCTCGGGTTACTTTTCTTGCTTGTCCAAGAAAAGTAACCAAAAGAAGGACACCCCGATGCCGCACCCGCTGATCGCGGGTGCCCTGCGTTGCTCGGCTTCGAGGGGGGCGCCTGACAGGCCGTCCTTGGCCTGGCAGGCGACGCGCCGCGTCCCTGCGGCGCCCCTTCGGGCTATTTCCCTCGAAGCCTGCGCTACTCGGTGCGGCATAAGGGGGAGGTAGGTCAAAACCGCTTCGATCTGCCTTGGGTTTTCCTGGTAGGAGCCCCGATCCCGGGGCGAATATCCCACCATTCGCCCCGGGGTCGGGGCTCCACATAAAGAATACAACCCCACCGAAGGTCAAAGGGGTTGCTGCCTTTGACGTCCCCTCCCGTTTTTCTCGCCGAGCACGGGGGTGTTCCGGGGTTAAAGCCCGATAGGGGCGCCGCAGGGAAGCGGCGCGTCGGCTGCCAGGCCACGGACGGCCTGTCAGCCGACCTCCCCGGAACGCCCCCGCGCGCAGGGCACCCCGCAGGGGCGAGAAAGTCGGGTGTCTTTTCTTTGGTTACTTTCTTTGGACAAGCAAAGAAAGTAACCCGAGCCGGCTGCAAGCCGGATCGGAAGCCTTTGACTTTGACTCCAGCAAAAAACCAACGGGTTACCCCGCCGCCAACCCAAACGCCCCCTTCAACCCAAAGAAGAACACAACCGCCAGAATCGCCCCCGCCGGCAGCGTCACGATCCAGGACAGGAAGATGGTGCGCAGCACCCCAGGTTGATGGCCGCGATGCCCCGCGCCATACCGACCCCTTGATTACGGATGCGGGAACGCCCCTGGGTGGGGCGGGCAGGATCAGGAGGCGGTTTCGGCCCCGGCGGCCTGGGCGGTCGCCGGGTTGGCGTGACGGATGATCCGCTCCGCGGGGAAATCGCAGATGAAGCGGCTGCCTTCGCCCAGGCGGCTTTCCACCCGCAGGCGAGCGTCGTGGTGCTGTAGCACGTGCTTGACGATGGCCAGGCCCAGACCGGTGCCACCGGTGGCCCGGGAACGGTCGGATTCCACCCGGTAGAAGCGCTCGGTGATGCGCGGGATGTGATGGGCCGCGATGCCGATGCCCGTGTCCTGGACCTCGAAATGGGCACCGTTGCGGTCCTCGTACCAGCGCACGGTGATGCTGCCGCCGGCAGGCGTGTAGCGCACGGCGTTGCTCACCAGGTTGGAGAAGGCGCTCTGTAGCTCCTGCTCAACCCCCTTGAGCCACAGGCCAGTATCGGACTCCAGGCAGATGTCCAGCCTGGCCTCGGCGGCCAGGATGCGGGCATCCTCCACCACGCTCGCCAGCATGGCCGGCACCGACACCGGCTCACCGTCCCCGGGCCGTGACTCGGCAGCCTCCAGGCGCGACAGGGTGAGCAGGTCCTCGATGATCTGGCGCATGCGCGTGGCCTGCCCCTCCATGGAGCGGTAGGTCCGCAGCAGGGCCGGATCGTCCTGGGCGTCCTCGGCGAGGGCCTCCAGGTAGCCGGCGATCACCGTCAGCGGGGTGCGCAGTTCGTGGGAGACGTTGGCCACGAAATCGCGGCGCATCTGTTCAAGACGATGAATACGGGTCACGTCGCGCACCGAAAGCAGGAACTGCCGGTTTCCATAGGGCACCATGCGGGCACTGAGCTGGCGGTCGGTATCCGGGCCGGCGGAGAATTCCACCGGCTCGGTAAAATCCCCCTTCTCCAGGTAGCCCAGGAAGGCCGGTTGGCGCAGCAGGTTGGTGATGCGCCGGCCCACGTCGTCCGGGGACTTGAGCTCCAGCAGGCGCACGGCGGCGTCGTTGAACCACTCGATCTCGAGCCGGGGGCCCAGGATCACCGTGGCGTCCGGCATGGCGGCGCTGGTTTCGTTGAAGCGGTTCAGCAATTTGGCGATCTTCTTCTTGCGGCGTCGGTTGCGCTGGTAGAGCCGATAGTGTTCGCTGACCAGATCGCCCCAGACGCCACTGGCCTCGGGCGGCTCATCACGCTTGCCGTAGCGGATCCAGGTGATGAAGCGGTACAGCTGCCGGAACTGCCAGCCGATGTAGGCGGCCAGGGCCAGCAACGTGCCCCAGGGCCAGAATCCGAACAGCCAGTCCACCAGCAGGCCGGCGAGCACGAATCCCGCCAGGCGCCAGACCTCCACCGACCAGGGTGTCGACAAGCCTCAACTCCTGGACGAGAACCGGTACCCGGCGCCGCGCACGGTCTGCACGTAGCGGTCGTAGCCGGACGGGCTGAGGGCCTTGCGCAGCCTCAGGATGTGTACGTCCACGGTGCGTTCCTCCACGTAGGTGTTGCGTCCCCAGACCCGGTCCAGCAGCTGGGAGCGGGAATACACACGCTCCGGGTGGGTCATGAAGAACTGCAGCAGGCGGAATTCCGTCGGCCCCATTTCCAGTGCGTTGCCATCCACGCTGGCCCGGTGGCTGGCTGGATCCAGGGTCAGGCCATCCACCTCGAGGGGCTTGTCCTCATTCTCGGGCACGGTGCGGCGCATGACCGCCTTGATGCGCGCCACCAGTTCACGGGGGGAGAAGGGCTTGGTGACGTAGTCGTCGACGCCGGCCTCCAGGCCGCCCACCCGGTCATCCTCCTCGCCCCGGGCGGTGAGCATGATGATGGGCACGTCCCGGGTGTATTCGTCGCGCTTCAGGCGCCGGGCGAGATCGATGCCGCTGGTGCCGGGCAGCATCCAGTCCAGCAGGATCATGTCCGGCAGGCGACTGGCGATGCGCTCCTGGGCCTCGCCCCCGTCCACCGCCTCATCCACCTCGAATCCGGCGCGGGCCAGGGCGAAGCTCACCATCTCACGGATGGCCGGCTCGTCTTCCACGATCAGTACGGTCTTGGCATTCATCACTGTGGGCATCTGTCCTTGTTTGAGACAGCGGTATTACAACGGATGTTTGTGACAGACCGGTGACAATTGTGCGTCAAGCCGGGAAAAGTCGCCATCGCGCGGCGCCAGGGCAGAGCCCTGGGCCCAATGCGGCCCGTCGGCGAATGATGTCCGTTGGATGAACCCGTGACAGGACCCGGGATGCACTCCCCTGTCCCAGAGGCTAACATGCCGTCATGACGGGGGGTCACGATCCCGCCGACCCGACAGTCCCAACCGGGAAACACCCATGTGCCGACACGCCGCCTATCTAGGCGCGCCGATCCCCCTGGGCCAGTTCCTGCTGGCGCCGGCCCACAGCCTCGAGGTGCAGTCCTGGGCGCCCCGGGAGTTGCGCTATGCCAGGCTCAATGCCGACGGCTTCGGTTTCGGCTGGCACGGTGCCGACGGCACTGCACGGCGCTACGTCAATCCCATGCCCATCTGGTCGGACGTCAACCTGCCCGCCCTGGGAGACACCCTGACCAGCCCCGTGTGGCTGGCGGCGGTGCGCAGCGCCACCTCGGGCTTTGCCAGCGGTCCGTCCAACACCCAGCCCTTCGCCCGGGACGGACTGCTGTTCTCCCACAACGGTTTCCTGGAGGACTTCGTCTCGCGGGTGCGCCCGGATCTGCAGGCCTGGCTCACGCCCGACACAGAGGCCAGCATCGGCGGCACCACCGACTCGGAATACCTGTTCGCGGTGATCCGCCAGCTTCTCGCCGAGGACGACCTGCCCGTGGAGGCCGCCCTGGGGGAGGCCTTCAACCTGGTGGCGGAATGGCTGGACGAAGGCGTGGCCCTGCTCAACGTGCTGGTGAGCGACGGCGAACGCATCTATGCCACCCGCCACGCCATCAACCACGAGTGCCCGAGCCTCTACTACACCACCGACGACGACAGCTTCCCGGAGGGCGCCCAGCTGGTGGCCTCCGAGCGGCTCACCGAGAGCGACCTCTGGCAGGCGGTGCCTGAGCACCACGTGCTGATCCTCGACCCCCATGCCCCCCCGGAGCTGCTCGCCCTGTGAGCGCACGACCACCCCAAGGAGTTTCCTGTTGACGGGACAGAACACCACCTCTCTGATCACCCTCACCCGCCTGCGCGCGGTGCAGCACCGACTGCGGGCCCTGATCGCGCCCCTGGACGACGAGACCTGCCGGACCCGCTTCCACCCGGACCTGAGCCCCCTCGGCTGGCACCTGGGCCACTGCGCCTACGTGGAGAATCACTGGCTGCGCAAGGTGTTGCTCAGGGATGATCGGCTCACGCGCAAACAGCGCGACCTTTTCGCATCGCAGCCGATCCATGGGCCTCGCGGCGAACGGGCGCTGCCGGACAAACAGCGGCTTCTCGATGAGGTCATCCAGCAACAGGACGACAACATCCTGCTGCTCTCCGGCATGGCCGAGGCCCTGCCCCAGCACCCCCTGCTGGAAAACGAATACCTGGCCCATTTCCTGATCCAGCACCATTGCCAGCACCACGAGACCATGCTCATGGCGCTCAACCAGCGTGCGCTCGGGTGCCACCGTGAACAGTTCCAACCCCAGCAACACCTGCGCCCCAACGATGCCCCGCTGGAACGCCTGCGGGTACCTGCCGGGGACTTCCCCGTGGGCGGCGAGCCCCCCAAGGCCCTCGACAACGAACTGCCGGTGCATAGTTTTTCCCAGGACGCCTTCTACCTGGGCGCCAAACCGGTCAGCAATGCCCAGTACCTGTGCTTCATCGAGGCGGGCGGTTATGAGGACCCCGCACACTGGGACGAGGACGGCCGTGCCTGGCTGGCCGAACACCCGGTACGGGCACCGGATCACTGGCGCCAGGACGACCGGGGCTGGTGGTACGGCATCGACCAGGATGGCCCCCACGACCTCGCCCCCGACCTGCCCGTGCACGGTCTCTGCCACCACGAGGCCCGGGCCTTCGCCCGCTTCGCCGGCGCCCGCCTGCCTCACGAGCATGAATGGGAGGTCGCCTGCCGCCTGGGGCTCATGTACGACAGCGGTCATGTCTGGGAGTGGTGCGCCAACAGCTTCTTCCCCTATCCGGGCTTCAAGCCCTTCCCCGATGAAGCACAATCCCTGACGGGATTCGACGGACAGCACTACACCCTGCGCGGCGGCAGCCGCCACACCCGCCGCGACCTGCGCCGCTGCAGCTATCGGAATTTCCACACGCCGGAGAAGCGGCATGTGTTTGCGGGGTTGAGGCTGGCCTGGTAGGAAAATTCAAGATTCAAAATTCAAAATTCAAAGGTGAGGCCATGGATTTCCCTTTGAATTTTGAATTTTGAATTTTGAATTCCCCCCCCTCGCCTTGTTAGGCTGGGGCCATGCTGACCCTCCTCGAATACCTCGTCATCACCTTCCTGGCGGTCTTCGTCATCGTCAATCCGCTGACCACGGCCTTCGTGTTCATGGCGCTGCTGCCGCGGGCCTCAGAAGAACGCCGGCGCATGATCGCGCTGCGTTCCACCAAGATCGCCACGGCACTGTTCTTCGTGTTCGCCACCATCGGCGGCATCATCTTCCAGCTGTTCGGCATTACCCTGGCGGCGTTTCGCATCGCCGGCGGCGTGATCCTGTTCGGCATCGCCATGAACATGATCCGCAAGCGAGGCGACGAGGACGAGGAAAAGGCCGAGGAGGCCCGCTCGGAACAGAGCCGACTCACCGACGACATCTCGGTGATCCCGCTGGCCATCCCCTTCATCAGCGGACCCGGCTCCATTGCCACGGTGATGATCCTCACCAGCGAGGCGCCCACCATCTACCACACCGGCCTGGTGTACCTGGCGGTGCTGGCCACCACCATGGCCTGCTACTTCGCCATGGTCCACTCCCGGCACATCGTGCGATTCCTGGGGGAGACCGGAAAACAGATCCTCACCAAGATCTTCGGCCTGATCCTGGCCGTGCTGGCCATCCAGTTCATCATCAATGGCGTCAGCGACGCGGTGACCGGCTACATGCTGGACAAGGGCCTGCTGGACGGCACGGTGATCGAGGACCCACGCACGCCGCCGCAGAACCAGCGGCTGGATCTCGACACGGGCGAGTGATGGATGACGGCGGGCACGGTCCGCCCTATGCTTCGGGAACCAAGTACCCGGCACAACGCACAAAGCAAAAAGCCACCCGGAGTCCCGCCATGCGTCCACACCCCCTGCTGACCAGTCTTCTACTCTGCCTGCTCCTGCTGCCCCTGACCGTACTGGCCGATGACGACGACGCCGTGCGCCTGCACCTCTCCGCCTTCAGCGAACAGGAGGTGGACAACGACCTGATGCGCGTGACCCTGCAGGTGGAGCGCAGCGGCAGGGACACCGCCCGCCTGGCCCGTGAGGTGCGCGAGATCATGGACCGAGCCCTGCGCACCGGCCGGGACCACCCCACGGTGAAGCTGCGCACCCCCGCCTACACCACCCAGCCGGTCTACGAGCACCGGGACAACCAGACCCGTCAGACCGGCTGGCGCATCATCCAGACCCTGGAGCTGGAAAGCACCGACCTGGAATCGGCCACCACCCTGGTAGGCAAGCTGCAGGAGGGTGAGCTGCGGGTCATTCAGATGGGATTTGCGGTCTCCGACGAGACCCGCGAACGGGTGCGCAAGGCGCTCAGTGAACAGGCCATCGACCTGTGGCGCGCCAAGGCCGCCGGCGCGGCGGCACAGGTGCAGGCCAGCCACTGGCGACCTGCGGAACTGCACCTGCAGGATGAACTGGACGGCCCGCCGATACGTCCGCTGATGGCGCGCGCCATGGATGCGGCCATGGAGTCCGCCCCGGCGGTGGAGGCCGGCACCTCGCGCCTGCGGGTGCAGGTGAGCGGCACCGCCCTGGCCTTGGGCGTGAAGGCCGAGGCGTTAGGCGTTAGGCGTTAGGCGTTAGGCGTTAGGCGTTAGGCGTTAGGCGTTAGGCGAGAGCCTGCGTGCCATACCACCGAACGCAAGACCTGATTGATGAATCCCCTCCCCCTCAGGGCAAATCCGCCGGGAGCGGATTTGAACAGCCGAAAGGCTGGCCCGAAGGGTGGAGGGCAGAATGCCCGGAATAGAGGGCCGTGATGAGGGTGGTTTCACGCCTATCACCTATCGCCTTACCCCTCACGACACCTTCACTGCAGATCCATGAGATCCCGGTGCTCTTCCACCAGGGCATCCCGGTAGAACCACACGCGCTGGCTGCCATCCTGCTTGGCGCGGTACATGGCGAAATCGGCGCGTTGCATGAGCTGCTCGGCGTTGTCGCCGTCCTGGGGATAGAAGGCCACGCCGATACTGGTGCGCAACATCAGCGTAATCCCCTCGTGGACGAAGGGCTGCTCCAGTTCCTTCAGGATCCGCCCGGTCACCCTGAGCACGTCGACAGGGGCGTGCAGGCCGCGCAGCAGGACGATGAACTCATCACCCCCCAGACGCGCCACCATCTCACCGTCGGCCTCCCGGGAGCCGGGTGATGGCACGAGCTGTCCACGGGCCACGTAGTCCTGGTCGCGCACACAGGCGCTGACCAGTTGCGCGAAGTGCCTGAGCACCCGGTCGCCCATGTCATGGCCATGGGTGTCGTTGATGTCCTTGAATCGATCCAGGTCCAGAAACAGCACCGCGAAGCGTTCACCCTGCCGGCGTGCCAGCTCCACCGCCCGGCTCAGGTGATCGTTGAACTGCTTGCGGTTGGCCAGGCCGGTGAGTTCGTCGTGGTAGGCCATGTGGTGAATCTGCTGATGACTGTCCTGAAGCCTTTCGACCATTTGCTCAAAGGCCTGCATGAGACCGCCGATCTCGTCCCCGCGACGGTGCAGGGCAGGAAAATCCCAGCTACCCTCCCCGACCCGCAAGGCCGCGCGCTCAAGCGTGGCCAGGGGCTTGAGTACCAGGACACGCAGGGCGAGCAGTACCATCAGGAAGGTGCCGGCGGTGGCCACAAACACCACCAGCAGGACCAGCCAGCCGAGGCCCCGGGTGGCCTGGGCGATCTGATCCCCCGGGACGTGGCCAAGCCAGAGATGATCCGGGTGCAGGGCGCGCACACGGACGTAGTCGGGGCCATGCCGGAGCACCGGATTCGCTTGACCCGTGCGCAGTTCGGCAAGCCCTTCGGCGACGATCTCCGGGAGACCCGCCAGCATGGCCTCGGCACCCGCATCCTCGCCGCAGGCGGCCAGCAGCACCTCGCCCCCGTGAGTCACCGCCAGCAGGTTGCCCTGGCCGGCCTGCTGGTAGGCGAACATCTGTTCGTGGATCAGGTTCAGGTCCATGAGCAGCAGCAGGTAGCCGTAATGCTGCAGAGGGGTCGCCACCGGATCGGCGCGCACGTCGCGCAGCATCACCGGCCGGCTCACCAGCAGCAGGCTCTCGCCCAGTTGCCCATCGTGCACCAGGCGCACCCCGTCGCCCTCAAGGCCCAGCAGCGTGGCGGTCGGCAGGCCCTCACTGGAAGGGCTGCCGGTGCGCACCCAGCGCACGTCCTCGGTACCGTCGGCCAGGGCCAGGCGCACCTCGCGCAGGTCGGGATGGGCCTGCTGATAACCTTCCAGCAGGCGCAGCAGCGGCCCGTAGAGCAGCTCATAGCGCTCGAACTCGTCTTCCGCACGCATGTAATTCTGGAACAGGGGATTGCTCATCATGAGGCGCGCGTTGGCCTCGGCGGTGCGGATCTTGGACTGCATGTGCAGATCCATCTGCTCCAGCAGGGTGTCCACGCGCGCCAGGTGCTGGTCCCTGAGCTGGTCGTGCAACTGCACGTAGGCCAGCCAGCCGAGCAGCAGCAGGGGCGCCACGATCATGGGCAGGAGCCAGAGCGTCACACGCGTCTGCAGCCTGAGCCCGCCGCGCAGGGGCCGTCGGCGATCCGGGCGGCGATCGCTCATGGCTTGCCCGTGTCCTGACGAGGAACGGATGACTCCATGTCAGGCACCAGGCTCACGCAGCACACGCTGATGGATGTCCTGCACCCGGCGCGTCACCCGGGGTGGCAGTGGAACGAGCACCTCGGAGCGTCTCAGGGTGTCGGCATCGGGATAGATGGCGGG
Source organism: Thioalkalivibrio sulfidiphilus (assembly GCF_000377945.1). Classification (GTDB taxonomy): domain Bacteria; phylum Pseudomonadota; class Gammaproteobacteria; order Ectothiorhodospirales; family Ectothiorhodospiraceae; genus Thioalkalivibrio_A; species Thioalkalivibrio_A sulfidiphilus_A. Next base: position 89,943 of record NZ_KB898928.1, read on the forward strand.
GTTGTCCAGGATCTCCCGGGGCAGCAGGGGCTCGGCGGCCCGGTTGGGACTCGGGTAGTTGAAAGTGACCGTCGTGCGGGCCGCGTTCTCGGGTCGGGTCATGAAATCGATGAAGGCCCAGGCAAGGGACTTGTTGGGAGACGCAGACAGCACGGTCCAGTAGTCCACCCACAACTCGCCGCCCTCCATGGGAACCGTGTAGCGCACCTCCGGATTCTGTTCCTCCAGGGCCAGGGCATCGCCGCTGTACATGATGGCCGCGGCCACCTCGCCGGTGAGCAGCGCGGACTCCTCGGTGATGTCCACGTAGCCGTAGGCCTTGACCCAGGGACGCTGGGCCATGAGCAAGCGCTCGGCGGCGTCCAGGGCGGCTGGCTCGGTGCTGTTGGCGGAATGGCCCAGGGCCTTGAGCGCCATGGCCACGCTCACCCGGGCGGTGTTGACCATGACGATGCGCCCGCGCAGCGCCTCCTCGGGTTCGAACAGATCCATCCAGCTGTGCGGTTCGGTGCCCACCAGGTCCCGGCGGTAGGCAATGCCCAGAGTGCCCCACAGGTAGGGCACGCCATGGGTTTCCGCAGCCTGGTAGGCGGCGCGCCAGCGGGGATCGATGTGTTGCAGCTGGCTGAGCACCGCCGTGTCCAGGGGCTCGAGCCAGCCCCGGCGAACGTAGCTCGCCAGGTTCGAGCCGTTCACGAGTACCACGTCGTAGCCGCGCCCCTCGGCTTCCACCAGCAGGGCATCGCGGTCGTCATCGGTCTCGTAATAGATCAGGTTGAGGCTCACGCCGTGCTCACGCTCGAAGGCCTCGACCAGATCGTCATCCAGGTAGTCAGGCCAGTTGAGCACGGTCAGTTCGGACTGGGCCGATGCCCTGCCTGGCAGCAGGCTCAACATCAGAACGCCAAGTATCAACGGCAGGTAAGCCATACAGAGACCTCGATGCATTCTGATCACGACACAGGCTCCATGCCGGCCAGTACCACCCGGTTACGACCCTCGGCCTTGGCCCGGTAGAGGGCCTCGTCCACCCGCTGCAGCAGGGCATCCGGGCTCTCCTCATCCAGGCTGGCGGTGGTGCCCGCACCGATGCTCACGGTGATGCGCTCGGGCCCCTCTTCGGTGATGTCCATCCTGGCCACCGCCAGGCGAACCCGCTCGGCCACCTCCTCCACCTCGGGCAGCGCGGTGCCGGGCAGCAGGATGAGAAACTCCTCGCCACCGTAACGCACCAGCACGTCGCCCTCGCGCAGCACCCGCTGAACCGTCCGGGCGGTCTGCACCAGGATGCGGTCTCCGGCCAGGTGCCCCCAGGTGTCGTTGACCGGCTTGAAGTGGTCGATGTCGAACATCACCAGCCCCAGGGGTTCGCCGCCACGGCGTGCGCGGGAGAACTCCTCTCCGAGGCGTTCCATGCCCATGCGCCGGTTGTAACAACCGGTGAGGGCATCCATGGCGGCGATGCGCCCCAGTCGCTCGTGGCTCAGGGCGTTCTGCAAGGCGAGCTTCAGGCTCTGGCGGAAGAAATCCAGCAGCCGAAAGATCTCCGGGGTGAAGGGGGTCAGGGAGGCCAGCACCAGGATACCCAGGGGCTCGCCCTTGCTCTCCACCGGCAACAGCAGCAACTCCCGGGGGGTGACCTGAGGGCCGCCGGTGAGCAGCACGTCGACGGGGGAGTCCACCTGCCGGGCCTTGAGGTCGGTGAGCGCCTTGCGCAGGTCCGAACGCCGGGCCAGGTCCTCCGCATGACTCAGGCCATAGGCGGCTGCGCACTGCAGTTCACCCTCCTGGAGCACGAACAGCGCGCCGCCCACCGCGCCGCTGCGCGCCAGCATGACGCTCAGGGCCTCCCGGCACAGGGGGGCGAGATCCAGCTGCGAGGCGAGGGTCTGGGAGAAATCCCGCACCGCGTCCTCGGTGCGCCGGGCGCGCACCAGGGCATCGATGAGGCGATTGAAGGCATCGGCGGCCTTGCCGAGCTCATCGGCGGAATCCACGGGCACGTGGTAACGCTCGGAGCCGCGCCCCAGCATGGAGGTCTGCCCCTCTTCCTCCTGAAGGGCCATGCGGAAATTGCGCATGCCCTCGGAGAGCGTCTTCACCCGGGGCCGCACAAGACGACAGGCCACCAGGTAATTGACCGCGCCCACCGCCAGGCCGGCACCGAGACAGGCGGCATAGAAACTGGGCTTGTAGGCGAGGGATTCGGGCACGCCGAGCAGGACCACGAAGGGCGGGAAGACCAAACCGGCCACCAGGCCGAGCCCGATCATCCAGGACATCAGCTCCACGAACAGGCGCCGCCTTGGGGCGAACGGCTGCTGCGGGCCTTGGGCTTGAGGGGGAGTCACTGGCTTCCCCATGGGTTTCTCCGGGTGACTGAGGCGCCCGGAGAAACCCTGCACGCACCGGAGTCGCACCCGGGGGGCGCAACTGCATGTGACGGAATCCAGTCCAGGGGTATCCGGGCGGGGCTTGAGGGCCGCTGCCAGTCGGGCGAGCGGGGCCTGTGCGCCCTTCGTATTGTTATTTCCCGACTATATCCCCGGGGCGCCTCAAAAGGCACCACAGCCCGTCGGCCCATCGGGGCATTCCATGAGTGGCGCGACCAGCGGTCAGAAATCCGGGATAAGCGGCGCCATACCCCTATGGATTGCATGGCGATTTTGCGGCAGGCATGGAGGCCTTATTCAGCCAACTCCACCCGCAGGCGCCCCTGTTCCACCCGCAGGTCCTTCACACCGCTGGCAAAGGCCTTCCAGAAGCCCTCCTCGGTGCCGTAGAGGGCCACCAGGTCCGCACCCTTGAGTCCGCCCAGCCAGGCGGACGGCAACGGCACGCCCATGACACTGACCCCCTCCAGCACCACCACCAGCCGCCCCTGTTCATGGGCCAGGCGCAGACCCGCGTCCAGGCGCACGGTCTGGCCGGGCATGAAGGGGAAGTCCGGCGGCAGATCCAGTAGCCAGGTGGCGGAGACCTTGTCCCGGGACAGGTGCAGGGCCATGCGGTCGGCCAGGTCCGGGTTGCGGGCGATGAGGCCGTTCAGTTCCCGCTGGCTGAAGTACAGCACCCGGGCGGACGGCTCCTCCCGGTAGAGTTCCGGCACCAGGGGCTTGCCCCGGCTCTCCAGGTCCACGATGGGGCGACGGTCCCGTTCCGCCCGGCTATCCGGCTGCGCGCCCTGGAGCTGGCGAAGCTTCGCCTCCAGGGTCTGGCGCTCCTCCACGTTCAGGGCCACCGGCTCGATGGGTGCCGGAAACACATAGGTGCGCACCACCCAGAGCGTCGCCAGCACCGTGAGCAGGATCACCGCCAGCATGAGGATGGCGACCTGGAGGCAGCCGAAGCGGCGGGGTGCGGGAGGCGGGGCCGGGGTGGAGACTTCAGTCATCGCAGTGGCAAGTGGCAAGTGGCAAGTAAACCCAGAATACTCCTCGGGGTTTGTTTTGACATCCTTGCCACTTGCCACTTGCCACTTGCCACTGTCATCACGCCGTCACAAACCGCCCCTACCATGACAGCCCCATGAAACAGACCCTGATTCTCATTCTCCTGCTGACCCTCGGACTGGCACTGAACGCCCAGGCAGAGGCCTTGCCCTGGAGTGAGCAGGCCGCGGCGGGGCGGGACGCGAAGGCCCTGGAGTCCATGGCCCATGCCCATCTGGACCAGGAAACGCCGGACCCCGCCCAGGCCGCCCTGTGGCTTGAATCGGCCGCGAAGGCCGGTTCCGGGAGCGCCATGGCCCACCTGGCGTGGTTGCATGCCGAAGGCCTGGGGGTGAACAAGGACGGTGGCCAGGCCGTGTACTGGTATGAACAGGCGGTGGACGCGGGCGAGGTCCAGCACACCCTGAGCCTGGGCTGGGCCTACCTGCGCGGCGAACTGGTGCCCCGGGACCGGGCGCAATCGGAAGACTGGTTTCGCAAGGGCATCGAGGCGGGTTACCCCCAGGCGCGCATCGCCCTGGCCTCGGTGCTGATCGCCGACGCCTTCGGCGGCCAGGCGCCGGAACGGGCCCTGGAGGCCGAGGCCCTGCTGCAGCCGGCCCTGGAGGCGGAACCCCAGCTGGTCAGCTACTTCCTGGCCCGGCTGTACGTGGAAGGCATCGGAGACGTGGAACGGGACATGACCCGGGGTTTCGCCTACACCCGCATGGCCGCGGAACTGGGGCACACCCAGATGCAGGGCTGGCTGGGCCGCATGTACGCGGACGGCGACGGCGTGGAGGCCGACCCGGCAGAGGCCCTCAAGTGGGCGAGCCTTGCGGCCGCCGGCGGGGACATCTTCGGCAACCGCACCCGGCTGGAGCTGGAAGCCACCCTGGACGACGCGACCATCGGCGAGGGACGCCGCCGGGCCGTGGAATGGGCCCAGGCGCGCAACCATTCACCCGGCCCTTGAACGATCAATTGTCAGTTGTCAGTTGTCAGTTGTCAGTAGTCAGTGGTCAGTTGTGAGTTGTTCAATATTGATGACCACTGACCACTGACCACTGACCACTGACAACTGACAACTGACAACTGACAAAGAATCATGTCCATCAGCGCCGGGACTCCTTCAAGAAATACAACCCCAGGGCCACGAAGATCACCCCCACCACCAGGGCACCGGTCCCGGTCATGGACTGCCCTTCGCTCACCGTGAGCCGGCTCAGGAAGATCTCACCGCTGAGCAGGACATAACCGCCGATCCCCAGCAGTCCCAGACCCACCAGCACCAGGCCGGTGTCCGTGCGACGCCGTTTCATAAGCCCTCCTGATATCCTGTGTGACGACCCGGCCGGGATGAAATCCCGGTTGCCGCCCGTCTAATGTCCCAGATGCCCGGGAACCTCGCAGCAAAATGACGGACTCATGCACAGAGCCCGGGGCAAGCTGCCCCATCCAAACACAGGAGTGCACCATGGTCAAAAAACCCGCTTTCTGGCTCCTCGCCCTGTGCGCGGCCCTGCTCAGCGCCTCCGCGAGCGCCAGCGGACTGCCCCCCGCCAACCCGGCCCTGGCCGAGAAGGTGCAGGCGCTGCCCGAAGCGGACCTGATCGTCTACAGCCCGGAGCAGGCCAGGCACCACGTCACGGTATTCACCGACGTGAACTGCCCCTTCTGCCGGCGCCTGCACACCCAGATGGACGACTATCTGCTGTTCGACATCGAGATCCGCTACGCGGCCTTTCCCAACATCAACAACGCCCTGGAACAGATGCACGGCGTCTGGTGCAGCGAGGACCGCAAGGCGGCCATGACCAAGGCCAAGCGGAACGAGATCGTCAAGGTGGAAGGCTGCCGGAGTGAGGCCGTGAATGACCAGCTGGAAATCGCCCTGGTGCATCGATTCCTGGGCACCCCCGCCATCGTCACCCCCAGGGGCCGGGTGCTGTACGGCCATGTCACCGCCGAGCAGCTGATCGAGGTCCTGGAGCTGGAGGCGGCCACCCCGTAGGCCGCCGAGACGGCCATGGACAACCTGTTTGCGGGTATCCCCGAACACCTGCCCACCGAGTGGCTGCAGGACCTCCTGGTGCACCGGGGCCTGCGCATCGAGCGCATCGTCTCCCGGGGACACGTCTCGCCGCCGGACCACTGGTACCAGCAGGGCTGGGACGAGTGGGTGCTGCTGATCCAGGGCGAAGCCGAGCTTGAATACCGGGACCCGTCGGCTCGACGACGCCTGGTCCCCGGAGACTGGCTGTTAATCCCCGCCGGCATCGCGCATCGCGTCAGCTGGACCACCCCGGATGAGAACACCCTCTGGCTCGCCCTGCACTGGGACGCCGAGGCTGATGCCCGGACGCCGGTCGGCGGCTGAAGGACACTCAAAAACCGAAATCGATCTCTCGCCAAGGCGCAAAGACGCCAAGAAAACCTTCTTTATGATTTCCCCCGCGTCTCGGCATCCCTGCTAGAGAATATTTTTGTCAAGGCGTGAGGCAAACCACGCATGCCTCTACGTAGAAGCTGCGCTTGGGGATTGTCACGCCATGATTATTCTTGGCGTCTTTGCGCCTTGGCGAGAGCATGTTTTTTTGACCCTGGCTTTGTCCGCGCGCCAGCGTCACCGAGAGAGCGCGGTTTTTTTGCCCTAGCGCATGAAGGCAAAGCCCTCTTCCTGCTGCAGGCGCACGATCTCCGCATCCGCCATGGGCACCACGGTGGTGAAGCCGTGGAAATCCTCGGGTGCATAGCCGCGACGGCGGGCACCGGCCGCACAGATGCGAAACTCCACCACGTCACCCACCGAGAGGCTCTGGGCGCGAGCCATGATCTCCGCATGCTCGGCGTAGTTCTGGCGCGCGAAGGCGTGCAGGGCCTCACCGTGGACCACCACCACCACCCGGGTGTCGAAGGGATTGGCGCCGTTCATGCGGCTCAGGTAGCTGGCCCGGTCGATCACGCTGCGCAGCTTGTCCGGCGTGGGCGAGTCGGCGTCGTAGACCACCTTCTGACCGTCGTAGGTCTGATGCACCTCGGTGGCGACGCCCCAGGGCGCGGGCAGTTCCTGCGCCGGGCCAGCGGCCGGGATCAGCATCATGCCCGCTACCGCCACCCGCCATGTCAACTTGAACATGATTCCTTCCCCCACGCGCCTCTCGCGCGATCAGTGATGTGACAAGCCATGAAGATGCGTATCGGGTACATGATATTCCCCGGCCAGGATCTCCCTGCACGCTATACTTGATCGGCTTCATTCTCTGGCTGCTGCTGGGACCCAAGTCCGGGCGCTGACCCCTATTTCCCCGCCTCCCGAGCCCTGCACTCATCGGAAATTCCGGGTCAGATCAACCCATATTGATCGGCTTTCCCGATTCAATCGGGTTTGCGGATACGTTCGATCAAAAACCACCCTATTCCATTGAATTTTAGCGATTCAGGACACCCAGTTCGGGCTCAAACATTGGCGCTGGCTGCCGCTAGACTGTGTTGAACGGAGCACGTGGACAAGACTCCGGGGTTTACAGGAAGAGAACTCAACACATTCGGACATCGACAGGGAGTTCCACCCATGGCCAGTTCCAACCGCGTGCTTCAACTGCTTTCCACCACCCGGGCGCGTCTTTACCTGCTCGGCTTCTCCACCTGCATCCTGGTCCTGATCGTAGGCCTGCTGGGCATCCGCGGGCTCGGCCAGGCCGAAAAGAGCATGCAGGACACTTACGATTACCGCCTGGTACCGCTCACGGAACTGGCGGACATGATGTTCATGGCCATGAACAGCCGCATCCAGCTCATGAACGCCATCCGCGACGGCTCCCCCGAGGGCATCGACCGGCGCGTGGGCCGGGTGGAGGACATGGCCCGGGACATGGAGGCCAGCTTCCAGGCCATCCGGCCCGCCCTGGCCTCCGGCGGCACCGACCCGGAACGCCTCGCCCAGTTCGAGACCCACCTGCAGCAATACACCCGGGACGGCCTGCTGGCCACCGTGGCGGAACTGCGCGAGCGCCGGGTCACCGAGGCCAACCAGCGCATGGGCAACGAACTCTACAAGGCCTTCGGCCTGCTGCGCGACGACATCCGCTACGTCAACCGCAACCAGCGGGAGCTGGCCGAGGCGGACTTCCAGCGCATGGTGGAAAACAGCGCCTGGGTGCGCAACGCCACCCTGGTGGCGCTGATCCTTGCCATCCTGCTGTCCCTGGGGCTCACCGGGGTGATCACCCGGCGCATCACCGCCTCGGTCGCGGACCTGCGCCAGGCCAGTCACCGGCTCGCCGAGGGCGATCTCTCCGCCCGGGCCGATGACCGGGGCCACGACGAGTTCGGCGCGGCGGCGAAAGACTTCAACACCATGGTCGACGGCGTACGCGAAATCGTCACCCGGGTGATCACGGCCACCGACGCCCTGCTGCAGAACGCACAGCGGGTGGGCAGCATCTGCCAGCAGACCCGCGAGGCGGTCTCCCAGCAGGAGGCCGAGACCGCCCAGGTGGCCACCGCCATGAACGAGATGACCGCCACGGTCCAGGACGTGGCCCGCAGTGCCGCCCAGGCCGCCGAGGCTACCCGCCAGGCCAGCGGCCACGCGGACAACGGCCGCAAGGTGGTCAATGGCACCGTCACCACCATCGGCAGCCTGGCCGACGAGGTGCGCCGGGTGAGCCAGGCCATCGACCAGCTGGGCGCCGACAGCCAGCAGATCGGCAGCGTCCTGGACGTGATCCGGGGCATTGCCGAGCAGACCAACCTGCTGGCCCTGAACGCCGCCATCGAGGCGGCCCGGGCCGGCGAACAGGGCCGGGGCTTCGCGGTGGTGGCCGACGAGGTGCGCACCCTGGCCTCCCGTACCCAGGATTCCACCCGCGAGATCCAGGAGATGATCGAGCGCCTGCAGCAGGGGGCGCGCAACGCCGCCCAGGCCATGGAGGGGGGGCTCAAGCGCACCGACGAGAGCGTCGGTCAGGCCAGCAGCGCCGGTCAGGCCCTGGAGGCGATCACGGGGTCCGTGTCCACCATCGCGGACATGAACACCCAGATCGCCAGTGCCTCCGAGCAGCAGGGCGCCACCGCCGAGGAGATCAACCGCAACATCACCGAGATCAGCAAGCTGGCCAACCTCACCACCCGGGGTGCCGAGGATCTCAGCGAAGCCAGCGCGGAACTGGATCGCCTGGCGGCGGAACTGCGCGACGCCGCTGCCCGGTTCAGCCTGGACGGTGCACCCGCCCAGCTGTCCTCAAAGCCCCGGTAGCCCATCACCACCTCGCGCCCGGCCTCGGCCTGAGGCCCCTCAAAAAGCCCAGGCCCCGATTTCGGGGCCTGGGCTTTTGATCGTCGCGAGACGGTCGCTCAATGATTCATCATAATCCGCCGCCATCCCGCGCCCGTGCGGCACGCCAGCGCTGGAACTGGGGCTGTTCCAGGTAGCCCTGTTCGAGCACATAGTCAAGGCGGGCCTGCACGTTGGCCGTGATGCGCGGATTGACCTCATCCACCGGCCGGCCGTGGGCATCCACCAGTAGATCGGTGTCGGTGCGCAGCACCTCGTCGCCCTGCAGGTCGAAGAACACCAGCGCCGGTGCGTGGGTGAGCCCCAGCCGCACTGCCCAGTCCCTGGGACTCAGGGTCTCGCCGTGCGGCGTGATCACCCGGGAGTCCGCATCGCTCATGTCCAGCTGCACCGCCTCGAAACGCCCGATACCCTCACGCACCGAGGGCACCGTGAGCACGGTGCGGTGCAGACGTTCGCAGGTGTCGCAGTCGGGCCGCTCAAACACCACCAGCAGGGGACGCTGCGCGTCGCCGCCGCGCCGGTCCAGGTTAAGCGGGGCGGCGGCGAACAGGGCCTGGTCGCGGATCACGGCGCGGGCGGGTTCGGCCCGGGCCGCCTCCCGTGCATCCAGGTAGGCGCGCAGGCTCTGGTGTTCGTAGGCGCCCGCCTCCAGGTAATCCAGGGCGGCGGTGAAGCGCTCAGGCCCCACGTAACCCACCATGCGCAGCAGCAGCCGGCCGTCCTCGCCGTAGAAGGCCAGGGTGGGCGTGAACTGGGCACGCTCCTGCACCGCGAAGTCCTTGGCCCAGAGGGTCTTGCCCTGGAAGTCCACCACCTCGTCGTCGCTCATCACCTCGAAGCCGATGACATCGAAGCTGGCCTGCACCCGCTCGACGATCTCGGGCCGGCCGAAGGTGTTTTCCAGGAAGGCATGGCAGTAGCTGCAGGTGCGCGTGCCGAAGAACAGCATCAGGCCGGTCTTGCCGGCATCCCGGGCCTCTTTGAGGTCGGCGGGCATGTCCAGCAGGCTGTCCTTGAACCAGGCGGGGTGCTTGACCTCCACAGGGCCCGAGGTCTGGGCCTGCACAGGGGTAACGAGCAGCGCGGCCGCGAGTGCCAGCAGGCCGATGCCCAGGACACGGGGTATTGCGAATCGAAGCATGGAACAAGCCTCTCACCTTGAATACCTGTGGGAAAACTCACCATATTCTAGCCCGCATATCTAACCACCCTTCTACTGCGGCCGCCGATCTGCGCGCTGTGACGGGGCGTGCTCCCTCCAACCGACTTGACGTAGTGTCGGCTACGCCTGCGCCGTCTTCCGGTCCGCGCCCCCCGTCACAGCGGCATCTCGACGCCCTCGCTACGAACGGTGGTGAGATATGCGGGCTGGTTCACAAGTCATCGGTTCTGGTTTCATGAGACCGACAGACCTTGCATTTCAACAGGGCTTGTCAGAGCCGCGGTTTTCATCTGCATCACACCAAGGCGTACAATGCCCCTCAGTCATCCGCGCCCCTCGGGCGCGCACAACGTGTTCGGACAAACCATGGCCAATTCACTGCAGGAACAGCTGCTGCGCGCCGGACTGGTGGACGAGAAAAAACTCCGCCAGGCGCGCCAGGGCAAAAAACAGGACAAGAAGCAGAAGGCACCCAAGGGCGCCAGGAACAGCCAGCAGACGTCCGAGGCGGAACTGGCCCGACGCCAGCAGGCGGAGCGTTCCCGGGAACTCAACCGCCAGCGTGAAGAGGAAGCCGCGCGCAAGGCCCGGGAGGCGCAGCTGCGCCAGATCATCGAGGCCAATCGCCTGCCCCGCCGGGAGGCAGACGTGACCTACCATTTCGAACACGACGGCAAGGTGCGGCGTATCCACGTCACCCGTGACCAGCAGGCCCGCCTGGGCCTCGGCCAGCTGGGCATCGTCACCCTGGCCGGGGGCTACGAACTGCTGCCCCTGGAGGCGCTGGAGAAGGTGCGCGAGCGGGACCCCGCCGCCGTGATCCTGATCGATACTGACGAACGCAAATCCCAGACCCCGGACGCCGACGATCCCTACGCGGCCTACCAGGTCCCCGACGACCTGATGTGGTGAGGCCGCAATGAGTGCAGACCCGGAGCATCGCGAGGAAGGCCGCGGCATGGCCTGCGCGGGCGAACGCCGCAGGCATCGGCTGCGCATGATGATCATCGCGGGGCTGGTGCTGCTGATCGTCGGGCTGATCCTATGGCAGCCGGTAGCCGTGGCCGATGTGATCGAGTGGGGTCAGTCCCTGGCCCCCCACCCCGCCGCCATCCCGGTGCTGATCCTGCTCCAGGCCCTGCTGCTGGCCCTGGCCCTGCCGGGGACACTGATGCTCTGGGTGGTGGCGCCCTTCTACGATCCCTTGACCGCGGCCGCGATCCTCACCGCCGGCAGCACCCTGGGCGCCCTGGGGGCCTACTACACCTCCCGCTGGCTGGGCGGGCTGTGGCAGCCGGGTCCCACGGGGCAGCGGGTACTGGATCTGCTGTCACGCCAGGGCGATGTCTGGACCCAGCTGGCGCTGCGCGTCCTGCCGGGCTTTCCTCACTCGGTGATCAACTACGGCGCCGGCACCCTGGGGTTGCCCCTCGGTCCGTTCATGACGGCGACGATCATCGGACTGGCGTTCAAATGGCCGATCTACACCTACGCCGTGCATGCCCTGCTCACATCGGGCAAGGACGGGATGGAGATCGAACCGATGTCCCTGCTGCCCCTGTTGGCGCTGGCCGTGCTGCTGGTGGGCGGACGCGCGCTGCGCGCCCGTTTGGGTTAGCCCGCATATCTCACCACCGTTCGTAGCGAGGGCGTCGAGATCCCGCTGTGACGGGGCGCGCGGACCGGAAGACGGCGCCGGCGTAGCCGACACTACGTCAAGCCGGCTGGAGAGAGCACACCTCGTCACAGTGAGCAGATCGGCGGCCGCAGTAGAAGGGTGGTGAGATATGCGGGCTAGGAGCCTGGGCGGTAGAAGTTTTCGGTCGAGCATAAATCGATGCTGATCTGCGGGGGCCGGGTGGCGCCGGGACTGTTATCCAGCCACAGTGACCGGCATGCAGGGTCACCCGGCGTCACAGTGGGCCGCCGGCCCCGCACTGGCGGGGTGTCGGTTATGCCGGGCGCCATCCCAAGCGCTGCATCCGTCGCAGGTTGAGCGCCAGACACACCAGATTCCATTCACCCGTGACCGCTTCAAGCCCCCGGACACTGAAGCG
>NZ_KB898929.1 GCF_000377945.1 Thioalkalivibrio sulfidiphilus
AGAGAATGCGGTCAAGACACAAATCTGGAGCGCCGTGTCGGTCTATGTGTTGGTGGCCATTGTCAAGAAACGATTGGACCCGCAGGTTTCTCTCTACACTTTGCTACAGATTTTCTCGATCACGCTGTTCGAGAAAATGCCGTTAAATGCGGCATTCTTGGATGCAAACTACAGCTGCGATGACCCTGAGTCTCGTAACCGATTGAATCTGTTCGATTCTTAACCGGACACTAGTGAAAATTCAAGATTCAAGATTCAAGATTCAAGATTCAAGATTCAAGATTCAAGATTCAAGATTCAAGATTCAAAGGGGCGGTACCCGAGTTCCTTTGAATTTTGAATCTTGAATTTTGAATTGCCCCTAATTCAGCTCAAAGCCAGACACCACCGCCGCCGCACGTCGCGCAGCAGCACGAACAGCCAGGGCCACAGGATCATGCTGCTTACCAGGGGCGCCCAGTACAGCCAGGTGCCCGGGGCGCGGCCGGTCATGCCCAGGATCCAGAGCACCAGCAGCAGGTGCAGGGCGAGCAGGCCGCCCACGGTCAGGGCCTGCTGCCAGAGGGGGAACACCCGCACCCGCTGATGCATGCGGATGCTCAGGTAGGCGATCAGGGCGAAGCCCAGGGCATGCTGGCCCAGCAGGGCACCGGTGGCGGCATCCAGCAGCAGGCCCAGGAACCAGCCCAGGCCGACGCCGATGCGCCGGGGCAGGGCCATGCTCCAGTAGATCAGGGTCATGGCCAGCCACTGGGGACGCCAGGGGGCGGCCCAGTCGGGCAGGGGCACGACGGTGAGCGCCAGCGCCACGATGAAGGTCAGCGGGATGGCCCAGACCCAGCCGCGGGGATTGCTCATGGGCGATCCTCCGGGGTCGATTCCGCGGCGGGCGCCTCTGCCTCGATCTCAGCAGGGCGCTCCGTGGCGTCGCCGTTGCCGTTGACCGGGCGCAGCAGCAGCACCTCCCGTGAGCGGTCCAGGCGGGCCAGCGGGCGGGCCTCCACCCGGGCGAAGGATTCGCCGGGGATGCGTTCCACCCGGGTGACCTGGGCTACCGGATAGTCCGCCGGGAAGCGCCCGCCCAGCCCCGAGGTGCTGATGATGTCGCCGGGCTCGATGTCCTCGGCGGGCGGGATGTAGCGCAGTTCCAGCAGCTGGGGGTTGCCGGTGCCCACGGCCAGGGTGCGCAGCCCGGTGCGGTTGACCAGCACCGGCAGGGCGTGGCTCGGGTCCGAGATCAGCAGCACGATGCTGTGCAGGGGGTGGCTCTCCAGCACCTGCCCCACCACCCCCTGGGCGTTGATCAGGGGCTGGCCCGGGTAGGCGCCGTGCACCCGCCCGCGGTTGATCACCAGCTGTTGGCGGAAGGGGTCCAGGTCCACGGCCATGATCTCGGCCGCCATCAGCGGGTCGCGCAGCCGCACGGAGGTGTCCAGCAGCTCGCGCAGCCGGGCGTTTTCCTCCTCCAGGGCCTCGAAGCGCAGCATCAGTGCGTTGAGGTGCAGGTGTTCCTCACGCAGGCGGCGGTTGTCCTCCACCAGGGTCTGATGACTGCGCAGCTGTTCCAGCACCCAGGCGCCCGCCTGCACCGGCAGGTTCACGCCGGCCTGCACCGGGTAGACCAGCATGGCGACGGTGGAGCGGAACTCCTGAAGGTGCTGATGACGGTGGTCGGCCCACATCAGGCCGATGGAGACGAGTGCGAGCAGTGCCAGGCGCACTGCCGGGGATGGGCCCAGGTTGAACAGCGGCTTCTTGATGGCTGGTCCCCCGGGTGATTGCTGCGGTTATTCGACGGCCAGGAAATCTGCCCCGTGCTCGTCCATCATCTCCAGCACCCGGCCGCCGCCCCGGGCCACGCAGGTGAGCGGGTCGTCGGCGATGACCACCGGGATGCCGGTCTCTTCCATGAGCAGGCGGTCCAGATCGCGCAGCAGGGCGCCGCCGCCGGTGAGCACGATGCCGCGCTCGGCCACGTCCGCGCCCAGTTCCGGCGGGGTCTGCTCCAGGGCCGTGCGTACCGCGCTGACGATGCCGTGCAGGGGCTCCTGCAGGGATTCCAGGATCTCGTTGCTGTTCAGGGTGAAGCTGCGGGGCACGCCTTCGGCCAGGTTGCGGCCCTTGACCTCGATCTCCAGCAGCTCCTTGCCGGGATAGGCGGAACCGATCTCGTGCTTGATGCGCTCGGCGGTGGCCTCACCGATGAGGATGCCGTAGTTGCGGCGCACGTAGGCGGTGATGGCCTCGTCGAACTTGTCGCCGCCGATGCGCACCGAGGAGGAGTAGACGATGCCGTTCAGGGACATGACGGCCACCTCGGAGGTGCCACCGCCGATGTCCAGCACCATGGAGCCGCGCGCCTCGTCCACCGGGATGCCGGCGCCGATGGCGGCCGCCATGGGTTCCTCGATGAGATAGACCTTGCGCGCGCCGGCGCCGGCCGCGGATTCACGGATGGCGCGGCGTTCCACCTGGGTGGCGCCGCAGGGCACGCACACCAGCACCCGGGGGCTGGGGCGGAAGAAGCGGTGCTGGTGCACGGTCTTGATGAAGTGCTGCAGCATCTTCTCGGTGGTGGTGAAGTCGGCGATCACGCCGTCCTTCATGGGGCGGATGGCGGTGATGTTCTCCGGCGTGCGCCCGAGCATCTTCTTGGCCGCCGTGCCCACCGCCTCGATGCTGCGCGGGCCGCCCGGGCCGCGGTCCTGCCGGATGGCCACCACCGACGGCTCGTTGAGCACGATGCCCTTGCCCCGCATGTAGATCAGGGTGTTGGCGGTGCCAAGGTCGATGGAGAGGTCGTTGGACAGGAAGCCTAAAGCGCGGTTGAACATGAGATTTCTTATGTAGCCCGGGGCAAAGGAAGCCGCTACTCTAGCAACGGGGTGGGCTTTGGGCAAGGCGAGCTTTGTGCTACTTTTACCGGCTTCACAGAACCCGCCCGCTATCTGTCCGGAGCCCTGCATGTCCCTGTCCCATGACGATGTGCGCAAGATCGCCCACCTGGCCCGCCTCGCCGTGAGCGACGCGGACGTGGATGCCTACGCCAGGAGTCTTTCCAGCATCCTGGATTTCGTGGAGCAGATGGAGGCGGTCAAGACCGACCACGTGGCCCCCATGGCCCATCCCCAGGACACCGCCCAGCGGCTGCGCGATGACGTGGTCAGCGAGGCCGATCAGCGGGAGCGCTTCCAGTCCATCGCGCCCGCCGTGGAGGCCGGTCTGTACCTGGTGCCCAAGGTCATCGAATGACCTGAGGGCGGACAGGCGACGGGGGCGATGAGCGCCCCTGCGCACCCCATTCCCTTGCCCTGGTTCCCATCATGCACGAGAAAACCATCGCAGAACTCTCCGCCGCCCTGGCCAAGGGCGAGTGCTCGAGCGTCGAACTCACCCAACACTTCCTCAAGCGCATCGAGACGCTGGACGGCGGTCTGAACAGCTTCGTCACCGTCACCGCCGAGCAGGCGCTGGCCCAGGCGAAAGCGGCCGACGACCGCCGCGCCAGGGGGGAGGCGGGTCCGCTCACCGGCGTGCCCATGGCCCAGAAGGACATCTTCTGCACCGACGGCGTGCGCACCACCTGCGGCTCGAAGATGCTCGACAACTTCATCGCCCCCTACGATGCCACCGTGGTGGAGCGCTTCAAGGCCGAGGGCTGCCCCATGCTGGGCAAGACCAACATGGACGAGTTCGCCATGGGCTCCTCCAACGAGACCAGTTTCCACGGCCCGGTGAAGAATCCCTGGGACACGGCGCGGGTGCCCGGTGGTTCCTCCGGCGGTTCCGCCGCCGCCGTGGCCGCGCGGCTCACGCCGTCCGCCACCGGCACCGACACCGGCGGCTCCATCCGTCAGCCCGCGGCCCTGTGCGGCATCACGGGGCTCAAGCCCACCTACGGCCGCGTCTCCCGCTGGGGCATGATCGCGTTTGCCTCGAGCCTCGATCAGGGCGGCCCCATGGCCGCCACCGCCGAGGACTGCGCCCTGCTGGCCAACGTCATGAGCGGTTTCGATCCCAGGGATTCCACCAGCATCGAGCGCCCCGAAGAGGACTTCACCGCGCGCCTGAACGAACCGCTCAAGGACCTGCGCATCGGTCTGCCCCGTGAGTTCTTCGGCGAGGGCCTGGACGCCGGTGTGGCCAAGGCGATCGAGGAAGCCATCGAGCAGTACAGGAAACTCGGCGCCGAGGTGAAGGAAGTGGGCCTGCCCAATTCGGGTCTCTCCGTGCCTGCCTACTACGTGGTGGCCCCGGCGGAGTGTTCCTCGAACCTGGCCCGCTTCGACGGCGTGCGTTATGGCTATCGCTGCGAGAACCCGAAAGACCTGATGGACCTCTACACCCGCTCCCGGGGCGAGGGCTTCGGTGCCGAGGTCAAGCGTCGCATCATGGTGGGCACCTACGCGCTGTCCGCCGGCTACTTCGACGCCTACTACCTCAAGGCCCAGAAGATCCGCCGCCTGATCGCCGACGACTTCGCCAGGGCCTTCGAGGAAGTGGACGTGATCCTCGGCCCCACCTCGCCGAGTACCGCTTTCAAGCTGGGCGAGAAGACCGACGACCCGGTCACCATGTACCTCTCGGACATCTACACCATCGCCGTGAACCTGGCCGGCCTGCCCGGCATGTCCATCCCCGCAGGCTTCAGCGACGGCCTGCCCGTGGGCCTGCAGCTGATCGGCAACTATTTCGACGAGGCGCGCCTGCTGGGGGTGGCCCATCAGTATCAATCAGTCACGGACTGGCATCGAAGAATCCCGGAGGGGTTTGCGTAAGGGGTGAAGCGTGAGGCGTGAGGCACAAGCGAGACCATCCGGATCGACTTGGCCTTTCACCCCTGACCCCTAACCCCTCACACCTTACGTCATTCGAGGTTCAAAGCATGGAATGGGAAACAGTCATCGGGCTCGAGGTTCACGCCCAGCTCGCCACCAAGAGTAAGATCTTCTCCGGCGCGTCCACCGCCTACGGCGCGGCGCCCAACACCCAGGCCTGTGCCATCGACCTGGGCCTGCCCGGCGTGCTGCCGGTGCTCAACCGCGAGGCGGTGCGCATGGCGGTGAAGTTCGGTCTGGCCATCGGTGCGGAGATCTCGCCGCGCTCGGTGTTCGCGCGCAAGAACTACTTCTATCCCGATCTGCCCAAGGGTTACCAGATCTCCCAGTACGAACTCCCCGTGGTGGGCCTCGGCAAGCTCGAGATCGAGCTGGAGGACGGCGAGACCAAGACCATCGGCATCACCCGGGCACACCTTGAAGAGGACGCGGGCAAGAGCCTGCACGAGGACTTCCACGGCATGAGCGGCATCGATCTCAACCGCGCCGGCACGCCGTTGCTGGAGATCGTCTCCGAGCCGGACATGCGCTCCGCCAAGGAGGCGGTGGCCTATCTGAAGAAGCTGCACGCCCTGGTGCGCTACCTGGAGATCTGCGACGGCAACATGCAGGAAGGCTCCTTCCGCTGCGATGCCAACGTCTCGGTGCGCCGCAAGGGCACCGAGAAGTTCGGCACCCGCGCCGAGATCAAGAACATCAACTCCTTCCGCTTCGTGGAGCGCGCCATCAACTACGAGGTGGAGCGCCAGATCGACATCCTGGAGGGCGGCGGCGCCGTGGTGCAGGAGACGCGTCTCTACGATCCCGACAAGGGCGAGACCCGTTCCATGCGCTCCAAGGAAGAGGCCAACGACTACCGCTACTTCCCCGACCCGGACCTGCTGCCGCTGGAGATCGATGCCGGCTTCATCGAGGGCGTGCGCGGTACCCTGCCGGAGTTACCCGACGAGAAGAAGCACCGCTTCATGACCCACTACGGCCTGTCCGCCTACGACGCCGGCGTGCTCACTGCGAGCCGCGAGATGGGCGACTACTACGAGGCCGTGGTCAAGGCCTGCGGTGGCCATGCGAAGCTGGCCGCCAACTGGGTCATGGGTGAACTCTCCGCCGCGCTCAACAAGGACAACAAGGAGATCACCGAGAGCCCGGTGTCCGCAGCCGCCCTGGGCCAGATGCTCGAGCGCATCGAGGACAACACCATCTCCGGCAAGATCGCCAAGGATGTCTTCGAGGCCATGTGGAACGGCGAGGGCAGCGCCGACCAGGTGATCGAGAAGAAGGGTCTCAAGCAGATCACCGACACCGGCGCCATCGAGGCCATCATCGACAAGGTCATGGCCGACAACCCCGGCCAGCTGGAGCAGTACCGCTCCGGCAAGGACAAGCTGTTCGGTTTCTTCGTCGGTCAGGTGATGAAGGCAACGGGCGGCAAGGCGAACCCGGGGCAAGTGAACGATCTGTTGAAGAAGAAGCTTCAGTAGAACAGTCTCAAGTGGCAAGTCTCAAGTGGCAAGGAACGTCAAAGGCACTGCCCCGGTTTTCCTTGTCACTTGAGACTTGCCACTAGCCACTGCCATGACAGATACCCTCCACCGATTCCTGCTCGAGACCACTAACGTGCGTGGCGAGTGGGTGCACCTGGACGCCACCTGGCAAGCGCTGCTGGAGCGCTACGCGTATCCGCCGGTGGTGCGCGATCTGCTCGGTCAGGCCCTGGCGGCGGTGGCCCTGCTGTCCGCCACCATCAAGTTCGACGGCTCTCTGATCCTGCAGGTGACCGGCAATGGGCCGGTGAATCTCCTGGTGGTGCAGGCCAGCGGCCATGGCACGGTGCGCGGTCTGGCGCGCTGGCAGTCGGAGGTCCCGGCGGGAGACCTGGCCGCGCAGTTCGGCGACGGGCGCATGGTCATGACCATCGATCCGGGCCAGGGCCGGGAGCGTTACCAGGGCATCGTGCCCCTGGAGGGGGCCAGCCTTTCCGCCGCGCTGGAGGGCTACTTCACCCGTTCGGAACAGTTGCCCACCCGCCTGTGGCTGGCCGCCGATGGCCAGCGCGCGGCGGGGCTGCTGCTGCAGGCACTGCCCGGCGAGGACCGGGACCCCGATGCCTTCCATCGTGCCGTCACCCTGGCGGATACCCTCAAGGATCAGGAACTGCTGGAACTGCCGGTGCAGACCCTGCTGCATCGCCTCTACCACGAGGAGGACGTACGCCTGCTGGACGCCAGCCCGGTGAGTTTCCGTTGCAGCTGTTCCAGGGATCGCGTGGCAGACATGCTGCGTGGTCTGGGCAAGGCTGAGCTTCGCGCCATCATGGATCGAGAAGGCCAGGTGGAGGTGCACTGCGAGTTCTGCAACGCCGGCTACCGCTTCGACGCGGTGGACGTGGAACAACTGTTCACCGAGGGCGAGCCGCCGCCGGGGAGTCGTACGCGGCATTGAAGGGCTTCAGGATTTTGCCGCAGAGGCGCGGAGGCGCAGAGAAATTCTTGAAGGCTCGCAACAAAACATCGTCGGGCAGCTGTAGATAAACAGTTGGCCCGAGATCAGTCGCCTTTTCTCTCGTATCTCTGCGTCTCCGCGCCTCTGCGGCAGATGTTCAAGAACCGCAGACCGGACACGACGGGTCCTTGCGCAGTTTCATGCTGCGCCATTCCATGGTCATGGCGTCCATGACCAGCAGGCGGCCGCGCAGGGTGGGCAGGCCGATGATGTGTTTGATGGCCTCGGTGGCCTGCAACGAACCCATGACACCGGGCAGACTCGCCAGCACGCCGGTCTGGCTGCAGCGTTCTTCCAGCTCTGGGCCATCCTTGTACAGGCAGCGATAGCAGGGGCTGTCCGGTTCGGCGGGGTCGAACACCGTGATCTGGCCCTCGAAGCGGATCACCGCCGCGGAGATCAGCGGTTTGCGGTGGCGCACGCAGGCGGCGTTGACCGCGAAGCGGGTGGTGAAGTTGTCAGTGCAGTCCAGCACGATGCTGGCATCGCGCACCGCCGCGTCCAGGCTGTCCGCGTCCATGGCCGCCTGCACGGCATTGACCTTGACCTCGGGATTGACCGCGGCCAGTTTGTCGGCGGCGGAGACCACCTTGGGCCGGCCGATGTCGTTGGTGTGATGGATGATCTGGCGTTGCAGGTTGGAGAGTTCGATGATGTCCGGGTCGGCGAGGGTGAGCGTGCCCACGCCCGCTGCGGCCAGGTACAGGGCCACCGGCGCCCCCAGTCCGCCCGCGCCGATGATCAGCGCGTGGGCGTCCATGATCCGCTGCTGCCCGGCCACTTCCACCTGGGGCAGCATGATCTGCCGGCTGTAGCGCAAAAGCTGTTCGTCGTTCATGAACGAAAGATACCAGAAAGGCGAGATTCAAAATTCAAGATTCAAAGGCGAAGCACCCCAAATTCAGTGGGTTTCCCTTTGAATTTTGAACCTTGAATTTTGAATTGACTTACAGATACTCCCGCCAGTGCCGCGGCCGGTGATCGCGGCAGCCGTGCTCGTGCTGGCGGTAGTGATTGATGAAGATCTTGCGGGCGCAGTTGCCGAAGCACTGGGTGGGGATGCCGAGGTTGGCGCGGATGGTATCCTCGGAGTAGTTGTACAGGGCGCGCTTGATCTTCATCACCAGGCTGTTGTCCAGGTGAAAGCCCATCTCCGTGAGGGCGGACTCCAGCTCTGAGTAGGTCACGTCACGTAGGTCGTAGGTGACCACCAGCCGGTTGGGGCCCAGCACGCGCACATCCTGGACCGCGTCGGTGTCGGACAGCAACAGGCAGGCGGCGCGCGCCTGGTCGTTGTCCCGGTGGGGTCCGCGAAACGCCAGCTCCCGGTGGCGGATGAATTCTTCGGCCGAGTCCATGACCACGATAGTAGCTGGGAACAGGGATTAATCAAGGTTGAAGGTAGGGGAATATGGGAAGTGGGAAGGGTGAATTGGGAAGTGCGAAGTGAAAGGCGTTCATTCCCACTTCCCAATTCACCCTTCCCACTTTCCCCCTGTGACCCGCTCATTCCCGCCCAGGTCCCGCCGGGTCTGTATCTCCGTGAAGCCCGCAGTGCGCAACAGGGCGCGCACCGCCTCGCCCTGGTCGTAGCCGTGCTCCAGCAGCAGGTGGCCGCCGGGGTGCAGGTGGTCCGGGGCGGCTTTGATGATGCGGCGCAGATCGTCCAGGCCGTCGGGGCCCGAGGCCAGGGCCGCGGGGGGCTCGAAACGCAGGTCGCCCCGGCCCAGGTGCGGGTCGCCCTCGGCCACGTAGGGCGGATTGGAGACCGCCAGGTGGAAGCGCTCGCCGGCGAGCGGTGCCCACCATTCGCCCAGGACGAGGCGCAGGTTGGTGAGCCCATGGTCCCGGGCATTGGCCTCGGCCACCGACAGGGCGCCGGGGCTCATGTCCGTGGCGACCACCCGGCAGGCGGGGCGTTCGGTGGCCAGGGCCAGGGCGATGGCGCCGCTGCCGGTGCCCAGATCCGCCAGGTCCCAGGCGGCGTCCGTCGGGATCAGGCCAAGCGCCGTTTCCACCAGCAGTTCCGTTTCGGGCCGGGGGATCAGGACCTCGGGACCGACGGCGAGATCCAGGGTCCAGAAGCCGCGCCGGCCGGTGAGGTAGGCCACCGGTTCGCCGGCCTGGCGTCGCGCCCACAGGGCGCGATAGCGGGCCACCGGTTCCGGGGGGAGGGGGTCGGTGTCGTGGCTGATCAGCCAGGCGCGGTCCCGGCCCAGGACATGGCCGAGCAGGATCTCCGCCTCACGGCGCATCTCCCCGGCAGGGGCCTCGGCCAGCAGGCTGCGTACCGTGGGCATGGAGATTCCAGTTCAAAATTCAAGATTCAAAATTCAAAATTCAAAATTCAAAATTCAAAATTCAAAATTCAAAGGGGAAACCTGCCATCCCTTTGAATTTTGAATCTTGAATTTTGAATTGTCCCTACTCATCCGCCAGCGCCGCCAGTTTCTCGGCCTGATGTTCATTGATCAGCGGCTCGATCACCGGGTCCAAGTCGCCGGCCATGACTGCGTCCAGCTTGTACAGGGTCAGGTTGATGCGGTGGTCGGTGACGCGTCCCTGGGGGAAGTTGTAGGTGCGGATGCGTTCCGAGCGGTCGCCGCTGCCGACCAGGCTCTTGCGGGTGGCACTTTGTTCCGCCTGCTGGCGGGCCTGTTCCGCCTCGAACAGCTTAGCCGCCAGCAGGCTCATGGCCCGGGCACGGTTCTTGTGCTGGGAGCGCTCGTCCTGGCATTCCACCACGATGCCCGTGGGGAGGTGGGTGAGGCGGATGGCGGAGTCGGTCTTGTTCACGTGCTGGCCGCCGGCGCCGCTGGCCCGGTAGGTGTCCACGCGCAGGTCCGCCGGGTTGATCTCCGGGGCCTCCACCTCGTCCGGTTCGGGCATCACCGCCACCGTGGCTGCCGAGGTATGGATGCGGCCCTGGGACTCGGTCGCGGGCACCCGCTGCACCCGGTGGGCGCCGGACTCGAACTTGAGCCGTGAGTAGGCCCCTTCGCCGATCAGCCGGGCGATGATCTCCTTGTAGCCGCCGTGCTCACCCTCGCTCTGGGACAGGATCTCCACCTGCCAGCCCCGGTTCTCGGCGTAGCGGCTGTACATGCGGAACAGGTCGCCGGCGAAGATCGCCGCCTCGTCGCCGCCGGTACCGGCGCGGATCTCCAAGAACAGGTTGCTGTGGTCGTGGGGGTCCTTGGGGATCAGCAGTTTCTGCAGTTCCAGCTCCAGGGCCTCCAGGCGCTCCGCGGCGGCTGCTGCCTCGTCCTCGGCCATGGCGCGCAGGTCCGGGTCCGAGTCCTTCTGCATCTCCCGGGCGGCGGTGAGATCCGCCTGGGCGCGCTCGTAGCGGCGGAAGGCCTCCACCACCGGTTCCAGCTGGCTGTATTCCATGGACAGGCGCCGGAACCGGGCGTTGTCGGAGATGACCTCCGGCTCGGAGAGCAGGCCCGCGAGTTCCTGGAAGCGCTCGGAGACGCCCTCCAGACGGTGAAGGAGGGAGGGCTTCACGCCTTGTCGTCCGGGGTCCTGGACGGGGCCTCGGGGAGATTGAACAGGCTGTGGGCGGCGTCCAGCAGTTCCTGGCGCCCGTCCCGGGCGGCCTGGTTGATGCCGGTGCAGGGGTCGTGCAGCAGCTTGTTGGTGAGGGTGTGGGCGAGGTAGCGTAGGGCCTCCTCCGGGGGCTTGCCCTGGGCGGCCATGTGCAGGGCCTTGTCCAGCACCTCTTGCTGGATGTGCTCGGCCTTGTCCCGAAAGGCGCGGATGGTCCCCACCGCGTCCTGGGCGCGCAACCAGCCCATGAAGTCCAGCACCTGGGTCTCGATGATCTCCTCGGCCTGGTGGGCCGCCTCGCGGCGGGATTCCAGGTTCTCCTGGATCACCTCCTCCAGGTCATCCACGGTGTACAGGTACACGTCGTCCAGCTTGCCCACCTCCGGCTCGATGTCCCGGGGTACGGCGATGTCCACCATGAACATGGGTTTGTGCTTGCGGGCCTTGAGCGCCCGCTCCACGGCGCCCTTGCCCAGGATGGGCAGGGGCGCGGCGGTGGAGGAGATGACGATGTCCGCCTCCGCCAGGCGCAGGGGGATGTCCGTGAGGGTGATGGCCTCGCCGCCGAACTGCACGGCCAGGCTGCGGGCCCGCTCCAGGGTGCGGTTGGCCACGATCACCTTGCCGATCTGGTTGCTGGACAGGTGCCGTGCGGCCAGTTCGATGGTCTCGCCGGCACCGATCACCAGGGCGGTCAGCGGGCGCAGGTCGCCGAAGATCTGTTTCGCCAGGCTCACGGCGGCGAAGGCCACGGACACGGCGCTGGCGCCGATGGCCGTGGAGGTGCGCACGTTCTTGGCCACCGAGAAGGCGTGCTGGAACAGCCGCCCCAGGTGCCGGCCCAGGGTGCCGGCATCGCTGGCGCTCTGGTAGGCCAGTTTCATCTGGCCCAGGATCTGGGGTTCGCCCAGCACCAGGGAATCCAGGCCGCAGGCCACCCGCAGGGTGTGGCGCACCGCGTCCGCTTCCTGATGGTGATAGAGGTAGGGCTGCAGGTCCCGGGGATCGAAGTGGTGGTAATCCCCCAGCCAGTGCACCACCCGCTGGTCGTCCTGGGCCGGGGCCTGGTGGAAATAGATCTCGGTGCGGTTGCAGGTGGACAGGATCGCCGCCTCGTCCACGCCCGCCTCGCGCAGGCGCAACAGGGCCTCCCCGACCCGATCCGGGGGAAAGACCACCCGCTCCCGGATACCGACCGGGGCGGTTTTGTGATTGATGCCGACGGTAAACAGCATGGCGTGCAGATGGCTGAGCAACGGCAAATTCTGCGCCATGGCGCCGGTGCTGACAAGCGCGCAGGCCGGTCAAGCCGTTGAGCGCCCGCAGGAAATCCGGGCTTGAATGTCCGTCTCTGCGGGGTGCAGGGAACGTCTGGGATCTCGTGGCGACTAAAGCCTCAGGTGCGCGCGCTTGACTGCTGGACGGCATCAGCAGTCCCTGGGTGCGCACTACGGGGGCCGGCCGCGGATGATCGCGGGTCGGCAAAGGGTTTATAGTGATTACATGCGGTGCACGGAAGCCGATTTCCCGACCCGTCTCATAATCTTAACTAAACACTAAAGCCTGCCAGCACGGGATGTCCTGATGCGCAATCTGCTTGTTCTGCTTCTCCTGACCGCACTGCTGGGGGCCTGCGCCCAGCAGGCACCCAGGCCCAACGGCGCCCTGCAGCCCCTGCAGGGTGCGGAATTGCGGGTTCAGGACCAGCCCGAGGATGACAACGCCCGCGCCGAACTGCTGTATCTGCTGCTGGTGGGTGAGCTGGCGGGCCAGATGGGGGCGCTGGATCTCTCGGTCAGCCATTACCTGATGGCCGCGCTGAACAGCCAGGATCCCGCGGTCTCCGAACGGGCCACCCGCATCGCCCTGTTCGCCGATCAGCGCGAGGCGGCGCTGCGGGCCGCTATGCGCTGGGTGGAACTGGCGCCGGCGAGCGTCGAGGGCCGGCAGGTGCTGGGGGCCCTTCTGGTCAACGCGGGCCGCGTGCCCGAGGCCGTGGAGCAGCTGGACTGGGTGGTCCAGAACAGTCCCCAGGGGCGGGCCGCGGGTCATGCCACCGTGGCCAATCTCCTGTCCCGCTCCCAGAACCAGGCGGCGGCCCTGGAGGTGATGGGGCAACTGGCCGAACGCTATCCCAACGATGCCAGCATGCAGCTGGCCCTGGCGCGACTGGCCCTGCAGATGCGCCGCCCGGAACCGGCCCTGGAGGCCGCCGAGCGGGCCCTGGCCCTGGATCCGGCCCTGTCCGATGCCAAGGTGCTGCGCGCCCGCGCCTACACCCAGATGGGGGACCTGAACCGGGGTGTGCAGATCATGCGCGAGGCCGTCGCGGCGGACGCAGGGAACACCGATCTGCGCCTGGCCTACGGCCGTCTGCTCATCCAGGCCGGGGCCTATGACGAGGCCCGCGCCGAGTTCGAACAGCTCATCGCACGCCGTCCCGGAGACGGCGACCTGCTCTACACCCTGGGCCTGCTCAGTCTCGAGATGGAGCGCTACGAGGATGCCCAGTCCTACTTCACGCGCCTGCTGGGCATGGGGCACCGGTCCAACGATGCCAACTACTACCTGGGGCGCATCGCCGAGACCGAGCGGCGCAGCGACGACGCCCTGCGCCACTACCGCGGCGTGGGCGACGGTGATCACTTCCGCGACGCCCGGGTGCGCAAGGCCCTGCTCATGGGCCGGGCCGGACAGGTGGATGCGGCCCTGGACATGCTGCGCGAGATGCGCCGGGATGCCGACGAGCCCGACTGGCGGGTGCGCCTGTACGTGACCGAGTCCCAGGTGCTGCGCGATGCCCGGCAATACCAGGCGGCCATGGAGACCCTGGACCAGGCGCTGCTGGAGCAGCCGGATTCCGGCGAACTGCTCTATGCCCGCGCCCTGGCGGCCGAGAAGCTGGATCGCCTGGACATCCTGGAGGCCGACCTGCGCGCCATCCTGGCTAGGGACCCGGACAACGCCGCCGCCCTCAACGCCCTGGGCTACACCCTGGCGGACCGCACCGATCGGCTGGACGAGGCCTACGGCTACATCCGCCGCGCCCACGAGCAGCATCCGGAGGACGCCGCCATCCTGGACAGCCTCGGCTGGGTGCTCTACCGCATGGGTCGTCTGGACGAGGCGGAGATCTATCTGCGCCAGGCCTACGACACCCTGTACGACCCGGAGATCGCCAGCAACCTGGCCATGCTCCTCTGGGACCGGGGCCAGCGTGACGAGGCCCGCCGCGTCCTTGAGGACGCCCTGGCCCAGGACCCGGACCATGACCGTCTGCTGCGCGTGAAGGACCGCTTCGAACAGTGAGCGCCCTGAATCTCCTAGCCCGCATCGCTCACCACCCTTCTACTGCGGCCGCCGATCTGCTCGCTGAGACGGGGCGTGCTCACATCAGCCGGCTTGACGTAGTGTCGGCTACGCCGGCGCCGTCTTCCGTTCCGCGCGCCCCGTCACAGCGGCATCTCGACGCCCTCGCTACGAACGGTGGTGAGAGATGCGGGCTAGGCCGGACCCTGAGCGGGGCTTGCCGCAGCACAGGCTCCCGGCGCGGATGGCTCCGGCTCACGCTGCTGCTCGCCTTCCTGCTGCTCGCCGGCTGTGCCGTGCGTCCCCCGGTGGTGGAAGAGGCCGTGCCCGGGGCCTGGGATGCGCATCAGGCCGCCGTGCAGGCCCTGGGGCAGTGGTCACTGAGCGGGCGCATCGCCCTGGATGCCGACGGCCAGCAGTGGCACGCCAACGTGCGCTGGAAGGAACGCAACGGGGACTACGACATCCAGTTCTTCGGCCCCTTCGGACGGGATGCCGGCCGACTGCGTGGCGACGAGGCGGGCGTCGATCTGCGCACCTCCGACGGTGAGTACTACAACGCCCCGGACCCGGACCGGCTGGTGCGCGAGGTGCTGGGTTACCGGCTTCCGGTGAGCGGACTGCGCCACTGGATCCTGGGCCTGCCCGCACCCGGGGCGGCCAGCGAGCGCAGTTTCGATGCCCGCGGACGGCTCACCCTGCTGGAGCAATCCGGCTGGCAGGTGCAGTACCAGCGTTACCGGGAGTCGGTCTCCCCGAGCCTGCCGGATCGCCTGGAACTGCATTACGGTCAGGAGATCCGCCTGCGCCTGCTGGTGGACGCCTGGACCCTCGAGCCCGTGAGCGCTGCTCAGTGATCCCCTGGAGCACCGACTGGCCGGCCCCGGCCAAGCTCAACCTGTTCCTGCACATCACCGGCCGGCGTGCCGACGGCTATCACCTGCTGCAGACCGTCTTCCAGCCCCTGTCCGTAGGCGACACCCTGGATTTCCTGTGCCTGGACGAGGACGCGGTGCGCCTTGAGTCGCCGCTGCCGGGGGTCGAACCGGAGCAGGACCTGGTGGTGCGTGCCGCGCGCCGCCTCAAGGCCGAGATGGGCTACCCGGGGGGCGTCGTGGCGCGGGTGCACAAACGCCTGCCCCTGGGCGGGGGGCTGGGCGGCGGCAGTTCCGATGCGGCCACCACCCTGGTGGCCCTGAACCACCTCTGGGGCCTGGGCCTGTCCCGCGATCGCCTGGCGGCCCTGGGCCTGGAGCTGGGGGCCGACGTGCCGGTGTTCGTGCGCGGCCGCGCGGCCTGGGCCGAGGGTGTGGGGGAACACCTGGAACCGGTCACCCTGCCGGAGCCCTGGTACCTGGTGATCCATCCCGGTGTTTCCATCAGCACCGCGGCCCTGTTCGGCGACCCGCAATTGACACGAAACTGCCCGCCAATCACAATACCCGACTTTATTTCCGGCAAGGCTGGCAACGTTTTCGAGCCGCTGGTCCGGGCGCGGTACCCCGAGGTGGCGCGGGCGCTGGACTGGCTCGCGCAGGCCGCGGGCGAGGCCCGCCTGACCGGTACCGGCGCCTGTGTGTTCGCCGCCCTGAAAGACCAGGCCGGGGCCGAGGCCCTGCTGGGCCGCCTGCCGGAAGGCTGGAGGGGCTTCGTCGCCCGGGGACTCAATCGATCGCCGCTGCTGGATCGCCTCGCCCAGGGCTGAGGCTGACCGCTGCGGCGGAATTATCTTGGGCCGTCGCCAAGCGGTAAGGCACCGGGTTTTGATCCCGGCATTCGCAGGTTCGAATCCTGCCGGCCCAGCCAAACGAAGCAAGAGAGGTGTCCGGTCGGGCGGATGCCTGGCGAGTAGGACGGCAGGATGAGAACCGAGAGAGGTTCGACCGAAACGCCGGGAGCGTTTCGGAACAGCGCCCACAGGGCGCTGGCCCCGAAGGGGCGCCGGGCAGGAAGCCCGGCGTAATCCTGCCGGCCCAGCCAAACGAAGCAAGAGAGGTGTCCGGTCGGGCGGATGCCTGGCGAGTAGGACGGCAGGATGAGAGCCGTAGAGGTTCGACCGAAACGCCGGCCCTGATTTACATTTTTGACAACTGTCGATGGCTTAACGCCGGTCATCGCCGCTATGCGCCAAAGGTCTGCCGTGGCTGACAGAAGCAAGATGATGATCTTCGCGGGCAATGGGACCCCGCAGTTGGCCCAGGATGTGGTGAATCACCTCAACATCCCCCTGGGCAAGGCGGTGGTGGGCCGGTTCAGCGACGGCGAGATCCAGATCGAGATCCTGGAGAACGTGCGCGGCCGCGACGTGTTCATCCTGCAGTCCACCTGCGCGCCCACCAACGACAACCTGATGGAACTGCTCATCATGGTGGATGCCCTGCGCCGGGCCTCGGCGGGGCGCATCACCACGGTGATCCCGTACTTCGGCTACGCCCGCCAGGATCGCCGGGTGCGTTCCGCCCGCGTGCCCATCTCCGCCAAAGTGGTGGCCAACATGCTGGAGGCGGTGGGCACCGACCGGGTGCTGACCGTGGACGTGCATGCGGACCAGGTGCAGGGTTTCTTCAACCTGCCCGTGGACAACGTCTACGCCTCACCGATCCTGCTGGGCGACATCTGGCGCCAGAAGCACCCGAACCTGATCGTGGTGTCTCCGGACGTGGGCGGCGTGGTGCGCGCTCGGGCCGTGGCCAAGCGCCTGGACGACGCCGAACTGGCGATCATCGACAAGCGCCGTCCCAAGCCCAACGAGTCCCGGGTGATGCACATCATCGGTGACGTGGAAGGCAAGAGCTGCGTCATCATCGACGACCTGGTGGATACCGCCGGCACCCTGTGCGAGGCGGCCCGGGCCCTCAAGGAACACGGCGCCGCCAAGGTGATGGCCTACGCCACCCACCCGGTGCTCTCCGGTCCGGCCATCTCCAACATCGAGAAGTCGGAACTGGACGAGCTGGTGGTGACCGACACCATCCCGCTGCGCCCCGAGGCCCAGGCCTGCTCGAAGATCCGCCAGTTGTCGGTGGCCGGGATGCTGGCCGAGACCATCCGGCGCATCAACCGGGAAGAGTCGGTGAGTTCGTTGTTTGTGGACTAAGTCTTTTTAAAGTGCGAAGTGTGAATTGGGAAGTGCGAAGTTAAAGGCAGTTACTTCCAGCTTCCCGATTCCCCCTTCCCACTTCATTTGAGTCCCTGTCCTGGTCGCGGGACAGGTTTTTTGTTGTTTGACTGGAGAAATGTCATGAGTGTGAGTTTCGAACTGCAGGCTGAACCGCGTGCGGACCAGGGCAAGGGTGCGAGCCGCCGCCTGCGCCGCGCCGGCAAGGTGCCTGCCATCCTGTACGGAGAGGGCAAGGATCCCCAGCCCATCACCCTGGACCACAACGCGGTGATGCTGAACCTGGAGCACGAGGCCTTCTATTCCCACATCCTGAGCGTGAAGCTGGGCGGCAAGGCCGAGAAGGCGATCCTGCGCGACGTGCAGCGTCATCCCTGCAAGCCCATCATCCTGCACCTGGACCTGTTGCGCGTGAGCGAAGACCACGCAATCCGCGTGCACGTGCCCCTGCATTTCACCAATGAAGAGAGCTGCGTGGGTGTCAAGACCGGCGGCGGCATGGTCAGCCACCAGATGGTGGAAGTGGAAGTGGAGTGCCTGCCCAAGCATCTGCCCGAGTTCATCGAGGTGGATGTGGCCAGCCTGAACGTGGGCGACTCCCTGCACCTGTCCCAGATCTCCCTGCCCGAGGGCGTGAGCATCGTGGCCCTGTCCCATGGCCCGGATCACGACCTGCCGGTGGTGAGCATCCTCAAGCCCCGTGGCGCTGCCGCAGAGGAAGAGGCGGGCGGCGAGGCGGCCGAGGGCGGCGAAGCCTCCTGATGGCGGCCTGAGCCGTGCCGGGCAGTCAACCCGTGCAACTTGTGGCGGGGCTGGGAAATCCCGGCCCCAAATACACCGAGACCCGGCACAATGCCGGGTTTTGGTTTGTGGACGCCCTGGCACGCCGCCACGGCGGCACCTTCCGCCAGGAGAACAAGTTCGCCGGCGAGTCGGCGCGCATCAGCCTGGGCGGCCAGGAGGTCTGGCTGCTCAAGCCCCAGACCTTCATGAACCGCAGCGGCCAGTCGGTGAAGCTGCTCGCCACCTTCTACAAGATCCCGGTGGAGTCGATCCTGGTGGTCCACGACGAGCTGGACCTGCCCCCCGGCGAGGTTCGCCTCAAGCGTGGCGGTGGTCACGGCGGCCACAACGGCCTGCGCGACATCATGGCGCACCTGGGCAAGGAGTTCCTGCGTCTGCGCCTGGGCGTGGGGCATCCCGGGCACAAGGACCAGGTGGTGGACTACGTGCTGCAGCGCCCCTCCCGGGATGACGAGGCCGACATCCTGCGTGCCATCGATCACGGGCTGGACGTGATGTCCGAGGTGATCGCGGGGGAACTGGAGCGGGCCATGCATAAACTGCATTCAAAATAGTTGTACTTTGTTCTTTGTACTTCGTGCTTTGTGGGGTGCATTACCAAGCACCAAGCACCAAGCACCAAGCACACATAACCGGAACTCCATGCCATGTCGCTCAAATGCGGAATTGTCGGATTACCCAATGTCGGTAAGTCCACTCTGTTCAACGCCCTGACCCGCGCGGGCATCCAGGCGGAGAACTATCCCTTCTGCACCATCGACCCCAACGTGGGCGTGGTGCCGGTGCCGGATCCTCGCCTCGACGCGCTCGCGGCCATCGTCAAGCCGGAGAAGGTGATCCCCACCGCCATGGAGTTCGTGGACATCGCGGGGCTCGTCGCCGGCGCCTCCCAGGGCGAGGGCCTGGGCAACCAGTTCCTGGCTCACATCCGCGAGACCGACGCCATCGCCCACGTGGTGCGCTGCTTCGAGAACGACGACGTGATCCACGTGGCCGGCCGGGTGGACCCCCTCTCCGACATCGAGGTGATCAACACCGAGCTGGCCCTGGCGGATCTTGAGACCGTGGAAAAGGCGCTCAACCGGCTGACCCGTTCCGCCAAGTCCGGGGACAAGGAGGCGGTGGCGCGCAAGAACGTGGCCGAGAAGGTGCAGGTGGTGCTGGCCGAGGGCAAGGCCGCCCGGGCCGCGGACCTGGACGACGAGGAGCGCCGGCTGCTGCGGGAACTGCACCTGATCACCGCCAAGCCCGCCATGTACATCGCCAACGTCAACGAGGACGGCTTCGAGAACAACCCCCTGCTGGACCGGGTGCGAGAGTACGCCGCCGCCGAGCACGCCCAGGTGGTGCCCGTGTGCGCCGCTATCGAGGCGGAGATCGCCCAGCTCGAGGACGACGAGAAGACCGAGTTCCTGGCCGAGATGGGTCTCGACGAGCCGGGTCTCAACCGGGTGATCCGGGCCGCCTACGAGCTGCTGGGCCTGCAGACCTTCTTCACTGCGGGCGTCAAGGAGGTGCGTGCCTGGACCGTCAAGCGTGGCGCCACCGCGCCCAAGGCCGCCGGCGTGATCCACACCGACTTCGAGAAGGGCTTCATCCGCGCCGAGGTGGTGGGCTACGAGGACTTCATCGCCGGCAAGGGCGAGCAGGGCGCCAAGGACGCAGGCAAGTGGCGCCTGGAGGGCAAGGAGTACGTGATGAAGGAAGGGGACGTGGTCCACTTCCGCTTTAACGTATAAAGGCGCAGAAATAAGAGGCAAGAAAAGGCCAGGTAACGGCCTGTTGCCTTGACAGGAACGGGGGGGCGGGCCAAAATTCCGCCCTTTCCGCAGTACGGCTACGTAGCTCAGCTGGTTAGAGCGCGGCACTCATAATGCTGAGGTCGGTGGTTCAAGTCCACCCGTAGCCACCACCTTCTTCCCCATCCCTTCCAGCGATTCTGAACCGGCTCTGTCGGGACGTCCGCGTGCGTCCTCGGAACGCTGGTCTCAGCTGCGGCCAGGGTTTGCCAGGAGCCGGGTCGCCAGCAGCGTCTGCATGTCCCGACGTCCATCCGCAATCAGATAGATGATCACCCGATCATCCATGACCCGGTAGATGACCCGATAGGGCTTGAAGAACACCTGGCGGTATTCCCGGATACCCAGGTTCAGCAGCTCCCGTGGATGGACGCCGCGTTCGGGCTGTTCGGCCAGAGATTCGACCACGGTCAGCAGCCGGTCTAAAACGTGATCCGCGCTCTTGCGGGAGTCGAATTCCAGCAGATAGTCGTAGAGGGCCTCCAGGTCCCGCTCGGCGCCCTCGGTAAGCAGCACCTCGTGGGGCATCAGTCGGCGGCTTTCCTGCTGCGCAGCCGGGCGATGACCTCAGCCGCTGGCTTGACCTTGCCTTGCTCCACCTCCCGGCTGCCCAGGGCCAGGATCTTCAGCAGGGCCAGGGTCTCCTGGGTCTCCTGGTAGCTGGCTACGTCCTGGAGCACGGCCTTGGCCTCGCCGTTCTGGGTAATGACCAGGGGCTCGCGCTCCTCGGCCAGCCTGCTGAGCACCTCGGCGGCGTTGGCCTTGAGGTAGCTGATGGGTTTGACGTGGTCTGAATAGCGCATGGGGATCTCCATTGGAATGGACTTAATTTAGTCCTTATGAGGTCTGCGCTCAAGGGCGAATGATTCTCTCCAGTCGATGGAAAACATCCTGTTCTCCCAGGGTCGCTGAGGCGGGGGAAGATCTAAATACGATAAGCACCGTTTTCCCTGAGCGCCTCTGTGTCACTGCGAGAGAAAGGAAAAAACGTCACTCACGAAACACATCAACTTCGCCCCAGCAGCTTGTATTCCAGAATGTGGCGCGGCAGGCCGGCAGGCAGGCTGTGGGCGGCGATCGTCTCCAGGGTGTAGTCGGCCTCGCCGGCGATGGCCTCGGCGGCCAGCAGGCCGCTGCGCACGGCGGGGCCGATGCCCTCCGCCATGTCCCGGGTGGCCAGTCCGGCGGCATCACCGATCACGAAGGCCTTGTCCAGACACAGGCGTTGCACGCCGTCGCGCAGATAGTAGGCATAGCCCTGGGGTGCGAGTTCCAGGCCCCCATCGATCAGGCCGCGCCCGCGCAGGCGGGTCTCGAAACGGTCCCAGTGGGGGCGGATGTCGTCCCCCCGATCCTTGAGCCGCGCGGCCATGGCCCCGACACCCAGGTTCAGATAGCCGTCCGCCTTGGGCACATACCAGCTGTAGCCGGGCAGTCCCTTGTGGAAGAACCACAAGTGACAGTCGCCATCACGCCACTCACAGGGCAGCTCCTGTTCCAGGGCCACGGCCTGGAGCGTGCGGGCGCGGGGATTGACCTCCCGGAACAGGCCGCGGTACACGGGGCAGGCGGTGCCGCCGGCGCCCACCAGGTACTCGCACTCGAAGCGGTCATCGATCACGAAGCGTCCATCCCGGCGCTCGATGCGCCGCGCCTCGTGGTTCAGGACCTGCGCGCCGGAGCGCTCCAGCAGCCAGTGATCGAATTCGAAACGGCGGATGGAATGCTGGGGGGCGCGCATGTTGAGGCGCAGGCCGTAGAGGTGCACCCGGGTGACCTCGAAGGTGAGGAAGCGGTGCGGGTAGGCCCCGATGTCCATCTCCAGGTCCGCGACCACCTCGGGCGTGATCCAGCCGGCGCACAGCTTCGTGCGGGGAAAACGGGCCTTGTCCAGGATCAGGCTGTCGATGCCGCGTCGGCGCAGTGCCCAGGCGCAGCTGGAACCGGCCGGACCACCGCCGACGATGATGACGGGACTAAACATCCGCTCAGTCACGGTAGAGATGGGCGCGGGTCCAGGCCATGTCGTTCTTGCCCGGGCGGCTGAACAGGACCTGGTAGAGCTGCAGGCTGCCGGCGCGGAAGTTGGCGATGGAGCCGGCCAGGTAGAGACGCCAGGCGCGCACGAAAAATGCGTCGAACATCTCGCGCACCGTGTCCTCGTGGGCGTCGAAGCGTTCCAGCCAGTGCTCCAGGGTGCGGGCGTAGTGCAGGCGAATGTTCTCCACGTCCAGCACCGAGAACCCGGGGCCCTCGAAGATGTCCATCATCTGCCGCAGGGTGGGCGGATAGCCGCCGGGAAACAGGCGCTTCTCGGTCCAGGCGCTGGTGGGTTCGGGGCGGTCCTGGCCGATGCTGTGGATCAGGCCGCGCCCCTGGTCCGAAAGGCAGCGGTCGATCACTCTGCCGAGGCCCGCGTAATTGGGGGCACCCACATGCTCCAGCATGCCCACGGAGACGAACACGTCATAGCGGCCGGTGATGTTGCGGTAGTCGTCTTCCACGTATTCGACCCGGTCGGCCAGCCCCTCCTGCCTCGCCCGCTCCCGGGCATAGAGGATTTGCTGATGGGAAATGTTGTAGGCACGCACATTCACGCCGTAGTGGCGGGCGAAATGCCGGGCCAGTCCTCCCCAGCCGCAACCGGCCTCCACCACGGTCTCGCCGGGTCGCAGTTCCAGCTTGCGGGCGATGTGATCCAGCTTGGCTGCCTGGGCCTGCTCCAGGGTGACCGAGCGGTTCGGGAAGTAGGCGCAGGTATAGGCCATCTCCTCGTCCAGCCACAGGCGGTAGAAGTCGTTGCCCAGGTCATAGTGGTGGTGAATGTTTTCCCGGGACCCGGCGCGGGTGTTGCGGCGCTGGCGGGTCAGGCCGCGGGCGAGGAAGTCCCGCAACGGGCCGGGCCGGGTGCGCTGCTGACGGGCACGGAAGAGGGCCTCCAGGAACGCCACCAGGCTGCCTTCCACCTCGATGCGTCCGAGGCTGTAGTCGTCGCCGAAGTGCAGGTTGGGATTGGTGAAAAGGCGCCAGAAGCTGCGTCGGTCCAGGATGTGCATGGCCGCGACGGGCTCGGCGGTGCCGCCGCCCTCATAATGGCTCTGCCCGTCCCAGAGGGTGACCTGTATCGCCGGCTCGCCCGCCAGGCGCATCAGCTTTTTGATCAGCCACGACTCCACGGGGCGCACGGCGCCGTTGTCCTTTTTACGCGAGGCGGCGGATGCCGAGTTTGGCATGTTCAGCAGTGGATGTTTGCCGGGGTTCATGGGGGTATCTCCGGGCCTGTCCTGGTCGGCCGGCCGATCAGAGGGTGAGCCGATTCAAGAGGGGATGGTCACAGTGACGCCGACGGCACGATGTGCGCTTACTGGCGATCGAGGGCCTCGTAGGCCACGCGCACCCTGTCTTCACCGTACGTGCGCTCCAGACGCCGGATGATGAAGTGTGCCCTGGCGGCGTCGGTGAAGTGCTGGACGAAGATGGTATTGATCAGCGCGCCGCCTGCGGCGCCGATCACGGGCATCACCTGGGCCGCAGCCTTGTTGGAGACCGCGATCCCGAAGCGTGAGGAGATCAGGGCGATCATCCTGGCCAGCAGCGGCGCCCCCTCGGTCGTGAGGCCCTGGGTGGCGATGTGGCGCATGGAGCCGGACACCGACAGGGCCAGGGCGAGACGGATGCTGAAGTAGCCGGTTTCGGCGGCGTCGTCGTCCTCGGTGCGTGCGCCCAGGGCGAACACCTGGATGCAGGCCATGCGGGTCTCCAGGTCTGCCAGGTCCTCACCCTCCGATCGAGCCACCGAGGCGATGGCGCGCAGCATGATGGTGGTGGTGATGGGCAGTTCCACCAGCAGACCGGGCAGACCGAAGAAGCCGCCGGCCGCGCCCGTGGATGCCGCGAGGAAACGGTGCCGTGCCACGTGCCCATGGAGATCCCGTCCCGGATCCAGGGTCGAGATGGCGGTGTCCAGCGCCTTGCCCAGGGCCTTCTCCACGCCGCGATGCAACTGGGCGTACCAGTTTGCGGGCAGGAGTTTGAAGCCCACCTCGATGGGCGTGCCGATGACGCTGGTCAGGCGGGCGGCCAGACTCGGGTGTTCCAGTTCCTGATGGGCCCAGACCAGACTGGCATGATCATCCTCGCTCATGCCGGGCACGAGCACCTGGAGAGGGTACTGAACGATGGTCTCGCTCATGATGTTTTACCCATGCAGCGCCGCTGATTGAAGGTTAGCACAGCGTTGTGGATTCAGCGGATATAGGCCGCCGTGGCGTAGCGGCGCATCATGCGGTGGCTGTTGAAGAAGTAGCCGTTCTTTGCGATGGCCCCCAGCATCACCCGGACCCAGCCGGCCCTGTCGGTGTAGTAGAGCGGCAGCACATTGTCTTCCAGCTGGGTGTACAGGGCATCCGCATCCTGTCCATTGGCCTCGGCGCCGCTGTTGCCGACCGCCCAGCCGGTGACGCCCTCGATGCAGCCTTCCGTCCACCAGCCGTCCAGCACGCTCAGATTGGGCACGCCATTGAGCGCGGCCTTCATGCCGCTGGTGCCCGAGGCCTCAAGAGGGCGCAGCGGGGTGTTGAGCCAGACGTCGACCCCGGAGGTGAGCAGGTGGCCGAGTTGCATGTCGTAGTTGGGCAGGAACACCAGGGTGATCATGCCCGAGAGCTCCTGCTTCATCTGGAAGATCCGTTCGATCAGGGCCTTGCCGGCCACGTCCTTGGGATGGGCCTTGCCCGCCATGACGATCTGGATCGGCCAGCGTTCCGCGATCCTGCGCAGGCGATGGAGATCGCTGAACAGCAGGTCGGGGCGTTTGTAGGCGGTCATGCGCCTGGCGAAGCCGAGGGTCGCGGTTTGTGCATCCAGGACAATGCCGCAGCGTTCCCGGACCGATTCGATCAGTTGCAGTTTGGCGAGGCTGTGTGCCTCCCAGATTTCATTGGCAGGGATCTGGTCGGCGCGCACCAGGAGGTCGGGTTCGTAGCGCCACCCGGGTATACGCTGATCGAACAGACGCTGCAGGGGCTGCGCGGTCCAGGTGCCCGGATGCACGCCATTGGTGATGGCATGCACATGGTATTCCGGGAACATCTGCTGCGAGACCTCCGCATGGGTCTTGGCCACGCCATTGACATAGCCGGACAGACGCAGGGCCAGGCGGGTCATGTTCAGACGTTGGTTGCCTGCCAGCCGGCGCAGTTCCGATGGGCTGATGAAGCGGGCCATGAGGCGGTCGGCGAGGCCGTAATCGAACTGGTCATGGCCCGCCTCGATGGGGGTGTGGGTGGTGAACAGGCATTGTTCCCGTACCTGGGCCACATCGGAGACTTCGCCCAGGGGGTCCTGTCGCTCGGGCCGGTGTTTGCCCCGGCGCAGCAGTTCCAGGGCGAGCAGGGCTGAATGTCCCTCGTTCATGTGATAGGTGTGGACATGGAAGTCCAGAGCCTGCAGGGTGCGGGCACCGCCGATGCCCAGGACGATCTCCTGGGTCAGCCGGTACTCCGCACCGTCGCCGTAGAGCTGATCGGTGATCCGCCGGTCGGCCGGGGCGTTCTCGGGCAGGTCCGTATCCAGCAGCAGCACGGGGATCTCATACCCCGAGGAGCCGGTGAGCACGTAGAGCCAGGCCTGTACCCAGACGTCCCGGTCGGCCACGGGCACCGAGATCTTGGCGGGCAGGGGGACCGCCCAGTGTTCCGGTTGCCAGGGTTCCGGGAGCTCGCTCTGCCGGCCAGACACGTCCAGGACCTGCCTGAAATGGCCCTGGCGACTGATGAGGGTGACGCCCACCAGAGGGATCTTCAGGTCTGCGGCGCTGCGCAGGGTGTCGCCGGCCAGCACCCCCAGACCCCCGCTGTAGGTGGGTATTTCACTGCGCAGCCCGATCTCCATGGAAAAGTAGGCAATGCGCGGCGTGTGTACGAACTGTTCGAGGGAATTGGAGCGGGTCATGGGGGCGAATGGCTCGAGGCTGAGCCGCTGAGTAACAGGCGATGTTCGGCTTAGGAGTGAAATGATCTGGTCATGTTGTAATACGATAATGTGACGTCCATATGACGCATGATCGAGCGGCTGCCATGATTGAGGTCGAGGGTGTCAGGATCAGATGGGTGCTGCCCGGACGGGTGAAGCTCTATATTGATGACCTGGTCGGCGAGCAGGAGTTGGCCGAGCGTCTAGAGTCTGATGTGGCGGGCATTGATGGCGTCAAGGACTTTCGGGTCGATGCGCAGACCGGGGTTGCCACCTTGCGGTACGACAGGAAACGCATCACGACCCCGGCCTCGACGAAGGCCCTGCTGGCGGTGCTCAAGCGACATTTCCCGGAGCGGGACTTCAGTTCGATCGAACACTGGGTGGCCGAGCGAAACCGGCCGAGCAAGGGGTGATAGGCCATGGCATGGATCAACAATGACACCACCAAGGGACTGGTCATCGGGGCAGGACTGGTGCTGCTGGCGCCCCTGGCGGTGGCGGCCCTGAGCGGGTTTGCCCGCCCGGCCGCCCGCGCGGCCCTCAAGGCGGGCATGCTTGCCTATGAGAAGGGCATGGAGACGGCCGCCGAACTGGGCGAAGTGATCGAAGATCTGGTGGCGGAGGCCGAGGCGGAGATCGAGGCCGAGCGGGAACAGGCGCAGGCCGAAACACAGTCCGGTGAAGCCACATCCTTCGCAGAGGAGGAGGCTGAGGCCTCGCCCGGCGAGGCCCCCGCGGAGGCCACCGCATCGACCCAGGGCAAGCGCACCGCCCCATGAGCAGCACCGCCTACCTGGTCCACCGGGTACCCGGGCGGTTGCGCTTCAAGCTGCCCGAGCGTCGGGGCGATGTCGCCTTCTTCCGTGAACTGGTGCCGCAGCTCTCGGCACTGGAAGGCGTGCTTGCCGTGCGTGCCAGTCCCGATACCGGCAGCGTGCTGATCCTCCATGGGGATGGCTTCCAGGCGAGCTTGCTGGGCGCCGTGGGCACCCTGCTGGAACTCTCTCCGGAACCCTACGTGCCTCCGAGCGCCTTCAGCCGGGCGGCATCGGGACTGGGCCAGCTAGATGCCTGGATCGCGCGGGAGACCCGCGGCGGCAGTTCCGTGAATTCCATCTTTTTCCTGGTGCTGGTAGGCATGGCCCTGGTGCAGATCAGTCGCGGCCAGGTCATGGCCCCGGCCACGTCCCTGTTGTGGTATGCCCTGGACCTGATGCGCGACCGCGGGTCGGGATGAAGTCTTAGTGGCAAGTGGCAAGTCTCAAGTGGCGAGGAAAGGCTCCTAGGCCGTCTCGGCCTTGAGCATGTCCACCAGGTCCTCCCTTTCCCAAGGCAGATCCAGATCGTCGCGACCCATCTGCCCGAACACCGCCAGCCGGCGGTAGAAACGCCCGTCATGGGCGCGGGGCAGGCCTTGCAGTCCGAAGCGACGCACGACGCCGGCCAGGCGCAGATCCACCAGGTGCTCCAGCTGTTCCCGGATGCGTTCCTCACGCACCCGGCCCGTGCCGTAGGTATGCACCTGGAGGCTGACAGGCCCGGGCAGGCCGATGCTGTAGGTCAGCTGGACTTCGCACTCGCTGGCAAGCCCCGCCGCCACCACGTTGCGCGCCAGGTGCCGGGCGGCGTAGCTGGCCACCCGGTCGATGCGCAGGGGGTCCTTGCCGCTCAGGGCCGCGCCACTGTGGCGTGCGTACTCGCCATAGGCGTCGATGGCGGTCTTGCGCCCGGTCAGGCCCGAGTGCAGGGCAGGCCCACCGCCGATCACCGGCCCCTCGGGATTGATGAACACCCGGGTCTGCGGATCGAGACCCGGTCCGCCGTCGGCCAGGCAGGGCTCCACCAGCCGTTCGCGTAACAGGCGCTCCAGGGCCGCCGCATCAGGACCCGCCGCACTGCGCTGGCTGGCAACCACCGTGACACTGTATAGCCCCTTCGGGCTTCGATCCTCGAAACTCACGGCCACCTGTGCCTTGCCGTCAGGCAGCAGGTACTCGAATCCCGGTTCATGGCGCAGCGCGTCCAGCCCCCGGGCCAGCCGGTGCGCGAGCACCACGGGCAGGGGCATGCGCTGGGGGGTCTGGTCGCAGGCATAGCCGAAGGCGGTGACGTGATTGGAGGCCACGACCCCGTCCAGGGCGCCCTCGTCGGCCAGCAGGCTCACGTCGAGGCGCTGCTGATGAGCGCCGGGCAGGGTCTGCAGGCTGGTCATGATGGTGCAGTCCCGGGCGTTGAATCCTGCCACCTCCGTGTAGCCGACCTCGGAGATCACCGAGCGCGCCAGGTCGGCCGCATCGAAGCGCGCCTCGCTCGCCTGGCGCACCGAGAGGAACAGGATGCTGGAGGCGATGGCGCATTCGGCGATCACCCGGGAGGCGGGGTCCTCGTCCAGCATGCGGTCGACGATGGCGTCGCTGATCTGGTCGCAGAGCTTGTCCGGGTGGCCCGGGGTGACGGACTCGGAGGCGAACACGAAGGCGCGGCTCATGGCGAGGTTCCCTCGGCGGATGGGGATACGGGTTCCGTGGCTCGCCCGTCTGCATGACCCGGCTCGCGGGCTCGGCGCAGCTTGGCCGCCTCGTTGATCAACAATGGCAGCACCGCCCCGGCCCCTGCAACCACCAGGTCCGTGGGCCCCATGGGCGTGGTGCCCAGCAGCCTGCGCACGCCGGGCACAAGCCCCGCCGCGAGCTGCGCGGCCAGGGAGGCACCCAGGGCCAGTTGCAGACGCGGGTTGGCGGGCCTCGCACCCGGATTGAACAGGCCATGGTGTCGGGAGCGACACACGATGGCATGCAGCAGCTGCGCCACCGTGAGGGTGTTGAAGGCCTGGGTGCTGGCCCGGGG
Organism: Thioalkalivibrio sulfidiphilus; assembly: GCF_000377945.1. GTDB lineage: Bacteria > Pseudomonadota > Gammaproteobacteria > Ectothiorhodospirales > Ectothiorhodospiraceae > Thioalkalivibrio_A > Thioalkalivibrio_A sulfidiphilus_A. Next base: position 28,746 of record NZ_KB898929.1, read on the forward strand.
ACCGGGGCCGTAGCGCTTCAGGGCGTAGGCGTAGCTCGCCAGGGTGGAGGCGGTGATCACCCCCGACTCGATGCCCATGCGGCGCAGGTCCGCGGCGCGGATGATGGGTTCCGCGGGGTCCCGGGGAGGGCGCTTGAGCACATCCGGTTCCGGGGCCTCCAGGGACAGGGCGAGACCCGGGAAGATGTCGCTGATGAGGTTGATCCACAGCAGCTGCATGGGGTTCAGCGGCGCCCCCTGCCCCAGGGCGAGGCCGGCCAGCATGACCTCGATCTCGGTGAAGTTGGTGGACAGCAGGAAGTGCACGGTCTTGCGGATGTTGTCGTAGATACTGCGCCCCTGGGCGATGGCCACCCCCATGGTGTGCAGGTTGTCGTCCTCCAGCACCACGTCGGCCACCGCCCGGGCCACGTCCGTGCCCGAGCGGCCCATGGCCACGCCCACGTCGGCCGCCTTGAGGGCGGGCCCGTCGTTGATGCCGTCGCCGGTCATGGCCACCACCCGGCCGCCGGCCTGCAGGGCCTGCACGATCTGCAGCTTGTGGGCGGGGCTCACCCGGGCGAACACATGGGTGTTTTTCACCAGGCCCGCCAGCAGCTGGGGATCCACGCCTTCCAGGCGCGTGGCCTCCAGGATGTTGAGCGGGCGGCCGTTGCTCAGACCCAGCTCCCGGCCGATGGCGGCGGCGGTGGCCCCCTGGTCGCCGGTGATCATGATGGTCTCCACCCCCGCCTCGTGGTAGCGGCGGATCAGGTCCGTCATCCCCGGGCGCAGGGGATCGATCATGCCGGTCAGCCCCACCCAGATCAGACCGTCGCCGGGCGGCTCTCCCCGCGCCGGGATCTCCGCATAGGCGGCGCCCAGCACGCGCATGGCATCGCCCGCCATGTGTTCGTTTTCCCGCAGGATGCGCTGGCGGTCCGCCTCGTCCAGGGGCGCGATGCCGTGGGTCAGTTGCTGGCGGTTGCAGCGGGCGAGCACCTCTGCGGGGCTGCCCTTCATGGCCAGCAGGCGGGTGCCGCCGTTGTCGTGGATGCTGACCATGTAGGGGCGGCCCTCGGCCCGGTGGCGCAGCAGCACCCGGGGGTGACGTTCGCGCAGGGCACGCACATCGATGCCGGCGCCCAGGGCCAGCTCCACCAGGGCCTTCTCCGTGGGGGAGCCGTCTAGTATCTGCTCATGACCGTCGTCCTTGAGCTCCGTCTCGCTGCACAGGACGATGGTCTCGAGCAGGCGTCTCAAGTCCTCGCTCTGTGCCACCCCGACGATCTCCCCTTCCCGTTCGAAGTGGCGGCCCTGGACGCGCAGCCGCTCGCCCGCGCTGTAGGCGCTCACGACGGTCATGCGGTTCTCGGTGAGTGTTCCGGTCTTGTCCAGGCACAGGACCTGCACCGAGCCCAGGGATTCCACCGCGTCCAGGTGACGCACCGCGACCCGGTGCCTGCGCATGTTATTGATGCCCAGGGCCAGGGTGGTGGTGGCCACGGCGGGCAGGCCTTCCGGCACTGCGGCCACGGCCAGGGAGACCGCGGACTTGAGCATGGGGATCAGCCCCTGGCCCCGCAGCAGACCCACGGCGAACACGCCCACGCACACGGCGCCGCTCAGCAGGGCGAGCTGGGTGCCCAGTCCGTCGAGCTGGCGCTGCATGGGGGTCTCGGGGGCATGGGCCTCGGACACCAGGGACTGGATACGCCCCAGTTCCGTGTCGAGCCCGGTGCCCACGACCACGGCGCGGGCGTCGCCGCCGGTCACCAGGGTGCCCATGTAGGCCATGTTGTGGCGCTCGGCCAGCGGCACGTCGACCCGCCCCAGGACCCGGGCATGCTTGGACACGGGCACGCTCTCGCCGGTCAGGGCGGATTCGTCGATGCTCAGATGGCGCGCCTTGATCAGGCGCAGGTCGGCACTCACGTGGCTGCCGGGCCGCAGGTGCACCACGTCCCCCGGCACGATGTCCTCCACCGGGATCTCCCGTGCCCGGCGGGCGCGGATCACCGTGCCGTTGCGGGGCGCGAAGCTGCCCAGGGAGGCGATGGTGCGCTCGGCCTGTCGTTCGGTGAAAAAACCGATGGCGGTGTTGGTGACCACCACGCCGGCGATCACCGCCGCATCCACCACCCCGCCGGTGGCGATGGAAACGGCGGCCGACACGCCTAGCAGGGCCACCGGCAGGGTGAACACCTGCCCGGAGATCATGGCGAGCTCGGAGCGTCCCCGGGGCTGGGGAAGCCGGTTCGGACCGTAACGCCGGCGCCGTTCCTCGGCCTCACCGATGCTCAGTCCCCCGGGCCGGGAACCCAGCCGCCGGAAGACGGTGCGCAGTTCCTGGGCATGCCAGGCAGGGGTGGGGGCATCATGTCGGGCTTCATGGATGACTTCAGTCAATGATGGGGGGGAGGAATCCCAGTCGGACGTGCGCGTCGCCGAGGTGGGGATGTCGACGGCTGGCCGGGGCAGGATGCCCCTGGCGGTCTTGTGCAGCAGCGCGAGGATCTCGTCGGCAGGCCGGTCGGGATCGAATTGAATCAAGACGTTGCCGGTGCGCGGGTTGGCCTGCACGGTGTTGATGCCTGCCTCAACCTGCAGCCCTTCACGCAGGGCCCGGCACAGCCGCGGCTGACGGTGCAGCGCGCGTAGGTGCACGCGCAGGCGACCCGGTGAGCGGGAGCGGATCTGCAGGACGGACTGTCCACGAACGCCGTGGATCAAGCCGTCGATGTATCCCAGGAGGGTCTTCGGGTCAGTCATGGAGTCGCGTCCGATGGGCCGGGTCTGCCGGCGGCTGGACGGCTCGGACAGCCAGCTCATGCCAGTGTAACGGAAGGCGTCCCGGGCTTGTGTGACAGTCATTGTCATAATTCCCGTGCCTCATCCATGTCACACTAAAAATCAGGGCGATTCATCGGTGACACGAGGTTCGATACATGGAGGGCATGGGGGTCTGGATCCAGTTTCTCGTTTGCATCGTGCTGATCGGCGTGGCGGGGGTGCAACTCACCCGTTACGGCGATGTGATCGCCGACAAGACGGGATTGGGTGGCACATGGATCGGCCTGGTGCTGGTCGCCACCGTCACCTCCCTGCCCGAGCTGGCCAGCGGCATCAGTTCCGTGACCATCGCCGATGTGCCCGACATCGCTGTGGGCAACGTGCTCGGTGCCTGCGTGCTCAATCTCACCATACTCGCTTTGCTGGATGCACTGCACCGGGGTGAGACCCTGTATCAGCGCGCGAGCCCCGGCCATATTCTCCCCGCCGGCTTTGTCATCCTGCTGCTCGGCATCACCGGGTTCGGACTGCTCACCGCCGAGGTGGGCCAGGACTGGCGCCTCTGGCACGTGGGTTTCTACACGCCCCTGATCCTGATCGGTTACTTCGTCGCCGTGCGCACGGTCTATCGCCATGAGATGGCCCAGGTCGCGCGTTTCACCGAGGCGGAGCCAGATCGCTATCCGGGTCTCAGTCTGCGCACTGCCGTCCTGCGTTACAGCTTGGCGGCGGTGGTGGTCATCGCCGCGGGCATTTGGCTGCCCTTCGTGGGCGAGGGCATTGCCCGGCAGATGGGGTGGACGGAGAGCTTCGTGGGTACCCTGTTCGTCGCCCTGGTCACCACCGTGCCGGAACTGGTGGTGACCCTTTCGGCCCTGCGCATCGGCGCGGTGGACATGGCTATTGGCAATCTGTTGGGCAGCAGCCTGTTCAACCTGATGATCCTTGCGGTGGACGACCTGTTCTACGTTGCTGGGCCTTTGCTGGGTGCCGCCTCGCCCGCCCATGCAGTGACGGTGTTTTCCGTGACGATGATGACAGGGGTGGTGATCGTGTCGCTGTTCTATCGTCCGCGTGCACGCCTGCTGAAGACCATGGGTTGGGGCAGCCTGGTCCTGCTGGCCATCTATGCGCTGAACAGTGCCGTGGTCTACATTCACGGTTGAGCGCCCAGCCATCGAGTACGCATGACCTTTGTCAAGGAAGGGTCAAGAACGGCGTGCTAAGTTTCCGAATCATGACGCATCGCGCAGGTATCCGTTGTCAGGGAGCAAGGACATGAGTGAGCCAGACAAACAGCAGACCGAAAGTTACGAGGCCGTACGTCCGTTCTTCAAGGCGAGTCTTGAGCAGGTCGTCGCCGCAGGCCGGGGCGCCCGTGACATGGTGGAGTTCACCCTGGAACGCCTCGGCGACGCAGCCCTGCCTCACCTGCAGCGATTCATGGCCGAGGCTCGCGCGGGTCAGGTGAAGATCAAGGGCCTGACCCATGCCGCCCATGAGCGTGTATTCGGCGCCCATCCGACGGCCGAGGAACGGGAGCGGATGATCCGTGAAGCCGCCTATCTGCGGGCGGAACGGCGCGGTTTCCAGGGGGGGTCTCCGGAGGAGGATTGGTGGGAGGCCGAGCGAGAGGTGGATGCCCGTCTTGCCGATGAGCTGGGCCTCATCTTGCGGGGTCGGCGGGCCGTGGAGTCCCTTGCCGCGGCGGCGGAACGCGAGATCGAGGAGACCTATGACCTGGTGCGACAGTGGTTGGGGCGTCAGGGGCAGGCTGTCAAAAACGTGCGCATGCCCAGACTGCTGGGTGGCAAGCAGCAGGCCGAGGAGACGCCGCCCGCCCTTCCTGAATCCCTGCCGCCGACATCGGAGTCAGCCGAGGCAGTCGCCAAGCCCGCCAAGCCGAAAAAGTCGAGGCCCAAGGCGGTGAAGCCAGAGGCTACGGCGGAGGCGGTTGTGTCCGAACCGACCGAGACAAAGACCGTCAAGTCCAAGAAGGCCAAGGGAACCAAGACCAAGGCTGCCGAGGCCTCGGGGGACAAGCCGGGTAAGTCCAAGAAGTCGAAAACCGAGACTGCCGGTGCCGAATCCGCCAAGGCAACCAAGGCCGTGCCCAAGGTCAAGAAGGCGAAGGCGACCTCCAAAAAAAGCAAATAGGGTGTCTGAATCCCGCGGCACGTTGATTCCAACTGTCCCGGTCCTGCCCCTACGCCCGGGTTCATGGCACCTCATGATTGATCCGCCAGTGCCCGACAGGGTGCCGGCAGGAGCGCTTCCATGAAGGCTGGCGACCTCAAATGGGACTGGAAGCAGTTTCTGGACGCGGTGCTGCGACCGGGTCCCGAACCGGAGATCGAGGCGGAGATCGCCGAACGGGCCAGGGAGCAGGCGCCGGTGATCTGGCTGCTGGGCAAGGTGCAGTCGGGCAAGACGGCCATCATCCGCGCCATCACCGGACGGCGTGATGCCGAGATCGGCTCGGGCTTCAGGCCCTGTACCCCGGACTCGCGCATCTACGAGTTTCCCGAGGACGCCCCGGTCGTGCGTTTCCTGGACACGCGGGGTCTCGGCGAGGTCAGCTACGATCCTCAGCCGGACGTGCAACTGGTGGCCGGCCAGGCCCATGCGGTGGTGGCCGTCGCCCGCGCGATGGACCCCGCTCAGGAGCCCATTCTCGAGGTCTTGCGCACGGTGAGGGCCGAGCACCCGGACTGGCCCGTGATCCTGGTGCAGACCCGGCTTCACGATGCCTATCCCGACGGACGGGATCACCCCCCCTACGATCAGCTGACCCGGAGCCCAGGGCTCGACGACCTGCGCCGTGCCCTGAGCGCGCAGGCCGCGCTCTTTGCGCAATTGCCGGGCGAGGCGCCATGCATCGCCGTGCCGGTGGATCTGACGCGAGCTGAGGAGGGTTACAGCGATCCGGACTACGGCCTCGAGGCGCTCCTCAATGCCCTGGACCAGGTGTGCGTCGAGGCCCGGGCGGGCATGTTGCTGGACTTGGCACGTGATGCCCGGGAGTCCCGCATGGCACGCGCCCATCCCCATGTCCTGGGCTATGCCGGCGCCGCCGGGGTCACCGACCTGGTGCCGGTGGTGGGGCTTGTCACCGTGCCCACCCTGCAGGGCAAGATGCTGCACAGCCTGGCCGGCCTCTACGGCCTGACCTGGGATCGACGGACCCTCATGGAGTTCGTGGGCTCACTGGGCTCTGGCACGCTGCTGTTCATGGGCGCGAGCTTTTACGCCCGCCAGCTGGGCAAACTGGTCCCGGTCTACGGACAGTCGGCCGGGGCACTGGCTGCCGGTGTCGCCAGCGCCACCGTGACCTATGCCCTGGGACGGGCGGCCTGTTATTACCTGGAACAGTGTCGTCTGGGACAACGGGATCCGGAGGGCGTGGCGCGCACCTACAAGGGCGCGCTCAAGGAGGCCCATGCCCTGTTTCGCGAGACCCTCGGCAGGCATCGCCCGGCACCCGCACCGGAGCCCGCAAAGCCATGAAGACGACCACGAACCGGAGACGGTCCGTGTGGCTGCCCCTGGCCGGCTTGTTGTCCTTCGCCCTGCCCGTGCTGGTGTTGCTGCCGCTTGGCCTGGTCTGGCTCTGGCAACGGGGCTGGCTGTGGTTCTGGTTGCTGGGCGCCATCGTGCTGGGCCTGGCCGGGCAACTGCTGCTGCGACGGATGCGTCCGGGGTCTCTCCGGGGGCGGGCCGCGCAGCCTGACGCCTCCCCGGAAACCCCGCCGGACCCCGCCTGGACGCCCCGCGACCAAGCCGCCTGGCATGAGATCCAGGGGCTTGCCGGCAGCGTGGATCCCGCGGTGCTGGCGGATCGCACGCTGATGCTGGAAGCCGCCCGCCAGGCCATCGAGGGGGTGGCGCGCCACTACCACCCCGATGACCCCGACCCGGTGTGGAACTTCACCCTCCCGGAGGCCCTGCTGCTCAGCGAACGGGTGAGCGTACGCGTGCGTCAGGTCCTGCTGGAGCACGTGCCCGGTGTGCACATGGTCCGGGTGGGGCAGGCGATGCGTCTCTGGGATTACCGCCCCGCCGCGGAGCGTGGCGCGCGCCTGCTTCGCAATCTCAATCGCTTCTGGCGGATCGCGCGCATGGCCGATCCCGTCTCGGCCCTGCTGGCCGAGGCCCGGGATCGCCTGATGGGCGCCACCCTGGGCGAGGCCGGTGATTACCTGCGTCGCAGGGGGGCGCGCATCTGGGCGGAGGAGGTGGGTCGCGCGGCCATCGAACTGTATTCGGGGCGGCTGCGGGTGGATGTCACACGCTTGCGTGAACTGGCCGCCATGGAGACCACGCCAGGACTTTCCGAGCCGCCCTTGCCGGGGCCCCTGCGGGTGCTGATCGCAGGTCAGACCAAGGCGGGCAAATCCAGCCTGATCAACATGCTGTTGGGCGAGCTGGCCGCCGGGGTGGATGTGTTGCCCCTGACCTCGGAGGAGACCGGTTACCAGTTGCAACGCGAGGGTGTCCCCGAGGCGGTGCTGATCGACACGCCGGGACTTGAGCGTGATCCCCAGGCCCTGGTGCGGCGGGCGGTGGAATGTGATTGCCTGATCTGGGTGGTGCCCGCCCACCGGGCCGACCGTGGCCCGGATCGGGTGGCACTGGAGGCGCTGCGGAACTGGTTCAGGGCCCATCCCGAGCGCAGCCAGCCGCCGATATTGGTGGTGGTGAGTCACGTGGACCGGCTTTCACCCGCCAGGGAGTGGGCACCACCCTATGACATTGTTCATCCGGACCGTCCCAAGGCGCGGATCATCGCCGAGGCCCTGCAGGCCATCGCCGCAGACCTGGAGATACCAGAGGAGGATCTGCTGCCCATGCGTCTGGATGATTCGCATGGGGCCTACAATGCCGATCTGTTGTGGGCGCTGCTGGAGGCGCGTCTCGAGGCAGCGGGACGCACCCGCCTGCAGCGCCTGCACCTGGAAGCCGGCCGCGGTGACTGGCGGCAGGTCCTGCGCCAGGCCATCAGTGCCGGAAGGTTTCTCGGGCGAAGTCTGAAACTGGGTTAGCGAGGTCTCCGGGGTGGGTGCGGTTCAAGGCATAATAAACGGTTATGTTGAATCCATACGGGAGAAAAGCCGCTATGAAACGTTACGGTATCCGCGTCACCCTGCCCGAAGGCGACCCCATGCGCGCGCCCCACCTGCTGGGCGATGGCTGGGAGCAGTTCCGCTGGTACGACTCCGCCCAGGCCCGGGACCGGGCCTTCGAGGACATGCAGCGCCAGCTGCCCAACTACCGCAAGGGCGATGTGATCAGCCAGGTGCTTGAGAAGGTCGAAGGCTGAATTTATAAGGACGAAGTGCACGAAGGCCGGGAATCTTCCCGGCCTTCGTCGTCTGGGCGTGTCGTTGTGGGGCCGGGTGGGATCATGGATCATGGGAACAGAGGCCTGAGGTACCGAGGTTTGCATGTGGCTCATTGATCAACTGGTGGAGGCGCGGGTGGCGGAAGCCGCGGCCCGGGGCGAGTTCGACGCCCTGTGTGCCCGCGTCGAGGGGCGCTGATGACCCCGGTGCTGCTGGTCCACGGCGGCGCGGGCCGCTATCCCGAAGCCGATGACCGGGCCTCGGCCCTGGAGGGTTGCGAGGCGGCGGCCCGCGTGGGCTGGGCAGTGCTCAGGGCCGGCGGCAGCGCCCTGGATGCGGTCCAGGCTGGCGTCATGGCCCTGGAGGATGATCCCCGTTTCAATGCCGGCACCGGCTCGGTGCTCAATGCCGAGGGACGGGTGGAGATGGACGCGGCCATCATGGATGGCTCCACGGTGCGTGCCGGGGCGGTGGCGGCGGTGACCACGCTGCTCAATCCCGTGGCCGCCGCCCGGCGGGTGTTGGAGGAGGGTCGCACGGTGCTGCGGGTAGGCCCCGCCGCCGAGGCCTTCGCCCGGGAACAGGGTCTGGAGGCCGTCGATCCCGCGGCCCTGGTGACGCCCCGCCAGCGGGCCCGCTGGCAGGCGGCCCACGAGACCGTGGGCTGCGTGGCCCTGGATGCCCATGGGCGTCTCGCGGCGGCCACCTCCACCGGCGGTCTGTTCGACAAGCCGCCGGGCAGGGTGGGGGATTCGGCCCTGATCGGCTGCGGCACCTACGCCGACGAGCGCGGCGCGGTCTCCTGCACCGGGCAGGGGGAGGCCATCATCCGCGCGGCACTCGCCATGCGGGTGCTGTCCGGGCTCGGGGCCGATGCCGATCCCCAGACCGTGGCCCGCCAGGCCCTGCTGTGGCTCGCCCAGCGCACCGGCGCAGAGGCGGGTCTCATCCTCCTGGACCACCAGGGCCGCAGCGCCGTGGTGCACAACGCCCCGCACATGGCCTTCTGCCGCATCGAAGGCGAGGGGCGGGTGATCCGCGGCCTGTGAGTGACAAGACGCAGAGTCCGTTGCGGGGTCGGGGTGCGACCCGCAGTCCCGCCGCCCGGTACGAATCCACCCGCAGTGAGCCGGTGGACGACGGCTGGCACCAGGGGGAGGCCCTGCCGCCCCTTCGCACCCGGGTGACCGAGGAACGCCCCCGGCGGGTGATCTCCCGCAACGACTCCCCGGACGTGCCCTTCGAGCTGTCCATCAACCCTTACCGGGGCTGCGAGCACGGCTGCGTCTACTGCTTCGCCCGCCCCAGTCACGCCTACATGGGCCTTTCCCCGGGCCTGGATTTCGAGACCGAGCTGTTCGCCAAGTCCGGCGCGGCCGAACGCTTGCGAGAGGAACTGGCCCGGCCCGGTCACGTGCCGAGCCCCATCGCGCTCGGCATCAACACCGATGCCTACCAGCCGGTGGAGCGGCGCCTTAGGATCACTCGCGAGCTCCTGGAGGTGCTTGCCGAGGCCCGTCACCCGGTGACCATCGTCACCAAGTCGGCGCTGATCGAACGGGACCTGGACCTGCTCGCCCCCATGGCCCGGGCGGGACTGGCCCAGGTGGCGATGTCCATCACCACCCTGGACCGGGAACTGGCCCGGCGCATGGAGCCCCGGGCGGCGGCGCCCCAGCGGCGCCTGGAGACCATGCGTCATCTCAGCGAAGCGGGGGTGCCCGTCACTCTGCTGATGGCGCCACTCATCCCGGTCCTCACGGACGGCGAGGTGGAAGACTTGCTGGAGGCGGCCGCCCGGGCCGGCGCGGTGGCGGCGGGCTATGTGCTGCTGCGACTGCCCCTGGAGGTGGCGGAACTGTTCGAGGACTGGTTGCGCACCCACGTGCCGCTCAAGGCTGAGCACGTGCTGTCACGCATCAGGGACACCCGTGGCGGTCAGCTCTACGACGCCCGCTTCGGGCGGCGCATGGTGGGCGAGGGGGCATACGCGGAACTGCTGCGCCAGCGCTTCCGGCTGGCGCGCCGCCGCGTGGGGCTGGCAGGCCGGATGCCGGAACTGGATCTCTCGCAGTTCGTTCCGCCCAGTGTGCCATCGAAGGATGGGCAGCTGGATCTGTTCTGAGTGTCCGAAAGACCTGTTTGCCACAGAGGACACAGAGGACACAGAGGTCACAGAGACTGCTTCGGCTAGGAGACTTTGGCTGCTCCGCGCCTTTTTACTCTGTGACCTCTGTGTCCTCTGTGGCTTAAGAACCGGTTCTGAACACCTGCGCCAGGCCCAGGTTGGCCTGCTGGCAGAAGTGCATGAAGCTGGTGAAGGTGTCGGCGTCGAGCGGCCGGCCGCTGGGGTGACGATCGGCGTAGATGAGGCCCACGGGGCGTCCCGGCAGCGCGAGTGCCATCACCAGGCAGCCGCCGGCCTCGATCACCGGGCCCAGCACCGCGCCCGGAATGCCCAGACTGCGGGCCTCGTCCAGGTCCCGCAGCCAGTGGGCCCGTGGGGAGCCGAGCACCTTGCTCGGCAGGGCGCCGGGACTGGCGCCCGTGTCCAGGTCGAAGGCGGCCTTGAGGGGTTCCGTGTCCGGTCCCAGGCAATGCCGGGTCTGCAGTCGCTTGCGGTCCGCCCCCAGCAGGGCCAGCACCACCCGGTCCAGGCCCACACCCCGGTGCAGGCCCTCCAGCACCATGTTGAAGATCAGGTTCACGTCCGGCTGGCCTTCGAGCGTGCTGGCTAGTTCCCGCAGGATGCGCAGTTCCAGTGCCGGGTCGGGTTCGGGCCAGGGGGCGGGGGCGGCCTCGGCCTGTTCCGGACCCTGGTCCCGGACCGCAGCCCCGGGCCGGGGGATCAGCCTCGCCAGGTCCGGGGCGCCGTAATCGGCGGCGATCTCGGCGGCTAGGCGGGCGTTCTCGTGGGCCCGCTCGGTCATCACCTCCTGGCTCACGCCCGCCTCCTCGGCCATGCGCTTGAGCAGGCGCAGGGTCTCCGGATCGTCCCAGCCCCGTTCCGTTGCCTCGGCCAGGGCGATGCCGCGCTTGACGTGGTGTACCCGGCTGTCCCCCGTGCCCTCCAGGGCATCGCCGAGCAGGGGCGAGAGGCGCCATTCCCGGTTCAGGTTGGCGGTGAGCCGGCTCAGGCGAAAGCCCAGGACCTTCATCTCCGTGCGCGCCTGGGGCCCGTGGTCGGCCTGCAGGGCCTCGTCCAGGCGCTGTGCCGTTTCACCGCCGAAGCACCAGAAGGCCATGCGCCCCAGGTGATAGAGCAGCGCCGCCACGTAGACCTCCTCGGGGTCCCGCACCCGGCAGGCCTGGGCGAAGCTGCGCGCCTGTACGGCGGCGTGGAAGGCCCGTGCCATGTCCTGCATGACTCGCTCACGGGGCGGGTTCATGAGGGTGTTGATGATCGCCACCGAGACGCTCAGGGCACGCACGGTGTTCAGCCCGAGCACCACCACGGCGCGGCTGACCGTGCTCACCGGGTGTCCGGCGGGGTTGAAGAAGTTGCTGTTGGCCAGGCGCAGGACCCGGGCGGTGAGGGCGGAGTCCTGCAGGATGATGCGCGAGATCTCGGCGGCGGAACTGTCATCCCGCTCCGAGGCCTGGGCGATTTGTTGTACCGTAAGGGCCAGGACCGGCATGTCCTGATCCCGTAAACGGCGGGTCCATTCCTGCAGGTCATGCATGGTGCGAGATTCCGTCCCTGGGGTGATGATGTTTCGTTGCAAAAGGGCTTTGCATGTCTCGAATTATACGTGAGGCCTCCCCGCAGGCGGCCCGTCGTTCGTCGCCCGGCCGCTACAGCCTGGTGATCTTCCTGGTCCTCTGGCTCGCCGGCTGCGGCACCACCACGGTGATCGCGCCGTCGTCTCCGGCAGAGCCGGTGCCGGTGTTCCTGCTGGACCACGGGCGCACCAGCAGCCTGGTGCTGCCTGCCCCCGACGGCAGCATGACCCGCTACGCCTACGGGGACTGGCGCTACTACGCGGAGCGGGAGACGGGTCTGGGGCATGCCATCGCTGCCGTGCTCTGGCCCACCGAGTCGGCCCTGGGCCGCCGTCACCTGGCAGGCCCGGCCACGGAGGCCTCTGTGCGTGCCCAGGTGCGGGTGCCCATCCAGGAGATCCACGGCCTGTCCGTGGAGGCGGCCCGCGTGGCGGCCCTGCGTGGACGGCTGGATGGCTATTTCGAGACGGAGGTGGTGCGCGAGACCCCGGAGGTGGAGCTGGATTTCGTGGCCTACCCCCACCAGTACTCACTGCGCCACAACTCCAACGCCATTATTGCCGACTGGCTGGTGGAACTGGGCGCGGAGGTCAACCGACGACCGATCTGGTCGGGATGGCGGGTTGAGAGCAGGTAGAAGTGGCTAGTGGCTAGTGGCAAGGAAAATCACCCTCTCTCCCTCATGGGGAGGCATGGTGTGGTTTTCCTTGCCACTAGCCACTTGAGACTTGCCACTGTTCACCAGTCGCTCGGTCCCTCACGTCGCTGAGTCCGCCGCAAGGCTCATTCTCTCCATGAGGTAACACAAACAATCCTGCCTCACCACCCGCTCGTCCAGGGTGAGCATGGAGGGCATCACCGGGCGGCGCAGAATCAGGCGGTCCTGGTGGATGCCGAAGTAGGTCTCGGTGACCTCCTCGCCGATCTCGTTGCGTGCCTCCACCCCAATGCCGCCGCCGGGGCGGACGCTGCCCAGGGCGGTGCCGGCGGGCAGTTCCCGGAAGTTCATGTGGTCGATGTCCGGGTCGAAGCACAGGTCCGCGTCGCCGCGGCTGAAGGCGAAGCTCACCGTCTCGGGGACCTTGACCACCGCCACCGTGTGGAACAGGTCCAGGTCGTGGGGCGCCACCGGGTGCGTGGGTATCTCCGAGAGCTGCAGGCAGGCGGTGATGTATTCCCGGGCGTGTTCCACGCCGCGCGCATCGCCGGCCTTGCCGCATTCCAGGGTCACGGCGGGACACAGCTCGGCGAAGGCCATGGACTGCACGCCCCGGGGGCGCACGAAGTAGACCACGGTGCGTCCGAACAGGGTGGCCAGCTGCAGGAACGGCGTGTCCAGCCGGTTGATGCAGGCGTAGTGAGGGTTGAGGCCGGTGTTGTTGTGCACGTCCACGCTGGCGAAGGGGCGCAGTTCACCCATGCGCTCGGTGACCGCCGCCATGAGCCGGTGCTCCGGGGTGTCGCCGCCCTCGCCGCCGGGCCAGACCCGGTTGTAGTCCGGCTGGCCGTCCAGGCGCCGCAGGCCGTGGCGGGCGGCGGCCACGTTGCCCACGAACAGGGACAGGCTCCGGGGCAGGCCGCCGGCGGGCGGGTCCCGCAGCAGGGCCTGCACCGCCTCCAGGCCCGCCGGTTCGTTGCCGTGCAGCAGCACGGAGACGAACAGGGGCTCGGGGCGCCGGCCGGGCAAGTGGATCAGGGTCGGGCCGCCCAGCAGGGCCTCCAGGTCCGAGGGCCGGGCATCGAGGAATCCCTCGGGCAGGTGGTCCAGTTCCTTCAGCATGGGGTCTCCCCGGTGGCGGTCTGTGGCACCGGCCAGAGATGGACCGGGGTGTCGGTGCACTGCAGGGCCAGGTAGGCGTGCACCAGGGCGTGGAAGTCCGGGCCATGGGTGGCCACGAAGCGCCGCGCCCAGCTGGCGCCGTTCTGACCGCTGTCCACCCGGGCGCGCACGATGTCCAGGTAGCGGTCGGTGTCGTCGGCGTCCAGGCCCAGGCGTTCGAGGCCCCGCTGGGCCATGGGTAGCAGTTCCTCCAGGATCAGGGAGCGCACCGGACGGCTACGTCCGGCGGGCCATTCCACGTGGGCGTCGAGCCCGAAGCGGGCCGCCTGGTAGAAGTTGTCCCGGGCCTTCGAGAAGCCCATCAGCCCCTCCGCGCCGCCGGGGGTGGTCACCAGTTCTTCCACCAGGCCGTAGAAGAAGGCAGCGCTCGCCACGCTGTCGGCCAGGGTCGGGCCCGCGGGCACCACCCGGTGCTCGATGCGGATGTGGGGGCGGCCCTGGTCGTCGAAGCCGATCAGGGGCCGGTTCCAGCGCCAGATGGTGCCGTTGTGCAGGCGCAGGTGGCTGAACCGGGACGGGGGATCGTCGAAGCGGATGGGCAGCAGCACGGGGAAGTGCGCCAGGTTCTCCTCGAAGCACTCCAGGATGGATTCCCGGGCGAAGCCGGAACCGAAGCTCACCCGGCGCAGGGGGCCCCGGGCCGCGCCCTCGAAGCCGCCCACCTCCACCGCCTGTTCGAACACCGGAATGCGGGTCTCGTCCCAGAGGTCCTTGCCGAACAGGTAGGGGGCGTTGGCGGACAGGGCCACCATGGGCGCGCTGGCCAGGATGGAGGCGTTGTAGACCTTGTGGGCCACGGCGATGGGGGTCTGCAGGTGGATCTGAAAGGAGGTGGTGGCCGCCTCCAGCATCACGTCGTGATGTTCGTGGTGCAGGTGCTCCCGGCCCACGATGTCCAGTTTCAGCGGGCGACCCTGGCGGGAACGCACCACCTGGTCGTTGAGCGCCCGGTAGCGGTTCATGTCCGACATGTTGGCCAGGCACAGGTGCTCCGGGCGCAGGGTGGGCAGGATGCCGGTGAGCACCAGCTCGGCATCGCAGGCCCGGGCGGTCTGCCTGGCCTTCGCCCAGGTCTCGCCCATCTCCCGGTGCAGGTCCGAGAGCACGCTGCCGGTCAGTGACCGGGCGCTGGTGTTGAGCTCCACGTTGAAACGGGCCAGTTCAGGGCTCGCCAGGGGGTGCTTGAAGCGTTCCAGGAAGGCCTGGTTCACCGGGGCGGGTTCGTCGTGCCCGTCCACCAGCCAGGCCTCGATCTCGAAGCCGGCCACGGGGTGGCCGTCATCGAAGCGTCCGGCGGCCTCCAGGTCCCGGGCCAGGCGGGTCTCCTCGGCCAGGCGCTCGTGGAAGCGCGCGAAGTCCTGGTCGCTGAAACGGGTGTTCTGGATTTCCTGGCCCAAGCCTGCCTCGATGGGCCCGTGGCCCGGTGGTCTGTATCGTTTCAGTCGTCGTCTTGTTCGTCGTCATCGTCCAGGGGTTCGTCATACTGGGCCTCCAGCATGTCGCCCCAGAGTGCCTCGTGGTGTTCCAGGAACACCAGCAGGCGGTGGCGGAAGTCCAGCAGTTCCTGCTCGAAGGCCTTAAAGTCGTCACCGCCCTCCAGGCCCCGGACGCCCTGTTCCACCTGGTTGAGGGCATCGCGCAGGTTGAGACACGCACCCATGGCGCCCTTGACCCGCTCCCGGGGGTGGGGGATCCAGGCCCGGTCGCTGACCACGGAGCGCAGGTTCTCGCCCAGTTCCAGGAAGCGCTTGCGCAGCCGGGGCATGGCGCCCAGCTTGCTGCTGCGCAGGTCGCTCCACACCAGGGCCTCCATGAGCCGGGCCCAGCCTGCGCGCAGGGCCTGCACCTGCTCCGGGTCGAAGGCGAAGGCACGTTGCATCTGTTCGGGTTCAAAGGCCATGGGCGGGTCGGGTTCCGTTTTGTGAGGCAGTACGAAAAATACCTGGAATAAGGCTTCCGGCTGTGGCGTCCTAAGTGACAGCAACGATCCACAGGAACATCCATGGCCGTCATCAACTGGCTGCTGCAAAGGCGACTGAAGAACCGCATCGCGGATCTCAGGCCGCAATTATATCGGACCGCCTATGCCTGGTGTCATGACCCGGCGCGGGCCGATGATCTGGTGCACGAGGCGCTGGTCAAGGCCATCTCCCGTCTGCGCACCCTGCAGGACGAGGATGCGCTCAAGCCCTGGTTGTTCCGCATCATGACCAATTGCCACCGGGACTGGCTGCGCCGGCAGAAGGACACGGTGGATGTGTACGAGGTGGACCTGCCCTGCGAGGACTGCCCGGAGATGAATGCCGAACGGGCCGCCACGGTGAAGAGCGTGCGCGAGGCGGTGCGCGGCCTGAGCGACGACCAGCGCAAGGTGCTCACCCTGGTGGACCTGGAAGGCTTTTCTTACAGCGAGGTGGCCGAGATCCTGGAGGTCCCTATCGGCACGGTCATGAGCCGCCTGAGCCGGGCTCGCCAGCAGCTCAAGCGCGAGCTGCTGCGCAACGAACGCAAGGCCGGCGCCGCAACCAGTCTCAAGCTCGTAAGGAACCAGCATGAAAACGGATAAGCCCAGCGAAGAGATCCTCAACGCCTTCGTGGACGGCGAATTCTGCCCCGAGGAGCGCCTGGCCACCCTCAAGCAGATCTCCGCGGATGAGCAGCTGAGCCGGGAGGTCTGCGATCTCTGCCAGCTCAAGGAGATGGTGAACCTGGCCTACGAGCGGGTGCCGCCGCCGCCCCTGCGCCATGCCCGGGGTCGCAGCGCCCGGGGCGGACTGCTCGGTCCTGCCGCCGCCGCGGTGGTGATGATGCTCTCGGTAGCCGGCATCACCGGCGTGGGGCTGAGCCTCCAGGAGCCCGCGCCGCAGACCGTGCGTGTCAGCACGGCGGATCTCAGCCAGCCCCTGCACGGCACGATGCGCGAAGCCAGCCGCATCCTGCTGCATGTGAATACCGCGGACGTGGAACGCATCGCCAACATGCTCGACGAGGTGGAACTGCTCATGGCTGCCGCCGAGCAGCAGGGTGTGGCCCTGCAGATCCAGGTGGTGACCCATGGCGAGGGTCTGGCCCTGCTGCGCGAGGACGTCTCGCCCTTTCCACAGCGGGTGGCCATGCTCGCGGAACGTTTTCCTCACCACCTGAGTTTCACCGCCTGCCTCAACACCATCGAGCGTCTGCGGCGGGAAGAGAACATCCACGTGCGCCTGCTGCCCGCGGCGCAGGTGATCAATTCTGGCGTGGCGGAGGTGATCCGTCGCCAGTCCCAGGGCTGGGCCTATATCCAGGTCTGACCCCGGGAATCAGCAAGGCAGTAGCCCCTGTAAGCATCAACCATAACCATTAGATCGAGTGAAGGAGTGGAGCAGTCATGAAAAAGATTCTTGTATCCCTGATGGCCCTGGCCGCCCTGATGATGGTCCTGCCCGGCACCGCCCTGGCCGTGGATTACGGCAAGCAGAAGGTGGTTTACCACATCAACGGCGGTGATCCCCAGCAGAACCAGCTGGCCATGCGCAACATCCAGAACCACATCAATGCCGTGGGCGCCGAGAACATGGACATCAAGGTGGTCATGCACGGTGCCGGCCTGAACCTGCTGATCAACGCCAAGGAAAATGCCGATCTGCGCGCCAGCGTGGACAACCTGAAGATGCAGAACGTGGAGTTCCAGATCTGCAACAACACCATCGTGGGTCGCAAGCTGGACCTGGCCAATGATCTGTACGACGCCAAGCCCGCCGACGTGGTCCCCAGCGGCGTGGCCCACCTGTCCTACCTGCAGGCCCAGGGTTACACCTACATCAAGCCCTGATCACGAATCGCGGATTCCTCCTGTAACAGGATTGAGCCCGGGCATGTCCCGGGCTTTTTTATGCGTGAGGGGGCGGGCGAGAGGTGTGAGGTGTGAGGAGTTAAGCGTCAGGGTTGCCGTCTATCCCTTCACGTCTGACTCGTCTCCGGCAACAAGCCAGGCATCGAGCTGCGCGAGTCTTTCCGGTGTGCCCACGTCCAGCCAGCGGCCGCGGTGATGTTCGCCGCTGACGCGGTCCCCGGCCATGGCGGCGCGCAGCAGGGGGGCGAGGGGGAAGCGTCCCTCGGCGTGGTCTGCGAAGAGTTCAGGCCGGTACCAGCCGATGCCGCTGAAGGTGAGTCTCGGTGCGCCCTCGCTGTGCACCCGTCCATGTGTCAGTGCGAAGTCACCGTTCGGGTGATGCCCCGGGTTGTCCACCAGGACCAGGTGCGCCAGATCCTGCTCGGCAAGGCGCGGGGGTGTCAGGGGGTGATCGCACCAGACATCGCCGTTGACCACCAGGAAGGCCTCATTGCCCAGCAGCGGCAGTGCGCGGCGAATGCCGCCGCCGGTCTCCAGGGCCTCGCCTTCCGGTGAGTAGCGGATGCGCAGTCCGAAGCGCGAGCCGTCTCCCAGGTGCGCCTGGATCTGCTCGCCCAGGTGCGCCAGGTTGATGACGATGTCGTGGTAGCCCGCCTGCGCCAGGCGCAGCAGGTGGTGCTCGATGAGCGCCCGGCCACCCGCCATGAGCAGGGGCTTGGGGGTGTGGTCGGTGAGCGGGCGCATGCGTTCGCCGCGACCTGCGGCCAGGATCATGGCGTGCATGTCTCAGCCTCGCAGTTCGCGCCGTTGTGCGGCTGGCAGGTAGTGCTCGAACCAGGCGCGCACCGGGGCCAGTGCCGGCTGCGCCAGCTCCTCTTCCAGCAGGCGCCAGAGCCGGGGCAGGTGGCGCAGGTAGACGGGCTTGGCATCACGGCGCCACAGTCGGGTGAAGATGCCGATGATCTTGGTGGTGCGCTGAGCGCCCAGCACCCAGTACGCGGATTCAAACTCTGCGCGATCCAGTTCCGGGTGGGCCGCCAGATAGCGCTCGCGCATCCGGCTGGCCAGCTCGGCGGGCACATCGCGGCGCGCATCGCGCAGCAGGGAGACCAGGTCATAGGCCGGCGATCCCAGCAGGGCATCCTGGAAATCCAGCAGGCCGCAGGCGGCGATGCCTTCGCGGTCCTTCAGGACCATCAGGTTGTCCACGTGGAAATCGCGCAGCACCAGCACCGGCATCAGGGTCCGGGTGGCTGCGGGCAGCACCGCGCGCCAGGTGTCTTCGAAGGCGCGACTGACGTCCTCGGGGCACGGGGTGCCAAACACCTCGGGCCAGTACCACTCGATCAGGAGGCGCGCCTCGCGCAGCAGTTCCTCCTCGCCGTACACCGGTGGCGGTTCCAGGGTGTGATCGGCCCACCAGCGGGTGTGCAGGGCGGCCAGGGTATCCGTGGCCAGGGTGTAGAGGGCGGCTTCGTCGTCGCCAGCGGCCAGTGCCCGGGTGAAGGTGCGATCCCCCAGGTCCTCCAGCAGCAGGAAGCCGGCCCCGGTGTCGGCGCCGAGCACCCGGGGCACGCTCAGGCCCAGCTGCTCGAGACAGCCGGCGATGTGCACGAAGGCGGCGGGGTGCTCCCGTTCCGGGGGCGCGTCCATGACGATCCAGCTGTGCCTGGCGTCGCCCACGCGGAAGTAGCGACGGAAGCTCGCATCGGCGGACAGGGGGCGGGTTGCGCGCACGCCGGGGCCGAGCACGCCGGAGAGCCAGGCGTTGAGGGCGTCGCGTCGCGGATCCGTGTCCGTGGTGTCGCTCATGGGGTGTGTGAGGGCCTGGGAAGAGACGGGCGATCCGAAATTGTGCAGCATTCCCGTGCCGCTGTCGCCTGTGCGTCCTGCGCAGCCATCCAAGATTGCAAGGTCAAGAAGCCGGCTTCTATACTCTTAGCCCGAATGTTTCATGAATTCGCGCGATGATCGCGCAGGATATTGGCCGCACAGGGGATTTTCCGAGGGAGCGCCGTATAGGGCTATACGGCCGACTGAGGAAAATCCCCTGTGCGGACAAGAGACAAGCGAGGGCGCGCGCAATTCATGAAACATTCGGGTTAGTTCATCTTCCCGGGCCTGCGCGTGGACAGTGAATCACACGCGTCGGCCGTCCTGCACCGATCCCGGAGCATCCGTGTCGCCACCCATCACCTGTCTTCGTGAGGCCCACCCATGAGCCGGACCGGGTTGGCCGTCTGGCCTGGCAGTCCCTATCCCCTGGGTGCCACCTGGGACGGCGAGGGCGTGAACTTCGCGCTGTTTTCCGAGCACGCGGAACGGGTGGAGTTGTGCCTGTTCGATCCCCGGGGCAAGCGCGAGGTGCAGCGCATCGAACTGCGCTGGCAGACCGACCAGGTGTTTCATGCCTATCTGCCCGAGATCCGCCCGGGGCAGCTCTACGGTTACCGCGTCTACGGACCCTACGATCCGTCCCAGGGCCATCGCTTCAACCATCACAAGCTGTTGCTGGATCCCTATGCGAAGCAGTTGGTGGGACAGGTGCGCTGGAGCGACGCCCTGTTCGGCTACCGCATCGGTGCGCCCAGGGAAGACCTGCAGATGGACCGCCGCGATTCAGCCCCGGGCATGCCCCGCTGCCAGGTGATCGACACCGCCTTCACCTGGGGCGACGATCGCCATCCGAAGGTGCCCTGGCACGATACGGTGATCTACGAACTGCATGTCAAAGGGTTCACAGCGCTCAACGAGCTGGTGCCGCCGACCCTGCGCGGCACCTATGCGGGCCTCGCCACCGCGCCGGTGATCAGCTATCTCAAGCGCCTGGGCGTCACCGCGGTGGAGCTGATGCCGGTGCACGCCTTCGTCGATGACCGCAACCTGGTGGCCCAGGGACTGCGCAACTACTGGGGCTATAACTCCATCGGCTACTTCGCACCGGACCTGCGCTACAGCGCCTCGGGTGAGGTCGATGAATTCAAGACCATGGTCAAGACCCTGCACAGCGCCGGCATCGAGGTGATACTGGACGTGGTCTATAACCACACCGCCGAAGGCAATCAGCTGGGACCGACCTTCTGTTTCCGGGGCATCGACAACAGTGCCTACTATCGCCTGGTCAACGAGGACCGGCGTTTCTACATGGACTACACCGGCTGCGGAAATACGCTGAACATGCGTCATCCGCGGGTGTTGCAGCTGATCATGGATTCCCTGCGCTACTGGGTGCAGGAGATGCACGTGGACGGCTTCCGCTTCGATCTCGCCTCGGCGCTGGCCCGCGAGCTGCACGCGGTGGACCGCCTGGGCGCCTTCTTTGACATCATTCACCAGGACCCGGTGCTCTCCCAGGTGAAGCTCATCGCCGAACCCTGGGACCTGGGCGAAGGCGGTTACCAGGTGGGCAATTTCCCGGTGGGTTGGACCGAGTGGAACGGTCGCTACCGGGATTCCGCGCGCGCCTACTGGAGGGGCGACGAGGCCATGATGGCGGACATGGCCTACCGGCTGACCGGGTCCTCGGATCTCTACGAATCCAGTGGACGCCGTCCCTACGCCAGTATCAATTTCATCACCTGTCACGACGGCTTCACCCTCGAGGACCTGGTCAGCTACAACCACAAGCACAACGAGGCCAACGGCGAGGGCAACCGCGATGGCGAGGCTCACAACCTGTCCTGGAACTGTGGCGAGGAAGGTCCTACGACCAACGGCCATATCCGCGCTTTGCGCGCGCGCCAGAAACGCAACCTGCTGGCCACCCTGTTCCTGTCCCAGGGCATTCCCATGCTCACGGCGGGCGACGAACGCGGGCGGACTCAGCAGGGAAACAATAACGCCTATTGCCAGGACAACGCGCTGAGCTGGCTCGACTGGGAACTGGACAGCGAGCGCAGAACGCTGCTGAGTTTCGTGCGCCGGCTCATCCGCCTGCGCCGTGAGCACCCGGCGCTGCGCCGTCGCCAGTTCTTCCGGGGACACCACGTCAATGGCGGGCACCTGAAGGATCTCACCTGGTTGCGTCCCGATGGCGAGGAGATGACCGACGTGGACTGGCATCAGCCCTTCGGGCGGGTGCTGGGCATGTTCGTGGCCGGCGATGCCTTTGAGGAATATGACGAGTACGGGCGCAGGATCCAGGACTCGGACCTGATCCTGCTGTTCAACGCCCATCACGCGCCCATCGACTTCCGTCTTCCGGCCGAGCCAGCCCGGACCCGCTGGGCGGTGCTGGTGGATACCCATTTCGAGGATGGGGAACGCGCGGACCGGCGCAATTTTCACAGTCACGAATACTATCCCCTGCAGGGCCGTTCGGTGGTGCTGCTCATCAACACCAGCCGACCGGTCAAGCCGGTGCAGGACTGCGACGGCCTGATCTAGTGTTGATGCAAGGGACGATGGTAATAGAAGAGGAGAGGATGTGAACGACAAGTCGCAATCCGAGGTCTGGTGGGATCGCCGTGAGGTGCCGGTGGGGGAGGGGCTGCGCTATGTCATCGGACCCCTGACGCTGCAGCTGTTTCGCAGCCGTAACTCCTGGCGTCTCTGGACCGCACGCGTGCCGGCCGACGAGACGCAGCCCTCCGAGGCGCTGGTGGAGCGGCTCACCAACATGCCTGGCGAGGAAGACGCCGAGCGCTTCGTGTTCGGCAACAGTCCCGCGTCCCTGCGCTTGCGCCCCATGCTTGCTGACCGCTCCGTGGTCATCCGCGCGCGCCAGTCGGTGTTTGTGCCCCCTGGCGAGGAGGCCACCCTTTACCTGAGCTCACCCGTGTGGATCTCCCTGGATCTTGGTGATCCGGCGCGCAGCCTGCGCGAGATACTCGTATCCCAGCTCTCCGACACCTGGTTCGGCCCCTCCACCCGGGAGGGAGAGCTCTGCTACGCGGCACGCACCCATGCGCGCAATCACCTGGAACAGGTGCCGCGCCGTCCGCACCGGGCGATCACGCCGGTGAAGGTGCGCAATGAGGCCAGCACACTGCTGCCCATCGAGAAGCTCAACCTGCCGGTGCCGCTGCTGTCGGTCTATGGAGATACCGACAAGGGCCTGTGGACCGAGGAGGTGCACTTGACCCGTTCAGCGGACAGCGACATGGCGGCCCTGCGGGTGGTGCCAGGTGTGCCCGGCCATGCGCCCCGGGCAGAACGGCTGAGCGGGCCGCGGACGGAGCCAGGACGCGGTGGGCTGGTGCGGGCGTTTACGGATCTATTTGGTTAACGGCGATTCAAGATTCAAGATTCAAAATTCAAAGCTTGAAGCTGCGGCAGGCGCCAAGAACAGCTGGTCTCCCCTTTGAATCTTGAATTTTGAATCTTGAATGGCTCCCTTGGAGCGATTGATGATCGACACGATTCTGAACTATCTGGCCAGCGATCAGGTGATGGGTGCCCTGCGCGCCATCCTGTTCCTGCTGGTGGGCTTCGTCCTGGCACGGGTGGTCTCGCGCCTGGTGCAGCGGCTCATGCTGCGTCGCTTCACGGCCCACCACGCCATGATCTTCCGGCGCCTGGCCTTCTATCTCATCCTGGGCCTGTTCGCGGCCTCGGCCCTGCGCGAACTGGGCTTCAACCTGGCGGTGCTGCTGGGTGCGGCGGGCGTGCTCTCGGTCGCCATCGGCTTTGCCTCCCAGACCTCGGCCTCCAATCTCATCAGCGGCCTGTTCCTGATCGGCGAGCGGCCTTTCGGCGCCGGGGACGTGATCAAGGTGGGCAACACCACCGGCGAGGTGCTGTCCGTGGACCTGCTGTCGGTGAAGCTGCGCACCTTCGACAACCTGTTCGTGCGCATCCCGAACGAGACCCTGATCAAGAGCGAGGTGACCACGCTGACCCGCTTCCCCATCCGCCGCTTCGACCTGCAGGTGGGGGTGGCCTACAAGGAGGACATCGAGCGGGTGCGCAAGGTGCTCATGGACGTGGCGGACAGGAATCCCTTGTGCCTGGACGAGCCCAAGCCGCTGTTCATCTTCAACGGCTTCGGCGATTCGTCCCTGAACATCCAGTTCTCGGTCTGGGCCAAGCGGGAGAACTTCCTGGACCTGCGCAACAGCATGCAGATCGAGATCAAGAAGGCCTTCGACGCCGAGGGCATCGAGATCCCGTTCCCGCACATGACCCTGTACACCGGCAGTGTCACCGATCCCTTCCCGGTGCGCATGGTGGGGCCGGATCCGGCGAACGATCGCTGAAGATCAAAAGCCGGAACGCAAAGGGCGCAAAGGGCTGCGCAAAGAGCGCGAAGGAACACTTTTTAACTAAAGAACCCTTGCGACCTTAGCGCAACCCTTCGCGACCTTTGCGGTTTGCTTTTAGATTTTTCATCGCGATACGGAGCGCATCGCCTTGGACGGTTCGTCCACGTAGATCACCTGCGTCTCGATGCGGCCGTCCGGGTGCAGGGTGAGGTGCCGCCAGGCGGGGGGCAGGGCGTCCAGTGCGAAGTCGTCGCTTTCCGGCAGGAACTGCAGGCAGGTGGAGGGGGTGCCGATGAGCCTCACGCCCTTGCGCACGGCCTCGAAGTCCTGGTGGATGTGGCCGAACAGCAGGCCGCGCACCTGGGGGTGGCGGTCGGTGATCTGGAACAGGGCCTCGGCATCGGCCAGTTTCATGCGATCCATCCACCGGCTGCCCACGGCCACGACCGGGTGATGCAGGCAGATCAGCGCATTGCGGGCCGGGTGGCGGGACAGGGTCTCTTCCAGGAATTCCAGTTCGTCGGTATCGAGAGCGCCCCCGGCATGGCCCGGGATGGTGCTGTCCAGCATCACCACGACCCAGTCTTCCCGGGTGATCACCCGGGCACAGTCGATGCCCGGTGCATCCGCGAGTGCCTCTTCCATGACCTGGGGTTCATCGTGGTTGCCCGGCAGGCAGTGCACGGGCATGGGGAGGCCGGACAGCACCTTGCGCAATTGCGCGTAGGTGGCGGGCACGGGGCGTTCGGCCAGATCGCCGGTGGCGAGCATGAGGTCCGCCTGGGGGCAGCGGGCACGGATGTCCGCGAGCACCCGGGCCAGGGTCGCGCCGGTGTCGATGGCCACCCCGTACATGCCTTCGGAGGGCGCGCCCAGGTGCGGGTCGGTGATCTGCACCACCGTGAGTGGACGGGATCGGTTCATGGTCTGTCCTGACCGGTCTGGATGAAATGGCGCGAGAGTATACGGATGCGGGACTGCACTGCAATGACAGAGGGGTGGATGGCGTCTGTCCGCGGGCCTGTGATGTGCGGCATAACCTGCCTATACTGTCCTTTTTGGGCCGTTGCAACGGCCCCCCAGGGAGGCTAGGCCCCCATGCAAGAAGATCTTCCCGAGGACTACCGTCCCTCCGAGTCCGAGCCCTACATGAGCCCGATGCAGCTGGCCTATTTCCGGCGCAAGCTGTTGCAGTGGCGTGATGAACTGCTCGACGAGTCCGAGGAAACCATCCGCAACCTGCGCAACGAGGAATGGCGCGAGCCGGATCCCAACGACCGGGCCAGCCGGGAGAGCGACGCGAGTCTGGAACTGCGCACCCGCGACCGCTACCGCAAGCTGATCGGCAAGATCGACGCCGCCCTGCGGCGCATCGATGACGGCAGTTACGGCTACTGTGATGAGACCGGCGAGCCCATCGGCCTGGCGCGCCTTGAGGCCCGCCCTATTGCCACCCTGACCGTCGAGGCCCAGGAGCGCCACGAGCGGGACGAGCGGCGCTAGGCGCAAGGCAAAACGCGATTTGCCACAGAGGACACAGAGGTCACAGAGAAAAAGCGATTGGCGTGTGCTTTGCGTAGGTCGGGCTTCAGCCCGACAGCCAATGCTTCGTGTTGCACCGCTGTCGGGCTGAAGCCCGACCTACGTTAATGCATGTCTTGATTTGACTCTGTGACCTCTGTGGCTAAAAGGTAGTTTGTTGTTCTGTCAGGCATGGCGGATTGCCGCGCCTCACGCCTTCCGCTTCACCCCTATCGCCTTGATGAATATCTTCGAATTGCGCTGATAGTTGTAAAGCTCCCGTCTGCGCAGGGGCAGGGCCTTGATGTCGCCGGGCTCGAAGCCCCGTTCCCGGAACCAGTGGGCGGTGCGGGTGGTGAGTACGAACAACCGGCCGATGCCCAGGGCTTTCGCCTCCGATTCCACGAACTCCAGCAGACGATCTCCCCGTCCCGCGGCACGGTACTGCGGGTGGATGGCCACGCAGGCCAGTTCCCCCACCGCCTCCTCGGGGAAGGGATACAGGGCCGCGCAGCCCAGCACCACGCCGTCGCGCTCGATGACGCAGAAACGGTCGATCTCCAGTTCCAGCTGTTCCCGTGAACGGCGCACCAGCATGCCTTCTGCCTCCAGGGGCTGGATCAGTTCCAGGATGCCGCCCACGTCGTCGATGGTGGCCCGGCGCAGGCGCTCGTAGGTCTCGCCGGTGATCAGGGTGCCCACGCCGTCCCGGGTGTAGAGCTCCAGCAGCAGGGCACCATCCAGGGACCGGTCCACCAGGTGTACCCGCTCCACCGCCTGTCGGCAGGCGTGGATGGCACTCTTCAAGTGCTGGGCGGTCTCCGGCGCCAGGCTGCGGCGCTTGTCCAGCCACGCCTGGGCCTCGGCGGCGGTGAGCTGGGTCACCGGCCGGCGGCGTCCGTCGCGCAGGGTCTGGGTCTCGGTGAGGAAGATGAGCTTGTCCGCCTTGAGGGCGATGGCGGTGGCCGTGGCCACGTCCTCGGCGCTCAGGTTGAACACCTCGCCGGTGGGCGAGTAACCCAGCGGCGAGAGCAGGGCCAGCTCCCCCGATTCCAGGTGCCGGCGGATGCCCTCGGCATCGATGCGACGCACCTCGCCGGTGTGCTGGTAGTCCACCCCGTCGCGCACGCCCAGGGGCTTGGCGATGACGTGGTTGCCCGAGGCCACGCGGATGCGCGCGCCGCTCATGGGGGTGTTGGACAGCCCCATGGACAGCAGGGCCTCGATCTCCACCCGCAGGCAGCCGGCCGCTTCCTTGACCACGGCCAGGGCGTCGCTGTCGGTGACCCGCAGGCCATGCTCGTAGCGGAACTCCAGGCCCCGGGCGCGCAGGCGCTGCTCGATCTGCGGGCGCGCACCGTGCACCAGGACCAGGCGCACGCCCAGGCTGTGCAGCATGGCGATGTCGTGGATCAGCTGGGGAAAGCTCGCGTCCTGCACCGCCTCGCCGCCGAAGGCGATGACGAAGGTGCGCCCCCGGTGGGCGTTGATGTAGGGGGCGGCGTTGCGAAACCAGTTGATCTGGGAAAGTTCGGGCCTGTTGTTCTTCTTCATCAAGGGATTACCCGGGTGCCTGTCTCAATGTTCGAGCATACCGGAAGCCCACGCGCCACGTCAGCGTGTCGGCTTGAGACAGAAACTGGTGATCAGCGAACGCAGCATGTCCAGGGTCGGCGGGATGCGGTCCAGGGCCAGGTACTCGTCGGGCTGATGGGCCTGTTCGATGTCGCCGGGCCCGAGCACCACCACGTCCATGTCCAGGTCGCGCAGGTAGGGTCCTTCGGTGCCGAAGGCTACCGCCCCGGCGGGGTGGCCGGTGAGCATCTCCGCGGCGCGCACAATGGGCGCATCCGCCGGGGTCTCCATGGCCGGCGTGCCGTCGAACAGGCGGAACACCTCGAGCCCCAGGCCGGTGTCGGCCAGGGTGCGCGCGAGCCGCGTTTCCAGGGCATCGCGCAGTTCGTCCAGGTCCATGCCCGGTAGGGGGCGCAGGTCGATGTGCAGTTCGCAGTGGCCGCAGATGCGGTTGGGGTTGTCGCCGCCGTGGATGTGGCCCAGGTTGAGCGTCGGCGTGGCCACCTTGAACAGGGGGTTGCTGTAGCGCTGCTGCAGTTCGTGGCGCCAGGCAAGAATCTCGGCGATCGCCTTGTGCATGCCTTCCAGGGCGTTGTTGCCGAGACGGGGGTCGCTGGAATGGCCGGAACGCCCGGTGATGCGCACCGCCTCCATGAGGATGCCCTTGTGCATGCGCACCGGGCGCATGCCCGTTGGCTCGCCGATGATGGCGTGGCGCCCCAGGGGGCGGCCGGCGGCGCGGATGGCCTTGGCGCCGGCCATGGAGCTTTCCTCGTCCGCGGTGGCGAGGATCACCAGGGGCTGGTGGAACTGCTCGGCGGCCAGGCCCCGGGCCGCCTCCAGGGCCAGGGCCAGGAAGCACTTCATGTCCGAGGTGCCCAGACCGTAGAAGCGTCCGTCCCGCTCCGTGAGCTTGAAGGGATCCTGGCGCCAGAGTCCGGGGTCGCAGGGCACGGTGTCCGTGTGCCCGGCCAGCACCAGTCCGCCGGGTCCACGGCCCAGGGTGGCCACCAGGTTGGCCTTGTCCGGGTGGCCCTCGATGGGGGTGATCTCCACGGCGAAGCCCGCCGCCTCGCACCAGCCGGCCAGCTCGTCGATGAGCGCCCGGTTGCCCATGTCGAATTCCGGGGAGACGCTGCTCACCGACGGCTGGGCGATGAGCCGGGTAAGCATGTGGGTGAGGCTGGGGAGTTGTTTCATGGTGGTGTGGCCGAGAGACAAGAGGCAAGATACAAGATACAAGAGAAAACCAGCCGTGTAATCGTGCGAATCTTGCCTCTTGTATCTTGCCTCTTGTCTCTAGAGACTTCCTCAATGATCCGCCCCGCCGAAGTCACCGACATCCCCGCCCTGGTCGACCTGGAACAGCGCTGTTTCCAGACCGACCGTCTGTCCAGGCGCCAGTTCCGCTACATGCTCACCAAGGCCAATGCCCATGTGCTGGTCAACGCGCAGAACGGGGAGATCAACGGCTACGTGCTGCTGCTGTTCAGCCGGGGCACCTCCATGGCGCGGCTGTATTCCATCGCCGTGGACGAGAGCACCCGGGGGCAGGGCATCGGCCAGGCCCTGGTGGAGGCGGCCGAGGCCGAGGCCCGGGACCGGGACTGCGCCTATCTGCGCCTGGAGATCCGCAAGGACAACACCGCCTCCATCGCCCTGTTCACCCGCCTGGGCTATGAACCTTTCGGCGAGTACGGCGACTATTACGAAGACCACATGGACGCCTGGCGTTATGAAAAGTCCCTGGCGCCCAATCTGAGTCCCGACCTGGTGCGGGTGCCCTACTACGAACAGACCCTGGATTTCACCTGCGGACCGTCCTCGGTGATGATGGCCATGAAGGCCCTGGACCCGAACCTGGACCTGGACCGCAAGCTGGAGTTGCGCATCTGGCGCGAGGCCACCACCATCTTCATGACCTCCGGCCACGGCGGCTGCGGCCCCTATGGCCTGGCGCTGTCGGCGGCGCACCGGGGATTCGGCGTGGAACTGGTGATCAACGACGCGCGCATGCCCCTGCTGGACTCGGTACGCAGCGAGGAGAAGAAGGAGGTCATGCGCCTGGTCCAGGAGGACATGCTGGACGAGATCCAGACCCTGGGCATCCCGGTGCACTATGGCTCCCTGAGCGTGGACGACCTGCGCGCCCGCTTCGATGCCGGCGGCGTTCCGGTGGTGCTCATCAGCTCCTACCGTATCTACGGCGAGAAGTTTCCCCACTGGGTGGTGGTGACCGGTTTTGATGATCACTTCATATACGTGCACGACCCGTTCGTGGATTATGAGGCCGGGGAGACACCCATGGACTCCATCAACATGCCCATCCCAAAGCGCGATTTCGAGCGTATGGCCCGCTATGGCAAGGCCGGGCTCAAGGCCGTGCTGGTGATCTATCCCAAGACCGATACACTGCCCTGACGCGAGGCATAAAAGAGCAGCCAATGTCCGACCATGTTCTGCTGATCGAACAGCCCGGGGACTGGAAACCCCACTTCCCTGAATACCCGGTGATGCTGGCCCGGGATTACCTCACCAAGGCCCCGGAGACCGGCGGCCGCCAGTTGCGGGTGATCAACCTGTGCCGCAGCAGCCGCTACCTGAGCGTGGGCTATTACTGCTCCCTGCTGGCCGAGGCGCGCAACCACAAGGTGGTGCCCACGGTGCGCACCCTGCAGGATCTCTCCCGCAAGGCCATCTACAGCCTGGACACCGAGGACATCGATCGGAAGGTGGCCAGGGTGCTGGGGCGCAAGCGCGCCGGCCTTCAGCCCACCGCCTTCGAGATGACCGTGTTCTTCGGGCATTGCGCGCCCAAGGAGATGCAGGAGATCGCCCAGCAGCTGTTCTCCATCTTCCGCGCGCCGCTTTTCAAGGTGGAGTTCAAGCTGGCGGGGCAGTGGCGCATCGATGCCCTGAAGCCCCTGTCCCTGCAATCGCTGACGCCGGAGCAGGAGACGGATTTCTTCGCCGCCCTGGAGTCCTATCTCAAGCGTCCCTGGCGCAAGCCGAGGGGGTCGCGCAGCTACAAGTACGACCTGGCCATCCTGCATAACCCGGACGAGGAACTGCCGCCGTCGAATCGCGCGTCGCTCGCCAACTTCGCGCGCGTCGGCAAGACCCTGGGCCTGGAAGTGGATCTCATCGACCGCAAGGACTTCTCCCGCCTGGCGGAGTACGACGCCCTGTTCATCCGCGAGACCACGCGCATCGACCACTACACCTACCGCTTCGCCCGCAAGGCCGACAGCGAGGGCATGGTGGTGATCGACGATCCGGACTCCATCCTCAAGTGCACCAACAAGGTGTACCTGGCGGAGCTGCTGGCCGCCCACAAGGTGGCCACGCCGCGCACCCTGATCCTGAGCAAGGACAACCTGCTGGCCGCCGAAGAGAGCATCGGTTATCCGGTGGTGCTGAAGATCCCCGACGGCTCGTTCTCCCGGGGTGTGTTCAAGGCGGACAACCGCCAGGAGCTGGAGAGTATCGGCAAGAACCTGTTCAAGGATTCGGATCTCATCCTGGCGCAGGAATTTGCCTACACGGAATTCGACTGGCGGGTGGGCATCATGAACAAGCAGCCCATCTACGTGTGCCAGTACTTCATGTCCCGCAAGCACTGGCAGATCGTCAACCACCAGGCCAAAGGCAACCCCCGCCAGGGCGGGTTCCGCACCCTGGCCGTGGAGGACGCACCGCCCGAGGTGGTTAAGACCGCCCTGCGCGCCGCCAATCTGATCGGCGACGGTCTGTACGGCGTGGATCTGAAACAGACCCAGAAGGGCGTGGTGGTGATCGAGGTCAACGACAACCCCAACCTGGACGCGGGCGTGGAGGATGCGGTGCTTAAGGACGAACTCTACAAGCGCATCCTGGAAGACTTCGTGCGCCGTTTGGATCGTAAGCGCAAGCGGTGAATTGGACAGGTTGAAAAGCGTTCAACGCAAAGACGCGAAGGCGCAAAGGACGCAAAGATTTCTTTATCAAAAAAATCAAAACACCCGGCGCTTGCGCCGGGTCTCACACGATAATTGGACTTTTTGCGTCCTTTGCGCCTTCGCGTCTTTGCGTTAGATTTTCCTCAAGGCAACCCCAGCACGCGATCCCCGGCGCCGATACTGTGGCGTTCGAACCAGCCCTGTTCCATTTCCAGCGCGTAGCGCACCTCGCGCACGGCCTCGTGCACCCGGGTGCTGTGGGGTTGCATGTGGGCGATGTTGGCGATGCGTCCCTCGGCGTCGATGAAGGCCACCGACAGGGGCAGGGGGGTGTTGAACATCCACATGGCATAGCGCGCCGGTTCATCCCAGACGAACAGCATGCCGTGGTTCTCCGGCAGGGATTCGCGGAACATGAGCCCGTGGCGCCGGGTGGCCTCCGTGTCCGCCACCTCGGCGGTCAGCGACCGCTCGCCGATGCGAAGCTCGATGACGGCCAAGCCGGTCTGGGGCAACCCCTGGGGCTGGCGCGCGCCCGCCAGGCTGGCGAGCAGGCCTACGGCCAGCAGCGCGACCGCGAGCCGGGCGAGTCGGGTGGGCAGGCAGGTCTGCATGGGGCGGCCTACTTGTCCTCGCCCATGCGCCCCACGGCGCAGCTCACGAAGGACTTGGCCTTGGCCTTCAGTGCCTGCATCCCTTCCACGGAGCCCTTCTCCGGGTAGCCCAGTTTGGTCAGGCGGGCCACCAGCTCGGTGCGGATGTCCTCGCCGGCCTCCACGCTCACCCGCCCCTCGGCCACGTCCACCTCCACGGACTGCACCCGCGGGTCCTCGGACAGGCCTTTTTTGATGCTGCCGGCGCAGCCGCCGCACTTGATGTTTTCCACGTCGATGGTCAGTTGCATGGCTTCTGCTCCCATGTAGATGGCTGGGTACGCATAGGGCGCCCCGTGGGCGCCAGCTCGATGGCTAAGGCTGCGCCCACGGGGCGCCCTATGTCGACCATGTTAGGGGGATTCCTCGCGAGGCGCGAGGGCATGGTGTGGCCCGGTGTCCTACCGGTGTAAAATGTGCGGCTCAGCAGCCGAATTCAAGACCCGGAGTCTCCCATGCCCCAGTATCGTTCCCGCACCACCACCCATGGCCGCAACATGGCCGGCGCCCGGGCCCTGTGGCGCGCCACGGGCATGAAGGACGGCGACTTCGACAAGCCCATCATCGCCATCGCCAACTCCTTCACCCAGTTCGTGCCCGGCCACGTGCACCTCAAGGACCTGGGCCAGATGGTGGCCCGGGAGATCGAGAAGGCCGGCGGCGTGGCCAAGGAATTCAACACCATCGCCGTGGACGACGGCATCGCCATGGGCCACGGCGGCATGCTCTATTCCCTGCCCTCCCGGGAGATCATCGCCGACGCGGTGGAGTACATGGTCAACGCCCACTGCGCCGATGCCCTGGTGTGCATCTCCAACTGCGACAAGATCACCCCGGGGATGCTCAATGCCGCGCTGCGCTTGAACATCCCCGCGGTGTTCGTCTCCGGCGGCCCGATGGAATCCGGCAAGGCGATCATCGGCGGCAAGGAAGTGCACCTGGACCTGGTGGACGCCATGGTCTCCGCGGCCAACCCCAAGGAGTCCGACGCGGACGTGATGGAGATGGAGCGATCGGCCTGCCCCACCTGCGGCTCCTGCTCGGGCATGTTCACCGCCAACTCCATGAACTGCCTGACCGAGGCCCTGGGCCTGTCCCTGCCGGGCAACGGCTCGACCCTGGCCACCCACGCCGATCGCCGGGAGCTGTTCCTCAGGGCCGGACGTCTGGCGGTGGAGCTGGCCAAGCGTTACTACGAGCAGGACGATGCGTCGGTGCTGCCCCGTTCCATCGCCAGCTTCGAGGCCTTCGAGAACGCCATGTGCCTGGACATCGCCATGGGCGGTTCCACCAATACCGTGCTGCACCTGCTGGCCGCGGCCCAGGAAGCGGGCGTGGATTTCACCATGGCCGACATCGACCGCCTGTCGCGCAAGGTGCCGAACATCTGCAAGGTGGCGCCGGCCACCCAGAAGTACCACATGGAAGACGTGCACCGGGCCGGCGGCGTGATGGGCATCCTGGGCGAACTGGATCGCGGCGGCCTGCTGCACCGTGACGTGCCCACCGTGCACAGCCGGACCCTGGGCGAGGCCCTGGAGACCTATGACGTGATGCGTACCGGCGACGAGGCGGTGAAGACCTTCTTCCGCGCCGGCCCCGGCAACGTGCGCACCACCGAGGCCTTCAGCCAGGAAAAGCGCTGGCCGAGCCTTGACCTGGACCGGGAGAACGGCTGCATCCGCGACATCGAGCATGCCTACAGCCGGGACGGCGGCCTGGCCGTGCTCTACGGCAACATCGCCCCCGAGGGCTGCGTGGTCAAGACCGCGGGCGTGGACGAGAGCATCCTCCGCTTCGCCGGCCCCGCGCGCATCTTCGAAAGCCAGGACGCGGCCGTGGAGGCGATCCTGGGTGACCGGATCAAGCCCGGCGACGTGGTCATCATCCGTTACGAGGGGCCGCGCGGCGGGCCGGGCATGCAGGAGATGCTCTATCCCACCAGCTATCTCAAGTCCAAGGGACTGGGCAAGGCCTGCGCGCTGATCACCGACGGCCGCTTCTCCGGCGGCACCTCCGGTCTGTCCATCGGCCATGTCTCGCCGGAGGCGGCCGAGGGCGGCGCGATCGGCCTGGTGGAAGAGGGCGACCGGATTGAGATCGACATCCCGGGCCGCAGCATCAAGGTCGCGGTCTCCGACGAGGTACTGGCCGAGCGCCGCAGGGCCATGGAGGCCAAGGGTAGCGATGCCTGGAAACCGATCGGCCGCGAGCGCGCGGTCTCCAACGCCCTGAAGGCCTACGCCGCCATGACCACCTCCGCCTCGCGGGGGGCGGTGCGGGATGTGTCTCAGTTGGAGAGAAAGCGCTAGCAGTTGAGGAGTGAGGTTGTGAGGGGGCAGGGGTTAGGGGATAGGCGTGAAACCACCCCCACCCTGGCCCGCACCCTGAATGGGAGGGGACTTATACTTTGGACGCCTCACGCCTCACGCCTCACGCCTCACGCCTCACGCCTCACGCCTCACGCCCCATCAACGAATCCATGAAATCGACAGGGAGCCGAAATTCTGCCGGCTCTCCTGTGTCCTGAACTCCCGGCCTGCGCGGATCGTGAAGCCGGCATTGAGGAAGGTGAAGGGCGTGCCGAGACTGCCGCCGGCGTGGGGTGTGAAGTCCGCCTCCCAGCCCCGCGCGCCGATGCCCCGGTCCAGCGCATGCCACTGGCGCTCGTAACTCAGCATCAGTGTGGGTTCGTTGTGCAGCTGGTACTCCCAGCCCCGGGGCCATTGCGGTCCGGTGACTTCATGGATGAGTCGCTGGGTGCGGTTGTGGTGCCCAGACGGGTCTCTGCGGTGAACACCGGCAGGGTATCGGCCAGTGTGCGTGCCCAGGGTGTTGCCTTGCCCGGGGCACGAATCCGGGTCACCCGAAGCCCGCCCGTGTAGTAGCGGTCGGTGCCGGCGAACCAGTCGTTCTCGATGTCGAGCACCCAGGTGTCCTGGCGTTCGGGTGGGTGGTCAGCCTGAGCCGGTGATGCCAGCCAGGACAAGGCGAGGGCCAGGCTCGCCTGGCGTATCAACAGGAGCGGCTTTGTCGTGCGTGGCATGGACGGGGCCGGGTGCGTGAATCCTCCGTGGTGTGCCCTGAGTATGGCATGCCGGCGCCCTTGGCAGGCGCCGGCATGGATGTGGCCCGCTGTCAGGATGGGCGGTGAGATATGGTGAAATTGCCCGCCCTGGACTGAAGCTCGGCGGCGAGCCGGGCCAGTTCATCGCTGGCAGAGGTGGTCTGCTCGGCGCCGCTGGCGGTTTGCTCGGCGATCTCCCGGATGCTGATGATGCTGCGGTTCATCTGCTCCGTCGTGGCACTCTGCTGTTCCGCCGCCGAGGCGATCTGGGTGTTCATCTCGTTGATGGTGGCCACGGCGCGGGTGATGGCCTCCAGGGCCTGGGCCGCCTCGTTGGCCTGTTCGACACCCTGCTGGGCGCGTTCCCGGCTCGCGCCCATCACCTTGACCGCCTCCCGGGCGCCGCTCTGCAGGCGCTCGATCATCTCTTCGATCTCCTGGGTGGACTGCTGGGTGCGTGAGGCGAGTGTACGTACCTCGTCCGCGACCACGGCGAAACCCCGGCCCTGTTCCCCGGCCCTGGCCGCCTCGATGGCGGCGTTCAGGGCCAACAGATTGGTCTGCTCGGCGATTCCCTTGATCACGTCCAGCACAGCACCGATGGTTTCGCTGTCGGCGGAGACACGCTTGATGACCTCGGCGGCCTTTTCCACTTCACTGGCCAATTCGGTGATGGCCTGAGAGGTGGATTTGACCACCTGCAGTCCGCCCTTGGCTTCGTTGTCGGTGTTGCTGGCGGCACCGGCGGCACCGGCGGCGTTGCTGGCAACCTCCTGCACCGTGGCGGTCATCTCGTTCATGGCCGTAGCCACTTGATCGGTCTCCTGGCGCTGACGGTCCACGTTCCGGGCGCTGTCCTTGGACACCGCGGCCACCTCCTCGGAAGCGGAGGCCAGTTGACTGGTGGCGCTGACGATCTGCTGGATCAGGGCCTCGAACTGTTCGGCCATGTCATTGAAGCGTTGTGCCACCTGCCCCATCTCGTCGCGGGTGTTCAGACTCACCCGGGTGGTCAGATCGCCGCCTGCCATGCGCCGGGTGGCGTCACCAATGCGCTGTACGCTGGTGTGGATGGACAGGTATAGGCCGATGAACAGATAGGCAACCAGCAACAGGACGCCGGCCACCACCACGAGCGCCAGGTTGCGGGTCGCCGTCTGGGTTCGGATGCGGCTGGTAAACAGGTTGTCGAGTACCGGCACCATGGCGTCATAGAGGCGATAGGTCTCGGTGATGGAGCGGGTAGCCGCATCGAACACCTGGGGACCGCTCACGGTGATGTTCTGCACATCCAGGAGCTGCTCCTGGAGCATGCGTGAGAAATCCGCCACCGCTTGATTGTTGGTTTCGACCAGCCGGCCGAGGCTGGTGGACAGGGCCGGATTGGCTCGAAACGCCGCCTCCAGACCCGAGCGCAGGTCTCTGTCCAGGGAGCGCATGTTGCTCGCCAGCACCGCCAGCCGCACCCGCTGTTCCGGGCTGAGTTGTCCCGCAGCGGCGGCACCGGAACCCAGAGCGCGGGCCTGTCCCATGGTCTCGGTGAGCCCCAGCAGGCGATTGACCAGGGCGTCTCCCAGGTAATAGCTGTCCAGGTCTGGATCCAGTGTGATGTTGGAGGTGTCGGCCACATGGCTGACCAGGGCCAGGGTCAGGGCAATCAGGTCGGTATGACGCCGGATGCTTTCCGCAGGCGCGAGGTTCTCCCCGGCGGACTTGATCTCGCTCCAGGCGCGCTGGATTTCGGCCAGGCGGTTGCCTGTGTCCAGCTGACCGCCCAGGCGGGCATCCACCTCCGAGAGTTCCGTCAGGGCGCGGTCAACCCGGCCGCGAATCTCCTGGGCCTGGGCGCGTGCGCCGGTGTTGCCGGCCAGCACCGTGGCCATGATGCCGCGGTGTTGCTGCATGAATTCGATGGGCTGGCGGGCGGCCTGGATATAGTTCAGGCCCTGGCGCTCGCTCTCCAGGAAACGGATGGTGTCGTTGAGGTTGCTGAGGGTGATGCCGCTCAGGAGCAGCAAGGGTAGCAGCACCAGGATGAAGATCATGGCGAACTTCGCTGGGTAGCGGAAGCGATCCATCAGCCAGGTGGCGGGTTTGAACAGGGTTTCCATGGACATGTCCTCGAGCGGGCGCGGTGAATTAATCACGTAGTTTATGTATGGATTATTTTAGTGCGTATGCACTGATATCGGGCATTTTGAGGTTTTCTTTAGCCCGAATCGGGCAGGGGACTATGGGGAGGTGGTCTAGGACTGGCAAGCAGCAGCGGATTTTCGGGGGTATTCCGCAGGCAAAAGGTTGGTTTATCGGCGGCCTTCAGAAGATCCAGGACAGGCTCAGGGCGCCGAAGTCATCCCGGCCGACCTGGTTTCTGAACTCGGGGGTGCGGAACACATGGGTATAGGCCAGCCGTGCGCGGCCCAGACCCAGGACGGCGCCCAGCTGGGCGTCTCCCACGAACACATGGCGGTCCACGCTGGGGCTGTCGCGCCAGAGGTTGCCGTCCAGGAACGTGTTCCAGGCCACGGCCCGGGCATCTACCCCGGCGAACAGATACCAGCCCCAGCGGCTGCGGGGCACGAACAGTCCGGAGCCGGGCAGGGCGGGCTGGATGCGCGGCGGGCCGTAGTCGTGGGGCAGGTCGCGGCCGGCGCGCAGGGTCAGGCCTGTGTTCACCAGGGTGAACGGCGTGCCCAGCGTGCCGCCCCAGTGGGGGGTGAGATCGATGCGCCAGCCCTCCTCGGCGGTGCGCACCCGGGAGCGCCACTGGCGCTCGTAGCTGACCATCAGGGTCAGCTCGTTGCCCAGCTGGTGATCCCAGCCCTGGGGGATGGGCGAGCCCATGAATTCGTGAATGGTCTTCTGGGTCTGCTCCGCCAGAGAGGCGGGCCCCACCACCCCCAGTGTCAGTTGCAGGCGGTCAAGCCGGTCGCCGGTCTCCTCCGCCAGACCGCCACTCACATACAGCCAGCCGGCGTAGGGACGGTCGCCCGGGCTGGGGTTGGCTTCCTCGATGTCTTTGGGGGTGTACATGCTCTGGCCGATGGACCAGGAGGCCTTGAGCTCGCCCTGGCCCGGGAAGAAGGGAATGAGCTCGCCTACGTCCCTCAGCAGACCCGGCACGCCGGAGCCGGGTGTGATCCAGCTGGCGCGCACGCCGCTGGTGTAGTAGCGGTCTTCGCCGGCGAACAGGTCGTTCTCGTATTCCAGCACCAGGATGCCCCGCTCGGGTGTCTCGGGAATCTCCGGGAGCCAGGCGGGCAGGTCGCGGGCAGTCGCGGGCGTGACTGGCAGTAGGAGCAGGGTGAGCAGTACGGCCGGGATTGCCTTCAGGAAACGGGACATGGGCACCTTTGCGGATGCGAATGGTATCGATAGTGTACTGGACCCAGAGGTCGATGCTCGTCCCGGAGGTTCCCGTGAAACACTGCGCCCCGGAACCGGAAGTAGCGGGGCAGCGTTCTGAAAGTGATGAGCAAGGCCTGAGAGGAAGGCTGGCCGGATAAGCGCTGTGCATCCGGCGCTCGACACGTTCGCCATGCCGGATGCGCTGCGCTTATCCGGCCTACCATGCCTGGAAAACGAAGCGGCACACGGCGCAACTCGCACCGGATGGCCCGGGCCATCTGGCATAATGGTTGCTCGGAATATCCCATGCCGTGCAACGTGTGCGGTGTGAATCCAGCCACTCGGAACCGGGCCCGCCGTGGAACTCACCAACCAGATCATCCTGCTGGGCAGCGCGGTGCTGCTGCTGAGCGTGCTGTCCAGTGTTATCAGCGCCCGCGTCGGCGCGCCCATCCTGCTGGTGTTCCTGATCATCGGCATGCTGCTGGGCGAGGAAGGCCCCGGCGGCGTGATGTTCCACGACGTGCAGCTGGCGCACCTGTTCGGCAGCCTGGCGCTGGCCATCATCCTGTTCGACGGCGGCCTGCGCACGCCGGTGAAGAACTTCCGGGTGGGGCTCAAGCCCGCCGTGGTGCTGGCCACTCTGGGGGTGGTGCTCACCGCCGGGATCACCGGCATCTTCGCCGCCTGGTGGCTGGGTCTGCACTGGATGGAGGGCCTGTTGCTGGGGGCCATCGTCGGCTCCACCGACGCGGCCGCGGTGTTCTCCCTGCTGCACGGGCGCGGCCTGGAGCTCAAGCAGCGCGTGGGCGCGACGCTCGAGATCGAGTCGGGCAGCAACGATCCCATGGCCATCTTCCTCACCATCGTGTTCATCGAGCTGCTCATCACCGGGCCGCAGAACATGGGCCTGGTGGTGCTCTGGGAGTTCATTCAGCAGATGGGCCTGGGCGCGCTGATTGGCATCGCCGGCGGCTTCGCCCTGGTGTGGATCATCAACCGGCTGGACCTCGCCCCCGGCCTCTATCCCCTGGCGGCCCTGGCCGGTGGACTCACCGTGTTCGGCATCGCCAGCCAGGTGAACGGCTCCGGCTTTCTCGCCATCTACCTGGCGGGCCTGGTGCTGGGCAACCGGCCGCTGCAGGCCAGCCAGAACATCAACCGCTTCCACGACGGCATCGCACGCCTGTCCCAGATCGGCATGTTCCTCATGCTGGGTCTGCTGGTGACGCCCTCGGCGCTGGTGGACGTGGCCGTGGATGCCCTGCTGATCGCCGGCGTGCTGATCCTGCTGGCCCGCCCCCTGGCGGTGTGGCTCTCCCTGCTGCCCTTCCACTTCCCCTGGCGGGAGCAGGGCTTCATCGCCTGGGTGGGCCTGCGCGGCGCGGTGCCCATCATCCTGGCCCTGTTCCCCATGCTGGCCGGCCTCGAACAGGCGGGCATGCTGTTCAACATCGTGTTCTTCGTGGTGCTGATCTCCCTGGTGGTGCAGGGCTGGACCGTGGCGCCCGCCGCGCGCCTGCTGCGCCTGGAGGTGCCGCCCACCACCCACGTGGTGCAGCGCGTGGAGCTGGACATCCCCGGCCAGCAGGAGATGGAGCTGGTGGGTTATCGCCTGGCGGACAACACCCCGGTGGTGCAGGAGAAGTGGACCAGCTTCGTGCTGCCGAAGAGCGTGCGCGTGGTGGCACACCTGCGGGACAAGCAGTTGCTGGAGTCCCTGGAACTGCTGGACCTGCGCGCCGGCGATTATCTCTACCTGATGGCGGCGCCGGATGACCTGCCGGACCTGGACCGCCTGTTCGTGCCCCGGGCCGCGCCCAAGCGTCTCTCGGAGCAGACCTTCTTCGGCGAGTTCGTGCTCAACGGCGATGCGCGGCTGGGCGACCTGTCCCTGGCCTACGGGCTCACGCTGCCGGAGGGCGTGGCGGAACAGACGGTGGAGGAGTACATCCGCAAGACACTGCACACCGCGCCGGTGGTGGGCGACCGCGCGTCCCTGGCCGGCGTGGAGCTGGTGGTGCGCGAGATGGAAGGCGCACGCATCACCCGGGTGGGCCTCAAACTGTCCCGATGATGAGTAGCTTGGGGTTCGCGTTGCTCACCCCAACCTACGACATGGTGTTGGCAACGCTGATCACGCAGAGATCGCCAAGACGCAGAGGGCGCAAAGAATTGATGATCAAAAAACTTTGCGTCCTCTGCGTCTCCGCGCTCTTGGCGTGATTAACGGACATCAGGCTCAGGAAAGATCCCGCGCCAACAGACCCATCTCGCAGGACTGCGCCTCCAAGGGAATGCGCACCCGGTAACCGGCACCCGGTGCCTCGTCCATGGCCTCGCCCTCCGGTCCTTCCATGCGTTGCAGGGTGAAGCGCCGGTTGCCCTCGGGCAGGATCAGCTCCAGGGTATCTCCCACCGCGAACTTGTTCTTCACCTCCACCTCCGCCAGGCCACTGGCCGGCTCGTAGCTGAGCACTTCACCCACGAAGCGCTGCTTGAGGCTGTCGGAATGCTGGGTGAGGTAGTTCTGGTATTCGCTGTCGTGGTGACGCTGGTAGAAGCCGTCGGTGTAGCCCCGGTTGGCCAGGTTCTCCAGCACGCCCAGCAGGCTGGGGTCGAAGCGGCGCCCGGCCACGGCGTCGTCGATGGCGCGCCGGTAGACCTGGGCGGTGCGGGCCACGTAGTAGTGGGACTTGGTGCGCCCCTCGATCTTCAGGCTGTCGATGCCCATGCGCACCAGGCGCTCCACGTGCTCCACGGCACGCAGGTCCTTGGAGTTCATGATGTAGGTGCCGTGCTCGTCCTCCTCCACGGGCATCAGCTCGCCGGGGCGCTCCCGCTCCTCGATCAGGTAAGGCTGTCGCGCACGGATGTCGCGTTCGGGTTCGTCCTCGTCCGGGCGCCAGAGCTGCACATCGCCGCTGGCATCGGTCGTGGCCTCGTGCACCTTGTAATCCCAGCGGCAGGAATTGGTGCAGGTGCCCTGGTTGGCGTCCCGGTGATTGAAATAGCCCGACAGCAGGCAGCGCCCGGAATAGGCAATGCACAGGGCGCCGTGCACGAACACCTCCAGCTCCATGTCCGGGCATTCCTGGCGGATCTCCTCCACCTGGTCCAGGGACAGTTCCCGGGACAGGATGATGCGGGTCAGTCCCAGCTGCTGCCAGAATCTGACGCTGGCGTAGTTCATGGTGTTGGCCTGCACGGAGAGATGGATGGGCATCTGTGGCCAGCGTTCGCGCACCAGCATGATCAGTCCCGGGTCGGCCATGATCAGCGCGTCGGGCCCCAGCTCAACCACCGCCTCGATGTCCGCGAGGAAGCTCCTCACCTTGCTGTTGTGGGGCAGCACGTTGGTGGCCAGGAAGAAGCGCTTGCCCGCCGCGTGGGTCGCCTCGATGCCCTTCGCCAGCTGTTCCAGGCGGCTGAAGTCGTTGTTCCTCACCCGCAGGCTGTAGCGGGGCATGCCGGCATAGACGGCATCGGCGCCGTAGGCCAGGGCGTAGTGCAGGTTGCGCAGGGTACCTGCGGGGGCGAGCAGTTCCGGGGTCTTCATGGCACTTCGTGATCAGGCAATGGCGGGTTGCGGATTGTACACCCGCTTGCGGTGTGGCGCTGTCATGGCTTGGGGAGAGGATAAACCCATGTTCTCTCGCGGAGGCGCGGAGGCGCGGAGATTTCAGAAAGTTGATGATTGGTTTTCCCCGTGTCCCCGTGGCTCCGTGAGAGGACAGGTGTTCTTGCCAGCAGAAAATCTGTCCTCTCACGGAGCCACAGAGGCACGGGGGAAGTTCAACAATGAGCTCTGTTTTCCCTGCGCCTCCGCGCCTCTGCGAGAGAATGATCTTTTTCGATTCAAATCAAGCCGCAGTCTCAACCGCGCAGCTCAGGCGCTCGAAGTCCCGTGCCAGGCTGCCGACGCGTTGGATGAGCCGTTCCCTCTGACGCTCGGATGACAGCCGGTAGAGATCCACCAGCAGGGCCAGGGTCTGCTCCCGGTTGAAGGCCATGCGGGTCTGGTATTCCTCCGACCAGCCCCGTTCCGGGTAGACCAGAAGGGTTTCCAGCCGCGCCTCCAGGGCGAGCGGGTCGTGGCGCAGTCCCTCGATGGCCTCGCGCAGCTCGGCCTGCCAGCGGGCGCGGTTGTCGAGCCACTGCTCCCCGAAGGGGGCGAGGCCCACGCTCCAGGCCTCGACGCGCGCCTGCTGGGCGGTGTTCAGGCGCCCGAACCAGCGGCGCAGCCGGCGTTCCATGCGTTCGGCCCGCTCCTGCTGCAGCACCTCGGCGGGCTTGTCCACGACCTCCTTGCGGCTGTCCGCCAGTCGGTCCTCCAGGTTCTCGAACAACTCCGCGATCTGCGCGTCCGAGAAGGTGACCAGCAGGGCGGCGGCGTCCGGCGGCAGACGGCTGCCCAGGCTTCTCAGGAAGATCTCGGCCACCTCCAGGTGTGCGGACAGGCGTTGTGCGCTCACCTCGCCGGCCCGCAGGTCGGCCTCGACGCTGCGCAGCCACTGGGCATAGCGGGGCAGTTCGCTGCTGCAATGCCAGTCCAGGCGCACCGCCAGGCGCTGGTCCAGCAGGGCCCGCTGGGCCTCGTCCAGGGTCACGTAGTTGCGCAGATACCAGGGGGCCAGCCAGTCCAGCTGGTTGTAGACGAAACGCACCGTGCAACCGGACAGGCCCAGCAGCAGCACGGCGAGCACCAGCAGTCGCAGGATGCGGTTCATGGGTGTTGGAGTCCCCCTTTCTGGGCAAAGTTCTACATCGGTTATGCTGACGATGTCATGACAGAGGACTTTCCTTTTCGACGGGCCTGAGCATCGCACGCGCAGGTGGTGGTGCGAGATAGAATACGGTGAGATGTGAATGTCAGGAGCCATGATTGCCATGCCCCGTCTGAACCACAGCCTTGAGTTCCTGGGCACGCCGCGCTTTGAAACGGAGCTCAAGGCAGAGATCGCCGCCCTGGGCGCGGCGGGTCTGCCCCTCCAGGCGGGGCTGCGCACCGGCAGCGTGGCCCTGGATGATCGCCTCGAGGTCACGATCCTCGGCGTGGATGAGGGTCCGGACACGCTGCGGGTACGCGCCGGCCTGTTCTACACCAGCATCATCGCCGGCTGCGCCTGTGCCGATGATCCCACCCCCGTCGACGAGAACGCCGAGTACTGCCAGGTGCGCGTGGAGATCGACCGCCAGAGCGGCGAGGCTCGCATCTCACTCGCCTGAACAGCCGGCAGTCAGCCCGGGTGCCTGTCCGAGCCTGGCAGCGGCCTCCCGGCCGACTCAGTACTCCGTGTACTTCTTCGCACTCCCCCGCACCTTCTCAGCGGGATATTTCCGCTCATTGAGCGCGATCTTGTCCTCCACCGCCTGCAGGAGATCCACGCCCAGACGGTCGGAAAGGCGGATCAGGTAGATGAGGATGTCCGCCATCTCCAGGCGGACCTCCTCCCGTTTTTCGGCCGGCAGCTGGTAGCTCTGTTCCTCGGTGAGCCACTGAAAGTGTTCGATCAGCTCACCCGCTTCAGCGATCAGTGCCATGGACATGTTCTTGGGGGAGTGGAACTGTTCCCAGTCGCGGTCGATGGCGAACTGGCGAAGGCGCAGCTTCAGGTCTTCGAAAGTGTCTGGCATACAGTGTCCCGTTGAATGGATGGATCCCGGGCCAAGCTTACGAGCATCTGGGCCGGCTTTCAGCCCGGTGCCGGGGGAGGCCTGATTCCGGAGTCAGTCGATTGGAAAGACGAAAGACGAAAGACGAAAGACTGTTCTCTCGCGGAGACGCGGGGGCGCGGAGAAAGACGAAGGTCAAAATCTAAAGACAGGTTTCTCGCAAAGGCGCGAAGACGCGAAGAAAAGCACTTCTTGTGTTAAAGATTTCTTGGCGTCTTCGCGTCTTTGCGAGAAATCAGCTTTTTATCCTTGCCGTTCCACGTCAATTCGGAACGTCTAGGAGCCCGAACCCGAACGCATGAAATGGGTTTCGGGGACCGTGATGGACTCTGAATCCCCGGCGGCAGGTGCGCGGCCGTCGCCGAAGGACAGCTCCTCGCTGGCCAGCACACTGCCATCTTCCTTGACCACGTAGACCCGCCAGCTGCCCGTCTGCTCGGGCTCCATCTGCTTGCTGGACCACACGCGCCAGCGGGGGCCGCCCACGTCGAAGCCCACCACCGCCACCGGCTCACCGGCATATTCC
Source organism: Thioalkalivibrio sulfidiphilus (assembly GCF_000377945.1). Taxonomy (GTDB): domain Bacteria; phylum Pseudomonadota; class Gammaproteobacteria; order Ectothiorhodospirales; family Ectothiorhodospiraceae; genus Thioalkalivibrio_A; species Thioalkalivibrio_A sulfidiphilus_A. Next base: position 72,765 of record NZ_KB898929.1, read on the forward strand.
CAGCGGTGCACCACGTGTTGCCCTTGCAGGTCGCGCAGTTCAGTAAAGAAGAACACCCTGTCGGTGTCCGCAGAGACGCCGCGCACGGCATCCACGGGTTCACGATCCACCACGCCGGTGGTGAACTGCGCCCGTGCCACCTCGGCGGCGGAGACGCCCTGCAGGCCGAAGGCGGCAAGGATCAGGGCGGTGAACAGGGCTGAGTGAAGCCATTGTCTGGACATATCGATCTCCTTATTCGTTTTTCTGGCTGTCGGACTGCTTCGCCGGAATCGATCCGGGTCATACCGATTGAGCGGAGCCGCTTACTCAGAGGCGCTGGCTCCACACAATGGCTGGATATAACACAAAACAGGAAACGGGGGCGATGGCAAGCGGGTATTCGAGGGGTTTTCATTCGGTGACAGCCCCTGATGCGGCAGGGACCTTCCGGCCAGGTGACTTCGCAGTCGGCCTGAAGGCCGACCTACGGGATACATGCGCGAAAGTCCTGCGAGCTTGAGTCCGATTCAGACGCTGAAGGGCTTATCGGGGACGATCATCCGTTCGGTGTGCAGTTCGTGAAACAGGCGCTCGGTGTCGGAGCGCACGCGGGCAGGGGCCAGGTCGGGGCGGATGTGCCGGATCGCCGCGATGGCCTCACTGACGGTCGTCGGGTCCTTCAGCAGGTACCAGACAAAAGCATGCAGGGCATCGAGCCGACGGCTGCGGCCGGAGGCGGGGTTGATCAGCAACAGACCGGTGCCCAGGCGGTGGATTTCCAAAGCCGGGTTACGGTGGAACGGGAGATCGCCCGGCACGGTGGGGCGGGCCGGGGAAGCTGAATGACAGGTGTGCATCGGGCCCAGCTGCCGCGGCTGTGTCTCGGACACGCAGTCGGACGTCTGGCGGCATCTCGACGCCCTCGCTACGAACGGTGGTGAGCTATGCGGGCTGGGTTTCATGGCGGCGACCTCGTGTGAATTGCTTCACGGTGGGTCAACCGTACGACGGGGTGCATGAACCGGGACTGAATGGTTGCGGGGGCGCAGGGACTCGCGCTGTGCCATCCGTGGCCAGGCGACGGGCTCAGGCTGGACTGGAGGTGGGTGGCGCGCTCGTCGACTGCTTCTCTGTCAGCCAGCGCTCGGCGGTGCGCACTGCGCTTTCCAGGTTGCTGGAATACATCAGCTCGCCGCGGGTTTTGCGGATGCCGGCCCGGCGCAGCTTGGTGATCATGCGCGGCTGCAGGTCGACGAAGATCAGGCCGATGCCACGGCGTCGCATGTGGCCGAGCATGGTCTCCACGGCTACCAGGGCGGTGGCGTCCATGCTGGTGACGTCGTGCATGTCGACGATGATCACCTGGATGCTGCTGTCCACCAGGTGCAGGGTGTCCACCGCCTTTTCCGCCGCGCCGAAGAACAGTGGTCCGTTCATGTCGAACAGCGCGACCTGGGGCGGCAGATCCTCGCGCAGCCGGGCCTCGGCAGGGGTTATGCGCCGGGCGTTGGTGATCTGCGCCATGCGCCGGATGAACAGCGCGGCGGCCAGCCCGATGCCCACACCCACGGCGATCACCATGTCGAAGATCACCGTCAGCAGGAAGCAGGTGAGCAGCACCGCGACATCGCCGCCGGGGGCCGAGCGCAGGGTGTGCACGAAGTGGCGCACCTCGCTCATGTTCCAGGCCACCACGAACAGCAGCGCGGCCAGCGCCGCCATGGGCACCAGGCCCAGCAGGCCGGCGAGGCTGATCACCGCCAGCAGCACGGCCACGGCGTGGAACACGGCGGACAGGGGCGAGACCGCGCCGCTGCGGATGTTGGTGGCGGTGCGGGCGATGGCGGCGGTGGCGGTGATGCCGCCGAACAGCGGCGTGATCAGGTTGCCGATGCCCTGGCCCACCAGTTCGCTGTTGGGGTCGTGGCGGGTGTTGGTCATGCCATCGGCCACGCTGGCGCACAGGAGCGACTCGATGGCACCCAGGATGGCGATGGCGATAGCCGGGCCGATGAGCTGGCGGATCAGCCCCAGGCTCACCTGCAGGGGTTCGCCATCGGGGCCGGGCAGGTTCCAGGGCAGCATGAAGCTCGGCGGCACGGGCGGGATGCCCTGGCCGGAGCGCTCGCCGATGGTCCAGGTGAAGCTGGAGGCGATGGTGCGGATCGAGGCCTCGTCCAGGTAGAGGTTCACCACCCAGCCCACGGCGGCGGCCAGGGCCAGGGCCACCAGGGGCGCGGGGATGCCGATCTTGAGCCGCGGCCAGAGCAGCAGCACCGCCAGGGTGAAGGCGCCGATGGCCACCTCCTGCAGGCGGATTGTGTCGAGGGCCTCAGCGATGTGCCAGACGTTCTCCACGTAGTGCTCGCCCATGCTCGGCAGGGTGAGCCCCAGGAAGCCCGGGATCTGCAGCGTGGCGATCACCACCGCGATGCCTGCCGTGAAGCCGACGATCACCGGGTAGGGCACGTAGCGGATCAGCTGGCCCATGCGCATGAAGCCCAGGGCGATCAGGATCATCCCCGCCATGAGCGTGGCGATGAGCAGGCCGCCCACGCCGTGCTGCTGCACGATGGGGAACAGGATAACCACGAAGGCCGCCGTGGGCCCTGAGATGTTGAAGCGCGAACCGCCGGCGATGGCGATCACCGCGCCGGCGATGATGGCGGTGTAGAGACCGTGCTGGGGCGGCACGCCCGTGGCGATGGCCAAGGCCATGGCCAGGGGTATGGAGACGATGCCGACCGTGAGTCCGGCGAGCAGGTCGCGTCGAAGCTGGGAGAGTCCGTAACCCGCGCGCCAGGCGTTGCGCAGGCCCGCGCCGAAGGCGGGGAGTTGGAATTGCTGTCGTTTGGATGCCACCGCCGCAGATTTCTCCTGGGATGGCCCGATCCATGACCGGGCGCGATGACCGGATATTATATCAGGATATTCTGAAATAAGGATCCGGTCATTCCCGTTTTCTGAGGGGGGGATCCCGCCGTTGCGCCGAGGCCTACCCTGGGCGGGGCAGGGAGGCGGCCGTCACCGGCCGGGCCCGAGCAGCCCCAACTCCCCGCTGGAGTCGAACTGCACCGGCAGGCCCCAGCCGGTCACGGCGATCCGGCCGTGCAGGCGGTAGGTCATGCGTTCCAGCCGGGAATCCCCCAGGTCCCGGAACTGCCGCGCCAGGGACCAGAGACTGGAGGAGACCTCCACCTCCGTGAGCGCCTCGCCAAAGCCCGGCACCTCAAGCGGCCGGTTGGAGACGCCCTCGGCGAAGCGTTCATCGTTGATGTCCACCCGGAAATCCAGCCCGCGGATATTCAGGGCGAAGTCGTTGGGGTTCTGGATGCGCAGCCTGAGCAGATAGCGCTGCTCGAAGAGTTCCACCTGCTGCAGTTCCAGGCCCACCAGATGCACCCGCGGCGGCTCGGCGCCGGGACGCATGGCGGCGCAGCCGGAGAGCAGCAGCACGATCAGCAGCAGGGACAGGGCGCGCAGGGGCGGGGGACGCGGCAGCATGGGTGTGGCCTCCTTACGGATGAGTGTAGGTCAGGCGGGAGGGTGCGGCGGGTTGAGAGTCTGGAGTGGTGATTTGACCTGGAAGGTCTGGGCTATCTGGTTTCAACCAGGCCGAAATGGGAAGGAGATTCCCCGCTGTTTTTGTGAATTGCCTGGGTCCGACCCGGGCATTGCGGCACAGATCAATGCCGGTCAATCAATCCTCGCCATAGGCGAGGTTCAGGGTCTCGGCCACCGACCGCAGACGCTTGTCCCGTGTCCACAGTTGCGTCGAGCCGCCCAAGGTCACCGCGGCCAGCAAGTGCGCATCCACGTAGCCGATGCCCCGGCCCATCAGCGCGTTGCGTTCGATGAAGAACAGCACCTCCTCATCGTTGGCGACGACCGCTTGCGGCAGATCTTTGAGCAGCCGCAGCACCTCGCTGCGGTTGCGCAGGTTGCCGCAGGCCAGCTCACCGACCACGAAAGGGTGCATCAGCACCTGACTGCGGTTCAGCAACGCCCCAAGCGCCGCATCACCGGTGCGCAGGTGATCGACCCACACCGAGGTATCAACCAGGATCATGCCGGGTCGGACTGTCGGCGAGGCACGGTCTCCAACTGCGGTTCACTGCCGCCCAGCCGCGCCAGCCGCCGGGCGCTCTCGCGCTCGATCAGGGCGCGCAGCCCCTCTCGCACCAGGGCGGCCTTTTCGGTCATACCGGTAATACGCTGGGCTTCGGCCAGCAACTGGTCATCGATGTTCAGGGTTGTACGCATGGGGAGCGCCTCGTTTGTTTCTGATGCATAAATCATACATCACTTGATGCTGGTAATCGTGCCTGTCAGGTTGCGGCGGGGGGAAGGGGTCCAAGGGAGAATAGGGCGTTTAAAGCGATTCTGTCGGCTGTTCTGGGGGGCAATTGGGCTGTATGGCCAATGGGTTCCGAGGTCTGACCCCGGCATGGGCAGCCCCCCTGTGTACATAATTGACCGATGTTCACGTTCCGTGGACAAGGGCGACTGGTGAACAAGCGCCTGACGGCTACCGGACGTCCTGAAGTCCAATGCGCTTGAAGATGACGGGTTCCTCTGCGATCCCAGGCGCTTGGAACTGCAATTTGAGCCAAGAAATGGCCGATTAAGGCCTCAAACAGTACCAAATAGTGGAGTTAAATCTTTGTGTTTCAGTCGGTTACCGTGGTCCGACCCGGGTATCGGAGTTCAGGCCGGGGTCGGTGATCGGCTGGACGGCCTCCTGGAGCACCTTGCGGCGGGCGGCGGCCAGGGCATGGTCGGGGATGGGCCGGTCGTCGTCCGGGGCCAATCCCAGGTCCGCCCTGGCCTGTTACAGATGGCGGTCCGGGTCCAGGGCGGCGACGATGCGGTGGCTCAGGTCCTTGACGCCCAAGCCGCCGGTAAGCGCGCGGATCTCCTTTTCGTCCTCCGGCTTGAGGCGGTGTTCCATGCGGGCCAGGCGTCCGGCGAGCGAGGAGAGCACGTCTTCCCCGGTGTTGCCGAAGGCCACGGCCTGCAGGAGCTTTTCGAAGCTCACGGTGGGCTTCTGCTCCATGGGGCGGGAGTCGGTCTTGTCCTGCTCGCAGACGCCGACGGCGTCGACGATGACGAAGTGGTCCTTGGCCGTGGCGTCGGGGGTGACGCTTTGCAGGTCGTCGGGCTTGATGACGCGCACGCCGCGGCCTTTCATCTGCTCGAAGAAGGCGCGGGATTTGACGGCGCGCATGAACATGACCACTTCCACCGCCTTGATGTCGGTGCCGGTGGCGATCATGTCTACGGTGACGGCGATCCGGGGCATGGGGCTGGTGCGGAATTCGTTGATGAGGTCCTTGGGTTTGGCGCCGGTGGTGCGGTAGGTGATCTTCTGGGCGAAGTCGTTGCCCTTGCCGAACTCCTCGCGAACGATCTCGACGATGTTCTCCGCGTGGGCGTCGTCTTTGGCGAAGATGAGGGTCTTGGGCACCCACTGGCGGCCGGGGAAGATTTCCGTGAACAGCTTGTCGCGGTAGGTGCGCACGATGGTGCGGATCTGGTCGGGGGCGACCACGTCGCGGTCGAGCTGGTTGGGGTCGTAGCTGAAGTCGTCGTCGAGCTGTTCCCAGCGCTTCTTGCGCGTGTCGCGCTCCTGGATCTGCACCGAGTAGCCCGCCTCCACGCTGGAACCCTGTTCGGAGATGGCGGTGCGGATGCGGTAGACGTCGTAGTTGACGTTCACGCCGTCGGCCACGGCCATCTCGTGGTTGTATTCCATCACCAGGTTCTGGTGGAAGAAGCCGAAGGTCTGCTTGCTGGGGGTGGCGGTGAGGCCGATGAGGTAGGCGTCGAAGTATTCCAGCACCTGGGCCCAGAGGTTGTAGATGGAGCGGTGACATTCGTCGGTGACGATGATGTCGAAGGTGTCGATCGGAGTGCTCGGGTTGTATTCGATGGGCTCGGGTCGTTTGAGGAGGCCGAAACCATCCCCACCCCGGCCCTCCCCTTGAAGGGGAGGGGGATTTTCAGGGGACGCTTGAAGGGGAGGGGGATTATCGGGGGGCCCTTGAAGGGGAGGGAGAAAATCGGGGGAGACCTCTTCCAGGTCTTCCGGCAGTTCCCGGCCCTTGAGCATGGCGTACATGCGCTGGATCGTGCAGATGCAGACCCGTGCGGTGGTGTCGAGGGTGTTGCTGGTCAGGCGCTGGACGATGTACTCCTCGGTGAACTTGAAGTTGTTGTAGGGCGAGGCGTATTGCTGGAATTCCTTGAGCGTCTGGTCGCCCAGGTTGCCCCGGTCCACCAGGAACAGCACCCGCCGGGCGCCGGCGAACTTGATCAGCCGGTAGATGAAGGAGATGGCGGTGAAGGTCTTGCCCGAGCCGGTGGCCATCTGGATCAGGGCGCGGGGGCGGTTCTCCCGCAGGGACTGCTCCAGGTTGCGGATGGCCCTGATCTGGGCGGGCCAGAGGCCTTCCTCCACCAGTTCGGGCATCTGGCGCAGGCGGCTGAGGAAGGTCTCGGGCGGCGCGGCGTCGGAGACCCTGCCGGGCTGGACGCCCAGCAGGTCGGCCAGTGCCTCGGGGGTGTGGAAGGCGAACACCGGCCGGGCCCGGGGCGCGGGGTCGAGGCCGTTGGTGAAGCGGGTCTCCACGCCGGTGGACTGGTAGGCAAAGGGCAGGGGATCGCCCCAGCGGGGCAGGCCGGCGGGCAGGCCTTTGGTGTAGCGCTCGGCCTGGATCTCGACGCCGCTCAGGGTGGTGCCGGCTTTCTTGGCCTCGATGACCCCGGCGGCCTGGCCGTCGATGTAGAGCAGGTAGTCGGCGAAGCCGTGGCCGGGCAGCGGGAACTCGCGGATGGCCACGCCCCGGGCGGCGTGGATGCTGGCCTGGTCGGCGTCCTGCACCGACCAGCCGGCAGCGGCGAGCAGCCGGTCGATCTCCCTGCGTGCGTCCTGTTCCGGTTGTGGTGTCATGCCCTGATCTGGTGCCTTGTTTCCCTGAGATGCGAAGTTACCACAAGAACCCTATGGGAGCGGGTCGGTGCCTTCGGAGAGTCGCTTGAGGTATTCGTCGTAGACAAACAGCCGGTTGCGCTTTTTGCCGGTGATCTCGCGGGTGATGCCGGTGGTCTGCAGGGCCTGAAAACAGTTGGAGATCGTGGTCCGGTTGATGCCGAGTTCGGTGGCGGTGTCAGCGATGTTCCGGATCGGGCGCCGCATGAGCAGTTCGTGCACTTGCAGGCAGGAGCCGGCAATGCGGCCCAGGCCGCGGATGCGTTCGCGGTCTGCTTCGAAGACCCGCAGGAGCTCGCGCGCGGTGGTGACGGCCTGCTGGGCAGTTTCGAAGATGCCCTGCAGGAAGAAGCCTAGCCAGCCCTCCCAGTCTCCGCGAAGCCGGACTTGCTGCAGGCGGTCGTAATACTCGCTGCGGCGAGTCTTGAAGTAGAGGCTGAGGTAAAGCAGCGGGGCGTTCAGCACCTTTTCGTTCAGGAGCAGCAAGGTGATCAGGAGTCGACCAAGGCGTCCGTTACCGTCGAGAAAGGGGTGGATGGTCTCGAACTGGACGTGGGCCAGTGCCGCTTTGAGCAGGACCGGCATGGGGATCGGATCGTCATGCAGGAAGCGTTCGAATGAATCGAGACAGGCCATCAGGTGATCCGGTGGCGGCGGCACGAAGGTCGCTTTTCCGGGGGTGTTTCCTCCCAGCCAGACCTGGGTTCGACGGAATTCTCCAGGCTGCTTCTGCGCGCCGCGACCCTGGTCCAACAGGACGGCATGGATTTCCCGAAGCAGGCGAAGGGATAGCGGGAATCCCTCGCGCATCCTTTCCAGCCCGTGATTGAGGGCACGTACGTAGTTTGAGACTTCCCTGACGTCATCAAGCAGCGCGCCGGGCGCCTCGTCCATCTCGAACAGCAGGAGGTCGGAGAGTGAGGACTGGGTGCCTTCTATCTGGGATGAGAGGACGGCCTCCTTGCGGACGTATTGATAGAGGAACAAGTCGGCATCGGGCAGCACGTCGGCAACGCCATCCAGGCGCCCCAGGGCCCGGTTTGCCTTTTCAAGCAGATTGAGGAGTTCAGGGCTGAGTTGTATCGGGGGATCGGGCGGCAGGGGCGCGGGGATGAAGGCCCGATAGGCTTCACCGGAAAGGGTGGACTCGATGTAGCGGCCGGTTGTGCGTTCCATGACGTTTGAGTCTAGGAGAGGGTGGGGCGTTATGCAATCTTGGGTGTGTAAAGTTTCGTAAGAGTGGTCGGGATTGCGTCATATGCAACTTTGTTTGCACTAGTGAGCAGCGCTGCTGCTTTGTATGAAGCGATAGAGGTCGAAGGTGTTATAGGAAGTGGCTGGGCGAGGTGGGGCGAGGGAGGGGCGAGGGTCGGACCCGGCCAAGTCATTGTTATATCTAAAAAGTAGCCCTCAATTCGGGGCGAAATTCCCCCTTATCCGGCCCATTTCATCCCTTGAATCGGTGCTGTAAGCCGCGGAGCGGGTGGCCTCCTGGCCTCACGTGCATAGGGCGGCCCGTGGCCGCCGGCGGGCGCGGCCCGCCCTATGGGCGACGGGGGGTGTTCACCACAGCCAGATCGCGACCAGCAATTGGTAGAGCAGAAAACCGCCGCTCAGCAGGCCGCCGCACCAGGGGACCCAGCGGGGCAGGTCCAGGCCGCTGGCGCGCGGGCCGTGGATGCGTTTGACGCGCAACAGGGCGAAGTTGATGAGGGTGAACAGCGACAGGGTGATGACGCTGGTGAGCATGGCGAGAGACAAGAGGGGCAGGGCCAGGGCGAAGGCGAGGATCAGGCCGGCCACCACGAGCACTGCGCGGGTGGGTGTGCGGCGGCGCGGCGAGAGACGGTGAAGGCTCGGGTGGAGCCAGCCCTGGCGGCTCATGCCGAAGAGCACGCGGCTGCCCTTGATGATCTGGATCAGCGCGCCGTTGAGGATGGAGACGACGCCGATGAGGCCGAGCACCACCGCCGGGTGGCCGGTCTGCTCCGTGTAGATGCGCGCCAGGGGCGCGTCGCTCTCGGCGAGTTCGGCGCCGGGCAGGCTCAGCACGGCGGCCACCGCCACGGCCAGGTAGAAGCCGGTGGTCACCAGCAGGGCGATGACCATGGCGCGGGGCAGGGTGCTTTCCGGTGTGCGGGTCTCTTCGGCCAGGTTCACGATGTCCTCGAAGCCGATGTAGGCGTAGAAGGCGACGAAGGCGCCCAGCAGGATGCCCACCCAGATGCCGCCATGGAGTCCGGGCAGCATCTCCGGCCAGCGCTCTGGCAGGGTGGCCAGGTTGGGGGAGGCGGCCCAGAGGACCAGCACCAGGCCCACCATGCTGGCCAGGGTCATCAGCCCGGCAATGGTGACCGACTCGTTCACGCCCCAGGCGGCGATGAGGGCGAGGACCACCACCAGGGCGATGATGGTCAGGACCTGGGGCAGGGGGAAGAACACCTGCAGATAGCCGAGCACGCCGTGGACCAGGGTCGCGCTCGAGACCACGCCGATGGCGATGATGGTGAGCCCGACCACCTGGGACAGGCGGTGGCTGCCGAAGGCCTCGTGCACATATACCGCCTCACCGGCACAGCGGGGAAAGCGCGACGCCAGCTCCGCGTAGGAGAGCGCGGAGAACACGGCCAGGCCGGCGGCCACCAGGAAGGCGAAGGGGGTGTACATGCCCGCGTAGCCGGCGACCTTGCCGATCAGCACGTAGATGCCGGCGCCCAGGATGGTGCCGATGCCGTAGAAGGCGACCAGCGTCAGGTTGAGGCTGCGTTTGAGGGCATCAGGGGGTGTGGGGACGTGCATCGCTGGATTGTATCGCAGGGTGGGGCCCGCCAAGGGGTGGCGGCCATGGGCCGCCCTATGGGGTCGATCCGATCGTGGACCGGGTGGATTGAATTGCGATTTCACGCGCAAGCAATTTTGCGTTCCTTTGCGCCTTCGCGTCTTTGCGTCGCGGTTCTCCCTCAGGAAAGCAGGCTCTTCAGGTTGCTCAGGTGCGCCTTGCCGGTGATGCGCGCTTCTTCCGGGTCGGGGGGCTTGGCGTCGGGCCAGTCCAGGTGTTCCCGGGGCAGTTCCTCGATGAAGCGGGAGGGTTCGCAGTCCACCTCCTCGCCGAAGCGGGTGCGCTTGCGGGCGTAGGTGAGGGTGAGGCTGAGCTTGGCGCGGGTGATGCCCACGTAGGCCAGGCGCCGTTCCTCTTCCAGGCCGTCCTCTTCCAGGCTCACCCGGTGGGGCAGCAGTTCCTCTTCCATGCCCACCAGGAACACGTGGGGGAACTCCAGACCCTTGGCGGCGTGCAGGGTCATCAGGTGCACGCCGTCGGAGTCGTCCTCGCCGCCGGCGCGGTCGAGGATGTCCATGAGGGTCATGTGGCGCACGATCTCGCCGATGTCCTTGCCGCCCTCGGCGCCTTCCTTGGACAGGCGTGCCATCCAGTCCAGTACCTCGTTGACGTTGTCCATGCGCCGGGTGGCGGCCTTGGGGTCACGGGCCTGGTCCAGCAGCCAGTCGTCGTAGTTGAGTTCACCGATCAGGGCGCGGGCGACCTTGGCCGGGTCGCCTTCCTCGGCCTTGCGGCCGAATTCCAGCAGCCAGTCGGCGAAGCCCTGCAGGCGCTGCACGGCCCGGGCGGGCAGGCGTTCGGTGAGCCCCATCTCGAAGCAGGCGGTGAGCAGGCTCACGCTGCGCTCGGTGGCGTACTCGCCCAGTTTTTCCAGCGTCGAGGGGCCGATCTCCCGGCGCGGCACGTTGACGATGCGCAGAAACGCCGTGTCGTCGTCGGGGTTGGCCAGCAGGCGCAGGTAGGCCATCACGTCCTTGACCTCGGAGCGCTCGAAGAAGGACTGGCCGCCGCTCACCTTGTAGGGGATGGCGTGCTCGCGCAGGAGCTTTTCGAACACTCGGGACTGGTGGTTGCCCCGGTAGAGGATGGCGTAGTCCCGGTACTCGGTGCGGTGCTTGAACTTGTGCTTCATGATCTCGGCCACCACCCGGGCGGCCTCCTGCTCGCCGTCGTTGCAGGGCAGGATGCGGATGGGCTCGCCCTCGCCGAGCGCGCTCCACAGGCGCTTCTCGAACACGTGGGGGTTGTTGGCGATCAGCTGGTTGGCGGTCTGCAGGATGCGGTTGGTGGAGCGGTAGTTCTGCTCCAGCTTGATGACCTTCAGGCGCGGGAAGTCCTGCTGCAGGGCGGCCAGGTTCTCGGGCCGGGCGCCGCGCCAGGCGTAGATGGACTGGTCGTCGTCGCCCACGGCCGTGAGCCCCCCGTCCACGCCCACCAGCAGGCGCACCAGGCGGTACTGGCAGGTGTTGGTGTCCTGGTATTCGTCCACCAGCAGGTGGCGGGTGCGGTTCTGCCAGCGCTCGCGCACCTCGGGGTTTTCCTCCAGCAGGCGCACCGGCTGGACGATCAGGTCGTCGAAGTCCACGGCGTTGTAGGCCTTCAGCGCGCGCACGTAGGCGGCGTAGAGCCGGGCCTGGGCGGCCTCCTTCTCGTCGGCGGCCCGGGAGAGGGCCTGCTCGGGGGTGATCAGGTCGTTCTTCCAGCGGCTGATTCTTTGGCGGGCCGGTTCCGGGTCGATGGGGTCGTCGCCCCGGAAGGTGAGTTCCTTGAGCAGCGACAGGCTGTCGGCGGCGTCGAAGATAGAGAAGCCGGCCTTGTAGCCCAGGCTCTTGAGCTCCCGGCGGATGAAGTTCAGCCCCAGGGTGTGGAAGGTGGAGACCGTGAGCCCCTTGGACTCGTCCCGCTCCAGGAGCTTCGAGGCCCGTGCCTTCATCTCCTTGGCCGCCTTGTTGGTGAAGGTGATGGCGGCGATGCGTTTCGGGTCCATGCCCCGGTCGCGGATCAGGTGGGCGATCTTGTGGGTGATCACGCCGGTCTTGCCGGAGCCGGCACCGGCCAGCACCAGCAGGGGGCCGTCCACGTGTTCCACGGCGGCGCGCTGCTGGGGGTTCAACGGAGGGGGGGTACGGGTACTCATGGGCGGGGCGATTGTACAGGAAGTGCGAAGTGGGAATTGGGAAGGGCGAAGTGAGAAGGGCGAGCAGGGATGTAACCCATTGAATACATCACAATGGCAATGCCCGTATCCAGCTTCGGCTGTCAACTGACCTTGCTTCACAGGTGGGCTAAGATTACAGTGAATCCCATTGCATCCCATCGACATTCGGGGCTGGCCATGGCTCAGATCACCACACGATTCCCTGACGAACTCCTGGCGTCTCTGGACGCGGCGGCGAAGACCTTGCATCGCAGTCGAACGGATCTGGTCCGTCAGGCGGTGGAGCGCTATCTGGAGGATTTCGAAGACCTGCACGTGGCCGTCGAACGGCTGCAGGACCCGAGCGACCCGATGCTGGACTGGGAAGACGTGCGGCGTGGGCTTCTCGATCAGGATTAAGCAAAGCGCTGCAAAGGCCCTGGCGGGGATCGCCAAGAAAGACCGCCTGCGCCTGGTCAGCGCCATCGATGAGTTGGCGGAGAATCCCTACCGCGGCAGCGCCCTCAAGGGGGACCTGACGGGGTTGCGCCGGATCCGTGTGGGCAACTACCGGGTGGTCTACGAGATCCGGGAAGGGGAGCTGATCGTGCTGGTGGTGCGCATCGCCCATCGACGCGAGGTCTACAGGCGTTGAGGTATGATCCTAGAAACGGCAGTTGACCGCTCGATTTCGTTCGCCAGGTCCCATGGTAACTGACGATCGCGGCTTCGATGACGCTCACCCATCAGGTGAGCCCCGCTACGCACCCGATTGCACGGTTTTCGTGTCGCCTGGCGGCGTTGCGACTCCTCGGAATGGAACGACCATTCCTCGTCGTCGCGCCTTGCCAGACAACACGAAAACCGCACACTCGGGCGCGTTCAACTGCCGTTTATAGGATGATTATGGGTATTGGCGTCGGCAACGGGCTTGCTTCGCACTTCCCAATTCACATTTCCGACTTTGTCTCTCCCTTCCCACTTCCCCATTCACCCTTCACACTTCAAAGCGTGCAAACGCTCGATCAATTCAATTTCCACCACGTCCTCGCCGAGACTCCGGGCACGGCCCTGGTCATCTTCACCGGGCCGGACTGCGGGGCCTGCCGGCGGGTGAAGGCGCTGCTGTCGGACATGGTGGCGGCGGGCGAGCCCTGGAGCCTGTTCGAGGTGGACGCGGCCCGGGACGGGGGGCTGGCCCGGGAGTTCGAGGTGTTTCACCTGCCGAGCCTGTTCCTGTTCCGGGACGGTCGCTACCACGCCCCCCTGCATGCCGAGGCCCTGCCGGAGCGCATCCGCATGGCGGTGGCCGCGACCCTGGCCCGGCCGGCCCAGGAGGCCCCGTGAAGGTGGACCTGCAGAGCGGCTGGCTCCAAGGGGCGGCCCGGGTGCCTTCCCCCAACCACGACGAGCGCCCGGAGGGCGCCCGGCCGGAGCTGGTGGTGGTCCATGCCATCAGCCTGCCGCCGGGGGAGTTCGGCGGGCCGTGGATCGATCACCTGTTCACCAACACCCTGGACCCGGCGGCCCATCCCTATTTCCGGGAAATCTCCGGTCTCGAGGTCTCGGCCCACGTGCTGATCCGCCGGGACGGGCAGGTGGTTCAATATGTGCCCTTTGACCGCCGCGCCTGGCATGCGGGGGCCTCCAGCTGGCAGGGGCGGACCCGCTGCAACGACTTCTCCATCGGCATCGAGCTGGAGGGCTGCGACGACCTGCCCTTCGAGCCGGTGCAATACCAGCGACTCACCGAGCTGATCCTGGCCCTGCGCGAGGCCTATCCCGGCATCGCCCCGGACGCCATCGCCGGCCATGCCGACATCGCCCCCGGCCGCAAGACCGATCCGGGTCCCCACTTTGAGTGGCCGACGCTCTGGGCCGGACTGGGGATAGAGAGATCGGGCCTGGCCTAGAGGTGATCGGAATTCAAGATTCAAGATTCAAAGGGATCACCTCCGCTTTGAATCTTGAATCTTGAATCTTGAATTCGCTCTTATTGATCTGCATCAAGTTTCGAACATCAAGACTGGCTAATAGTGCTCCCTGAAAACATCCGGTGCGCATGCCCACGTGTGCGCGCGATTTTCATAAGAAGGGGGCGCTCCATGGAGCAATCACAGACGTACAACTACAAGGTGGTCAGGCAGTTCGCCATTATGACCATCGTCTGGGGCATCGTCGGCATGGCGGTGGGGGTATGGATCGCGGCGCAGCTGGTCTGGCCGCAACTGAACCTGGAGATCGAGTACCTGACCTTCGGTCGGCTTCGGCCCCTGCACACCAACGCGGTGATCTTCGCCTTCGGTGGTTCGGCGCTGTTCGCCACGTCCTACTACATCGTCCAGCGCACCTGCCAGACCCGGCTGTTCAGTGACGGGCTGGCGGCGTTCACCTTCTGGGGCTGGCAGGCGATCATCGTGCTGGCGGCCATCACCCTGCCCCTGGGCAAGACCATGGGCAAGGAGTACGCGGAGCTGGAATGGCCCATCGCCATCCTGGTGGCCGTGGTCTGGGTGGCCTACGCCATCGTGTTCTTCGGCACCATCATGAAGCGCCGGGTGCAGCACATCTACGTGGCCAACTGGTTCTTCGGCGCGTACATCCTGACCATCGCCGTGCTGCACATCGTCAACAACATGTCCATGCCGGTGACGATGTTCAAGTCCTACTCCATGTACCCGGGCGCCATGGACGCCATGGTGCAGTGGTGGTACGGCCACAACGCGGTGGGCTTTTTCCTCACCGCCGCGTTCCTGGGCATGATGTACTACTTCGTGCCCAAGCAGGCGGGCCGGCCGATCTACTCCTACCGCCTCTCGGTGGTGCACTTCTGGGCGCTGATCTCCCTGTACATGTGGGCGGGTCCGCATCACCTGCACTACACCGCGCTGCCGGACTGGGTGCAGTCGCTCGGCATGGTGTTCTCGCTGATGCTGCTGGCCCCCTCCTGGGGCGGCATGATCAACGGCATCATGACCCTGTCCGGTGCCTGGCATAAGCTGCGCACCGATCCCATCCTGCGCTTCCTCATCGTGTCCCTGTCCTTCTACGGCATGTCCACCTTCGAGGGGCCGATGATGTCCATCAAGACGGTCAACGCGCTGTCCCACTACACCGACTGGACCATCGGGCACGTGCACGGCGGCGCGCTCGGCTGGGTGGCCATGATCTCCATCGGTGCCCTGTATGCGCTCATCCCGGTGCTGTTCGGCCGCGAGCGCATGTACTCGGTGAAGCTCATCGAGTGGCACTTCTGGCTGTCCACCATCGGCGTGGTGCTCTACATCGTGTCCATGTGGATCGCGGGCGTGATGCAGGGCCTCATGTGGCGGGCGGTCAACGACGACGGCACGCTCACCTACAGCTTCGTCGAGACGCTGGTGCCCATGTATCCGTACTACACCGTGCGTTTCCTGGGTGGCCTGCTGTTCCTGCTGGGCATGTTCATCATGGCCTGGAATGTCTGGAAGACCGTGGCCGGGGCCAAGCCCGCCGTGCACGCGGTGCCCCAGGCGGCGCACTGATCAGGGGAGACTGGAACCATGAGTCATGAAATCGTCGAGAAAAACATCGGCCTGATGGCCATCGGCATCCTGCTGGTGATCAGCATCGCGGGCCTGGTGCAGATCGTGCCCCTGTTCTTCCTCAAGAGCACCACCGAGCCGGTGGAGGGGCTGCGTCCCTACACGGCCCTGCAGCTGGAGGGGCGGGACATCTACATCCGCGAGGGCTGCTACACCTGCCACTCCCAGATGATCCGCCCGTTCCGGGCAGAGACCGAACGCTATGGCCACTTCTCCGTGGCCGGCGAGTTCGTCTGGGACCGCCCGTTCCAGTGGGGCTCCAAGCGCACCGGTCCGGATCTGGCCCGGGTGGGCGGACGCTACAGCGATGACTGGCACCGCATTCACCTGATCAATCCGCGCCTGGTGGTGCCCGAGTCCAACATGCCCGCCTATCCGTTCCTGGAACGGCGCGAGATCAACGCCGACATCACGCCGCGCAAGCTGCGTGCCATGCAGCGTCTGGGTGTGCCCTACACCGACGAGCAGATCGCCTCGGCGTCTGACGAGGTGCGTGGCAAGACCGAGATGGATGCGCTGATCGCCTACCTCCAGGTGCTCGGCACCGCCATCCCGCACCGCAGGTGATGCCATGAATATCGGATTGATGCAGGGCCTGCTCACACTGCTGCTCATGGTGCTGTTCATCGGCATCGTGGTCTGGGCCTACAGCGGTCGGCAGAAGAAACGATTCGACGAGGCCTCCATGCTGCCCTTCGCGGAAGACGAGGGCACCCAGGGCAAGCGTCGCACAGGGGAGAAGAACCATGACTGAACATGACATGAGCACGTTCTGGCACTGGTGGGTCATTGTGCTCACGGTGGCCAATATCGTTGGCATCTTCTGGCTCATCCGCTGGACCAGCAAGCGCCGCGCCGGTGAGGTGGCGGAGGGGCAGGAGACCGGCCACGTCTGGGACGGCAACCTGTCCGAGTACAACAACCCGCTGCCCCGCTGGTGGCTGTGGATGTTCTACCTGACCATCGTGTTCTCGGTGATCTACCTGGCGCTCTATCCGGGCCTGGGCCGCTTCGCCGGCTTCCTGGGCTGGTCCTCCGTAGGCCAGTACCAGCAGGAGGCGAGCCGTTTCGAGGAGCGTTTCGGGCCCATCTTCGCCGCCTACGCGGACCGTGATCTGCCGGCCCTGGCCCGGGACGAGGACGCGCTGCGCACCGGTCAGCGGCTGTTCCTCAACTACTGTTCCACCTGCCACGGCTCCGATGCCCGGGGCGCACCGGGCTTCCCCAATCTCACCGATGGGCAGTGGCAGTGGGGCAGTTCGCCCGCCGACATCCACCAGACCATCATGGCGGGACGCCAGGGCGTGATGCCGGCCATGGGCGATGCCCTGGGCGCGGACGGGGTGGAGCAGGTGACCCATTACGTGCTGAGCCTGGCCGGGCGTGAGGACGCCAATGCCGAGCTGGCGGAGTTGGGTGCGCCCCGCTTCGCGGTGATGTGCGCGGTGTGTCACGGTGCCGAGGGGACCGGCAACACCGCCCTGGGCGCGCCGGATCTGACCAACAACATCTGGCTCTACGGCGGCTCCGCCGGTGCCATCGCCCGCACCATCCGCGAGGGACGCCACGGGGTGATGCCCGCCTTCGGCGACTTCCTGGGCGAGGACCGGGTGCACGTGCTGGCGGCCTACGTCTATAGCCTCTCACATCAAGCGCAATAGGTCAGGGGTGTTCGAGCGGCCATGAGCGATGTGCGTGATCCTCTGTACACCTCGCTGGCACAGCGGGTGATCGCCATCCTCTGGCCCTCCTTTTTGACCGCCGGCCTGGCCACGGTGCTGCTGTTCACCTGGATCGATCCCGCCGAGCTGTCCCTGTACGTGCCCGGCGCAGAGGGTGTCACGCGCCTGGGCGCCTACTCGGCGGGTTTCTTCGGCCTCTGGGCCATCACCGCCGTCTCCAGTGCCCTGACCAGTTATTTCGGCCGCCCCGCCGGCCGTTGAATCTCAACCCATGATCGGCCCCGGCGACACTGCCGGGGCCGGCAAAGGTCCACCAGCCCGAATGCCGCGTCCATGAGCAAAGCCGCCACACCCCCGGAAGGCAACGAACAGGAGTTCTACGCCAAGCGCGCCAAGGTCTATCCCCGCGAGGTGCACGGCCTGTTCGCGCGCCTGCGCACGGCGGGCGTGCTCGGCCTGCTGGGCATCTTCTACGGCGCGCCCTGGCTCACCTGGGGTGACCGACAGGCCATCTGGTTCGATCTGCCGGGACGCAAGTTCCACGTGATCGGCTGGACCTTCTGGCCCCAGGACTTCTTCCTGCTGGCCCTGCTGCTGATCATCGCGGCCCTGTCCCTGTTCTTTTTCACCACCCTGGCCGGGCGGCTGTGGTGCGGCTACGCCTGCCCCCAGACGGTATGGACCGAGGCCTTCCTGTGGATCGAGCGGCGCATCGAAGGTGACCGCTCGGCGCAGATGAAGCTGGACAAGGCCCCCTGGGGTGGCCGCAAGCTCGCCATCAAGGGCACCAAGCACGCCATCTGGCTGATATTTGCCCTGTTCACGGGCCTGACCTTCGTGGGCTATTTCACGCCCATCGCCGAACTCATGCCGCGCTTCTTCACTTTCCAGACCGGCGGCTGGGAGACCTTCTGGATCCTGTTCTACGCCTTCGCCACCTGGGGCAATGCGGGTTTCATGCGCGAGCAGGTGTGCATCTACATGTGTCCCTACGCCCGCTTCCAGAGTGCCATGTTCGATAAGGACACCCTGATCATCTCCTACGACGAAAAACGCGGCGAGCCGCGCGGTTCCCGCAAACGCGGCGTCGATCCCAAGGAAAAGGGTCTCGGCGATTGCATCGACTGCACCCTGTGCGTGCAGGTCTGTCCCACGGGCATCGACATCCGCGACGGCCTGCAATACCAGTGCATCGGCTGCGCCGCCTGCGTGGACGTCTGCGATCAGGTGATGGACAAGATGGGCTACCCCAGGGGCCTGGTGCGCTACACCACCGAGAACGCCATGGAGGGTAAGGTCACCAAGGTGCTGCGTCCCCGGGTGGTGCTCTACGCCCTACTCTTGCTGGTGCTCATGGCCGGGCTTTTGTACGGCATCATGAGCCGCAACCCGGTGGGCATCGACGTGATCCGCGACCGCAATGTGCTGTTCCGTGAACTGCCCGACGGCCGGGTGGAGAACGTCTACACCCTCAAGCTGCTCAACAAGTCCGACAGCCTGCGCGAGTACCATGTGGAGATCCGTGGCCTGGAAGGTGCTGAACTGGTGATCGACCGGGTGATGCCCGTCCCCGTGCCGGCCGGCGGGGTGGTGGAACTGCCCGCCCGGGTGCGCCTGGATCCGGTGGTGCTCGACGCCCCCACCGCCGAGCTGGTCTTCATCGCCCGGGTGGCGGGCGAACCGGATGCCGGCAACGAACGTGCCGGACGTTTTGTCGGGCGGATGCGGTGAAGTCGTTGGGTCCGCGAATGAACGCGAATGGACGCAAATGGAACCTCAGAAGCCGGACCGCGAAGGGGGCAAAGGACTTTCTTTTATCAGAAGATCCCTCGCGCCCTTCGCGCATACCTTTGCGCCCTTTGCGTTAGGGCTTTTTGAATCTCATTTGCGCTGATTGGCGTTCATTTGCGGACTCTCCTGATTCTTTAAGATATCCATGACAGAAGGGCATTAACCATGCGCTATGTGAGAGAGGACAACGGTCCCTGGTACCGCCAGCCCTGGCCCTGGTTGCTGATGATCCCGCCGGTGACGGCGGTGTTCGTGGGCATGGCGCTGCTGCGTGCCGCCACTTGGGAGCCCGACGGGCTGGTGGTGGCCGACTATTACCAGGAGGGGCGAGCCATCAACGAGGTGCTGGAGCGTGAACGCTTCGCCGCCCAGCTGGGCCTGGGCGGCGAGCTGGTCCGCGAAGGTGAGTACTTCGTCCTGCGCATGGAAGGCACCCCCCTGCCGCCGGCGCCGCTGACCCTGCGCCTGCTGCATCCCACCCGGGCCAACAAGGACGCGGAGATCCGCCTGACCCATGACGCCGGGCAAGGCACCTGGCAGGGCACGCTGGCCAGCCTGCCCGCCGCCCGCTGGCACGTGCATCTGGAGCCCGAGGACCGCAGCTGGCGTCTGCGCGGGCGCCTGGAGCCGGGTGCCGACCGCGTGACCGTGAGCGCGGGGGGATAAATGGAAGTGCGAAGTGGGAATTGGGAAGTAGGATGTAGGAAGTAGGATGTAGGAAGGGAATAGGGGGTGGGGGTGAGGCTGGTTTCTTTCCCACTTCCCACTTCCCAATTCCCCCTTCGCACTTCAATACCGCCCCTCGGGGTTGCGCCGGCCGGTGGCGTGCCCGAAACTCTGGGCTTAGGCCACGAACCCCGGACCGCCCATGTCACTGATCACCATCCTCATCGCCCTGTTCCTGGAGCGCTTTGCCGGCACCCTGGACGACCTGCGCCAGTTCCGCTGGCTGGACGGTTATGCCAACTGGATCCGTGAGCGCATGGAGTCCCTGGGCATCTCGGACGGCACGGCGGTGTTCGTGGTGACCCTGCTGCCGCCGGTGCTGCTGCTGGCCATCGTGGCCCTCTTGGTGCACGGCGCTGTTCTGGGCCTGCTGGACATCGTGCTGGGGGTGATCATCCTGCTGCTGTGCCTGGGTCCGAAGGATCTCAACGACCAGGTGGAGGCCTATGTGGAGGCTGGCGCCATGAAGGACGAGGAGCGCCAGAAGCGCCACGCCAGGGATTTGCTGGGTCAGCAGGAGGTCCCGGAGGACCTGCGTGAACGCACCCTGTCCATAGTCCAGGCCATGTTCTCCGAGGCCAACAACCGCCTGTTCGCCGTGTTGTTCTGGTTCGCCGTGCTCGGTCCCCTGGGCGCCTTCATCTACCGACTGGGCAGTCTGCTCAAGACCCCCGGCGAGGATCGCCCCGAAGGGGTGATGGCTGCCGCCGCCCGCTTGCAGGCCCTCATGGACTGGATCCCGGCCCGCCTGTTCGCCCTGGGTTACGCCCTGGTGGGCAGCTTCGACACGGCCTTTGCCGTGCTGACGCGGTTCCTGCCCGGCAGCTGGGCAAACATGGCCGAGGAGAATACGCGCCTGCTGAGGGAGGCGGGTGCCGAGTCCCTGCACCTGGATCACGTGCGCGGCGAACACTGGGAAGACCCCAACGAGATCAATGCCCTGGTGGAGCGGGCCAACCACCTGATCATGCGCACCCTGGTGGTGTTCCTGGCGGTGCTGGCGCTGATGACCCTGGCGGGATGGGCAGGATAGGGGCAGTGGCCAGTCTCAAGTGGCAAGTGGCAAGGAAGGTCAGAACCGATCTTTCCCCCTCTCCCTCAGGGAGAGGGTTGGGGTGAGGGTGGTTTCCCTTGCCACTTGAGACTAACCACTAGCCACTGACTTCCCGCCACTGTCTTTATGTTGATTGACCTGCTGCGTCATGGTGAGCCCGAGGGTGGTCAGCGCTACCGGGGGTGCGGCATCGATGATCCCCTGAGCGAGACCGGCTGGGCGCAGATGCGCGCGGCGGTGCAGGCGAACGCTGCGTCCTGGGATCACATCATCACCTCTCCCATGCGCCGTTGCCGTGAATTCGCCGAGGCCCTCTCCCGTGAGCGGGGTATTGCGCTCTCGGTGGAGCCTGAACTACGCGAGGTGGGGTTCGGCAGCTGGGAGGGGCGCAGCCCCGAGGCCATCAAGGCCGAGGCCCTGGACGAGTACCTGGCCTTCTACAGCGACCCGGTGGGTGCGCGGCCCGCGGGCGCCGAACCCCTGGACGCATTTGCCCGACGCGTGAGGCTTGCACTCGCCGCGGCGACCGAGCGCCACGCCCGCGGTCACCTGCTGGTGGTGGCCCATTCCGGCGTGATCCGCGCCGCCATCACCCTGGCCATGGACGTCTCCCCCGCGGCCCTCTACCGACTGCGCATGCCCTATGCGGCGCTCACCCGTCTGCGGGTGGACGAGCGGGGGATGTCGGTGGAGTTTGTGAATCGGTGAACTAAAGTTCGAAGTGTGAATCGGGAAGTGCGAAGTCAATTGAGGGTTTTTCACACTTCACAATTCGCACCTCGTACTTCATCTCAGGGCGCCGTGGCCCAGAGGCTCGCCGCGATCACGGCGGTGTGGATCATGAGCGCCCAGAGGGTCATGCGGATCGAGCTCGAGCCCCCGATGGGAGGCCCAGGCGAGACCCAGCAGGCCGGGCAGCAGCGAGGCCAGCAGGAAGGGCGCGCGGACCGCGCGCAGCCATGGGGTCGGGGAGCGTCCCATGGTGGCAGTGTCGGGCAAGCGCACGACAAAGGCCATCCACCGGGCCGGACACCAGCCGGCCACGGTGGACGGGTGTTGTTCAGCGGATGCGATAGGCCGCGTGACAGGTGACGCAGCTCTGGGTCACCGCGCGCAGGGCGCGGAAGGCGTTGAGCTGATCCCCTTCCTCGGCCGTGCGTGCGAACTGGCTGGCGGCCCGGTGCATGTGGGTGCCCATCTCGCGCATGGGGGCGGGCATCACCTGGGCCATGTGGCTGGCGCCATGACTTTCCAGGGAACTCATGCCCAGGCGGAACTCGGCCACCCTGGCGGCGGCATCGAAGTCTTCCATGTTGAGGGCCGCCAGGATCTCGTCGATGGCCTCCAGGTGATCGCGCATGTTGGCGAGCATGTGTTCCTGCATCATGGGCGGCATCTGCACCATTTCACGGCTGTCCGCGTGTGTCAGGGCGGGGATGGCAAGGCTGAGGCTCAACAGGGCACTGGTCAGGATCGCTTTCATGGGGTCCTCGAATGATGGGCTGGCTCAAACCCGGATCGTAGGCGTCCCGAGCGCCGGTGCCTATGATCCAGATCATAGGCACCGGGGCGCATTCGGCTGTCCGTGAGCCGCAGGCGATGGCCGCTGCGGGTCAGTTCGCCCCGCTCCTCCAGGCGCGCCAGGGTCCGGTACAGGGTTTCCCGGGTGAGCCCCAGCAGATCCGCCCACTGGGTCAGCGTGAAATTCAGTTCCAACTCGCCCGCTGGTGAACCCTCGGTGAGCAGGTAGTACACGGCGCGGGCCGGGTCGCCGTGGCGGAACACGGCATCGCCCTTGGCGTAGTCCCGCGCGCTGCAACGCGCGCGCAGCTGTTCGAGGACCTGGGGGTAAGATGTGGCATCCATCGGCGTCGTCACACAACGGAGAATATCGGGAGGATTGTCGCACCATGTCCCTGATGCAGACCACGCACATGCTGGAGATCGAGACCCGGGGTCCGGGGCTTTACATGTTCACCGACCCGGTGCGCCGGTGGGTGGCGGATGCGGGGATCCGCACCGGGCTGCTGACCCTGCTCATTCAGCACACCTCGGCGAGTCTGGTGATCCAGGAGAACGCCGATCCGGACGTGCGGGGAGACCTGCAGAGGTTTTTCAGCCGCCTGGTGCCGGAGAACGACCCCATCTACCGCCACACCCTGGAAGGTCCCGACGACATGCCCGCCCACGTGCGCAGTGCGCTCACCCAGACCCAGCTTTCCATCCCGGTGATGGACGGCCGCCTGGCGCTCGGCACCTGGCAGGGATTGTACGTGTTCGAGCACCGCCGGGCGCCCCAGGTGCGGCGGGTGGCGGTGCACCTCATAGGAGAAGGATGAAAATCAAGTGAGAAGTGTGAATTGGGAAGTACGAAATGAAGACCTGGCGCATGATCCAGGGCCTTGGACTCGCCCGACCGCCCATGGCTGTTTCGCTGCTCAATTCCCACTTCCCAATTCCCACTTCACACCTTCGGTACGGCCTTCACCGAGTAATACAGATCCTCGTCGATCACCTTGAACAGCCGGTCGATGTTGGGGTGCTTGCCGGGGTGGTCGTGGGCATCCTGCACGTGTTCGGCGAACAGGCCCAGGGCGTCACGGGCGGCGTTGGGGGTGAGCCCGCCGTGGTCCAAGGAGACCTTGTAGTAGACCGCCAGGGAGCCCTGGCTGCCGGGCTTGTTCTCGATGCTGGCCTCGGGCTCGTAGCCGTCGCCATAGAGCTCCAGGCGGGCGATGTGGTCGATGGAGGGGAGCTGTTTAAGGTTGTCCTGGAAGCTGGCCATGGGCTCTCCGAAAGTGGCTGGGGATGATTCCGGTCAATGAATTGTCATTTTTCCGGTGTCTGGCGGGGCGAACTGTTACGATAGCAATCCTTTGTGCATCGCAAAAACCCCTTGCTCGGGACGCTTGACCCGTTCGGCCCTGGCCGCTCGGGGGATGTCCCAAACCCGAAAGTATATCCCCGTGAACCTGCCTTTCGCTTCCCTGCCGAACATTCGCGTCCTGCCCTGGCTGGGCCTGCTCCTGCTGGGCCTCGCCGGCTCGCCGGCCATGGCCGAGGACGGCGCGACCCTGCGCCTGGGGGTGCTGGAGTTTCGCGGTGAGGCGGACGCCCGGTCACGCTGGTCGGCCACGGCCCGCTATCTGGACGAGGCGCTGGCGGATCACCGGGTGGAACTGCGGCCCCTGGATTTCAACCAGCTGGAACAGGTGGTGGCCCGGGGTGATGTGGACCTGGTGCTGACCAACCCGGGCTTCTATGCCCGGCTGGAGTATCTCCACGGTGCTCGCCCCCTGGCTTCTCTGGACACCGGGCTGCGCTCCGGCCAGGGCTGCTGCCGTTTCGGCGCGGTGGTGTTCACCCGGGCGGACCGGGACGACCTGCGGCATCTGCGGGACCTGGAGCGGCAGCGTATCGCGGCGGTGCACGAGCATTCCTTCGGCGGCTACCAGATGCTGCTGCGCGAACTGCACGAGCTGGGCATCTCGCAGCACCGTGCCCTGGCGCGCATGGACTTCCTGGGGGATCACGACGCGGTGGTCCAGGCGGTGCTGAGCGGCCGTTACGACGCGGGCGTGGTGCGCACCGGCATCCTCGAGGCCATGGCCGAGGAGCGGAGGGTGCGTCTGGATGCCTTCCGGGTGGTGGGCGCGCGGGGGGCCTCCGAGGGTCTGTCCCTGCGCCTGAGCACCCGCCTGTATCCGGAGTGGCCCCTGGCGGCCTTGCCCCATGTGCCCGTGTCCCTGGCCAACCAGGTCTCGGTGGCGCTGCTGTCCATGCCCGAGGAACATCCCGCCGCGCGGGCCGCCGGCATCCAGGGCTGGACCGCGCCGCTCAATTATCAGCCGGTGCATGAGCTGCTCTACACCCTGCGCCTGGCGCCCTACGACGCACCCAGGCATCTGGGCCTCTCCGACCTCTGGGCCCAGTACCGCTGGCAGATCTCAGCGGGACTTCTCCTCTTGTTCGGACTTGCACTGGCGCTGTTCCGAGGCCAGCGCCTCAACCGCCGACTCGCTGAGGCCGGGCGCCTGTTGCAGTCCCGGGTGGAGATGCGCACCGAACACCTCAACGTGGCCAACCGCAGCCTGCAACGGGAGGTGGAACAGCGCCGCCAGGCGCAGGCCGAGGTGCTGGCCCAGTCCCGGCGCCAAGCCCAGGTGCTGGAGACCGTGGACGAGGCCATCTTCGGTCTGGATGCGGATTGCCGGGTGGAGTTCGCCAACCCGGCCGCCGAGGCGCTGGCCGGGCGCAGCATCGGTCAGATGCACGGGCATCGCCTGTCCGAAGTGCTGCAGATCCGCGACGGTCAGGGACGCTCGGTCTGGGAGGGCCAAGGGGATTGCCTGGCCGGGGATCCGATGCCCGGGGACATCCGCCGCGCCTATGATCAGACCCTCTATCACCGCGATGGCCGGGTGCTGGTGGTGGACTATGCCTTTCGTCCCATCCTGGACGGCGCTCGGGTGCGCGGCGGCGTGTTCAGCTGTCGGGACATCACCGGTCGCAAGCGCATCGAGGAGAGCCTGCGCCTGCATGCGCGGGTCTTCGACACCGCCACCGAGGGGGTGATGATCGCCGATGCCCGGGCGCGCATCCTGAGCGTCAACCGGGCCTTCGAGCAGGTCACCGGTTACAGCGCCGAGGAGGTGGTGGGCCGCAATCCCAGCCTCCTGTCCTCCGGGCGCCAGGACAAGGCCTTCTACCGGCGCATGTGGGACACGATCAAGCACGAGGGCATCTGGACGGGAGAGATCTGGAACCGGCGCAAGGACGGTGAGATCTATCCCGAGTGGCTGACCATCAGCACCCTCACTGACCCGGACGGCGAGGTGAGCCATTTTGTCGCAGTGTTCTCGGACATCACCGCGCAGAAGCGCTCGGAGCAGGAGATCGATTTCCTCGCCAACCACGATCCGCTCACCGGTCTGGCCAACCGCAACCTGTTCGAGGACAGGCTCGGCCATGCCATCAGCATGGCCGGACGCAACGGCCAGCACGTGGGCCTGCTGCTGCTGGACCTGGACCGTTTCCGGCTGGTCAACGACGGCATGGGGCATGGCCCGGGGGATGCCCTGCTGCGGGAGACCGGCCGCCGCCTCGGGCGCTGCGTGCGCGATTCGGACACCGTGGCCCGCCTGGGCGGCGACGAGTTCGGCATCATCCTGGAGGGGCTGTCGGATGCCGCGGATGCGGGCATGCAGGCGGAGCGCATCCTCGAGGCCATGCGCGCACCGCTGCGCCTGGGCGGCCAGGAACTGTTCTGCACGGCGAGTATCGGCATCGCCGTGTTCCCCGCCGACGGCACGGACGCGGCCACGCTGCTGCGCCATGCGGACACCGCCATGGCCCTGGCCAAGCGCGAGGGGCGCAACAACTTCCAGTTCTACACCCACGCCCTCACCGAGGCGGTGTTCTCCAGGCTCAGCATCGAGACCGGCCTGCGCCATGCCCTGGAGCGGGACGAGCTGCGCCTGCACTACCAGCCGATCCTGGACGTCGCCGGCGGGCGCATCGCTGCCATGGAGTCCCTGATGCGCTGGCAGCATCCCGAGCGCGGCCAGGTCTCCCCCGGGGTGTTCATCCCGGTGGCGGAGCAGAGCGACCTGATCCTTGCCCTGGGGCGCTGGGCCCTGATGAGCGCCTGTGCCCAGGTGCGGGCCTGGGCCGATGCGGGGCTCGAACCGGTGCCGGTGTCGGTGAACATCCCGGCGCGCCATTTCTGTCAGCCGGGCTTCGTGGAGGAGGTCCTGGAGGTGGTGCGCGAGGCGGGGGTGCAGCCGCAGTCCCTGATCATCGAACTGACCGAGAGTGCCCTGATGGAGCCCGTCAGCCTGGCGGAGGAACGCATCAGGCGCCTGCGCGACGCAGGCGTGGTGGTGGCCATCGACGATTTCGGCACGGGCTACTCGTCACTGGGCTACCTGCAGCGCTTCCACGTGAACTACCTGAAGGTGGACCGCTCCTTCGTCAGCGGCCTGCCCGGCGATGAGAATGCACGGGCCATCACCGAGGCGGTGATCGGCGTGAGCCACAGCCTGGGGCTGGAGGTGGTGGCCGAGGGCGTGGAGACCCAGGCCCAGCTGGACTACCTGCGTGCCACCGGCTGTGACAAGGTGCAGGGCTACCTCACCGGCCGGCCGGTGACCGCCGAGGTGGCCGCCACCCTGTTGCCGGGGGCGGGCGAGAAGGTCATCAGTCTCCCAGGCTGACGATCCCGCCCAGCACCTGGCGCATCTCGTCCAGGGTCGGATACGCGGCCTCCCATTCCTCGGCCATGCCGCCGTGACAGGTCAGGCCGCGCACGTCCGGCTGGCGCTCGGCGTGCAGCCGGTAGTGCACCAGCCGGCTCATGGGCGGCGGGCCGCCGGCGTCTTCGCCGGCCATCACCAGCCCCACGGCGGCCACCTGCACCGAGGCCGCGGGGCCGCGCACCACTTCCACGTAACCCTGGCGAGTGCCGGTGACCAGGAACCGGTCCGCCCCGATGCGCCCGCTGCCGTCGCTGACGGTGGAGACCTCGAAGTTGCAGTGGGGGTAGTAGATGTTCACCGCGCTCTTGGGGATGACCCGGCCGTCCTGCATGAACACCCGGGCATGGCCCGAGGGGATGGACAGGTCCTGGTTCAGGGTAATCGTGGTGCCCACCGGGATGCGGGCATGGGGGGACTGCCAGCCGTCCAGGCTGGCGCAGGCGCCCAGGCCCAGGGCGGCGGCGGCAAGGAGCAGGGGAGCGGCAAGATTCAGGGGTTTCATGGCGTTGAAATTCTCCTGGAGGCAGGCGCGGCGGGATCGAGTGTCCGCCCGGATTCCGGCTTCCGCCGGTCGACAAAGACATAGACCCCGGCGCGCTGTGCGGGTTCTGTAGCGGCCGCGGGATGCCGGCCTGATCCGCCCATGATAATCTTCGCCCTCTTTTTCACGCCATCCGACCCGTCAGGAACCCGTATTCATGAGCCCGTTTCTCCAGACCGCCATCGAGGCCGCACAGGCTGCCCAGAAGGTCATCCAGCGCTACTACCGCCAGGAGATCCCGGTGGAACTCAAGGCAGACCAGAGCCCGGTAACCATCGCCGACGTGGAGACGGAGAAGACCATCAAGGGCATCATCACCGGGGCCTTCCCGGCCCACGGCTTCTTCGGCGAGGAGACCGGGCACAGTACCGGCAGCGCCCCCTACACCTGGCTGATCGACCCCATCGACGGCACCAAGAGCTTCGTGCGTCACTACCCGTTCTTCTCCACCCAGATCGCCCTGATGCACACCCGGGAGCTGGTCATGGGGGTCTCCAGCGCGCCGGAGTTCGAGGAGATCGCCTACGCGGAGAAGGGGCTCGGCGCCTACCTGGACGACAAGCCCATCCGGGTCAGCGGGGTGGATGCGTTCAGCGATGCCACCCTGTCACTGGGCAACATCAAGACCCTGGCCGGCAGTGATCGCTGGGAGGCCCTCGGCAGCCTGGTGCGCCAGGTGAACCGCACCCGCGGCTACGGGGATTTCTACCACTACCACCTGCTGGCCTCGGGTCGCATCGACCTGGTGGTGGAGTCCGACGTGAACATCCTGGACATCGCCGCCCTGGCGGTGATCGTGCGCGAGGCCGGCGGCGTGTTCACCGACCTGGACGGCCGCGAACTGACCCTGGAGACCACCAGCGTGCTGGCCGCCGCCACCCCGGCACTGCATGCCAGGGCGCTGGATCTGCTGAAAGGCGCTTGAGCCTGTGCGTTTACCCGACAGTTGCATAAATCCGGCACGGTTTTACAAGAAAACGGCTTATATACGGTACGAACTGCCTGTTGCACGGCTGTTGCTGGACCTCACCAAAAGTGAAGTCCAGAAAACGGCCTAAATCGGTGGGAGAAGATGGCTTGCACGCATAAAAAAACGGTCTCGAAGTTGGTAGAATTGGTGGCACCACACCGTCCAACAAAACCAACGGAGACCGTCTGGATGAAGTGTAGCAGAGCCGCCGTTCATCGCAAGACCCATCGCATTCCCGATATCCGGTTCGAGGACCAGAAATTGACCTCGTTCGCCGGCCTCGTGGTGTTTCAGGCACTGTTCTCCCGCATCGGACTGAAACAGCAACTCAGTGGCTGCTTCCGGCATTTGAAGGTCAGCCCGATCTTCGGTCACGGCCTCGTG
>NZ_KB898930.1 GCF_000377945.1 Thioalkalivibrio sulfidiphilus
CCCCCCACCGACACCTTGATTGCCTAACGACTATTTGAAGGAGACATACCATGTCCAGCATTCGTGTACGTGCTCAGCTCGCCGGCGACACCACCACCGTGCGTGCCCTGATGAGCCACCCCATGGAGACCGGCCAGCGCAAGAACAAGGCCGGTGAGCCCATCCCCGCCCACTACATCAAGGAAGTGGTCGCCGAGGTCAAGGGCAAGAACGTGCTGACCGCCTACTGGGGTCCGGCCATCTCCCGCAACCCCTACCTGTCGTTCCAGTTCACCGGCGCCGCCGCCGGCGACACCCTCAAGATCTCCTGGGTCGACAACAAGGGCGAGACCGATTCCACCGAAGTCCAGGTGGGCTAAGTCTCAAAGCCTAAAGGCCGGGTCCCGAAAGGGACCCGGCTTTTTTGTGCCTGCTGGAACATACCGAACCCCATGCTCTCGCAGAGGCGCTGGGAAATCCAAAGCGTCAGGACTACTCCCCGCGTCTCCGCGTCCCGGCGAGAGAATCATGTTTCATCGTATCGGGTTATCATCCAACACCATGGATTCACCACGCCGCCTCGAAACCCTCCAGATCGACACCGGTCCCGAGCCCCGCACCGCCATCCTCTGGCTGCACGGCCTGGGTGCCGACGGCCATGACTTCGAACCCCTGGTCCCCGTGCTGCGCATCCCGCAGGCCACGCCGGTGCGCTTCGTGTTTCCCCATGCCCCGGTGCGGCCCGTGACCGTCAACGGTGGCATGACCATGCGCGCCTGGTATGACCTGCTGAGCCTCTCGCCGCTCAGGGAATCCGGGCCGGACCTGCGTGAATCCGTGTCCGCCATCGAGGCCCTGGGTCGACAGTTGCGCGCGAGCTGCCCCCGGCTGCTGCTGGGCGGCTTTTCCCAGGGGGGCGCCGTGGCCCTGGCCACGGCCCTGTGCACCGAGCTGCGGCCGGAGGGGGTGTTCGCCCTCTCCGCTTACCTGCCGAACCTCACCCATGCCGGCCTCGAGCCCCTGGCCGG
Organism: Thioalkalivibrio sulfidiphilus; assembly: GCF_000377945.1. GTDB lineage: Bacteria > Pseudomonadota > Gammaproteobacteria > Ectothiorhodospirales > Ectothiorhodospiraceae > Thioalkalivibrio_A > Thioalkalivibrio_A sulfidiphilus_A. The sequence continues at coordinate 1,008 of NZ_KB898930.1, forward strand.
TCCGCGCACCTGCGCCATCTTCCAGGCCCACGGCCACGCGGACCCCATCATCCCCCTGACCGCAGCCAGGGCGGCGACCCGGGCCCTCGATGACCTGGGACTTTCGGTGGAATCCCACGAGTACCCCATGGCGCACCAGGTCTGCGAGGCGGAGATCTCCGATCTGCGCGCCTGGTTTCTTGCGCGCCTCTCCGACTGATCCCTTTCTTCCGGCCAGAAAAACACCGGTTTCGGCCCCGAATGCCCGTTATCCCTGACGGGCGGTGTTGGCGATTTCAGGTCTTCAGGGCATAGTGAGTCGGTAGGACGATAGAAAATATAAAAAGTACGCCTGATCAGGGACGTATCGAGAATATGAGCGTGTTTTCCCTGCCTTTGACGCAGGGAAACCCGGTTTCTGACCGGGCAAACACCCTTCTGGAGGAGACACCGGGGTGAAGGACAATCAGGTGCCATTCGCCGAAAGACCGCAGTCGCCGGTCTTCACGGCCCGTTCCCACAGCACCATCCTGGTCGGTTTCGGCATCGTGCTGTGCCTCATGGCGATCATGATCGTATTGGGTCTCAGCCGCATGGCCCACGTGCAGGACCGGCTGGAACGCATCGTCCACGAGCACAACGTCAAGACCGAGCTGCTGGGCAACATGCGCAATGCCGCCCGGGAACGCTCCGTGACCCTCCTGCGCCTGGCCATCACCACGGACCCCTTCGATCTGGATGCGGGCATCATGGACTTCCGCCAGGAGGCCTCGGAATTCATGGTCAACCGCGGCCGCCTGACCCAGATGAGCCTGAGTGCACGGGAAGAGGCCCTGCTGGAGGATTCCCGAGGCCTGACCAGCCGCGCAGTCCTGGCCCAGGAGACGGTGCTCGAGCACATCCTGAATGGCGAGGCCGAGCACGCCAATCGGGTCCTGCTGGAACAGGCCATCCCCTTGCAGGGTGCCGTGCTCACTAACCTCGACGCCCTGCTGGCGCTGCAGCGGGAAGCGGGCGAAGCCATGGTCGAGGAGGCTGCCGCGCGCTACCGCTCCGCCGTGATCCTCATGAGCCTGCTGGGACTGGCGGCGCTGCTCCTGGGCGCACTGGTAGGCCGAACGGTGGGCCTGCGCACGGCCAGGGTGGAAGCCGATCTCTATCGGGAGAAGGAACGGGCCCAGGTGACCCTGCACGCCATCGGCGACGCGGTGATCACCACCGACACCCAGGGCCTGGTGGATTACCTGAACCCGGTGGCCGAACACCTCACCGGCTGGCGCAATCACCTGGCCCGTGGCCGTTCCCTGGCGGAGGTGTTTCGCACCTTCCACGAGGGCAGCGGCGAACCCGTCCCCCATCCGCTCATCCATGCGGTTCCCGATGCCACCGCCTCCAGCCTGCACCAGGGCGTGGTGCTGGTTTCCCGCGATGGCCGTGAGTTTGCGGTCGAAGAGGTCTCCGCACCCATTCGCGACCGCGACGGCCATGTGATCGGCGCGGCCCTGGTGTTCCGGGATGTCACCCAGGCCCGGGAAATGGCGCGCAAGCTCTCCTGGGCCGCCACCCATGACAGCCTCACGGGCCTGGTCAACCGCGCCGAATTCGAGCGCCGCCTGGACCTCATGGTCACCACCGCCCGCCAGGAAGGGCGCGGCCATGCGGTGCTGTTCATGGACCTGGATCAGTTCAAGCTGGTCAACGACACCTGCGGCCACGCCGCAGGCGACGAGCTGCTGCGCCAGCTCACCCGCCGCCTCCAGGGGCAGCTGCGGGACAACGATACCCTGGCACGCCTGGGCGGAGACGAGTTCGGCGTGCTGCTCGAGGGCTGCCCCATGGAGCGGGCCGGGCAGATCGCGGAGACCCTGCGCGCCACGGTCGCCGAGTTCCGCTTCCAGTGGCAGGAGAAGATCTACACCGTGGGGGTGTGCATCGGCGTGGCGCCCATCGATGAGCATATCAAGAGCGTGGCCAGCCTGATGAGCGACGCGGATGCCGCCTGCTACCTGGCCAAGGAACAGGGCCGCAACCGCATCCACATCATCCAGCACGGCGACCAGGCCCTGAGCCGGCGCCAGGGAGAGATGAACTGGGCCCAGCGCATCAACGAGGCCCTGGAGCGGGATCGCTTCTGCCTGTATCACCAGCACATCGTGCCGGTGTCCGGGAACGAGCCGCCCCACACGGAGGTGCTGGTGCGCATGCTGGATGAGGACGGCGCCATCATCGCGCCCATGGCCTTCATCCCCGCGGCGGAACGCTACGGCCTGATGCCGGCCATCGATCGCTGGGTCATCGCGCGGGTCCTGAACCACCTGCGCATCCCGGGTCCGCGCCCGCACGGGCTCTACGCCATCAATCTCTCGGGGCAGTCCCTGTGCGACAACCAGATGCTGGACTACATCCTCGACATGCTGGCGCGCACCGGCGTGGAACCCGCCCGGGTCTGCTTCGAGATCACCGAGACCACCGCCATCGCCAACCTGACTCAGGCCGAGCGTTTCATGTCGGCACTGAGAAACCTGGGCTGCCGCTTCGCCCTGGACGACTTCGGCGCCGGCATGTCCTCCTTCGGCTACCTGAAACAGCTCAAGGTGGACTTTCTCAAGATCGACGGCAGCTTCGTGCGCGACATGAACGAGGACCCCATCAACCGGGCCATGGTGGAAAGCATCAACCACATCGGCCATATCATGGGCATCCAGACCATCGCGGAATGCGTGGCCCACGAGGCGGTGATGGACCACCTCAAGGCCATCGGCGTGAACTACGGCCAGGGCTTCGGCCTGCACATGCCCGCGCCCCTGGAACCTGCGGCCCTGCCCGGGCACGCCGACAATGTCATTCCCCTGAACACAAAAAAGGCCGGGGCCTGACAAGACCCCGGCCGTCCTCACCGCACCCTTCAGCCCTTTAACGGCATCAGCTTCGCCCGGGCGGCGCGGATGCGCGCGCGCACCTGCGCCGGCGCCGTGCCGCCGTGCACGTTGCGGGCGGCCACGGAGCCTTCCAGGGTCAACACCTCGAACACGTCCTGCTCGATGGTCTTGGAGAACTTGCGCAGCTCATCCAGGCTCATCTCGGCGAGATCTTTTCCGGTCTCCACACCGTGGCGCACGGCGCGGCCCACCACCTCATGGGCGTCGCGAAACGGCATGCCGCGACGCACCAGGTAGTCGGCCAGGTCCGTGGCGGTGGCAAAACCTCGGCTGGCGGCGGCGCGCATGACCTCGGGCCGCACCTGGATGTGGGGCACCATGTCGGCGAAGGCGCGCAGGCTGCCGGCCAGGGTGTCCACGGTGTCGAACAGGGGTTCCTTGTCTTCCTGATTGTCCTTGTTGTAGGCCAGCGGCTGGCCCTTCATCAGGGTGAGCAGGGCGATCAGGTTGCCGTTGGCCCGACCGGTCTTGCCGCGCACCAGCTCGGGCACGTCCGGGTTTTTCTTCTGGGGCATGATGGAGGAGCCGGTGCAGAAGCGGTCCGGCAGGTCCACGAAGCCGAACTGGGCGCTGGCCCAGAGGATCAGTTCCTCGGAGAAGCGCGACAGGTGGGTCATGATCAGCGCGCCGGCGGCGCAGAACTCGATGGCGAAATCCCGGTCGCTGACCGCATCCAGGGAGTTGTCGGTCACGGCATCGAAACCCAGCAGCTCGGCAGTGTAGTGGCGGTCAAGCGGGTAGGGGGTGCCGGCCAGGGCGGCGGCGCCCAGGGGCAGCACGTTGACCCGCTTGCGGCAGTCGGCCAGGCGACCGTGGTCGCGCTCCAGCATCTCGAACCAGGCCATCATGTGATGTCCGAAGGTGACAGGCTGGGCGGTCTGAAGATGCGTGAAGCCGGGCATGATGGTCTCCGCCTCGCGCTCGGCGAGATCCACCAGCCCAACCTGCAGGCGACGGATCTCCTGCATCAGGCCGTCGATGGCCTCACGCAGGTAGAGGCGGATGTCGGTGGCCACCTGGTCGTTGCGTGAACGTCCGGTGTGCAGCTTCTTGCCCACGTCGCCGATGCGCTCGATGAGCCGCGCCTCCACGTTCATGTGCACGTCTTCCAGTTCCACGGACCAGGCGAAGTCGCCGCGCTCGATGTCCGCCAGGATGGCATCCAGCCCGTCGTGGATCTTGTCGCATTCCTCCTCGGTCAGCACACCCACCCGCGCGAGCATGCGCGCATGGGCCTTGGAGCCCTGGATGTCGTGACGGTAGAGGCGCTGGTCGAAGCTCACGGAGGCGGTGAAGGCCTCGACGAAGGCATCGGTGGGCTCGGAAAAGCGACCGCCCCAGAGCTTGTCGCCGGAGTGCTGGGTACTCATGGATGATCCTCGCTGGTCTGAACCCAACATTATACCCAGTCCCTTGGACTCTCGCGCCGGCAAGAACACCGACACTTCCCAAGCGTCCCCGCGCGCTTCACACTAGCCGATGGGGAGGATACCGAATGACCGAGGAAAAGCAGTCGGCCCAGGGGACAGGCAACGGTGCGGACGCGGGTGCGTTCCTGCCCAACTTCTGCTCCAGTCACACCCTGTTCCTGGTGGTGCTCATCGCCCAGCTGCTGGCCTTCATCCTGGCGCTGGCGCGAGGGCCCGCGCCGGAGGGTTTCTGGGTGGCGCTCGCGTTCACCTCGCTGTTCGTGCAGTGGGTGGCGCTTGGTACCGTGCTGGTGCTGTGCTTGGCCCGTCGTAGTCTGATCCCCCTGCCGCCCCTGCAAGCCGCCGGCGCCGCCTGGCTGATCGTGCTGGTGGTGACGGTGATCTTCTCCCTGCTGGCGCTGTGGACCGGCGGCTCCCTGGGTCTGACGCCCCACATGCCGGTCTCCGACCACCTGGGTTTCCTGGGTCGCACGGTCTCCATCAGCGCCATCGTCAGCGCCGTGGCCCTGCGCTATCTGTACGTGCAGCACCAGTGGAAGCAGAACGTGGAGGCCGAGGCGCGCTCCCGTATCCAGGCCCTGCAGGCGCGTATTCGTCCCCACTTCCTGTTCAACAGCATGAACACCATCGCGAGCCTTACCCGCTCGCGCCCCGAGGCGGCCGAGATGGCCGTGGAGGACCTGGCCGACCTGTTCCGCGCCACCCTGACCGACAAGGACACCCTGACCCTGGGCGAGGAACTGGAGCTGGCGCGCCGCTACATACGCATCGAGGCCCTGCGCCTGGGCGATCGCCTGAACGTCCACTGGCAGCTGGACGAAGCCCTGCCCATGGACTATCCCATGCCGGGATTGGTGCTACAGCCGCTGGTGGAGAATGCCATCTACCACGGCGTCGAGCCCCTCACCGAGGGCGGCGAGATTACCATCGGCTTGAGTCTTTCCGACAAGAACCTGAAGATTGAGGTGGTCAACCCGCTGGCGCCGCCCCGCAACCGGCGCAAACCGGGCAACCGCATCGCCCAGGACAACATCCGCCAGCGCCTGGATCTGGCCTTCCGCGGCCAGGCACTGATGGAAGTGAACGAAGAGGCCGACCGTTACCGGGTCATCCTGGTCCTGCCAAGGAGGAATGTTGATGAAAGTACTGGTCGTCGATGACGAGGCCCCGGCCAGGGAGCGCCTGGTCTCCCTGCTGGAATCCCTCAGCCAATACGAGGTCTGCGGCACCGCCGCCAACGGCGTGCAGGCCGTTCGCCTGGCCCAGGAGACCCAGCCGGACATCGTGCTCATGGACATCCGCATGCCCGGCATGGACGGCCTCGAGGCGGCGCGCCACATCTCCCAGATGGACACGCCGCCCGCCGTCATCTTCGTCACCGCCTACGAGGAACACGCCATCGAGGCCTTCGAGACCCACGCCGTGGGCTACCTGCTCAAGCCCGTGCGCGGCGAGCGGCTCAAGGCGGCCCTTGAGGCGGCCAGCCGGCCCAACAAGGCGCAGATGGGTGCGCTGGGCGGAACCGTGGGTCAATCCAGTCGCAGCCACATCTGCGCCCGGGTGCGCGGCAACCTGGAGCTGATCCCGGTGGAGGACATCCACTTTTTCCAGGCGGACCAGAAATACGTCACCGTACGCCACACGGGCGGCGAGGTGCTCATCGAGGAACCGCTCAAATCACTGGAAGAGGAGTTCGCCGACAACTTCCTGCGCATCCACCGCAACGCCCTGGTGGCAAAGCACAGCTTCGGCGGCATGGAGAAGAACGCGCAGGGGTGTTTCGAGGTGGTGCTCAAGGGCACCGGAGAGCGCCTGGAGGTGAGCCGCCGTCACGTGGCCGAGGTGCGCAAGTTCCTCAAGTCCCTGTAGTCGGCAGACCCCGGGCCTAAGCGCGGCGGTATGACTGGCTGCGGCGTTCGCGGCGGGGTCGCCGCTACTACGCGGGGCAACCCCGTTGCTGGGCGGCAGCGCGTGTCCGGTAGGAGCGGCGACCCCGCCGCGAACTGGCAGGCCCGGATGGGCGCAGACTCAGGCTCGGGTCTGCTACGGGGTGGTGCCGTCGGATCTGCACAAGCACCTGAATGGGCCGACCATCGCCGGCCATGGAATCACGTTTACTGGGCTGCGGCCAGTTCCCCATGGCCGCGCTCGGCCATGGCCTGTTCGGCCTCATCGATGGCCCGGTCCAGGTAGCCGCCGTAGAAATCCACGGTCTTCAGACCCACCACCGGGCGGGACAGCAGTTCGCCCTCGGGGCTCAGCACCACCACCGTGGGGGCCAGGCGGGCGCCGTAGCGGGCGGCCAGTTCATGGGTGCGGATCTCCTGACCGTCGAAATCGATCACCGTTCTGCGGTCCATGGACAGCTTGCGGATCAGCACCCGGTCTTCGTAGGCGCCACTGCGGATCATGGGCTTGAGGAATTCCTCCTCCGCCACCCGGCAGTAGGGGCAGGCGTGCAGGGCGAACTCCACCAGGATCGGCAGGCCATGGGCCGCCTCCTCGCGCAGGTCGGTGATCTCGCGCAGCAGTTCGCCCTCGGCGTCCCGGCTGCCCGACTGGGCCCAGGTCACCACGCCCAGCAGGGCGGCCAAGACGATCAGTGCGCGGAACAGGTTCTTCATCAGTCAATCCCGTGGTCAGGCATAAATGGATATAATCGCCTATTTGCCTCGTAGGACGCCATGGGGCAGCCTTAAGTTCAATCCGCTCTTCAACCTGGACGCCCACATTCATGCCCCTGGACACCCTTCGCATCGCCACCCGCAAGAGCCCGCTGGCCGTCTGGCAAGCGGAACACGTCGCCGCCCTGGTGAAGGCCCACCATCCCGGAGTGCGGGTCGAGCTGGTGGGCATGACCACCCAGGGTGACCGCATCCTGGACACCCCGCTCGCGAAGGTGGGCGGCAAGGGCCTGTTCGTGAAGGAGCTGGAGAACGGCCTGCTGGAGGGTCGCGCCGATATCGCCGTGCACTCCATGAAGGACGTGCCCATGGAACTGCCCGATGGCCTGTGCCTGCCGGTGATCCTGGACCGGGAGGACCCCCGGGACGCGTTCGTCTCCAACACCTACCAGAGCCTGGACGAGCTGCCCCGGGACGCCCGGGTAGGCACCTCCAGCCTGCGCCGCCAGTGCCAGCTGCGCCACGACCATCCCCATTTCCAGATCCTCGACCTGCGCGGCAACGTCAACACCCGCCTGGCGAAGCTCGACGCCGGCGAGTTCGACGCCATCATCCTGGCCGCCGCGGGTCTCAAGCGCCTGGGTTTCGAGGCGCGCATCGCCTCGGAGATCACCCCGGAGCAGAGCCTGCCCGCCATCGGCCAGGGGGCCATCGGCATCGAGTGCCGGGAGAACGACCCGGATGTCATGGCCCTGATCGGCAATCTGGACGACCCGGACACCCACGTGCGCGTGGCCGCCGAGCGGGCCATGAACGCACGCCTCAACGGCGGCTGCCAGGTGCCCATCGCCGGCTACGCGGAACTCACCGACGCCGACACCCTGCGCCTGCGTGGCCTGGTGGGTGAGCCGGACGGCAGCCTGATCCTGCGCGCCGAGCTGTCCGGCCCCCGCGCCGAGGCCGAGGCCCTGGGCCGGGCCGTGGCGGATCTCCTGCTCCACGAGGGCGCCGGCCCGATCCTGGCCGAACTGGGCCTGGGCCCGGACGCGGACCGGTCATGAGCCAGCCGCAGCAGCAAGCCGTCATCGGACCGCTCAAGGGTGCCGGCGTGCTGGTGACCCGCCCGGCCCACCAGGCCGAGGCCTTCTGCCGCATGATCGAGCAGGCCGGAGGCGTGCCCCTGCGCTTCCCGGTGCTGGAGATCCTGGAGCCCCGGGACAGCGGCCGGCTGGACGCCCTGATCGACCGGCTGGACGCGTTCGACATCGCCATCTTCATCAGCCCCAACGCCGTGTCCATGGCCGTGAACCGCATCCATGCCCGGCGCCCCTGGCCGGAGCATCTGCGCATTGGCGCCGTGGGCCAGAAATCCGCCCAGGAACTGGCCCGGGCCGGCCATCCGGCCCACATCTGTCCGCCCCGGCGCTTCGACAGCGAGGCCCTGCTGGAAGAACCCGAATTGCAGGACGTGGCCGGCAAGCGCATTGTGATCTTTCGCGGCGACGGCGGACGCGAACTGCTGGGGGATACGCTAAAAGAACGGGGAGCAGTGGTGGAATATGCCGAGGCCTACCGGCGCGGCCGCCCCGATGCGGACACGGGCAAACTCATGATCCACTGGTCCCGGGGCGAACTGCACCTGGTGACCAGCACCAGCAGCGAGGGCCTGCGCAACCTGTTCGACATGGTGGGCAAGCTGGGCCGCATGTGGCTGCGCAAGACGCCCCTGCTGGTGGGCGCGCCGCGCATGGTGGAGACGGCACGGGAACTGGGCTTCAAAGGCGACCCCTGGGTGGCCGAGGACCCCAGCGATGAATCGATGATGCAGGCAGTGTTGCAATGGGCAAAGGCCCGGGAGCCGCAGCATGAGCAATGACAAGGACAAGGACAAGGACAAGGGCGCAGGCGCCGAGGACAAGGCCGAGGCCGCCGTCACCGGCAGCGAGTCCGCCACGACCGAATCCTCCAGCGCCAAGCCTGGCGCGTCCCCCGCCGCCGAATCCAGGCCCGGCCGCAAGGGCGGCGCCAGGAAGGGCGAACCCAAGCCCGAGCGCACCGCCTCCGCTGTAGCCGGCGGCAAGGAAGAACCCACGGTGAGCAAGTCCACCCCCACGCCGGCGAAACCCGCCGACACACCGGCCCGCGCCGCTTCCCCCGCCCGCGGCCAGTTCGCCGCCCTGCTGATCGCCAGCCTGGCCTTCCTGCTGTCCCTGGGCGTGGGCGCCGCCCTGTTCTACCTCTGGCAACAGGGCGAAGACGTGCGCACGGACCAGGCCCGCCAGCTGGAACGGCTCTCCGCCGAGCTGCAGGCCCGGGATGAGCGCCTGGGCCGGCTCGATGCGGGGCTGGGGCGCGAGACCGCCAGCCGCGAGGAATTGTCCGCGCGCATCGACACCCGCCTCGGCACGGTGGAGCAGGGCCTGACCCGGCTGCAGGATCGCACCACCCGCCAGGAGCGGGGCTGGCAGCTCATGGAGGTCAAGCACCTGCAGCGCATGGCCGCCCATCGCCTGCGCCTGATGGACGACCCGGACGGCGCCCTGCGCGCCCTGGCGGCCGCCGACGAGATCCTGGCCGAGCTGGGCGATCCGCGCCTGCTGCCGGTGCGCGAGGCCATCGCCGCCGAGGTCCAGGCCCTGGAGGACATGGCCCGCCCGGACATCCCCGGCATTGCGCTGCGCCTGGAGCGCCTGGCCTCGGAGCTTCGCCCGATCCCGCTCAAGGGTCAGGTCCCTCAGGACGTCGGCCTGGGCGCCGAGGACCGGGGCCTGATCGCCGGCGAAGGCGCCGACGCGGAGGCCCCCTGGTGGGTGCAGGCCTACAGCGAGATCCGCGCCGCCCTGTCCGAGCACATCTCCATCCGACGCCATGCGGAGCCCATCCGCGGCCTGCCCGATGCCGAGGTGGAACTGTTCCTGCGCCAGCTCCTGACCCTGCGCCTGGAGGCCGCGCGCATCGCCGTGCTGCGTCGCGACGACGCCGAATTCCAGCGCCATCTGGACGGGGCCACCGCCCTGCTGGACGAGCATTTCGACGCCGCGGCAGGGGCCGGCCTGCGGGAGCGCCTGCAGGCCCTCAAAGGGGTGACCCTGCGCCCCGAGCCGCCGGACATCAGCGGCTCCTTCACCCTGCTGGACGAGCTGGAAGGATAAGCCCCCATGCTGCGCCTGCTGTTCCTCCTGCTCATCGCCCTGCTGGTCACCGCCGGGGTGACCCACTTCTTCCTCACCGAGCCGGGCTACGCCCTGCTGGCCTACGGCAACCTGAGCGTGGAGACCTCCCTGGCGGTCTTCCTGGTGGCGCTGGTGCTGCTGTTCTTCGGCCTGTACCTGCTGCTGCGCCTGCTCACCCGTCTCTGGGGCCTGCCCGGCGGGGTGCGTGATATGCGCCGACGCCATCAGGCCGAGGCCGCCCGGCGCGGTCTCAACCAGGGCCTCATCGAGATGGCCGAGGGCCGCTGGGAACGGGCCGAGAAGCTCCTGGTGCGCTCCGCGCGCCGTTCCCAGACCCCGCTGATCCACTGGCTGAGCGCCGCCCGCGCCGCCCAGATGCTGGGCGCCTACACCCGCCGGGATCACTACCTGGCCGAGGCCAGCCGCTGCGAGTCCGGCTCCGACGTGGCTGTGGAGCTGACCCAGGCGGAGCTGCAGATCGCCCACGGCCAGCATGAACAGGCCCTGGCCACCCTCAACCACCTGAACGAGCTGGTGCCCCGGCACCGCTACCTGCTCAAGCTGCGCGCCCGGCTGCACGAACGACTCAACGACTGTGCCGCCCTGTTCGAGCTGCTGCCGGAACTGCGCCGCGCCAAGGTCCTCCCGGAGACGGACCTGGCGGACATGGAAAACCGCGCCACCCGGGAACTGCTCGCCAAGGCCGCCGATGCCGACGCCGTGCGCCGCCTCTGGGAGCGGCTGCCTCGGGATGCCCGCCACCGTCCGCGGCTGGTGGAGGCCCATGCCCGGGCCCTGATCCGCCTCAAGGAGATCAACCAGGCCGAGCACCTGCTGCGCAGCGCGCTCAAGTCCGGCTGGGACGAGGGCCTGGTGCATCTCTACGGCACCCTGCCGGTGGAAGACCCTGCCCGGGCCCTGGAGACCGCCGAGGGCTGGTCGAAGCAGCACGGCCGGGACGCCGCCCTGCTGCTGACCCTGGGCCGCCTGGCCCGACGGGCGAAGCTCTGGGGCAAGGCCCGGGCCTACCTGGAGGCCAGCACCGGCCTGCGCCCGCTTCCTGAGACCTACCGGGAACTGGCGGAACTGCTGGAAGAGATGGGCGAGAACGAGCGTGCCCAGGCCTGCTATCGGGATGGCCTGCGCCTGGCCGAATAAAGGCAGTGGCAAGTCTCAAGTGGCAAGGTAGACCGTTAAGGCTTTCCCTTGCCACTTGAGACTAGCCACTAGCCACTTCCTTTCTCCCCGTACTCGAAGGAATCGAAATACAGCTGCTCCTCCGGCAGGCCGGCGGCGGCGAACGCGGCCCGGGCGGCCTGGATCATGGGCGGCGGGCCGCTCATGTAGACGTCGAAGCCGGCGAGGTCCGGATACTGGCGCAGCAGGGCCTCGTGCACGAAGCCGGTCTCGCCCGTCCAGGCATCCTCGGCCTGGGGCTCGGAGAGCACCGGGGTGTAGCGGAAATTATCGTGGGCCTCGGCCCACTGCCGGGGCAGGGCATCCATGTACAGATCCCGCTTCGCGCGCACACCCCAGAACAGGTGCAGGGGGCGCGCCACGCCGATCTCGAAGGCGTGTTCCAGGATGGCCTTGAGCGGGCCGAAACCGGTGCCGCCGCCCATCAGCAGGACAGGGCGCTCGGACTCTTCCCTCAGGAAGAAGCTGCCCAGGGGGCCCTCGATACGCATCAGGGCCTTTTCCTTCATCTCGCCGAACACCTGGTCGGTGAACACGCCGCCGGGCACGTGGCGCACGTGCAGCACCAGGAACTCGTCCCGGTGCGGGGCGTTGGCCAGGGAGAAGCTGCGCCGGCGGCCGTCCTTGAGCAGCACGTCGATGTACTGTCCCGCCAGGAACTGCAGGCGCTCGGTGGCCGGCAGCTTGAGCTGCATCTCCATCACGTCGTGGTTCAGCCGGTTGAGCTTCACCACCCGGCAGGGCAGGGTCTTGATGACGATGTCCCGGGCCGCGCCGATCTCGCGCACCTCGATCTCCAGGTCACTCATGGCGATGGCCTGGCAGAACAGGGCCTTGCCCTCGGCCTCGTCCTTCTCGCTGAGCGCCGGCGGGCGCTTCGGGCCGTGGTCCACCTCGCCGGACAGCACCCTGCCCAGGCAGGAACCGCAGGCCCCGTTGCGGCAGCCGTAGGGCAGGGCGAAGCCCTGGCGCAGGGCCGCCTCCAGGATGGTCTCGTCGTCCTCGGCCTCGAACACGTGACCGCTGGGCCGGATGGTGATCTCAAAGCTCATGGGGGGGTTCCTTGATGCGCCCGGCCGGGCGGCCGGGGAGTGTAGAATCAAAGCCCGCTATTCTCGCCCATCTGCGCAAGGGGAAAAACCTTGGAACCTGTAGTGATCATCGGCTGTGGCGACGTGGGCCTGCGCGCCGCCCGGCAACTCATGGCCCGCGGCCGCGAGGTCCTGGCAGTGGTGCGCAGCACCGAGCGCGCCGAGCGCGCCGAGCGCCTGGCGGCCGAGGGTATCCCCGTGCACCGTGCCGACCTGGACATCCCGGAACAGGCGGCCGACATCCCCCTGGCAGGCAGGCCGGTGATCTACCTGGCCCAGCCCCCGGAGCCGGGCATCAGCGATCCGCGCATGGGCGGCTTCCTCGCCACCTGCGCGGCGCAGCCCCCGGCGCGTATCGTCTACGTGAGCACCACGGGCGTGTACGGCGACCAGCGGGGCGCCGAGGTCACCGAGGAGACCCCCACGCAACCCCAGACCGACCGGGCCCGCCGGCGCATGGATGCCGAGAACCAGCTACGCGCCTTCATGGCCGCGCACGGCACGCCGGTGGTGATCCTGCGGGTGCCGGGCATCTACGGCCCCGGCCGCCTGCCCCTGGAGCGCATCCGCAACCGCACCCCGGTGGTCTGCCCCGACGAGGCGCCGCCCGGCAACCGCATCCACGCCGAGGACCTGGCCAGCCTGTGCATCGCCGCCCTGGAGCGGGGCGAACCCGGCGACGTGTTCAACGTGGGCGACGGCCAGCACGCCTCCATGACCGACTTCATCTACACCGTGGCCGACCTGGCGGGCCTTGAACGCCCCCCCTGCGTGCCGCTCTCCGAAGCGGACAAACACATCTCCCCGGCCATGATGTCCTTTATCCGCGAATCCAGAATCATCAAGGCGGAAAAGGGCCTCCAGGCCCTGGGCGTCCAGTTGCGCTACCCCGACATCGAATCCGGCATCCGGGATGCCCTGCGGGAGGAGCCTGACCTGTAGGTCGGCCTTCAGGCCGACAACGGCGGTCTCCATACGCATCGGTCGTCGGGCTGAAGCCCGACCCACGCCGCTGCTTTTTCTTGCCTCTAGCAACTTGCCTCTTGTCTCTGCCCACAAAAAAGCCCCGCCCCTCCTTTGAGGGGCGGGGCTTTTTTGTGCGGCTTACATGCGCTCTTCGGCCATCTGCTGGACCCGCTGCATCATGGCCGGGTCGGACTGCAGGGCCATGGCCACCTGGTTGTACTCCTCCACGTTCAGGCCCTTGTCCTCCACGGCGCTGATCATTTCCTCCTGGGCCTCCTGCTGCATGGCCTGGGCCTCGGCCTCGTCCTCCACGCCCTGCAGGCGCTCTGAGAAGTCCTGGCGGATCTCCTGCACGGCCACGAAGGCGTCCACGAAGCGGTCCAGGGTCTGGGGGTCGATCTGCGCACCCTGCTGCTCCATGCCGGCCGGCGGCTGGGCGCCGTAGCTCGGGTCACCCTGCTGGGGCTGGCCCTGGGCATGGGCGGCGGCGGAGAAACCGAAGGCGGCGGCGAGGGCAATGGCGAGGGGAAGCTTGCGGAATGTCTTGGGCATGGATCCTCCGGATCGTTGCTGTGAATGTTCACCGTATACGTTGCAGACACCATGCCAGCCCTTTCCCGAGCCACGGCATCCCGTACAACTTCATGTTTATCAATGCTTTCTCGCCCGGGTCTCTGGCGGGCAGCTTGGCCCGAAAGCCGTGTCATCCTGACACATGGGTCAGCCCGGACCGTGTCAGCCCTCCCCCAGGCGCCGGTACAGGGTGCGCCGTCCGATACCCAGCAGCCTGGCCGCCTGCCGCTTGTTGCCGCCCACCCGCTCCAGCACGTGGCGGATGTAGCGCTCCTCCACCTGGGCCAGGGTGGGCAGGGACTCCGCATCCCCCCACAGGGCCTCAGACCCCGCTGAACGCGCGGCATCTTCAAGCACGCGCTCGGGCAGGTCTGCCTCGGTGATCTCCTCGCCCCGGCAGAAGGTGACCGCCCGCTCCAGGATGCTCGCCAGTTCGCGCACGTTGCCCGGGTAGGGGTAGCGGCGCAGGGCGCGCAGGGCCTCGGGGGTGATGCCGCGGATGGCCCGGCCCTGGGCGGCGGCGGCCCGGCGCAGGAAGGCCAGGGCCAGGCGCTCCACGTCCTCGCCCCGCGCCCGCAGGGGCGGGACCGCGAGATGGAAGGTCTCCAGGCGATAGAACAGATCCTCGCGGAAATCGCCGTCCCGGATCAGGGACGCCAGGTCCCGGTGGGTGGCGGCCAGGATGCGCACGTCCGCGGGCTGCTCCCGATTGCTGCCCACCGGGCGCACCCGCCCGTCCTGGAGCAGGCGCAGCAGCTTGGCCTGCATGGTCACGGGCATCTCGCCGATCTCGTCCAGCAGCAGGCTGCCGCCATGCGCCTCGGCGAACAGGCCCTTGCGGGCACCGGTGGCGCCGCTGAAGGCGCCAGCCACATGGCCGAACAGCTCCGACTCCAGCAACTCCATGGGGATGCCGGCGCAGTTGATGGCCACGAAGGGTCCCTCGGCGCGCTCGCTTTCGGCGTGCACCGCCCGGGCCACCAGCTCCTTGCCGGTGCCGGACTCGCCGGTGATCAGCACCGGCCCCGGGGCCCGGGCGATGCGCCGGATGGCCTCGAACAGTTCCAGCATGGGCGGGCTCGATCCGATCAGGCCGTGGAAATCGCCGCCGTTCAGCAGCGCCCGGTAACGGGATACCTCCGCCTGCAGGGCACGGTGGCGCAACACCCGCCCCACCGCCAGCACCAGGTGCTCCAGGTCCACGGGCTTGGTGAGGAAGTCGTCCGCACCTTCCCGCAGGGCCTGCACCGCCTGGGGGATGGTGCCGAAGGCGGTGATGATGATGAAACCCGGGGCGGCGGCCATGCGCCGGCAGCGGGCCAGCAGCTCCAGGCCGCTCGCCCCGGGCAGGCGCAGGTCGCTCAGCACCAGGTCGAAGCTGTCCGCATCCAGCTGCGCCAGGGCGGCCTCTGCATCGGCCACGGCGGTGACCTGGTGACCGGCGTCCGTCAGCTCGTCGCGCAGCAGGCCGCGGTGGCCGGTGTCATCCTCCACCACAAGGATGCGTGCCTTCGCCTCAGTCATGGTCGGCCTCCCGGGGCAGGCTGAGGGTGAAGCGGGCGCCGCCCAGGGGGCTTCGGTCCACGACAAGCATGCCGCCGTGCTCACTCACCGCCCCGAGGGCCACGGACAGGCCCAGGCCCGTGCCCTCGCCCACCGCCTTGGTGGTGAAAAAGGGCTCGAACAGCCGCGCACGCACCGACGGTTCGATGCCCGGTCCGTCGTCTTCCACCACCACCCGGGCCTGCCGGTCATCATGGGACCAGGCCACGCGCACCCGGGAACGGGCCGCCTGAACGGCATTGCGCAGCAGGTTGCCCAGGGCCTGCTCCAGGCGAGGCCGGTCCAGGGGCAGGGGCGGCATCTCGCCGCCGTCCTGCACCTCCACCGCCACCCGGCCGCCCCCCTGGGTCACACGTCGCGCCTCGGCGCGCACCAGCGCCGGCAGGGATTCCGGGCGCCGATGCAGGGGATTGCGCCGACCGAAGTCCATCAGCTGGCGCACGATGCCACCCATGCGTGCCACCTCGGCGCGAATCTCGCCCAGGTCGGCCTTGAGGGGGTCGTCGTCCGTCAGCCGGCGCAGGCCGCGTTGCGCCTTGCCATCGATCACCCCCAGGGGTGAGCCCAGCTCGTGGGCCACGCCGGCGGCCAGCTGGCCGATGGCGGCGAGCTTCTCCGATTCCCGCAGCCGCGCCTCCAGGGCCCGTTGTTCGTCCTGCTGCCGGGCCAGGGCCGCCTCGGAACGCTCGGTGCTGTCCAGCATGGCGTTCATGGCCTTGGCGAGACCGCGCAGTTCCTGGGGCCCGGCGGGCGTGACCCGGCAGCGCCGCTCACCGGCGGTCACCCGGGCCATGGCCTTGACCATCTGGTCCACGTGCCGGCCCACGGCGCGCTGGTGGCCCAGCACGACCACACCCAGGAACAGCAGGGTGAGCCCCGCCAGCAGGGCCAGGGCCTGGCCGCGCAACTGTGCCAGGTCCTCCCGGAAGTCCGCCCCGTGGCGGGTCACCTGGAGCAGGCCGTTGATGCGCCCGCCGGCATCGGTGAGCGGCAGGAAGAAGGAATACACCGGGCCGCCGGGCTGTTCCTGGTAGAGCCCCTGGCTGCCGCCGATGGTCAGGTCCCGGGCCTGCTGGCGGATGGCCATGGAGGGGCTGCGCGGACCGCTGGCGGCCACCAGCTCCCCGGCGGCGTCGTAGACATAGGCGCCGTAGACCTGGTCGATGCGAAAGGCGGAATCCAGGGACTGCTGCACGCTGCCCCGCCTATCCCGTTCCAGGGCATGGCTCAGGGGCAGCTGGATGGCCCGGGCCACCAGCTCGATGTCCTGCTGCATGCGCGCCTCCAGGCGCGCCTCCACGGCGCGCAGTCCGGAGGCGCCCACCAGCAACATCACCCCCAGCAGGGGCAGTAGCACGAAGGCGAGCAGGGCGGTGCGAAGACTGACGGGAGAAACGGAAGGCAGACCCATGAGAAGCGGTCCCCTGGAATGCATGGGTGTGCCATTTTAGCACACTGGCATTTTGGGCTTCGAAAGGGGCCTCTGTTGAAAGGCCTCAACGCAAAGGCGCAAAGACGCAAAAAAGATCTTCTGATTAAAAGCTTTGCGTTCTTTGCGTCTTCGCGCCTTTGCGTTGAATGCTTTTTGACCGGACGCCGCTCACCCCGCCACCGGGATCAGCCACAGCAGCAGGGCATAACGGGCCGCCTTGCCGATGGCGATGGCCAGGGCGCTGAGCCAGAAGTTCACCCGCAGCCAGCCGGCGGCCAGGCACAGGGGGTCACCGATGACCGGCAGCCAGGACAGCAGCAACACCGGCCAGCCGAAGCGGCGCACCCGCTCGAGGGCCTTTTCCTGCTCCGCCCTGACCAGCCGCCGGGCCGGGTAGCGGGTGGCGATCCACCGGCCCAGCCACCAGTTGGTCAGGCCGCCCAGAGTGTTGCCCAGGGTCGCCACCCACAGCAGGTTCCAGGGATCGAAGCCGCTCAGGCGCGAGGCGGCCAGCACCCCTTCCGAGGAACCCGGCAGCAGGGTGCTGGAGACGAAGGCGCTGGCGAACAGCACCCACAGGGCGTTGTCCTCGTTCCACCAGTGCTCGGGTCGCCACCAGTCGCCCACCGGGCCGTGCGCCTCAGAACCGCCCGCCGTCCAGCATCAGCAGGGTGCAGTCGTGCACCCAGGCGATGCCTGCCCCGTCCAGGGCGTCTTCCAGCTCGGCGGACTCGGTGCCCGGGTTGAGGATCACCCGCTGTGGCGCCAGGGCCAGGATGGCGTTGATCTCCTGCGCGCTTCTGGCCGGTCCCAGGTACAGGGCCAGCGTGTGCACCGGCTCGTCCACCTCGTCGAGCCGCTGGCGCACCGGCCAGCCGCCGATCTCCCCGGGACGCGGACCCACCGGGATGACCCGGTGGCCATGGCGGGTCAGCGCCAGGATGGCCTTGTGGGCGAAGCGTTCCGGCTTGGGGCTCGCCCCCAGCACCAGCACGGTTCGGGACTCGTTGCCCATGGAAACTCCTGGTTCAGAAGGGCCAGTCGGCCCGGTCGGGGCGGCGCCAGACGATGTCCACCGCCTGCCAGTCACCACCGCGGGTCTCGCGCAGGGTGAAGTCGAAGCGGTGCAGGTCGGCGCGCAGCAGGCCGATGTCCTGTTCCGGGAAGGGCCGCCCGGCCATGGCCACGTACACGGTCACCGTGGCCAGGCCCGGTTCGGGGAAACCGATCTCGCCCACCCGGGTGAACAGGTGCACCGACTGGTGACGCAGGAACAGCACCCGCAGGACGTTCACCAGGTCGCCCTTCTCCCGGCCCTGGGCATCCCGGTAATCGTCAGCGATCAGATTGCGCAGGGCGGAGAGATCCCGGGCCTCGGCGGCCTCCCGGGCCTCACTGACCAGGGCACGGATGCGCTCCTCCGGCGGCGGCAACTCCCGGCCGCAGCCGGAGAGGACCAGGGCCAGCAGCAACAACAGGGGCAGAAGCGTGCGTCGGGGATGCATGGCGGGGAATTGTACGGGATCAGGCGGGGCAGTGACGGTTCACGGCGTATTCACTTCGCTCGCCATCCAGCCAGGCGAGGATCTCCCCGGCCACGGCCTCCCGGTCCGGGCCGTGCAGCAGCAAGTACGGCCAGTGGTCGCGGATACGCAGGTCCACCTCGCCGGTGGCGTGACGCCGCACCAGGTGACAGATGGCCTCCTGGCGGATGGTGCGGTCCGGCTTGCCGTAGAGCACTAGCATGGGCACCCGCACCCGGTCCGCACGCCGGGAGGCGGTCTCCGCCAGCCACACCAGTCCCACATAGGTATCGGTACGGATGCGACGCAGCACCTTCGGATCGTCCCGGAAACGGGCCACCGCCTCCGGTGCCAGCACGCCGTCGTAGTCCTGGCGGATGGGCACCGTGAGTCCCGGCGCGAGTCGCTCGGACAGCCACAGCGCCCCGTCCCAGAAGGGCTTGGCGGGGATCCCCTCGCGCACCCCGGGGGCGGCGAGGATCAACCCCGCCACCGCCGGCGCCTGCCCATCGCCCATCAGCGCCAGGGCCACGGATCCGCCCATGCTCTCGCCCATCAGGTACACGGGCAGGCCCGGTTGTTCACGGTTGATCACCGCGACGAGATCGCGCACGTCATCGAGCATGGCCTGCTCGCCGGCCCAGTAACCCCGGTGCGGTGCCTCGCCGAAACCCCGCTGGTCCATGGCCACGAGATCTATGCCGCGCGAAGCGAACCAGGGCCCCAGCTGATCGTAGGCGCCGCGGTAGTCCCGGAAGCTGTGCAGGGCGACGATCACCGCCCGGGGCGTCTCGGCCACGAAGCGGCTCACCGGCAGCCGCGCACCGTCCCGGGCGATCAGCGCACCGTCCTCGATCACCGGCGTCTTCACCGCCTCACCCGGCGCCACCCGCACCGGCACGCAGGCGGCGAGCATGACCAGGACCCCCGCCAGCAGGCCCGCTTTCCATCCTTGCCACTTGAGACTTGCCACTTGAGACTGCTTTCACAGACCCAGCTTGCCCAGCCGCGCCGGCTCCAGGATCTCGATCCAGTAACCGTCCGGGTCGGTGACGAAGGCCACGTCCTTGAGGGCGCCGTCCTCGGGGCGCTTCACGAATTTCACCTGGTTCTGGTCCAGCCATTTCACGGCGGCATCCAGGTCCGGCACGGCGAAGCAGATGTGGCCGAAACCCTGGGGCTCGGCGTTGCCGTCGTGGTAATGGAAGTCCGGGTCGTTCTCGGTGCCGTAGTTGTGGGTCAGCTCCAGGATGCCCCGCTGGGAGAAGGTCCAGCGGGTACGCTCGCCCACCTCCTCGGGCACGGTCTCGCCCTCGTCCAGGGCGGCGAGGAAGTATAGGGAGAAATCCAGTTCCGGAAAGTCCAGCTTGCGCAGCAGTCGCATGCCGAACACCCGGCTGTAGAAGGCCAGTGAGCGCTCGGGATCCTTCACCCGCAACATGCTGTGGTTGAGGCGAAAGCCGCGGGTCTCGGGGGCGGGGGTTTCGGTCATGCCGGGCTGATGTTCGGTCTTAAAGCTCATGGATGGCATCCTCATCTATCGTGTGTCCGTTGTTTCACTGACCCCGAATAGGGCAGCGGGTTTCATGGGCTCATGGCATACTTTCGCACCGCCAACCCTGTGGAGCCTAATCCATGTTCAAGACCAACCAGTATTTCGACGGCAAGGTGATGTCCATCGCCTTCCAGACCGAGAGCCTGCCCGCCACCGTGGGCGTGATGGCCCCGGGCGAGTATGAATTCGGCACCGCCGAACGGGAGACCATGACCGTGGTGAGCGGCGCGCTGACCGTGAAGCTGCCTGGCCATGATGACTGGATTACCTTTGCCCAGGGCGACAGTTTCCAGGTGCAGGCCAAGGAGAAGTTCCAGCTCAAGGTGGCGGTGGACACCGCCTACCTGTGCCTCTACGGCTGACCATCTGTTCCCTGTAGGAGGCCCGACCCAGGGCCGAATGGTGGCGCATGCAGAAAACAAGCGAACCGCGAAGGACGCCAAGGTATGCGCGAAGGTCGCCAAGCGTCTGACATTGAAAGATCGTCCTCGTGCCCTTGGCGCATGCCTTCGCGTCCTTCGCGGTTCGCTATTGTGTCTTGAGTCATTCGGCCCGGGGTCGGGCCTCCTACAGGCAGGCTTTCATTGCACGACTTCCTAACCATGCCTGTGCCCTGTCGCCTCGGCACACTGTATTTGTGCAGAGCGCATGTTCGTCGTGATGTTTCCAGTCCGCCGCTTCCGTCCCTCTTGCACGCAGTCGTGATGCTCGATGAGTTCACCGAAGAATCCCGTTTCGATCCTTTTTTCCACACCGATGCGCGCTGTGGGCCGCGCTGATCATGCATTCTGTTGCGTGAGTTTTTAGCGGTTTTCCTCAACGTGTTATAGACTCCTGTTGACCACGCCCTCACCGGCGTTGAAAAAACATCCAAATTCACACGTCTGGAGTCCTACATGGCCGTCAAAAAGAAAGCCCGCAAGAAGCCCCAGAGGAACGTCGCCCCCGGTACCGTTTTCGGCCGCGCCATCGAACGCGCCGGTAAGGACGTCGAACGCGCCGAGGCGAAGATCGCTTCCGCCAACAGCAAGCATGCGAAGTTGGCCGAGCGCGTCGAGAAGGCCAAGGCCCGCGTCGCCGCCACCAGCGGCAAGGCCAAGGAAGCCGCCCGCAATGCTCTGGCGAAGGCCAATGATGAAGTGCGCAAGGCCAAGGAAGCCGTCAAGGGCGCGATCGCCGAGCACAAGCAGCTCAGCAACTGGATGTCGCAGCTCATGGCTCGCGCCACGCGCCTGGAGAAGGCCGCCGAGCGCGAACTGGGCAAGATGGAAACCGCCCTGGCGAAGAAGCTGCGCGCCGCTGCACGGCCCAAGCGTCGCCGCGTGAAGAAGAAGACCCCGACCCAGAGCGCGGGCTGACAGGGAAGGGGTAGAGTCCCTGACCCTACCCTGTCCCCGAAGATAGATCACAGGGGGTGAACTACAGCGGTTCGTTCACCCCCTGTGCGTTTTAACGGCCAGTCCGGACTGGCTATTCTCCCCGGGCGCGTCGCACGCTGATGCTCTCGCCGCCCACGCCCCAGTTGTCCGTGTCCACCTCCTCGATCACCACCACGGTGGTCTTGGGGTTCTTGCCCAGCACATCCACCAGCAACTGCGTCGCGCCCTGGATCAGGGCCTGTTTCTGTTCACGGGTGGCACCCTCGCGGGTGATCTTGATGTTCACGTAGGGCATGGGCTGAAAACCTCCTGGGTTTAACTACTTCGATTCCCACATGACGTACTGGCGGGACGCGGCGGCGGCCTCCAAGAGCTCGATCAGCGGCAGGGCGCGATGTTGAAGCGGCACGGGAATCTCGTCCTCATCCTGCTCGGCCTCTTCTTCACCACGTGTGTCCCGGTGTGCGGAAAGTTCGCCGCGTTCCAGCGCGGCACGCAGGCTCTGCAGCGCCGCTGGCACATCCTGCGCATCCAGGGCACCGGGCACGCTGCCGCTGTGGCCCATGATACGGATGAACTCCTGGGCCACATCACCGAAGAAGGTAAGGTCGCCGTGGGCTGGGGTCTTGAAGGTGATCAGCATGGCGTCAGGGCTGGCTACGTTTGCTGTTGAGCCAGCTGATGAGGGGCTTCCACTGCTCGCGGTCCAGGGCGGTGGCATAGGGGGCCATCTCGTGGATGCCGATGCCGCGCTCGGCGGCGCGGATGTAGTTCATGGAATCCCTCAGGTGGGTGAGGAAGGGTATCTTGAGGGTGCCTAGGAATGCCTCCAGTTCCCAGTAGATGTTGGTCACCTCGCGCGCCCGGTTGGCCACCAGGGCGAGCTTGACCTTCTTCCCGGAGACCGGCGCGGAGTCCTTCACCTCGTGGATGAATTTCGCCACCGCGCGCATGTCGATGGGCGAGGGCAGCACCGGGATGAGCACGGTCTCCGCACGACGCAGCAGCCCGCTCAGCTCCTTGCCGTGCACCGCCGCCGGGGAATCCATGATCATCACGTCCGCCTTGCGCACGCCCTTGAGCCCGTCATCGGCCGCGGCAATGCCATGGATCCTGGGCCGTCCCGCCCCGCGCGCCTCCAGCCAGGCGAGACTTGAACCCTGGGGGTCGAAATCGGCCAGCACCACGTCCTTGCCGGTACTCGCGTAATAGGCTGCAAGATTGGTCGCCAGCGTGGTCTTGCCTGAACCACCCTTGGCGTTGAGCACCATGATGTGACGCATGCGGATTCCCCTCTTGTTCGATTCGGCTTCAGGCCCGATCCAAGAGTGTGGACGATATAAGCGCAGTGGCAAGTCTCAAGTGGTTAGTGGCAAGGAAAACACGTCTGTCCTTGCCACTTGAGACTTGCCACTGGCCACTTATATCCCCAGCTTTTCCCACATCTCGTCGACGCGCCGCTTGACTGCCTCGTCCATGACGATGGGCGTGCCCCATTCGCGGGTGGTTTCGCCGGGCCACTTGTTGGTGGCGTCGAAGCCGATCTTGGAACCGAGGCCGGAGACGGGGGAGGCAAAGTCCAGGTAGTCGATGGGCGTGTTCTCGATCATCACCGTGTCACGGGCGGGGTCCATGCGCGTGGTCATGGCCCAGATCACGTCCTGCCAGTCCCGGGCGTTCACGTCCGCGTCGGTGACGATCACGAACTTGGTGTACATGAACTGGCGCAGGAAGGACCAGACGCCCATCATCACCCGCTTGGCATGTCCCGGATACTGCTTGCGCATGGTCACCACGGCGAGTCGGTAGGAACAACCCTCGGGCGGCAGGTAGAAGTCCACGATCTCGGGAAACTGTTTCTGCAGGATGGGGATAAACACCTCGTTGAGGGCCACACCCAGGATGGCCGGCTCGTCCGGTGGACGGCCGGTGTAGGTGCTGTGGTAGATGGGATCCCTGCGCGAGGTGATGCGCTCGATGGTGAACACCGGGAACTGGTCCACCTCGTTGTAGTAGCCGGTGTGGTCGCCGAAGGGCCCTTCCGGTGCGGTATCTCCCGGATGGATCACCCCTTCCAGGACGATCTCGGCGGAGGCGGGCACCAGCAGGTCCGAGCCCAGGCACTTGACCAGTTCGGTGCGCGAACCGCGCAGCAGCCCGGCGAAGGCGTGTTCCGAGAGGCTGTCGGGCACCGGGGTCACCGCGCCCAGGATGGTGGCCGGATCGGCGCCCAGGGCCACGGCCACGGGGAAGGGCTCACCGGGATGCTTCTCACACCAGTCGCGAAAATCCAGGGCGCCGCCCCGGTGGGACAGCCAGCGCATGATCACCCGGTTGGGTCCGATCACCTGCTGGCGGTAGATGCCCATGTTCTGGCGTTCCTTGTGGGGCCCCTTGGTGACCACCAGTCCCCAGGTGATCAGCGGTCCGGCATCGCCGGGCCAGCAGGTCTGCACGGGGATGCTCGAGAGATCCACCTGGGTGCCTTCCCTTACCAGATCCTGGCAGGGCGCGCTGCCCACCTTCTTGGGCGCCATGTCCAGCACCTTCTTGAAGATGGGCAGGGTCTTCCAGGCCTCCTTCAGGCCCTTGGGCGGATCCGGTTCCTTGAGGAAGGCCAGCAGCTTGCCCACCTCACGCAGGGCCTCCACGGAATCCTCGCCCATCCCCAGGGCCACACGACGGGGCGTGCCGAACAGGTTGCCCAGCACCGGCATGGTGTGTCCCTTGGGATTCTCGAACAGCAGGGCGGGGCCGCCGGCGCGCAGGGTGCGATCGCAGATCTCGGTCATCTCGAGATGCGGATCCACCTCCACGCCGATGCGTTTGAGTTCACCCAGGGCTTCGAGCTGGGCAATGAAGTCTCTCAGGTCTCGGTATTTCATAGCGCGAACTCCGCCACCACGGGTGCATGATCGGAGGGGCGTTCCCATCGTCTCGGTTCCACATCGATCATGCAGGCGGTGCAGGCCTCGGTGAGCGCCGGGCTTGAGAGGATCAGGTCGATGCGCAGGCCCAGGTTGCGACGGAAGCCCGCCGCACGATAGTCCCACCAGGAGAAGCTCTGCTCCGGTTGCTCGAAGCGGCGAAAGCAGTCGCTCAGGCCCAGATCGAGGATCTTTTTCAGGGCCTCGCGCTCGGGGGTGGAGCAGAGGATCTTCTCGTGCCAGGCCTCGGGGTCGTGCACGTCCCGGTCCTCGGGGGCGATGTTGAAGTCGCCCAGCACCACCAGTTTTTCGTGGCGCTTCATCTCCCCGGCGATGAAACCGGTCACCTTGTCCAGCCAGTCCAGCTTGTAGGCGTATTTCTCCGAACCCACTTCCGAGCCATTGACCACGTAGAGGTTGATCACCCGCACGCCGTCCACGGTGGCGGCGAGGATGCGCCGCTGGGGATCGTCCAGCCCGTCGATGTCCGTGACCGGATCGAGCAGCTCATGCCTGGCCAGGATGGCCACACCGTTGTAGGTCTTCTGACCCGAGTACACGCAGTGATAGCCCGCCTCGCGGATGGCCTCCACGGGGAAGGCATCATCGGTGAGCTTGGTCTCCTGGAGCGCCAGCACATCCGGCTGCTGCGCGGCAATCCAGTCGAGCACCTGGGGCAGGCGCACCTTGAGGGAGTTGACGTTCCAGGTGGCGATTTTCATCTGAAGCTCTAGAGGCAAGAGACAAGATTCAAGAGGCAAGAGACTTCAAAAGCCGCTTTCATGCCGCCGCGCCCCTGGTCTCCTCGATCAGGCCCGAATGCCTCAGCAGGGCATCGATCTGAGGCTCGCGCCCCCGGAATGCCTTGAACAGTTCGATGGCGGGCGCGGAGCCGCCCTTCTCCAGTACGTTCTCCAGGAACGCCCGGCCCACCTCCGGGCTGAACAGGCCTTCCTCCTCGAAGCGGGCGAAGGCGTCCGCGGACAGCACCTCGGCCCACTTGTAGCTGTAATACCCGGCGGCATAACCGCCGGCGAAGATGTGGGAAAAGCTGTGCTGGAAGCGGTTGAAGGCCGGCGGTTTCACCACCGAGACCTCGGCGCGCACCTGGTCCAGGATCTCCTGGATCCGCGCACCGCGCGCAGGGTCGTACTCCCCGTGGATGCGCATGTCGAATAGGGAGAATTCCAGCTGGCGCACCATCTGCATGGCCGCCTGGAAGTGCCGGGTCGCAATCAGCTTGTCGAACAACGCCTGCGGCAGCGGTTCTCCGGTTTCATAGTGTCCGGCGAACAGATCGATGGCTTCCTTCTCCCAGCACCAGTTCTCCATGAATTGGCTGGGCAGTTCCACCGCGTCCCACTCCACGCCGTTGATGCCGGCGATGTCCGGATAGTCCACCCGGGTGAGCATGTGATGCAGGCCGTGGCCGAACTCGTGGAACAGGGTGATCACCTCGTCATGGGTGAACAGCGCCGGCTTGTCGCCCACCGGCGGGGTGGAGTTGCAGGTCATAAAGGCCACGGGGATCTGTACCCGGTCGCCGTCGCGCACCCGGTTCATGCACTCGTCCATCCAGGCCCCGCCGCGCTTCTTGGGACGGGCGTAGAGATCCAGGTAGAACTGTGCCCGCGGTGTGCCGTCGGGATCACGGATCTCGTAGAAGCGCACGTCCGGGTGCCACACGTCCACCCCGTCCACTTCCACGATGCTCACCTGATAGAGACGCTCCACCAGCCGGAACAGGCCGGGCACCACCCGGTTCACGGGGAAGTAGGGCTTGAGGTCCTCCTGGGACAAGGCATAGGCATGCTGGCGTAGCTGCTCGCTGGCATAGGCGATGTCCCAGGCCTGCAGGTCGTCGAGGGCGAGCTTCTCGGCGGCAAAGCGGCGCAGCTCGTCCAGTTCCTGCTCGGCGCGGGGCTTTGCCCGTGCCGCCAGGTCCCTGAGGAAATGCACCACCGCTTCGGGTGATTCGGCCATCTTGGTGGCCAGGGACAGTTCCGCGTAGTTCCTGTAGCCGAGCAACTGGGCCTGTTCATGGCGCAGGGCCATGATCTGTTCCATGAGGGCGCTGTTGTCGTACTTGCCATCATGGGGCCCCTGGTCGGAGGCCCGGGTCACGTAGGCGGTGTAGAGCTCCTTGCGCAGCTCACGGTCCTCGGCATGGGTCATCACCGCGTGGTAGGCGGGGAAGTCCAGGGTGATCAGCCAGCCTTCCTGCTCGGCGTGGCGGGCGGCCTGGGCCAGCATGTCCAGGGCGGAATCGGGTAGTCCGGCAAGGGCCGCTCGGTCCATCACCGGTTTCTTCCAGGCGTGGGTACTGTCCAGGATGTTCTCCTCGAACCGGGACTGCAGGTTGGACAGCTCCTGGGCAATGGCCTTGTAGCGGGTCTTCTTGTCGGCCGGCAGATCCACGCCGCTTAGGTGGAAATCCCGCAGTGCATCACGCACCACCTTGCGCTGGGCCTCGTCCAGGCCCTCGGCGCCTGGACCCTCGTTCAGGGACTTGTAGGCCGCGTAGAGGGCCGTGTTCTGGCCGATCTCGGTGCCGTAATCGGAGAGCTTGGGCAGGCAGGCATTATAGGCGGCACGCAGCTCCTCGCTGTTGACCACCGAGTTCATGTGCCGCACCGGTGACCAGGCCCGGTTGAGCCGATCCTCCAGCAGGGACAGGGGGTGCACCAGGTTCTTCCAGGTAAAGTCACCGTCCCGCTCCAGGAGCCTGGCGATGGCGGCCCGGTTCTCGGCCAGCAGGGTATCGATGGCCGGTTCCACGTGTTCGGGTCGGATTTGGCTGAAGGCCGGCAGGCCTTCCTGCTTGAGCAAGGGGTTTTCCATGGCGGGTCTTGGGATCTCGATCAGACGGATGTGAACGACCGTCCACTTTAACACGCGGCTTTCCAGCGCCGTAATGTCCCTGCTCCCTGGACTGATATGTGCGCAGCGATGGAATAAGACATGGTCGGGATGCATCTTATCTTTTCGGCACCAAAACCAATGCTGTGATTTTCCTCACATATTTCCCAGAAATGTGACGATCAGCGGCTGTTTGCTACCGTCTGGACATGGACACATTGTCAACAGCCAAGACAAATACTTTAAATAGAGACATAAATCACATTAAAAGCGCGAACTGCGCCACACTACCAAAGGGTGATGAACATGATGCGCAAAATCGTTCTTGCAGGCCTGCTGGGCCTGACTGCCAACCTGGCCTACGCCGAAACCACGCTCTCCTGGGCCGGTTGCGGTATTTCCCGCCACGCCTTCATGGAAGAACTGTCGGTCGCCTTCAAGGAACAGACCGGCATCTCCATCGACCTGGTCGGTGGCGGCGCCACCCGCGGCATCCGCGAAACGGTCTCCATGGGCGCCGACATGGGCGGCACCTGCCGTCTGCCCCTGGATGGCAACGATGCCGAGGTGGGCGTAAACCTTGAACCGGTCGCTTGGGATGCCCTGGTAGTGATGACCCACAAAGATGTCCCCGTGGACAACATCACCATTGAACAGCTGCGTGACCTGTTCCTGGGCCGGATCACCAACTGGAGCCAGCTGGGCGGTCCCGATCAACCCATGCTGGTCTATGCGCGTCAGGGCAAGACCTCCGGTGTCGGTTTTGCCAAGCGCCGCCTGATCTATGCAAACCTGGACCAGGAATTCACCGCCACCCAGTTCTTCGCCTCCAGCGGTCCCCTGGAGCGCGCCATCGAGGCGACCCCCTGGTCCATCGGTGTCACCGGCATCAGCTCAGCCCAGCGCCGTGACGTGAAGATCCTCAAGCTCGACGGTCTCGAGCCGAGCTACGACAACATCCGCACCGGCGCCTATACCCTCTACCGCCCGCTCTACGTGGTATCCAACCCCAACAACCCCAAAAACGCCGAGGTGCAGCAGTTCATCCGCTTCGTGGGTACCCGCCAGGGTCGCGATGTGCTCCGCTCCAACGGCTGCGTGCCCTACACCGACGCCCTGGCCCTGATCATGAAGCAGCTGGACCAGGAACGCCGCGCCCGCGACATGGGTCTGTACAACTGATTGTCTGAGCCACACAAGCCCACAAAAAAGCCCGGATCTCCCGGGCTTTTTTGTGCCCGGCAACCGGGCGTTTTCCTGATAATATCTTCAAAATCAGATATCTATGTTGGAAGCAGTGAGGGCGTTGGCCTCGATGAACTCGCGCCGCGGCTCCACCTGGTCGCCCATCAGGGTAGTGAACACCTCGTCGGCGCGCACCGCATCCTCGATCTTCACCTGCAGCAGGCGTCGGGTCTCGGCATTCATGGTGGTCTCCCAGAGCTGTTCCGGGTTCATCTCGCCCAGACCCTTGTACCGTTGCACGTTCAGGCCCCGGCGGGCCTCGCCCAGCAGCCAGTCCATCACCTGCCGGAAGTTGCTCACCGGCTGACGGCGCTCGCCCCGGTGCACGGCGGCACCCTGGTCCAGGAGACCGTCCAGGCGCTCGGCCAGGTCCCTGATGGCCCGGTATTCCGGGGAGGTGAAGAAATCCCGTCCAAAGCGCTCCACCTGCTCGGCGCCATGGATCAGGCGGGTGACGCGCACCTCGGTGCCACCTTCGCCATCGGGTGCCGCATCCACGGTGTAGCGGGCGGCGCCGGCGGCATCGCTGCGCAGACCCTCCACCAGCCCATCGAACCAGGCACGGATCGCCTGGGCATCCTCGATCTTGGCGGGATCCATGGGGGTGGAGAAGATCATGCGTTCCAGCAGATCCCGGTCATGACGGCGGGACAGGCGCTCCACGGCCCCCATGACACCGATGTAACGGCGCGCCAGGTCCTCCAGGGCCTCGCCGCTCACCGGCGGGGCCTCGGGATGGATCATGAGCCGGGCATCCTCCAGGGCCATCTGCAGCAGCAGGTTGTTCAGCTCCAGCTCGTCCTTGACGTACTGCTCCTGCTTGCCCTTCTTCACCTTGTAGAGGGGCGGCTGTGCGATGTAGACATGACCGCGCTCGATCAGCACCGGCATCTGGCGGTAGAAGAAGGTCAGCAGCAGGGTACGGATGTGGGAGCCGTCCACGTCCGCGTCGGTCATGATGATGATGCGGTGGTAACGCAGCTTGTCCGGATTGAATTCGTCCTTGCCAATGCCACAGCCCAGGGCCGTGATCAGGGTGCCCACCTCGGCGGAGGAGAGCATCTTGTCGAAACGGGCCTTCTCCACGTTCAGGATCTTGCCCTTCAGGGGCAGGATCGCCTGGGTGCGACGGTCGCGACCCTGCTTGGCGGAACCTCCGGCGGAATCACCCTCCACCAGGAACAGTTCGGACAGGGCGGGATCCTTTTCCTGACAGTCCGCCAGCTTGCCGGGCAGGCCCGCCACGTCCAGGGCACCCTTGCGCCGGGTCATTTCCCGGGCACGGCGGGCGGCGTCGCGGGCACGCGCGGCATCGATGATCTTGGCGGTGATGACCTTGGCATCACCCGGGTTCTCCAGCAGGAAGCTCTGCAGGTGGTCGAAGAGCACCCCTTCCACCACGGCCTTCACCTCGGAGGACACCAGTTTGTCCTTGGTCTGGGACGAGAACTTGGGGTCGGGCACCTTCACCGACAGGACCGCGGTCAGACCTTCCCGGGCATCATCGCCGGTGGTGGCCACCTTGTGCTTCTTCAGAATCCCCTCGGCCTCCATATACTGGTTGAGGCAACGGGTCAGGGCTGCGCGGAAGCCCGCCATGTGTGTACCGCCATCACGCTGGGGGATGTTGTTGGTGAAGCAGAAGATGTTCTCCTGGTAGGAATCGTTCCATTGCAGGGCCACTTCCACGGTGATGCCGTCCCGTTCCGCCTCGCAATAGATCACGTTCTGGTGCAGGGGGGTCTTGTTGCGGTTCAGATGCTCCACGAAGGCACGGATACCACCCTGGTACTCGAACACATCTTCCTTGCCACTGCGCTCGTCGCTCAACTCGATGCGCACACCCGAGTTCAGGAAGGAAAGCTCCCGCAGGCGCTTGGACAGGATGTCATAGTGGAATTCGGTGTCTGAGAAGATCTCGGTGCTGGGCCGGAAATGCACCCGGGTGCCGGTCAGTTCCGTGTCACCCACTTCGGTAAGCGGGGCGTCGGGGACACCCAGGCGATAGACCTGGCGATGCACACGGTTGTTGCGGAAGATGGTCAATTCCAGCCATTCGGACAGGGCGTTGACCACGGAAACGCCCACACCATGGAGACCACCGGAGACCTTGTAGGAATTGTCGTCGAACTTGCCGCCTGCGTGGAGTACGGTCATGATGACTTCCGCGGCGGACCGACCTTCTTCCGGGTGGATATCCACCGGGATACCTCGGCCATCATCCTGCACACTCACGGAGCCGTCGGAATGGATGATCACCTGGATCTTGCTGCAGTAGCCGGCCAGGGCCTCGTCGATGGCGTTGTCCACCACCTCGAACACCATGTGGTGCAGACCGGTGCCGTCATCCGTGTCACCGATGTACATGCCCGGGCGCTTGCGGACGGCGTCCAGCCCCTTGAGCACCTTGATGTTGGAAGAATCGT
The DNA here is from genome assembly GCF_000377945.1 of Thioalkalivibrio sulfidiphilus. GTDB lineage: Bacteria > Pseudomonadota > Gammaproteobacteria > Ectothiorhodospirales > Ectothiorhodospiraceae > Thioalkalivibrio_A > Thioalkalivibrio_A sulfidiphilus_A. Next base: position 31,889 of record NZ_KB898930.1, read on the forward strand.
AAGTCTTGGCCTGCTGCGGATCAGTCATACCTTATCCTCTGGTCATACAGTCGCCCATTATACCACCGACCGCTCTTCAATCCCCGACCCGAAGGGTTCCATGTTCCACGTGAAACATCTGCCAGGAATCCCAGCCTGACAGGGGAACCTGATCCGACTCGATGGCCGTGACGAAGACCTGCGCGCCCAGACCCTGCAGGCACTCCATCAACCAGCCCCGGTGTCTTGCATCCAGTTCCGCCGGCAGGTCATCCACCAGGACTACCGGTGGTAGTCCCTGTGTGTCCCTCAGCCAGAGGGATTGGGCCATCTTGAGCAGCAGCACCACGGATTTCTGCTGCCCGCGGGACGCCACCTGTGCCACAGGCCGTCCATCGAGGCGGCACTGTAGTTCTGCACGATGGGGGCCGACCTGGGTGAATCCTGCCGAACGGTCCCGTTGAACGGACTGCGCTAAGGCCTCCGCTAGCGAGATATCGGGACTCCAGCCCCTGCGGTACTCAAGGACGAGACCTGAAGTCTCGGGCAGCGCCTGCTTGAGCGAATCCAGGTAGGGCAGGAGTACCTTGAGGTGCCTGGCACGCGCCAGATCCAGTGCACAGCCCGCCTCGCCCAGGGCCGTGTCCCAGGCCGACAGCAAGCTGGCTGAGGACCGGTCCCGGAGCGCGGCATTTCGCTGGCTCAGCAGGTGACGGTAACGTCGCCAGTGATCGTGGTAGGCCGGATCAGTATGGAAGCAGCCCCAATCCAGGAAGGCACGGCGGTAACCGGGCCCGCCGCTGACCAGCAGATGGCTTTCCGGGTGCATGACCTGGAGCGGGAGCAGGCGGGCCAGGTCCGCGAGACTGCGCACGTTCTCGCCACGGATGCGCGCGGTCGTGGAGTCCCTGGTTTTGCGGATGCCCACCGGCCAGGGTTCGCCGCCGCCAGTAGATTGGATGCGGGCGACCACTTCGACGGCATCGCCATCGGGCGCGAGAAGGGGAGACAACTGCCGGGTACGGAATGAATGGCCGGTGGAGAGGAGATGGATGGCTTCCAGCAGGCTGGTCTTGCCGGCACCGTTCAGACCATGGACGAGGTTTAGCCCGGGCACGGGATCCATGCGCACGTGACGCAGGATCCGCAGGCCTCGGACTTCCAGCCGGCTGAGGGTCATGGGTATCCGGGCAGGTGGCCCGGATCAGCGATCAAAGGCGCATGGGCATGACCACGTAGAGCGCATCCGTGGCGCCCGGGTCACGCATCAGCACGCTGGAGTTGGCATCCTTGAAGGTGGCCTCGATCACATCACCTTCGACGGTGTTGAGCACATCCAGCAAATAGGTCACGTTGAAGCCGATCTCCATGGCAGTGCCGGAGTACTGGGCCTCGATCTCGTCCTCGGCCTCTTCCTGCTCCGGGTTGTGCGCCTGGATGCGCAGCAGTCCGTCACCGAGTACCAGCCGGATGCCCCGGTATTTCTCGTTGGAGAGGATCGAGGCGCGGGCCAGGGCCTTGCGCAGGGCTTCCCGCTCGACCTTCATGACCTGGTCGCCATCCTTGGGGATCACCCGGTCGTAGTCGGGGAAGCGGCCATCAATCAGCTTCGAGGTGAAGCGCAGCCGGGGCAGGGTGGCCCGGATGTGATTGGCACCGATCTGCAGGCGCACCGGATCATCACTGTCCTCCAGCAGACGTAGCAGTTCCTGCACGCCCTTACGCGGGATGATCACCTGCTGGGAGGAGGCGGTGTCCACCGTGGTATTCAGCTCACACAGGGCCAGGCGATGACCGTCGGTGGCCACGGTACGGATCACGTTCTGACCCACCTCCAGCATCAGGCCGTTCAGGTAGTAGCGCACATCCTGGTTGGCCATGGCAAAGCTGGTGCGCAGGATCAGGTGGCGCAGTTCCCGCTCCGTGAGGGTGAGCTCCTTGCTGCTGGAGATCTCGTCCAGGGCAGGGAAGTCACCTGCGGGCAGGGAACTCAGGGTGAAACGTGCCCGACCGGAAGTAATCACCACCCGGTCGCCCTCTGCCTGGACATCCAGGCTTGCCTCGTCCGGCAGTGCCCGGCAGATGTCCAGCAGTTTCCTCGCGGGGACCGTGGCCTCGCCGGGCGTGGCATTGACCTCGCTGGCCTCGGCGACCAGCTCCACTTCCAGGTCAGTACCTGTCACGCTCAAACTTCCCGAGTCAGCCTTGATCAGCACATTGGCAAGAATGGGCATGGTCTGACGGCGCTCCACCGCACCGATGACCTGCTGAAGGGGTTTGAGCAGGTCTTCTCGCTGGATGCTGAATCTCATGGCTGGGTCCCGAATAGTTATTAAGTGTTTATAGGATGATGATAGTAATAAGCACGGCTGATTGACAGGTATAAGTCGTTTTATTCTTTTGGTATCAATGCCTTGCTGATGTTCCGGCTGTGGGCCGAGGGTGATTATCCTGCTCAACAGCCTGTGCATGAATTGTGGATAACTCTCGACGAGCGCGCTGTCCCCGGTTTCCACACAGCTTGTCCACAGCTTTGTTCGCGATCGTTTATCTTGCTACGAGACTCAGCTGCTCAGGGTACGCAGCAGGTTCACATAGTCCTCGTTGATGCGCGGGTCGGCCTCGCGCAGCTCCACCACCTTGCGGCAGGCGTGCAGTACGGTGGTGTGGTCCCGGCCGCCGAAGGCATCACCGATCTCCGGCAGGCTGTGGTTCGTCAGCTCCTTGGCGAGCGCCATGGCGAGCTGGCGCGGCCGGGTGATGGAACGGCTGCGCCGCGTGGAGTGCAGGTCCGAGACCCGGATCTTGTAGTACTCCGCCACGGTCTTCTGGATGTTGTCGATGGTGATCAGCTTGTCCTGCAGCGCCAGCAGGTCCCGCAGGGCCTCCTTGGCGAAGTCCAGGGTGATGGGCCGTCCGGTGAAATGGGCATTGGCGACTACGCGGCGCAGGGCGCCCTCCAGTTCACGAATGTTGGAGCGGATGCGCTTGGCCATGAAGAAGGCCACCTCGCTGGGCAGCTCCGTGTTGGCCTGCTCCGCCTTGCGCTGCAGGATCGCCACCCGGGTCTCCAGTTCCGGCGGCTCGATGGCCACCGTGAGACCCCAGCCGAAACGGGACTTGAGCCGCTCCTCCAGACCGTCCACCTCCTTGGGGTAACGGTCGCAGGTCAGGATCACCTGCTGCTGGCTCTCCAGCAGTGCATTGAAGGTGTGGAAGAACTCCTCCTGGGAACGCTCCTTGCCGGCGAAGAACTGGATGTCGTCGATCAGCAGCGCGTCCACGGAACGGTAGTAGCCCTTGAACTCGTCGATGGCGTTGTGCTGCAGGGCCTTGATCATGTCGGCCACGAAGCGCTCGGAATGCAGGTACACCACCTTGGCACCGGGCCGGTGGGCCAGGATGGCGTTGCCGATGGCATGCATCAGGTGGGTCTTGCCCAGGCCGACGCCGCCGTACAGGAACAGCGGGTTGTAAGCCAGCCCCACGTTCGCGGCCACCTGCAGGCTCGCGGCACGGGCCAGCTGGTTGGACTTGCCCTCGACGAAGTTGTCGAAGGTGAAATTGGGATTCAGGTTGTTGGTGAACTGCGCGGAGCTGGCGGCGGGCCGGTGCGAGACCGGCTGCACGTTCACCGCGGCGGTCACTGGCGCCGGGGCCGGACGGGGTTCCGGTTCCATGGCCGGGGCCGGCGGGCGGCCGGAACCGACCTCCAGCATCACCCGCCGCTGGGTGCCCAGGTCCGTGACCATGGCGTCGATGCGCTGGAAGAAATGGTCCCGCACCCAGTCCATGACGAAGCGGTTGGGGGCCAGCAGACGCAGGGCGTGGTCGTCCTCCACCGCCTGGAGGGGCCGGATCCAGGTGTTGAGCTGCTGTTCGGAGAGCTCGCTCTCGAGCCTCGCCACGCACTGTTGCCAAAGTGGACTGACGGCCAAGATCTGGGGTCTCCGGGGAGGATTCGTGGACTTCGGGTGAGGGCAAGAGTCTACCCCCGACCCGAAGACTTATCCACACCCCTGAAAAGTCCTGAAAGCCGCGTCAGCATTGACACGGGGCCCCCGACTGGTTACTTTAGCCGGCTTTGGCCTGGCGGGGGTGTCCTGCCGGCGCCGCAGACACGGTCGAACGTCATGAAAAGAACATTCCAGCCCAGTACTCTCAAGCGCAAGCGCACCCATGGTTTCCGTGCCCGCATGGCTACCCGCGGCGGCCGCAAGGTCCTGGCCGCCCGTCGTGCCAAGGGTCGCGTCCGGCTCTGCCCCTGACGCCTGATCGCTGCAAAAGTCTGAAAGCTCCATCCTGATCGCGACCGTGGACCAGGGCTTTCCCCGGTCCGTCCGGTTGACACGACCTGAGCAGTACAAGCAGGTCTTCGGCGACGCGCGCAAGCTCAGCGACGCAGGTTTCACCCTGCTGGTGCGGGACAACGGTGGAGACAGCGCCCGCCTCGGGCTGGCCATCTCCAAGAAGTGCGCCCGGCGCGCCGTGGACCGGCAACGCATCAAGCGCCTGGTGCGGGAAACATTCAGGCAGCACAGACAACACCTGGCCCCGGTGGACGTGGTGGTCATGTGCCGGCCGACGGTCACCGGCTGGGACAACGCCCGGATCCGCGCCTCCCTGGAGCGATTCTGGGCAAGGTTGAGCACCCCATGCGCAAACCCCTAATCCTGCTGATACAGGCCTACCGTCTCCTGCTGAGCCCCTTCCTGGGTCAGCACTGCCGATTCACGCCCAGCTGTTCCTGCTACGCCATCGAGGCCATCGAGCGCCACGGTGCCCTGCGCGGCACCTGGCTGACCGTCACGCGCCTGGGACGTTGCCATCCCTGGTGCGAAGGCGGGTATGATCCCGTACCCGATACCGACACCTCCCCTTCAAAGACCCACACAAAGAACTAGGCCGGCCATGGATAACCTTCGCCCCGTACTCTACCTGTCGATGCTGTTGGTGCTGTTCCTGATCTGGCAGGCCTGGAACCGCGATTACGGCCCCCAGCCGGTGGCCGCCCCCGGTGCCCAGGAACAGGTGATGGAGCGCGATGGTGTTCCGGCACCGCCGGCGGACGTGCCCGATGCACCGGTCTCCGAGGCCATGGACGCGCCCATTGAAGTGGCGCCCGCGGAACCGGACCGCCGCCGCATCCGGGTGGTGACCGACGTGCTGGATATCGAGATCGACACCCGCGGCGGTGACCTGGTGCGGGCCGACCTGCCCACCTATCCGGTGAGCCTGCGCACTCCCGACCAGCCGATTCGCCTGCTGGATGAACGCATTCGCCAGTACGTGGCCCAGTCCGGTCTGATCCACGACCGGGTGCCCGGGATCTCCGGTGAGGGCCGCGCGCCCAGCCACCACGCCATATTCCAGGCCGAACGTGATGAGTACCGCCTGGCCGATGGCCAGAACGAGCTGCGCGTGCCCCTGACCTGGACCAGCGAGGATGGTGTGCAGGTGACCAAGACCTACACCTTCCGTCGCGGCGACTTCCTCATCCATGTGGACCACGCGGTGCGTAACAACAGCGACCAGCCCTGGGTGGGTCGCCAGTACCGGCAGATCCGCCACGGCAGTACCCCGAGCCGTGAATCCTGGTTCCTGTACACCTTCACCGGCGTGGCCTATCACGACGGCCGCTACGAGAAGCTGTCCCTGGAGGACATGGCCGGCAGGTCCCTGGACAAGGATGTGCAGGGTGGCTGGATCTCCATCATCCAGCACTACTTCCTGACCGCCTGGGTGCCCTTCGAGCACGAGATCAACCAGTTCTACACCCGGGTGCTGGGCACACCGGCGCGCCCCGAGCATATCATCGGCATGCGCTCCGAACCCCAGACGGCGGCCCCCGGCGAGGAGACGGTGTTCACCAGCCGATTCTGGGTGGGTCCCAAGGAGCAGGCGGCACTGAAGGCCATCCAGCCGGGGCTGGAACTGACCGTGGACTACGGCATGCTGTCCTTCCTGGCGAAGCCGCTGTTCTGGGTGCTGGACTGGATCCACAACGTGGTGGGCAACTGGGGCTGGGCCATCATCATCCTGACCATCCTCATCAAGCTGGTGTTCTACAAGCTCTCCGAGACCAGCTACCGCTCCATGGCGAAGATGCGCGCCGTGCAGCCCAAGATGATGCAGCTCAAGGACCGTTACGGCGACGACAAGCAGCGCATGAACCAGGCGCTCATGGAGCTGTACAAGAAGGAGAAGATCAACCCACTGGGCGGCTGCCTGCCGATTCTGGTGCAGATCCCGGTGTTCATCGCCCTGTACTGGGTGCTGCTGGAAAGCGTGGAGCTGCGCCAGGCGCCGTGGATCCTGTGGATCCAGGATCTCTCCGTGCGTGACCCCTACTTCATCCTGCCCATCCTCATGGGCCTGACCATGATCGCCCAGTACAAGCTCAACCCGGCGCCTATGGACCCGATCCAGCAGAAACTGATGATGGCCCTGCCGTTCGTGTTCACCGTGTTCTTCGCCTTCTTCCCGGCGGGCCTGGTGCTGTACTGGTTCGTGAACAACCTGCTGTCCATCGCCCAGCAGTGGTACATCACGCGCAACATCGAGAAGGCCGGCAAGAAGGGCTGATGGGCCTGGTTCCCCGTAGGTCGGCCTTCAGGCCGACAGCGATGTGCGCCTGGCCCCGCAAGTCGGCCTGAAGGCCGACCCACGGTATCCGGATCTTCCATGGCCGATTCCCCCGAGGACACCATCGCCGCCATCGCCACGCCCCCGGGCTTCGGCGGGGTGGGGGTGGTGCGGGTCTCCGGTCCGAGGGTCACCGCCGTCGCCAAGGCCCTCCTGGGCCGAGTCCCCGCCCCCCGTCATGCCACCTACGCACCTTTCCTGGGCGAACAGGGCGAGACTCTGGACGACGGCATCGCGCTGTTCTTCCCCGGCCCCCGTTCCTACACCGGAGAGGACACCCTGGAACTCCAGGGCCATGGCGGCCCGGTGGTGCTCGACCTGCTGCTCACCCGCTGCCTGTCCCTGGGCTGCCGCGCGGCCCGGCCCGGGGAATTCACCGAACGGGCGTTTCTGAACGGTCGCCTGGACCTGGCCCAGGCGGAAGCGGTCGCCGATCTCATCGAGGCCGGCTCCGCCCAGGCGGCGCGCTCGGCAAGACGCGCCCTGGAAGGTGCGCTCTCCCACGAGGTGAATGACCTGCTGGATGCCCTGACCGGCCTGCGGGTCTCGGTGGAGGCGGCCCTGGATTTTCCCGACGAGGACGTGGACATCCTGCGCGAGGCGCAGGTGCAGGCGCGTCTTGAAGATCTGTCCGGGAGAATCGATCGGCTCATCCGGGGCGCCGCCCAGGGCGCGCTGCTGCGCGAGGGCCTGCGCCTGGTGATCGCCGGGCGGCCCAACGCCGGCAAGTCCAGCCTGCTCAACCGCCTGGTGCGCCGCGAGGCGGCCATCGTCACCCACATCCCCGGCACCACCCGGGACGTGTTGCGCGAGACCGTGAGCCTGGACGGCCTGCCCCTGCACCTGGTGGACACCGCAGGCCTGCGCGACTCCGACGACCCGGTGGAACAGGAAGGCATCCGCCGCGCCTGGGCCGAGATCGAGGCCGCCGACGCGGTGCTGCTGGTGGTGGACGACGCCTTGGGGGAGGGCGAGGAGGAGGCCGCCATCCGCGCGCGCCTGCCCGCCCATCTACCGGTGATCTGCGTGCACAACAAGATCGACCTCACCGCCCGGGCGCCGGGCGAGCAGGGTGGCATCCTCTACCTCAGCGCCCAGGACGGGCAGGGGGTGGACAGCCTGCGCGAGCATCTCAAGGCACGGGCAGGATTCTCCGGCGGCGAAGGCCTGTTCCTGGCCCGGCGCCGGCACCTGGATGCCCTGAGCCGCACCGTCGGTCACGTGGCCACCGCCCGGGATGCCCTGGCCGCCGGTGCCGGACCGGAGCTAGTGGCCGAGGACCTGCGCCTGGCCCAGGAGACCCTGGGCGAGATCACCGGACGCTTCTCCTCCGACGACCTGCTGGGTCGGATCTTCTCCACCTTCTGCATCGGCAAATAGCCGGTCCTTGGTGCAGACGGCCCCCCGGGCGTAAAATTCCAAGACTTTTCCTGCGAATAAGGTCCGGATGTATGGGATTCGAAGCAAGCTATGACGTGATCGTGGTCGGCGGCGGCCACGCCGGGACCGAGGCGGCGCTCGCCTCGGCGCGCACGGGCGCGCGCACCCTGCTGCTCACCCACAACATCGAGACCATCGGCCAGATGAGCTGCAACCCGGCCATCGGCGGCATCGGCAAGGGACACCTGGTCAAGGAGATCGATGCCCTGGGCGGACTCATGGCCCGGGCGGCGGACCGGGGCGGCATCCATTTCCGCACCCTCAACAGCCGCAAGGGGCCGGCGGTGCGCGCCACCCGCGCCCAGGCGGACCGGGTGCGCTACAAGGCCGCGGTTCGATCCGTGGTGGAGAACACGCCGCACCTGTTCCTGTTCCAGCAGGCGGTGGATGACCTGATCGTGGAAGGCGAACGGGTCGCGGGCGTCATCACCCAGACCGGTCTGCGCTTTCGCGCCCCGGCCGTGGTGCTCACCGTGGGCACCTTCCTGGGCGGACGCATCCATGTGGGCGAGGCCCAGCATGCCGGGGGACGGGCCGGCGATCCGCCGTCCATCGCCCTGGCTGCGCGCCTGCGGGAACTGGCCCCCCGGGTGGGCCGGCTCAAGACCGGCACCCCGCCGCGCATCGACGGGCGCAGCATCGATTATGCACAGCTCACCGAACAGCCCGGCGACGATCCACGCCCGGTGTTCTCTTTCGTCGGCTCCCGGGACGAACACCCGCCCCAGGTGAGCTGCTGGATCGCGCGCACCACCGACCGCACCCACGGCATCATCCGCGGCGCCCTGCATCGTTCGCCCATGTACAGCGGCGCCATCGAGGGGGTGGGGCCGCGCTACTGCCCGTCCATCGAGGACAAGGTGGTGCGCTTTGCCGACAAGGACAGCCACCAGGTGTTCATCGAGCCCGAGGGCCTGGACACCCACGAGGTCTACCCCAACGGCATCTCCACCAGCCTGCCCTTCGACGTGCAGTTCGAGCTGGTGCGCTCCATCCCCGGCTTCGAGCAGGCGCACATCACGCGCCCCGGCTATGCCATCGAGTACGACTACTTCGATCCCCGGGACTTAAAGCCCAGTCTCGAGACCCGATGCCTCGCCGGCCTCTTCTTCGCCGGCCAGATCAACGGCACCACCGGTTACGAGGAGGCAGCCGCCCAGGGTCTGGTGGCGGGGCTCAACGCGGCGCGCAGCGTGCGCGAGCTGGCCCCCTGGTGCCCGCGCCGGGACGAGGCCTACATCGGCGTGCTCATCGACGACCTGATCACCCGGGGCACCGCCGAGCCCTACCGCATGTTCACCAGCCGCGCCGAGTACCGGCTCATGCTGCGCGAGGACAACGCGGACCTGCGCCTTACCCCCCTGGGCCGGGACCTGGGCCTGGTGGACGACGCGCGCTGGGCCGCCTTCTGCACCAAGCGCGAGGCGGTGGAGCGGGAGACGCAGCGGCTCGCCGCCACCCGCCTGGATCCGGAGCGCGTGGACCGGGAGGCCGCCGAGCGGGTCATCGGCGGACCTCTCAGCCGCGAGCAGAACCTGCTGGATCTGCTGCGCCGGCCGGAAGTGGACTATGCCGCGCTCATGGGCCTGGCAGGGGCAGGTCCCGGGGTGGAGGACCCCCTGGTGGCGGAGCAGGTGGAGATCGGCGCCAAGTACGCCGGCTACATCCAGCGCCAGCAGGACGAGGTGGCCCGCCAGCAGCGCCACGAGCATCTGGCCCTGCCGGAGGGCCTGGACTATGCCGCCATCACCGGCCTGTCCATGGAGGTGCGCCAGAAGCTCGCCGCCCACCGGCCCCACACCCTGGGCCAGGCGGCGCGCATCCCCGGCGTGACCCCGGCGGCCGTATCCCTGCTGCTGGTGCACATCAAGCGCCAGGGGGCCAACGGGCCGCAGTCACCCCGGCCCGATGACGGCCGCGCCCGGGCGTGACCGCACTCGACGAGACCGCCCGCGCGGACCTGGTGCGCGGAATGGAGGCACTGGGCCTGCCAGCGAACCTGGGCCAGCTGCTGGGTGCCTACCTGGAACTGCTGTTGCGCTGGAACAAGGCCTACAACCTCACGGCGGTGACCGAGCCCCGCCGGATGGTCACCCACCATCTCCTCGACAGTCTGGCAGTCCTGCCCTGGATACACGGTTCGCGCATCGCGGATATCGGCAGCGGGGCTGGCCTTCCGGGCATCCCGCTGGCCATCGCCCGGCCGGATCTGACGGTGGTGCTGGTGGACACCGTGGGCAAGAAGGTGCGTTTCCAGAAACAGGCCATCCTGGAACTGGGTCTGGCGAATGCGAGCGCGGTGCACGCCCGGGTGGAAAACTATCGCCCGGATGAGCCCTTTGATACAGTCATCAGCCGTGCCTTTGCGGCCACGGCGGATTTCGTGGCCCTGGCCGGACACCTGGTGAGCGCCGGGGGAAGGATGCTCGCCATGAAGGGCCGCGATCCGGGCGACGAACTGAAGGCGCTGCCCGAACCCTGGGTGGTGGTGGACGTCCACCAGATCCGGGTGCCGGGTCTGACAGCCGAACGACACCTGGTGGAACTGCGCCGAAACTGACCCGCAGGTCGGGCTTCAGCCCGACAGCAGTGGTTTTGACAGGCAGCATATCGGGCTGAAGCCCGACCTACGGATGCCGTGCAGGTGTCCGAATGAAGATCACGATGAGGGTACACCCATGGCCAAGATCCTGACCATCGCCAACCAGAAGGGCGGGGTGGGCAAGACCACCACCAGCGTCAACCTGGCGGCTTCACTCGCGGCCACCAAGCGCCGGGTGCTGATGATCGATCTGGATCCCCAGGGCAATGCCACCATGGGCAGCGCCGTGGACAAGCACGACCTGGAATTCACCAGCGGTGACGTACTCATGGGCCGCACGCCGATACGCGAGGCCATCCAGTACGTGGAGGCGGTGGGCTACAGCATCCTGCCGGCCAATGCCGACCTCACCGAGGCGGAGGTGAGCCTGATGCAGGCGGAGCGCCGCGAGTTCCGGCTCAAGGAGGCCCTCGCGCCGGTGGTCGCCGAGTTCGACTACATCATCATCGACTGCCCGCCGTCCCTGAACATGCTCACGGTCAACGCCCTGGTGGCGGCCACCGGCGTGCTGATCCCCATGCAGTGCGAGTACTACGCCCTGGAAGGCCTCTCGGCCCTGACCCGCACCATCGAGAGCATCCGCCAGTCCGTGAATCCGGACCTGCAGGTGGAAGGCGTGCTGCGCACCATGTACGACCCGCGCAACAACCTGGCCACCGATGTCTCCGCGCAGCTCGAGCAGCACTTCGGCGAGCGGGTCTACCGCACCATCATCCCGCGCAACGTGCGTCTGGCCGAGGCGCCCAGCTACGGGCTGCCGATCCTCCTGTATGATAAGCCGTCCCGCGGCGCCATGGCCTACCTGGCCCTGGCCGGCGAGATCCTGCGACGGGAGCGCGGCACCACGCCGGCCCCCGCCGCCAGCGCCTGAGCATCACGCATCGCCACCCGCGCGAATTTCTCCGAAAAACCGAGACTGAAGAGCCATGGCTAGAAGGAAGACCGGACTGGGCCGCGGACTGGACGTGCTGCTGAGCAGCGCCGGCGCCGCCCAGCGTGAGCAGGAGGATTCCAACCTGCGCCAGATCCCGGTGGATCAGATCCGCCGCGGCAAGTACCAGCCCCGCATCCACATCAAGCAAGAGGCCCTCGAGGATCTGGCCGCCTCCATCCGCGCCCAGGGCGTGGTGCAGCCGGTGGTGGTGCGGCCCATGGGCCAGGGCTACGAGCTGATCGCCGGCGAACGGCGCTGGCGCGCCGCCCAGCTGGCGGGCCTGCACGAGGTCCCGGCGGTGGTGCGCGACATCCCCGACCAGGCCGCCGCCGCCATGGCCCTGATCGAGAACATCCAGCGGGAGAACCTCAACCCCATCGAGGAGGCCCGCGCCCTGCACCGGCTCATCCAGGAATTCGAGATGACCCACCAGCAGGCGGCGGAATCCGTGGGCCGCTCCCGCACCGGCGTGACCAACCTGCTGCGCCTGCTGGAGCTGGGCGAGGTGGCCAGCCGACTGCTGGACGAGGGCCAGATGGAGATGGGGCATGCCCGCGCCCTGCTGGTACTGCCCGCCGAGCTGCAGGACGAGACCGCCCGCAAGGTGGTGGCCAAGGGCCTGTCGGTGCGCGAGACCGAGCGCCTGGTGCAGAACCTCCTGAAACAGGATCGTCACAAGACCGAGGTAAAGTCCCCGGCGGGCAACCCGGACGTGCGCCGCCTGGAGGAATCCCTGTCCGAGCGCCTGGGCGCGCCCGTGAACATCCAGTACAACAACAAGGGCAAGGGCAAGCTGGTGATCCAGTACAACTCTCTGGATGAACTGGACGGCATCCTGGAGCACATCCGCTAGACCGCATTTGACCGCATGATCAGCGTTCTCTTATAATCCGGCGCCTTCAGACCGCCAGCGGTATTTCGCGAATGGACACGCGATTAGTGCCCTGGCGACGCTCCCGGGGGGGGGTCATAACCGGGGGGGAACAGCGAATTTGCCCGAAGACATAGAGAACGCCCGTGGCCTTGATCAACAGCACGACCCGGCGACTTCTCGTCATTCAGGCCTGCGTGGCGGCAGCCGGCTTCCTGGCGTTCAGCTGGTTGTCAGGTCCCTACGCAGCATGGTCAGCGCTGGCCGGGGGAGGCATTGGCTTCATCACGACCGCCTTTTTCGCCCTGCGGGTCTTTGCCGGAGGCGCCAAGCGCCCGGCGAAGGTCATAGTAAGAACATTTTATGTCGGCGAATCCCAGAAGATCCTGCTGACGGTGGCTTTGTTCGTGGTGGCAATCCTGTGGCTGGAGGTCAGCTTCCTGCCTATGTTCGTCACGTACATGGTTAGCCTGATGGCATTCTGGATCGTCCTGTTACCGGCACTCTCCGGCACGCAAGACTAGAGGCTCGAGCACACATGGCAGCGGAATACGCGAACGCTTCGGAATACATCAAGCACCACCTGGGCCACCTGACCCTGGGTGACAAGGAGACGTTCTGGGCCATTCACGTGGACACCATGTTCTTCTCCATCCTGCTCGGCGCCGTGTTCCTGTTCATCTTCATCCGCGCCGCCCGGCGCATGACCACCGGCGTACCCGGAGGCCTGCAGAATTTCGTCGAGATCCTGGTGGAGTTCGTCGACCAGCAGGTCAAAGACTCCTTCCACGGCCGCAGCAAGGTGATTGCCCCCCTGGCCCTGACCCTGTTCGTGTGGATCTTCCTCATGAACATCGTCAAGCTGCTGCCATACGATCTTCTGCCCTACCTGGCTCACATGGCTGGTCTTGAATACCTGCGCATCAACCCGACCTCGGACGTGAACGCGACGCTCGGCATGTCCATCGCCGTGTTCTTCCTGATCATCTTCTACAGCTTCTACATCAAGGGCGTGACCGGATTCTCCAAGGAGATCTTCCTCAAGCCCTTCGGCATCTGGTTCCTGCCCTTCAACTTCGTGCTGAAGGTGGTGGAAGAGATCGCCAAGCCCGTGTCTCTCGCACTGCGACTGTTCGGCAACATGTACGCCGGCGGCCTGATCTTCACCCTGATCGCGCTGCTGCCCTGGTGGATCCAGTGGACGCTCGGCCTGTCCTGGTCCCTGTTCAAGCTGCTGATCATCACCCTGCAGGCGTTCATCTTCATGGTGCTGACCATCGTCTACCTGAGCATGGCCCACGAAGATCATTGATTTGGCGCCAGCCCTGGTTCGCCGGGGCAGGCATTTTTGCAAACTGTTTTAACAACCTTGTCTCGATACACTGGAGGAAGTTATGGAACTCGCTCTCGCTAACGTTCAGGGCATGACCGCGATCGCTGTGGGTCTGATCCTCGGCATGGGTGCCCTGGGTACCGCTATCGGCTTCGGTCTGCTGGGTGGCCGCTTCCTGGAAGGCGCTGCCCGTCAGCCCGAAATGGTGCCGATGCTGCAGGTGAAGATGTTCATCGTCGCCGGTCTGCTCGACGCCGTGACCATGATCGGTGTGGGTCTGGCCCTGTTCTTCACCTTCGCCAACCCCTTCCTGGGCGTCATCACCGGCTAACGGAACTGACAGAACTCCAGTCATTCATCCGTTATGAACCGTCATACCAGGGGGTAGCAACGTGAACATCAATCTCACGCTGCTCGGCCAGATGATCACCTTCGGTTTGCTGGTGTGGGTCACGATGAAGTTCGTGTGGCCCCCCATCATCCAGGCGATGCAGGAACGTCAGAAGAAGATCGCTGACGGCCTTGCCGCCGCCGAGCGTGGCAAGCACGAACAGCAGCTCGCCGAGGAAAAAGCCAAGCAGGTCCTGCAGGAAGCCAAGCAGCAGGCCGCGGAGATCATCGCCCAGGCGCAGAAACGCGCCAACGAGATCGTCGAGGCCTCGAAGGATACCGCCCGCATCGAAGGCGAGCGTATCAAGGCAACCGCGCAGTCCGAGATCGAGCAGGAAGTCCACCGCGCGCGCGAAGAACTGCGCAAGCAGGTGGGTGCCATCGCAGTCGTCGGGGCCGAGCGTATCCTGAAGAAGGAAATCGATCCCAAGGCCCACGACCAGGTGATTCAGGACCTGGTGGCACAGATCTAGGTGATTCCATATGTCTGAACTCACCACGCTTGCTCGGCCTTACGCCAAGGCGGTCTTCGAAGTGGCGCAGGGCGCCGGTGACCTGGCCCGCTGGTCCGACCAGCTGGGCTTCATGGCCGCCGTCGTCCGCGACCCCACCATGAAGGCCTTCCTGGACAGCCCGAAGCTCACCCGCGAAGCCGCAGCCGATACCATCATCGGTGTCTGCGAAGGCCGCATCGACGACCAGGGTAAGAACTTCGTTCGCCTGCTGGCCGAGAACGGCCGCCTGACCCTGCTCCCCGAGATCGCCGCCATCTATGAAGTGATGCGCGCCGAAGCGGAAGGCAAGGTGGAGGCGCTGGTCGTCTCCGCGCAGCCCGTCAGCGATGCGCAGAAGTCCGCCATTGCCCAGTCCCTCGCCAAGCGCCTCGGGCGCGAGGTGGAGCTGGTCTGCGAGGTGGACGAGAGTCTCATCGGCGGTGCCGTGATCCGAGCGGGCGACCTGGTCATCGATGGTTCAGTGCGCGGGCGTCTGGAACGCATGGCCGCCAACCTGAGCCGCTAAGAGGATTTATCCAATGCAACTCAATCCGACCGAAATCAGTGAACTGATCAAGAAGCGCATCGCCAGTTACGATGCGGCGGCTCAGGCGCGCACCGAGGGTACCGTGGTGAGCCTCTCCGACGGCATCGTGCGTCTGCACGGCCTGGCCGACGTGATGCAGGGTGAGATGATCGAATTCCCCGGCAACACCTACGGCCTGGCGCTCAACCTGGAGCGCGACTCCGTGGGCGCGGTGGTGCTGGGTGACTACAAGCACATCAAGGAAGGAGACACGGCGCGCTGCACCGGCCGCATCCTGGAAGTGCCCGTGGGCGAGGCCCTGCTGGGTCGCGTGGTGAACTCCCTGGGCATGGCGGTGGACGGCAAGGGTGCCATCGACACCAGCCTGACTTCCCCCATCGAGAAGATCGCCCCCGGCGTGATCGAGCGTCAGTCGGTGGACCAGCCGGTGCAGACCGGTCTGAAGGCCATCGACGCCATGGTGCCGATCGGCCGCGGCCAGCGTGAGCTGATCATCGGCGACCGCCAGACCGGCAAGACCGCCGTGGCCGTGGACGCCATCATCAACCAGAAGGGCACCGGTGTGAAATGCATCTACGTGGCGGTGGGCCAAAAGGCCTCCTCCATCGCCAACGTGGTGACCAAGCTGGAACAACACGGCGCGCTGGAGCACACCATCATCGTGGCGGCCACCGCCTCCGAATCCGCGGCCATGCAGTTCATCGCCCCCTACGCCGGTTGTGCCATGGGCGAGTACTTCCGTGACCGCGGCCAGGACGCCCTGATCATCTATGACGACCTCACCAAGCAGGCCTGGGCCTATCGCCAGGTGTCCCTGCTGCTGCGTCGTCCCCCGGGCCGTGAAGCCTATCCCGGTGACGTGTTCTACCTGCACTCCCGTCTGCTGGAGCGCGCCTCCCGCGTGAACGCCGAGTACGTCGAGAAGTTCACCAACGGTGAAGTGAAGGGCAAGACCGGTTCTCTGACCGCCCTGCCGATCATCGAGACCCAGGCTGGCGACGTGTCCGCGTTCGTGCCCACCAACGTGATCTCCATCACCGACGGTCAGATCTTCCTGGAAACTGACCTGTTCAACGCGGGTATCCGTCCGGCCATCAACGCCGGTCTGTCCGTGTCCCGAGTGGGTGGCGCGGCCCAGACCAAGATCATCAAGAAGCTCGGCGGCGGCGTGCGTCTGGCCCTGGCCCAGTACCGCGAGCTGGCGGCCTTCTCCCAGTTCGCCTCCGACCTGGATGAACTGACCCGCAAGCAGCTGGAGCGCGGCAAGCGCGTCACCGAGCTGATGAAGCAGGGCCAGTTCTCGCCCATGTCCGTGGCCGAGATGGCGTTCTCCCTGTTCGCCGCCAACGAAGGCTACCTGGACGACGTGGATGCCAAGAAGGTGGTGGACTTCGAAAAGGCCATGCTCGATTTCCTGCGCTCCAGCAAGACGGATCTGCTGGCCAAGATCAACGAGAAGGGTGACTACAACGACGAAATCCAGGCCGGTATGAAGGCCGCTCTGGACGAGTTCAAAGCCAAGCACAGCTGGTAAGCGGGGTCACTCATGGCAGGCGCAAAAGAGATCCGCACCCAGATCAAGAGTATCAAGAATACTCAGAAGATCACCAAGGCCATGGAGATGGTGGCCGCCAGCAAGATGCGCAAGGCGCAGGATCGCATGCTGGCGACCCGCCCTTATGCGGAGAAGATCCGCCAGGTGATCGGTCACGTGGCGATGGCCAAGGCCGAGTACAAGCATCCTTACCTCGAAGAGCGTGAGGTCAAGCGGGTCGGCATGATCATCATCTCCACCGACCGCGGTCTGTGCGGCGGCCTGAACATCAACCTGTTCAAGAAGGCCGTCCTTGCCATGCGCGAGTGGCACGACAAGGGTGTGGATGTGGATCTCTGCCTGGTGGGCAACAAGGCGCTGGGTTTCTTCAAGCGCCTGGGTGGCAACGTGGTGGGCAAGGTCAACCATCTGGGTGACCAGCCCCGCATGAACGACCTGATCGGCACCATCAAGGTCATGCTCGACGCCTACGACGAGGGCAGGATCGACCGCCTGGTCCTGGTGGAGAACGAGTTCGTCAACACCATGACCCAGAAGCCGCGGGTGACCACCCTGCTGCCCCTGGTGCCGAGCGAGGAAGACGAGCTCAAACACCACTGGGACTACATCTACGAGCCCGATACCAAGCCGGTGCTGGATACCCTCCTGACCCGCTACATCGAATCCGTGGTGTACCAGGGCGTGGTGGAAAACGTGGCCTGCGAGATGGCCGCGCGCATGGTGGCCATGAAGTCCGCGTCCGACAACGCGGGTGACCTGATCAAGGAACTTCAGCTGGTCTACAACAAGGCCCGCCAGGCAGCCATCACCCAGGAAATCTCCGAGATCGTGAGCGGCGCGGCCGCCGTCTGACCCTGGCCCGAACCCGACAGAATTGCAGACTTAGAGGATCAACATCATGAGTGCTGGAAACATCGTTGAAATCATCGGCGCGGTGGTGGACGTGGAATTCCCGCGTGACGCCGTGCCCAATGTCTACGATGCCCTGCGCGTCGATGACAGCGGCCTGACCCTTGAGGTGCAGCAGCAGCTGGGTGACGGCGTGGTGCGTACCATCGCCATGGGTTCCACCGACGGCATGCGTCGCGGCGTGAAGGTGTCCAACACCGGCGCCCCGATCTCCGTTCCCGTCGGCAAGGGCACCCTGGGCCGGGTCATGGACGTGCTCGGCAACCCGGTGGACAACGCCGGTGACGTGCAGACCGAAGAGCGCTGGTCCATCCACCGCCCCGCCCCCAGCTTCGACGAGCAGGCCGGTTCCACCGAGCTGCTCGAGACCGGCATCAAGGTGATCGACCTGCTCTGCCCGTTCGCCAAGGGCGGTAAGGTCGGCCTGTTCGGCGGCGCTGGCGTGGGCAAGACCGTGAACATGATGGAGCTGATCCGCAACATCGCCATCGAGCACAGCGGTTACTCCGTGTTCGCAGGCGTGGGTGAGCGTACCCGTGAGGGTAACGACTTCTACCACGAGATGAAGGACTCCAACGTGCTCGATAAGGTGGCCCTGGTGTACGGCCAGATGAACGAGCCCCCGGGCAACCGTCTGCGCGTGGCGCTGACCGGTCTGACCATGGCCGAGTTCTTCCGCGACGAAGGCCGCGACGTGCTGATGTTCATCGACAACATCTACCGTTACACCCTGGCCGGTACCGAGGTGTCCGCACTGCTGGGCCGTATGCCCTCCGCGGTGGGTTACCAGCCGACCCTGGCCGAAGAGATGGGTGTGCTCCAGGAGCGCATCACCTCCACCAAGAAGGGTTCCATCACCTCCATCCAGGCCGTGTACGTGCCCGCGGACGACCTCACCGACCCGTCTCCGGCCACCACCTTCGCTCACCTGGACGCCACCGTGGTGCTGTCCCGACAGATCGCCGAGCTGGGTATCTACCCGGCCGTGGACCCGCTGGACTCCACCTCCCGTCAGCTGGATCCCCAGGTGATCGGCAACGAGCACTACGACACCGCCCGTGCCGTGCAGAACACCCTGCAGCGCTACAAGGAGCTGAAGGACATCATCGCCATCCTGGGCATGGACGAACTGTCCGAGGACGACAAGCTGATCGTGGCCCGCGCCCGTAAGATCCAGCGCTTCCTGTCCCAGCCGTTCTTCGTGGCGGAAGTGTTCACCGGCGCCCCCGGCAAGTACGTGTCCCTCAAGGACACCATCCGCGGGTTCCAGGCGATCGTGGCCGGCGAGTACGACCATCTGCCCGAGCAGGCCTTCTACATGGTCGGCACCATTGACGAAGCTGTCGAAAAGGCCGGCAAGCTCAAGTAATCAGGGGTAACCCATGGCCATGACTTTTCACGTGGATATCGTCAGTGCCGAGGAGTCCATCTACTCCGGCACCGCCCAGATGGTGGTCGCACCCGCCGAGGGCGGCGAGGTGGGCATCCTGCCCCGGCATTCCCAGTACATCGCCCAGCTCAAGCCGGGCGAGGTGCGGGTGAAGGTCAGCGACTCCGGCGAGGAGCACAGCATCTTCATCTCCGGGGGCCTGCTGGAGGTGCAGCCCCATGTGGTGACCGTGCTGGCCGACACCGCCGTGCGCGCCAAGGACCTGGACGAGGCCGAGGCCAAGGAGGCCATGCGCCGCGCCGAGGAAGCCCTGTCGGACCGCAAGGCCGACTTCGACTACGCCAAGGCCCAGGCCGAGCTGATCGAGGCCGCCGCGCGCCTGCGCATGATCGAGAAGCTGCGCCGCCACACCCGCTGACGCGCGCAGACGTTGCAGGACCCGGGGGCGTGTCCCACCCGCACGGAACCATCCGCTGCCGGTGGATACGCCCCTTTTTTGTGTCCGCCTGGCATGGCAGCCTGATCCGAGTCGGGGTACGGGCGTCCCTTAACGTGTAAGTCGCGCAGCGACACCTTATATCATCTCCCTCTCCCAGTGGGAGAGGGTTGGGGTGAGGGGCGGACATGGCGCGCCTTTAATGATGCAGGATGCCGCACGCGCCATGTCCGTTCGGTCGGGCTTCAGCCCGACAACGATGCCTGTCGCCGCCACCCGGACCAGTCGGATGCAAAGGCGGTAAACTCCCCCCATCACAGATCCCAGCGGACATCACCCCGCACTACATAGCTTCATCAGGAACACGTAGACTGTCAGGTATGACGACCCCCACCAGTATCCTCATCCTCGCCGCGGGCCAGGGCACCCGGATGCGCTCATCCCTGCCCAAGGTGCTGCAGCCCCTGGCCGGACGTCCGCTGCTCTCCCATGTACTGGAGACCGCCCGAACCCTCGATCCCCATCGCCTCGTCGTGGTCTACGGCCATGGCGGTGACCGGGTGCGCGAGGCCTTCCCCGAAACCGACATCCGCTGGGTGCACCAGGCCGAGCAGCGCGGCACCGGCCACGCCGTGCAGGTGGCCCTGCCGGAGACCGATGCGGATGACCGGGTCCTGATCCTCTACGGGGATGTGCCCCTGGTCCGTGGCGAGACGGTCAGGCGCCTGCTGACGCAACTGGATGAAGGGGCCGACCTGGTGATCCTCACGGCAGCGCTCAAATCCCCCACCGGCTACGGACGCATCCTGCGCGATGACAGCGGACGGGTGCAGCGCATCGTGGAAGAGAAGGACGCCAGCGATTCCGAAAGGCGCGTCAACGAGGTGAACACCGGCATCATGGCCGCGCGGTCCAGGGACTTCACCCGCTGGCTGTCGAAGGTGACGAACGACAATGCCCAGGGCGAGTTTTACCTGACGGACTGCGTCGCGCTGGCAAACACGGAAGGCAGGCGCGTGGAAGCAGTGGTCGGACACGAGGCCATTGAACTGATGGGCGTGAACGACAAGCGCCAGCTCGCCGAGCAGGAGCGCGCCTATCAAAGGCGTGAGGCGGAGCGCCTCATGGTCCAGGGTGTGACCGTCATCGATCCGTCGCGCCTGGATGTCCGCGGCGAGGTGGAGGCAGGACGGGACGTGTGCCTCGATGTGAACGTGATCCTGCAGGGTCGCGTGAAGCTCGGTGAGGGCGCCCAGGTGGGCGCCGGCTGCGTCATCATCGATTCCGAGATCGGCCCCGGGGTGCAAATCCTGCCGCACACGGTCATCGAAGGCGCGGTCATCGGCGCCGGTGCCAGCGTGGGTCCCTTCGCGCGCATCCGGCCCGGCACGCACACGGACAGCAACGCCAAGATCGGCAACTTCGTGGAAGTGAAGAACGCCCGGGTGGGCGAGGGCTCGAAGATCAATCACCTGAGCTACGTGGGCGATAGCGAATTGGGCCGCGACGTGAACATCGGCGCCGGCACCATCACCTGCAACTACGATGGCGCCAACAAGCACAAGACCATCATCGGTGACCGCGCCTTCATCGGCTCGAACACCGCGCTGGTGGCACCGCTCACCGTGGGCGAGGGCGCCACCATCGGCGCCGGGACGACACTGAACAAGGACGCCCCCCCGGGTGAACTGACCGTCGCCCGCGCCAAGGCCATCACCATCCCGGGCTGGAAGCGCCCGGTGAAGAAACCGAAGGAATGAAAAGCTTGGACAGGATTAACAGGATTTACATGATGAAAAGGCGAAAGCGAGACTTATCATAAGCCGTTGGTCTTGATGGCCATGTTAATCCTGTAAATCCTGTCCATTGGCTTTTCCGTTCCACTTGTATTTTGTCTCTTTCCACTTGTATCTAGAGCCTTCCTATGTGCGGAATTGTCGGAGCCATCGCTGAACGCAACGTGGTCCCCATCCTGATGGAGGGCCTGCGACGACTGGAGTATCGCGGCTACGACTCCGCCGGCATCGCCGTGCGCGCGGACGATGGCCACATCCAGCGCATCCGCTCCGTGGGCAAGGTGGGTGAACTGCAGCACCGGCTGGACGCACAGCCCCTGGTGGGCCGTCTGGGCATCGCCCACACCCGCTGGGCCACCCACGGCATCCCGGCCGAGCGCAATGCCCATCCGCACATGAGCGGCGAGCGGGTCGCGGTGGTGCACAACGGCATCATCGAGAACCACGCGGACCTGCGCGCCGAGCTGAGCGCACAAGGCTTCAGCTTCACCTCCGAGACCGACACCGAGGTGATCGCCCACCTGCTTGCCCATCACCTGGGTGAAGGCGAGGACCTGCTCAGCGCAGTCAGGTCCTCGACCAGCAGAATGGTCGGCGCCTATGCGCTGGCCGTCGCATGCCCCGACGAGGCCGAGCGGCTGATCGTCGCGCGCCTGGGCAGCCCGCTGGTGATCGGCATCGGCGTGGAGGAAAACTTCATCGCCTCCGACGTCTTCGCCCTGCTGCCGGTGACCCAGCGGTTCATCTTTCTGGAGGAAGGCGACATCGCAGAGATCCGCAGGGGTTCGGTGCGGGTGCTGGACGCCCAGGGCCATGAAGTCGAGCGCCCGATACGCATCTCCCAGCTCACGGCCGCCACCGCCGACAAGGGCCCGTACCGGCATTACATGCTCAAGGAGATCTTCGAGCAGCCCGCCGTGATCGCCGAGACCCTGGAGGGGCGCATCTACAAGGGCAGGTTGCTGGAGGAGAGTTTCGGCCACGAGGCCAAGCGGCTGCTGGATGCCGCGAAAGGCGTGCACATCATCGCCTGCGGCACCAGCTACCACGCCGGCCTGGTGGCCCGTTACTGGCTGGAAGAGGTGGGCGTGCCCTGCAGCGTGGAAGTGGCCAGCGAATTCCGCTACCGCCACGTGGTGGTGCCGAAGGACACCCTGTTCGTCACCATCTCCCAGTCCGGTGAGACCGCAGACACCCTGGCGGCCCTGCGCGAATCAAAGAAGATGGGATATCTCGGCAGCCTCTCCGTCTGCAACGTGCCCGAGAGTTCGCTAGTGCGCGAATCAGACGTGGCCGTGATGACCCGCGCCGGCCCCGAGATCGGTGTGGCCTCCACCAAGGCCTTCACCACCCAGCTGGTGGCCCTGCGCCTGCTGGCCCTGGCCCTGGCGCGACGCCATGGCATGGACCGGGAAAAGGAAAAGACCCTGGTGGAGGAACTGGAGTCCCTGCCCCGCCAGGTGGAAGTGGCCCTGTCCCTGAGCGAGGCCATCGAAGAGATGGCCAACGCCTTCGCCGAGAAGACCCATGCCCTGTTCCTGGGCCGTGGCACCTTCTATCCCGTGGCCATGGAGGGAGCGCTGAAGCTCAAAGAGATCTCCTACATCCACGCCGAGGCCTATCCCGCCGGAGAACTCAAGCACGGCCCCCTGGCCCTGGTGGACGCGGACATGCCCGTGATCTGCGCCCTGCCCAACGACCCGTTGCTGGAGAAGGTGCTCTCCAACCTCCAGGAGGTCCGCGCCCGCGGTGGTGAGCTGTTCCTGTTCAGCGACGAGCGCATCAGGATCAACCTGGACCACTACCACAGCCTGACCCTGGCCGACATCTGCCCCAGCACCGCGCCCATCGTCTACACCATCCCGCTGCAGCTGCTGGCGTACCACACGGCCGTGCTCAAGGGCACGGATGTCGATCAGCCGAGGAATCTGGCGAAGTCGGTGACGGTGGAGTGAAAGACGTCGCGACGCCTTGATGTCATGACGTCACGGCGTTATATTCATCGGCAAGAGGTACCATGCCATGAATAGTGCAACCAAGCGCTCCACCATCTATTTCGACGAGCAGCTCCACGAGGCTCTGCGCCTGAAGGCTGCGCATACACATCAATCCATCTCCGAAATCGTCAACGACGCGGTGCGAGCGGCGCTGCTCGAGGATCAGGAGGACCTGGCGGCCTTTCAGGAGCGTGTGGCCGAGCCCACAATGACCTACGAAGAATTGCTCAACGACCTGAAGGCGCATGGCAAGCTATAGACTTGCCTTCAGAAAATCCGTTGCCAAGGACCTGCGGCCGATTCCCAGCCGGGATATCGCCCGGATACTCAAGCGCATCGAGGCACTTGCAGACGATCCACGACCGTCCGATAGCCAGAAGCTTTCGGGCCAGGAACGCTACCGGGTGCGCCAGGGCGTGTACCGTATCATTTACGAGATTGTGGATGATGAGCTGATCGTGACGGTCGTGAAAATAGGACACAGGCGAGAAGTGTACCGAAAGATCTGAGCAGACCCGCCTACCTCGCACCGCCGCGGAGGTGAGCTGTTCATGCTCAGCGACGAGCGCATAAGGGTCAACCTGGACCACTACCACAGCCTGACCCTGGCCGACATCTGCCCCAGCACCGCGCCCATCGTCTACACCATCCCGTTGCAATTGCTGGCGTATCACACGGCAGTACTCAAGGGCACGGATGTGGATCAGCCGAGGAATCTGGCGAAGTCGGTGACGGTGGAATAGCCACCAGCGAAAGGCGTACCTTTGCTATAAAGAACAATAGGTTGCGATGGCGGGGGTGTGGTTTATGGGGTTGTATGAGCAACATCAGCTAAGTTAAGAGGCGATGTCATGTAACATATGCTATGTTACATGAGTTGCGTAACAAGAGCGGGTTAAACTCATGCCAGTGGGACACAGCGGACGGATCGTGATCGAGATCGATCCAGAGCTTAAGCAGGAACTCCATGCCACCCTTTCCAAGGAAGGGGTCAGCCTGAAACAGTGGTTCCTCGATAATGCTGAACAATACTTGCGGGAAAAGTCCCAACTCACACTCCCGCTACCGTTTGGAAATGACCTCAAGGAGGAGGCCTACTCATGATGCGCTTTAACAGCGAAAAAACGGCATTCGGACGCCACGAGACCTTCCCCCTTCGTTACAGTTGGCTTACCAAGGGCATCCATGCGCTTTTGGAAGATTCCACCGTATTCCAATCCGATGAAGCCACCGTCACGCTTGGCGTGGGGAAGAACATGGTTTCTGCCATTCGATATTGGATAGAGGCAGCACAGTTAGCTGAGCGTCGTGATGGTCAGCTAATTCTTACGCAGATAGGGGAGGAACTTTTCAGTCCAGGCCATGGGTACGACCCCTATATGGAAGATGAGGCTACCATTTGGCTGATTCATTGGTTGATTGCAACTAATGCCGAGCTCGCCACCGCCTGGTATTGGTTCTTTAATCGATTCCACAAGCCAGAGTTTACATCTCAAGAAGTAGGCGCAGCACTCGTGGACTTCGTAAAGAGCGATATCAAAACCCGAGTTGCCGCATCGACAGTGAAACAAGATGCTGCAATCCTACTTCGGATGTATACGCAATCTAGCAGAAGTGCTCGCACCCCGCTGGAGGAAGCCCTTGATTCACCACTATCGTTGTTGGGTCTAGTTTCGCACCTGCCAGGTTCCAAGCGTTATCAGTCACGCCCCGACACGCGTGATGGTCTTCCGGTGGGAGTTTTCGCGTATGCCGTGGCGGATTACCTCCAGTTCACCAAGGCCAAAGAAGTGCCGATCGAGGAGTTGATGTATGGTCGAGCGGCTTATCCCGCAATCGGCGGCGTCTTCCGCCTAACAGAGGCTGGGCTGATCAGCAAGTTAGAGGAGATGGTGCGCGTTTTCCCAGGAGCGTATGAGACTCGAGAGACGGCGGGAGTCCATCAATTATATCTTCTCGAGGAGAAGCCGAAGATCTCCTATTTAGACCATCACTACAGTGCCCACTACAGCGAGGTGGCCGCATGAGCCTTGCCAATAAGGTCGCTGTTAATGCGTATTACACCCGTTCCATCAACTTAGAGCGTGATGCGAACTCCACTGCAGTCGTCGGAGCGTATATCCCGACTTCGCGAGCCATTAAGACACTGGATCGTATCGCGGATTCCTTTGAGACAGCTCAAGCACCGCGTGCTTGGTCCCTGGTGGGCCCCTATGGTTCCGGCAAATCATCATTCGCGATTTTCCTCGCGCACCTGCTGGCGCGGGCTGATCAAGATGCTACAAAGTCAGCAGCAATGGTGTTGCGAAAAGCCAACGCCAAATTGGCTAAGCGTTTTGAGAGCTTCGGGAAAGACAGCCTTGGGCATTGCTATGTCCTGTTGACAGGCAGCCCTGAGCCACTGAGTAGCCGGCTGGCAAATGCGCTCGCTGAGTCAGCCGCATCTTACTGGTCAAACCGACCAGGCCGGGCCCCGAAAGTGGTTAAGGATCTAGCTGCTCTCGCTGCCAAGGCAGGAATTACGACTACGGACATTCTGGAAGGTGTTGAAGCACTTCAGGATGCCGTCGCCAAGGTTGGTGGTAATGGTGTACTCATCGTCATCGATGAACTTGGAAAGTTTCTTGAGTATGAAGCAAGGCACTACGGAGCTAATGACATCTTCTTGCTGCAGGCTCTCGCGGAGCATGCCTGTGCTGGACACAAGGCCAACCTCACGCTTGTGGTCTTGCAGCATCAGTCTTTCGAGCATTACGCCAAGGGTCTTGGCGAGAACCTTAAGAACGAATGGGCCAAGGTGCAAGGCCGCTTCGAGAATATCCCATTCCTAGAGTCGACAGAGCAAACGCTGCGTGTCGTCGCTGCTGCGTTTACGCATCAGCTGAGCACCACTGATCGAGCCGAGATCAAGGCAACTGCAACGAAGTGGTCAAATGATCTTGCAGCAGCCGGTGCGTTGCCGAGCATGTTGGATGAGAAGGCGGCTGCCGAACTCTTCACCAATTGCTATCCGATCCATCCGATCGCGGCCATCCTGTTACCGATTCTGTGCCAAAAAGTGGCTCAGAATGAGCGAACGCTATTCAGCTATCTCGGGAGCCAGGAGCCTCATGGCTTCCGTGACAGTCTAATGCGTTTGGAGAAGGTGGGTGATTGGATCTATCCCTGGGAGATCTACGAGTACTTCATTCTCAACCAACCGGCGGCTGTATCCGATCACTACACGCATCGCCGTTGGGCTGAAGTGGTTACGGCTGTTGAGCGCCTTGGTGACGCTCCAGATATCGAGGGCCAGCTCCTTAAGACCATCGGGCTTTTCAACATCGTCGGCCCCCAAGGCGGATTCAAGGCTTCAAAAGTCCTGGTAGATCTTGCCCTTTCAAAGAAAACCGAAGTAAAGCGCGCCACTCAGGCGCTAATCTCCAAGTCGCTAATTCAATTTAGAACATTTAGCGGCGAATATCGCGTATGGCAAGGAAGTGATTTCGATCTAGACGCAGCTGTTGATGAGCAGCGAGCAAAGCTCGGTCGATTCGAACTCGCGGAAGTTCTGAACCGTCGGCACGCATTGCTCCCAATAGTCGCCCGTAAGTACACCATTCAGAGCGGGACACTCAGATACTTTGTCCCTGTGTTTGTCGATGCGAAAAGCTATAGAACCATTGCGCGGTGCGAAGATCAACCGCGGATAATCTTCTACCTGTCAGAGGGGCAGAATGACGAGAGTGTCTTCTGTTCAGATGTCATCAAGAATTTCGATGACTTAGATCTTGTCGTTCTACACAGGAATGCCAGTCTGCTAAGAGAAGCCGTTGCTGAGAACCTGGCGCTTGAAGCGGTTCAGCGTGAGGCGCAGGAGCTCCATGCGGATCCGGTCGCCCAACGGGAATTCAAAGATCGCTATGCTGCCGCCCAACTTGTTGAGCAACAGCTACTCAGCGCGTTGACTGAGCGACCAGCTCATAACCAATGGTACTGGCGAGGCGATCTCCTCACTGTCACCACCAAGCGCCAATTCCAAGAAGCGCTCTCGTATATATTGCGTAGCGTCTTTCATAGCGCCCCTGCAGTTCGGAATGAGCTCATCAATCGAGACAAGCTTTCCAGCCAAGCCGCCGCCGCAAGGAACAAACTGTTTGCGGCGATGATCGAGGCGGGTGACAAGGCAGATCTGGGAATCGAGAAGTTTCCACCTGAGAAGGCCATCTATCGTTCTCTATTGCGCGAGACCCGTTTGCATCAGATGACTGAACCGGGCGTTTGGTCATTTAGTGCGCCTACAAAGCGTTCACCCTTCTACCAGTCATGGAAGGCTATTGAAGAGTTCATGGCAACGACCGAGCGTGAGTCGCGTAGCTTCCAGGAATTGTTTGATGTGCTAGCCGGACCACCCTATGGAATCAAGTCGGGTGTATTGCCGATTCTTGCGCTAGCGGCCAGCCTGGTATTCAAGGACGAGCTCGCAATTTATGAAAACCGAGCGTATGTTCCGTTCCTGTCACCAGAACACCTGGAGCGGTTGACCAAAACCCCTGACGCATTTCAGGTCCAGCGCTTCAGGATTGAAGGCGTACGTGCATCGCTGTTTGAGCAGTATTCCAGGGCTC
The DNA here is from genome assembly GCF_000377945.1 of Thioalkalivibrio sulfidiphilus. GTDB lineage: Bacteria > Pseudomonadota > Gammaproteobacteria > Ectothiorhodospirales > Ectothiorhodospiraceae > Thioalkalivibrio_A > Thioalkalivibrio_A sulfidiphilus_A. The sequence goes on from NZ_KB898930.1 coordinate 59,814, forward strand.
TATTCAATGATGGCAGCCGCAAAACTGTCATCGAGATTGTACGTCCTCTTGCCAATTTCATTGGTGGATTGCCTGAATATGCGAAGAAGACCAAGAGTCAGACAATATCCGAAGATGCTAAAGCAGTGAGAACGGCATTCAATTTGGCGAAATCGCCGGAGCGCCTGCTTTTCAACGATCTGCCTGCAGCGCTAGGTTTTGATGTCAGCGCACTAGATACAAGCAAGAGTTTCGATCCAGAAGAATTTGCAGCGCGACTGCGAGACGCGCTGCGAGAACTCAAGAATGCCTTCCCAAAACTTCTGCAGGCGCAGCAACGTCTGCTAGCGCAGGCGTTCCAACTCGACGCATCTACACCACTATCGGAGCTTCGAGTTAAATTGGCTGGGCGCTATGCAGGTCTGGAGGAGCTCACGGTCGACGTCGATGGACTAAGGGCCTTCCTCAAGCGCCTAACTAAGACTAGCGGCACGGACGAAGAGTGGCTGCAAAACCTCCTGATGTTTCTTGGCCAAAAGCCTCCTGAGAAGTGGGCCGACGCGGACACGAGCGAGGCGGAAGTTCGCTTGAGTGACTTTGCTTCCCGTATTCTTGACCTAGAAACATTACGTCTACACTACGACAAGACAAGGAAGAAGGTTTCTGGTGATTTCGATGTTTACCTGCTGAAATCCCTCAAGCGAGGGGGTGAGGCTATTGAGGAGGTGGTCGCCGTTGACGCCAAACGTCATGAGGCTGTCCAGGTCGTCAAACGAGACCTTTTGGCATCTATTAGCCAGTATGCGGATCACGAACTTCAGCTTGCCGCAGTCGCTGAATTCGTAGATGAGTTTCTTGCGGAATACAGACAGCAGCAGTCCTCAGAGCACAGAGCCACAAGCCGAGACAAAAAGCTAAAGGACGCGCGAAATGAGTGAGCGTAAGTACAATATCCAAGATGCCCTTAAGCGCACCGATGCCCGGCACGTTTTAGGGTTATCCGGTGGAAAAGACAGTGCCGCCTTGGCGGTTTACATCAAGGATCGCTATCCAGAACTACATGATCGAATGGAGTACTTCTTTTCCGACACAGGCGCTGAGCTTCAAGAGGTCTACGACGTTCTTGAAAAGCTCGAAGCTTACCTCGGAAAAGAGATAATTCGGCTCAGTAGCGGAAGGCCATTTGAGCATTGGTTAAAGGTCCATAACGACTTCTTGCCTTCACCAAGACAGCGCTGGTGTACTCGCGTCATGAAGATTGAGCCCTTCGAGCGCTGGATTGGAACGGATGATGCCATTAGCTACATTGGTATTAGGGCTGACGAGTTCAGAGAGGGGTATATAAGCCACAAAGATAATATCAAAGCCGTGTACCCCTTCATTGAGGACGGGCTGGTACGGGACGATATTTTTCAAATTCTAGAAGATTCTGTAGGTATTCCCGAATACTATAAATGGCGCAGTAGATCCGGATGCTATTTCTGCTTTTTTCAACGACAAGAAGAGTGGCTGGGGTTAAAAGAAGAACATCCTACCCTATTTGATATGGCAGTGAGCATAGAAAAAGAGGCTGGTAACGGGTACACCTGGGTTCAGGGACGAACGCTTGAGGAAGTCGCACAACACGCAATGAACAAGCGCAAGATGTTGGGGCCAAGAGCGACCAAAACGGCGGTACGCTGGCAGGACTCATTGCGTAGTGGTGAAGAAGATGATGACCCTGAAGACCAGTCCTGCTTGATATGTAGTTTGTAGGTCTTGCTAATGCCGTGATAGAGATCAACAAATTTATGGATAAGAATCAGCTTAAAATCGATATCGAGCCGAAGAGAATAATAATTACATCTGAGCCATACGTTATGTATACAAAGCGCGGCTACCAAGCAGTGGTAGATGTCATAGAGAGCAGAAGTAAGCGAGACTATTTTATATATATATCCGCGCGTTCTTTGTCAGATCGATTAGAAGAGCTTAGGTTGATGAATAATAATAAACTGCATGGGCTTGAGATTTGGGTAAGAAAGGAGTCGGCTGAAAAAATGGCGGGATATATTGTAGAAGAGTAGCAATATGTCTTGCGACCCTAGAAACGCCTCTCGGCCATTTAGATTAAGTGAAATAGAAAGGCCTGAGTACCACGGCTATGGTATCTATGGTTTTTGGTATCGAGGGCGTTGCATATATATAGGGAAAGCGGAAGATCAGGTTCTGACAGAAAGATTAAAACAGCATTGGGCGAATTGTCATAATGATCTTCTAAAGCAATGGCTCGCCGCTAAACCAGGCGAAATCCGGTTCGTGGTAAAAATGATCGACCACAAAGAACAGATACAAGTATACGAAAAGTTTTATATCAGAAGATTTCAGCCGATAACAAATAAAATAAGGTATCAAAGTAAATAGCTTAGCATTGTCCCATTTTTAAGGAGTCAAAATGGCAACCGCAATACCTGCTATGAAAGGGAAGTTTGGTACGACAGAGTATTATTTAGTGACTATGCGTGCGAAAGAGCTTGCTGATCGTCTAATCATACCTAAGGAATTGGAAGATTGGGATGATATGTCGATTGAAGAGAGATTTCAGCGCGAAGTAAATTATGGGCGTGTTAAAAAGCACATAGCGCCATATCTTGCGCACGATGAGGATCGATTCTTTGGCGCGTTTATTGTTGATATTTACAATGGAGATAATGTCGAATTCGAGCCCATTGATAACATAATAAGCAAATTGCCAGCGCTATATCAGCGAGCAGGTAGTGCTTTCGGATTTCTCTACTTTCAAGGTGATGAGGTATTAGTTCCCTTAGATGGGCAACATAGACTTGCCGCGATTAAGTTCGCGATATCAGGAAAAGATGAGAAAGGAAAGGATATACCCGGTCTTAGTCCTAATATGGAGGTTGCAAGTGATCTTTGCACGGTGATCTTGCTCAAGCATGATCCAAGGAAGGCAAGAAAGATATTCAATAAAGTGAATAGGTATGCTAAGGCGACTTCAAAATCTGACAATCTTATCACGGCTGATGATGATATCGTTGCGATAATAACGCGTGAGGAAGTGGCGGATAAAGTCATTCATGAGCGGCTTGTAAACTATGACTCTAATACACTCAATGCCTCATCCCCTTACTTTACTACCCTTTCCACTTTGTATGAGGCGACTGGTCTTATCCTTGAGGACACCTTTGGAAAGGTTGACAGAACGACACTTCCTTCTCCCGCGGATCAGAATTTATACAGACAGGTTGTTCGTGAGCACTGGGAAACGCTGTGTCAAAAAGTAAGTCTGTTCGAGAATGCACTTCATGATCCATCTGAGAATGGTGATGACAAGCGCAGAGAAATTCGGCGAGATTTTGTACTTGGCAAGCCGATAGCACAACTCGCTCTAGTGGACGCTGTGCTTAGACTAAGGAGTGAGGAAAACGATGGCTCGCGTCTATCTTGGAATGAAGTAACAGAAAGAATAAACCTGGTAGATTGGAGATCAGATGCACCTTTATGGCAAGGTGTTTTGATGTCCGGTGATAAAGTGGTAACAGGTAAGCAGTCAGCTAAATTTGCTGCAAGATTTATCGCGTATTATCTAGGTCAGAAGACATTTCCTAAAGAGTTAGAGGTATTGCGCGATCAATACCGTGGTCATCCAGGTAATGAAGGAAAAGATTTACCTAAGCCCATAGCATGATTATGTTGTTGACGGATATGGAGGTCAGACCACGATAACCATTGGTATATTGTGTGAACGCCTTTCCTTCGGGTTGGGGTTCACACGTAGAGCGCCATTTCATGGATCGATAATGGCGCTCTTCTGGTGCCTATGAGGTTCTGTGCGTAGCTAGTCAGCAGAGCCGCGTCCCAAATGTATCTACGTCGCCACGTGCTTCTGATCCTCGATGATCAGGCTAGAACGTGGTCGGAGCATGGCAACATATTGATATATAGAGCCAAAGCCTTGCTTTGGGGCTGCGATTACTGCTTTGAGGGCAATTTCTGGGGGCAAAATGGCTCACCAAGGCCAACATGGCACCGTGTTCGGCGATCCGTCCAGTCATTGCATCTAATCTGCCACCCGCTTTTGGCCCAAATGGTGTCGTCATGACCCAGAATCGATGATGCCTCTATCACGCCATCCAGCACGGAGGGGTTATTCTGATCCACCAGGGGCCTGATGGCCCGGATGGGGATTCCAAGAGTCATCAACACAGCGCATTGACCTGAGGTCGGTGATGAGCAAGTTGGACCAAGACGAACGTGAACTCCTGGAGGCGTTTGAGGCAGGGAAACTCAAGCGCCCGACTAATGCAGCTGAAATTCAGGCACGGCATCAGAAATACGCGGAAGCGATGTTCAAGAAGGATGCGCGGATCAATATCCGGCTTTCCTCCAAGGATTTGCGGGCGTTGCAGAAGAAGGCGTTGGCGGAAGGCATTCCCTACCAGACCCTCGTTGCGAGCATCCTTCACAAGTACGTTGAAGGACGTTTGCACGAGGATCGGTAGTCTGATTTCGCGTTAACCTGCTTCGGGGAAGCGATCCCAACAAAGTCTGTCCGTACAGACCAATATCCGACTAAGACGCTCGGTTGTACGCCTGCCCGTTCTGGGGTAATTTGCCCGGCGGTCAAAACCGTGCCGTCATGGCGGAGAGTAGAAACATGGATCAGAAAGAACTGAACACCCGCTGCGTGGAGCTGTTTCAGAGCCCCCGCGTGATGCAGAAGATGTGGAACCCCCGGATGTTCTGGGAGTTCGGCCGCAAGCTGAATCCCCAGGCCGCTGATCTGACCATCCCCAAGGTGGACCTGGAAGAGCTGGAAGTGCTGCTCTCCGCCGCCGCCTATGTGGACTCCCAGTGCGCCGCGGCCGTGAACGCCCGTGAGGCCGGCCGTGCCGACTTCATCCGTCGCGCCGTGCAGAGCGGTCAGCGTCCCCTGCTGCGCAGCAACCAGGTGAGCGCCGCCGCCTGAGGGTCTGCCTCATGGCAGTCGAAGAAGCCGGGCCTGGTGCCCGGCTTTTTTGTGGGCGTTTTTAAGGGTCCGCAAATGAACGCAAATGGACGCGAATAAGGCCAGAACAGCACGACCCAACTAAACAAGCAGGTCTTTTCCGCTGGCTTACCTCCGGGACGTTTAGGTTCCGGTTATCGATAATTCATTCGCGCTCATTTGCGTTCATTCGCGGACCCCTACAACGGCCCACCGGCTATACTGGCCCGCCAGTGATGCCACCAGCCCGGAGACCCGCCATGACCCGTATCGGTACCCCCCTCTCGCCTTCCGCCACCCGTGTGATGCTGCTAGGTGCCGGGGAACTGGGCAAGGAAGTGATCATCGCCCTGCAGCGGCTGGGGGTGGAGGTGATCGCTGTGGATCGCTATGAGAACGCCCCGGGGCACCAGGTGGCCCACCGGGCCCACGTGATCCCCATGACCGATGCCAGCGCCCTGCGGGAACTGGTGCTCCGGGAGAAGCCGGATCTGATCGTGCCGGAGATCGAGGCCATCGCCACCGATGAACTGGCGCGCATCGAGGCGGAGGGGATCGCCCGGGTGATCCCCACGGCCCGGGCCACCCAGCTGACCATGAACCGGGAGGGCATCCGGCGCCTGGCCGCCGAGGAGCTGGGGCTTCAGACCTCCCGCTATGCCTTTGCCGACTCCCTGGAATCGCTGACCGCCGCCATCGACGGCGGCATCGGCTACCCCTGCATCATCAAGCCGGTGATGTCCTCCTCGGGCAAGGGACAGTCCCTGGTGGCGGACGCCTCGGAACTGGCCAAGGCCTGGGACTACGCCCGCTCCGCCGGTCGGGTGGACCAGGGGCGGGTGATCGTCGAGGCGGTGGTGGAATTCGACTTCGAGATCACCCTGCTGACGGTACGATCCAGGGGCGGGGACGGCAACATACGCACCGATTTCTGCGCCCCGGTGGGCCACCGCCAGGTGAAGGGCGACTACGTGGAGAGCTGGCAGCCCCAGCCCATGAGCGAGACAGCCCTGGACAAGGCCCGGGAGATGGCGGCGGCGGTGACCGGCGCCCTGGGCGGGCAGGGGCTGTTCGGGGTGGAGTTCTTCGTGCGCGGCGACGAGGTCTGGTTCAGCGAGGTGAGCCCCCGGCCCCATGACACGGGCCTGGTGACCCTGGCCACCCAGTGGCAGAGCGAGTTCGAGTTGCACGCCCGGGCGATCCTGGGGCTTCCAGTGGACACGCGCCTGCGCAATCCCGGCGCCAGCGCGGTGATCTACGGCGGCGTGGAGGCGCAGGGCGTGGCCTTCGAGGGCGTGGACCAGGCGCTCGCCGTGCCGGGCACGGATTTGCGTCTGTTCGGCAAGCCGGAGGCCTTCGAACGCCGCCGCATGGGGGTGGCTGTGGCCCACGGGGATGACATCGAGGATTGCCGCGCCCGTGCCCGGGAGGCTGCGGGGCGGGTCAGGGTGGTTCTGGATAACTGAAGATCCGGGTCCGCAAATGAACGCAAAAGGACGCGAATAAGGGACTCAAAAACAGGAACGTAACACTAACGTCGCGGACGCCAAGGTTCGCTGGATGCCTGAATCATCCTCGCCCCCTCAGCGGTTTTGTTCATGCTAAAGGGTTAATTCGCGTCCATTTGCGTTCATTCGCGGACCAAATTTCAATAGTTCAGGGCCGTTGCAGCGGCTCTTCCACCTGGCGGCGTTTGTCCGGGCCGGCGAGCAGTTCGATCAGGTCCAGGGCGAAGTCCATGGCCGTGCCGGGGCCCTTGGAGGTGATGACGTTGCCGTCGCGCTGCACGGCGGCGGCGGTGAGCTTCGTGTCCGATCCCAGGTCCATGGCCTCCAGCACGCCGGGGTAGGCGGTGGCCTGCTTGCCCTTGAGCAGTCCGGCGTTCGCCAGCACCTTGGGGGCGGCGCAGATGGCGCCCACGTAGCGGCCCTCGGCGGCCAGTTTCTTCAGCAGGGCGTGGATGCGCGGGTCGGCATTGAGGTGGTCGGCGCCGGGCAGGCCGCCGGGCAGAACCATGAGGTCGTAGCGGCCGTCCCTGGCCTCGTCGAGGGTTTGATCGGGCAGGATCGTGGTGCCGCGGGAGCAGCGTACCGGGCCCGGTTCCAGGCCGGCGGTGACCACGTTGAAGCCGGCGCGGCGGAACAGGTCGATCAGGGTGACGGCTTCGAGCTCCTCGCAGCCGTTGGCGAGGGGGATAAGGATGCTTGCCATAGGGGGATCGCCTCCTTCCGTGTCAGGTATTCGCTCACGGGCACCAGTTCGATACCCGCTTCATGGAGTGTAGCGAGTCTGCGTTCCAACACATCCAGGGTGGCGCCGTAGGGGTGGCCGATGGCCAGGGCGTGACCGCGCCGCTGGGCCAGGCTGATGAGCTGATCCATCTGGGCCTCGACGAATTCCTCGTTGTCCGGGAGGGTGTCGAGGAATACGTCGCGACGGGTGGCGGGCAGACCGTGGTGCAGGGCCACCCGTTGGGCCACGCTCAGGGCCGTGGTCCGGCTGTCGACGAAATACAGGCCGTTTTGCGTCGCCAGTTCCGCCATGAACCAGTCCATGTAGCCGATGTGCCGGGTGAGCAGGCTGCCCATGTGGTTGTTCACGCCCCGCACGTGGGGCACGGAGGCCAGTGCCGCCAGGAAGGTTTCCCGCAGCGCCTCGCGTTCCATGTCCACGGTGATGGCACCCGGGCCGAGGGGGAAAGGATGAGTGGCTTGCATGGGCAGGTGCAACATCACTTCCTTGCCCACATGGTCGGCCTCTTCCGCGAGGCGGCGGGCGAAGGGGGTGTGGGGAAGGATGGCCACGGTGACGGGGCCGGGCAGGGCCAGAGTGCGACGATCGGGACCGAGCTGGTTGCCCAGGTCGTCGATGATGATGGCGATGAAAGGTCGCGGCGGCTCCAGGGCCTGGCTGGCGCCTGTCCAGAGCCACAGGCCCGGGAGCAGGATCGCCAGCCAGAGCGGCTGAAGCCGCCGCGAACCCCGCCGCATCAGCGGCGGGCCTGGAGAATGGTCAGCCCCTTGAGCAGGTTGAGGGCCTCGTAGAGCTGGTAGTCGCGCTGGGCCAGGGAGCCGTTGTCGACGGGCTGCTCGCCGGCCTCCTCGGTGGCGCGCTGGCGCTGCAGGTGACGCTGCAGGGAGGCCTCGGTCACCGGGCGGGAGCCGTCGGTCTCCGCGGCGCTGACCTGCAGGCGCTCGAGCTTGATGTCAGGCTCGATGCCCTCGGCCTGTATGGAGCGGCCCTCGGGGGTGTAGTAGCGGGCGGTGGTGAGCTTGAGCGCGGTGTCCTGACGCAGCGGCAGGATGGTCTGCACCGAGCCCTTGCCGAAGGTGCGGGTGCCCATGATCACGGCGCGCTGGTGGTCCTGCAGGGCGCCGGCGACGATCTCGGAGGCGGAGGCGGAGCCCTCGTTGACCAGTACCACCATGGGCGCGCCCTTGAGCACGTCGCCGGGGGAGGCCTGGTAGCGGAACTGGGCGTCGGCGGTGCGGCCCTCGGTATAGACGATCAGGCCGTCTTCCAGGAAGGCATCGGAGACACCCACGGCGCCGTTGAGCACGCCGCCCGGGTTGTTGCGCAGGTCCAGGATCAGGCCGCGCAGGCCGTTGCCCTCGCGCTGCAGCTTGTTGATCTCCTCCACCAGGTTCTGGGCGGTGCGGGACTGGAAGTTGCTGATGCGCACGTAGGCGAAGCCGGGCTCCAGCATCTCGCTGCGCACGCTGCGCACCCGGATGGTGTCGCGGGTGAGGGTGATGCGGATGGGCTGTTCGGCGCCCTCGCGCATGATGGTCAGGGTGATGTCGGTGCCCTTGGGGCCGCGCATCATGTTGACCGCCTCATTGAGGGTCATGCCCTTCACCGGCCGGTCGTCCAGACGGATGATCAGATCACCGGCGCGCACGCCGGCGCGGCTCGCCGGGGTGTCGTCGATGGGGGCGATCACCTTGACGAAGCCGTCCTCCATGCCCACCTCGAGACCCAGGCCACCGAACTCGCCGCTGGTGCCGATCTGCAGGTCCTGGAAGTCCCTGGGGGTCAGGTAGCTGGAGTGGGGATCGAGGCCGGAGAGCATGCCGCGGATGGCGTTCTCCAGCAGGGTGGTGTCGTCCACGTAATCCACGTAGTTGCGCTTGATGCGCATGTAGACGTCGGTGAAGGCGCGCAAGTCCTCAAGGGGGATGGCCTCGTTTTCCTGCTTGTTGGCGAAGACCCCGAAGGACAGGCTGAGCGCGAAACCCAGCAGGATGCCCGTCAGAACCCCAGCGCTGATCCGGGTGGTCGGTTTCATACGGCAATTCTCCACGGCGTTGGGCCGCACCTCTCCGGGCGGCCCCGTTGACTCCGATCATAACACCCCCGATCTGACCCGCCTATCGCACCGGCCCGGGCCGGTGACCGCCGGTCAGCTCATTGGAGCCGGGCGGCGATCGGGCGGGGGAGCAGTGGTGGCTTGGCGGTCAGCGCCGGGAGGAAGGACCGGCGATTAGTACCTTAGAGTCGCACCAGCGGTCAGGGTTCAGCGGCTTGCCCTGGTGGCGGATCTCGAAGTAGAGCCCGCGGGTGTCGGCGGAGGGGCCATCGCCCACCCGGGCGATCAGTTCGCCGGCCTGCACCCAGTCGCCCGGGGCGCGGTAGAGGCTCTGGTTGTGGCCGTAGAGGGTCATGTAGCCGCCGCCGTGGTCGATGATGGTGAGCAGGCCGTAGCCACGCATCCAGTCGGCGAACACCACCCGGCCGTGGTGGATGGCGTGCACCGGGTCGCCTGGCGCGGCGTCGATGATGACGCCGCGCCAGGTCAGTCCTGCCTGGCCGCTGCGGGGGCTGCCGAAGCGGGCATTGAGCCTGCCGGCGGTGGGCCAGGGCAGCTTGCCCCGGCGCCCGGCGAAGGGTTCGTCCAGGGCGCTGTAGGCGGGGATGTCGCGCAGGGCGTTGTCCAGGGAGCGCAGCAGCTGTTCGAGTTCCTTCTCATCCTCCTCCAGCCGTCGCAGGCTGCTGCCGGCGGCGGCCATCTCGGCTTCGAGCCTCGCCAGCAGGCGACGGCGCTCGGCGCGGCCCTGTTCGAGCTCATCGCGCAGCGCCTGGCGCCGGGCCCGGTCCGCGGCCAGGGCCTCCCGGGAGGCCCGGACCTCGTCGCTCAGACGCGCCAGGCGCTCCAGGTCCGCCCGGGCGGCAACGATGCGTTCGCCCCGGGCCTCGTTGAAATGCTGGTAGTAGACCAGCAGGCGGCCCACCACGGCGGGGTCTTCCTGGTTGAGCAGCAGGCGCAGACGGTCCTGGCGTCCGGTGAGGTAGGCGGCGCGCAGCTGGCGGGAAAGCTGCTCCAGCTGGGTGGCCAGCCGTTCACGCTCCCGGGCGTGTTCCGCCTCCAGGTCCTTGAGCCGACTCTCGGCGCCGGCCATGTCCCGTTCCACCCGGGCCAGGGCCTGGTCCACCCGGGCGATCTCCTGATCGCTTTGCCGCAGGGCGGCCTCCGCCCGGCCTTGCTCGCCCCGGGCGGCCTCCATGCGCTGGCGCAGGGCGGACATCTCCTTCTGCACCTGCTCCAGGCGGCGGGTGGCGTCGGCGCGCTCGTCGGCGGCCAAGGCGGTGGGTAGGGCCAGCAGCAGGGACAGGGCGAGTGCGGTCAGGAGGGCGGTTAGGCGCACGGGAAATGTTGAATTTTACGGGGTTGGCATATAACTTAATCAGTTCTTTATTATATTGCACAGAGTTGCCCGTGATATTTCAGCGCGGGCGCCATGATCGAGGCCTCCCATACCCATGAATGCTAGCGCGATCCATCCCGAACTGATGACCCAGGAAGAAGATATCGAGCGTGCTTCCCGGTCACTCAAGGCCATGTCCCATCCCCTGCGTCTCAAGATCCTGTGCATCCTCGGCGACCGCGAGGTCAGTGTCCAGGAGATCGTCGACAATGTGGGCACCTCCCAGAGCAACATCTCCCAGCACCTGGCCATCCTGCGTGACAAGGGTATCCTGGCCTCCCGCAAGGACGCCAACCGGGTCTACTACCGGGTGGGCGACGCGCGTACACTGCGCCTGATCGGCATGATGCAGGAAGTCTTCTGCCGGTCCGCCTGATCCACCCACCCGACTGCTCGGAGCCGACTGTCCCTCATGGAACAGATCCTGGAGTTTTCCCGCAATAACCCCATCCTGATCATCGCCCTGCTCGCCATCATGGGCATGATTGTGTTCACCGAGACCAAGCGCCTCTCGCGCCGTTATCAGAATCTGCCGCCGGCCCAGGCGGTGCGCGCCATGAACGAGGAAGGCAGCCTGATCCTGGACGTGCGCGAGAACGCCGAGGTGCGTTCCGGGCGCATCAAGGGCGCCAAGCACATCCCTCTGAAAGAGCTGAAAGACCGCCTCAACGAGCTGTCCAAGTACAAGGACAAGTCCGTGGTGGTCTACTGCCGCAGCGGCAACCGCTCCGCCCAGGCCTGCGACATCCTCACCAGCAACGGGTTCGAGAAGGTGGTCAACCTGCACGGCGGCATGATGGCCTGGCAGGCCAACAACATGCCCGTGAGCAAGAAGTGATGGAGCGCGCCATGGCCGAGACCCCCGCCGTCGTCATCTACACCAGCGGTTTCTGCCCCTACTGCATGTGGGCGCGGCGCATGCTCTCCGACAAGGGCGTGGCCTTCGAGGAGATCCGCGTGGACCGGGAGCCCGGTCAGCGCGCGGTGATGGAGCAGCGCAGCGGGCGCACCTCGGTACCGCAGATCTTCATCGGCGAATTCCACGTGGGCGGCTACGACGACATGGCCGCCCTGGACCGGGCCGGGCGCCTGGACCCCATGCTGGGCCTGACCTGAGCGAGGCACCATGAGCGAGGCACCCCACGTCGTCTGTCCCCATTGCGGCGGCGTCAACCGCCTGCCGACGGATAAGCCCGCCCGGGAGGCCCGCTGCGGCCGCTGCCACCAGGCCCTGTTCGACGGTCATCCCGCGGAACTGGACGCCGCCGGCCTGGAGCGCCAGATCTCCCGCAGCCACATCCCCGTGCTGGTGGACTTCTGGGCCCCCTGGTGCGGCCCCTGTAAGATGATGGCGCCGGCCTATGCCCAGGCCTGCCGGGAACTGGAGCCGGCCATGCGCGTGGCCAAGCTCGACACCCAGGCCTACCCCGATCCCGCCGCCCGCTTCGGCATCCGCGGCATCCCCACCCTGATCCTGTTCCACCAGGGCCGGGAAGTGGCCCGCACCAGCGGCGCCATGGACGCCCGATCCATCGTGGCCTGGGCGCGCGGGGCGCTGCGGGGCTGAAACGCTCGTAATCGCAAAAGCGAACCGCCAAGGAACGCCAAGGTCTGCGCGAAGGTTCGCGAAGGAATGCCTGATCAAGTAGCCCCTGGCGTCCTTGGCGCAGACCTTCGCGCCCTTCGCGGTTCGCTTTTCACGGGTGCCCATGAAGTTTGCCGGCCCCCGCGCAGCCGCCTATCATGTGCGGCCTGTCCCGCCTTCATATCAAGCCATCTTCCGGAGTCATCATGTCCGACAGCCAGCAGCCCGGCGCCGCCACCGAACAGCCCAAGACCGAATTCGCCCTGCAGAAGTTCTACCTCAAGGACGTCTCCCTGGAGTGCCCCCGTTCTCCCCAGGTGTTCACCGGTGAGTGGAAGCCCGAGACCAACGTGCAGTTGAACAGCCTGGCCCGTCCCCTGGACGACCAGGGCCTGTTCGAGGTGGAACTGACCCTGACCGTGACCACCAAGTCCGGCGGTGAGGTGGCCTACCTGGTGGAGGTCAAGCAGGCGGGCGTGTTCCTGGCCCGGGGCTTTCCCAAGGAGCAGATGGGTCACCTGCTGGCGGCCTACTGCCCGACCACCTTGTTCCCCTTCGCCCGCGAGGCCGTCACCGACCTGGTGAGCAAGGCCGGCTTCCCCCAGATGCTGCTGGCGCCGGTGAACTTCGACGCCCTCTACGCCCAGCAGCTTGCGCAGAATCATGCCGGCAAGGCAGGGGAAGAATCCGCGCCCGCCGGCGCGAGTCACTGAGGTCCGCGCCTCCATGAGCCAGCCACCCGTCGCAGTGCTGGGCGCCGGCTCCTGGGGCACTGCCCTGGCCATCCACCTGGCCCGCCAGGGCCACCGGGTGCGTCTCTGGGGCCGTGACCCCGAGGCCATGGCCGCCATGGCCGAGGCAAATTGCAATACCCGTTACCTGCCCGACGCGCCGTTCCCCCCGGGGCTGGAACCCACCGCGGATCTGGAAGCGGCGCTGCGCGAGACCACTTGCTGGCTGGTGGGGGTGCCCAGCCAGGCCTTCCGGGAGATGCTGCAGAAACTGGCCCCCTACCGGGACGACGCCCGGGTGCTGGTCTGGGCCACAAAGGGCCTGGAGGAACACAGCGGCCAGTGGCTGCACCAGGTGGTGGCCGAGGAGCTGGGGTTCAACTTTCCCTGCGCCGTGATCTCCGGACCCAGCTTCGCCAGGGAAGTGGCCCGGGGCCTGCCCACGGCGCTCACCGTGGCCTCCACCACCCCCGGCGTGGCCGAGCGGGTGGCCGAGTGGTTTCATGGCGAGCGCATGCGGGTCTACCTGAGCGACGATGTGCTGGGTGTGCAGCTGGGCGGGGCCTTCAAGAACGTGCTGGCCATCGCCGCCGGCATCTCCGACGGCCTGGGCTTCGGCGCCAACGCCCGGGCGGCGCTGATCACCCGGGGCCTGGCCGAACTGATGCGCCTGGGGGATGCCGCCGGCGCCCGCCGCGAGACCCTCATGGGCCTGTCCGGCCTCGGCGACCTGGTGCTCACCTGCACCGACGACCAGTCGCGCAACCGACGCCTCGGCCTGGCCCTGGGCCGGGGCGAGTCCCTGGACGCGGCGCTGGCCGCCATCGGCCAGGCGGTGGAGGGCGCGCGCACCGCCCGCATGGCGGTCTCCAAGGCCGCCGAACTGGGCGTGGACATGCCCATCTGCCACCAGGTGCACCGGGTGCTGTACGTGGGCCGCTCGGCCATCGAGGCGGTGGGGGAGCTGCTGGGCAGGGATCAGAAGCCGGAGTTTTAGTTGAAGTAAGAAGTGGGAATTTGGAAGTGGGAAGTAAAGGCCTTTAACTTCGCACTTCCCAATTTACACTTCCAACTTCAGTGCGGCAAAGCCGCACTGCCGCCACGCCTCATACACCATCACCGCCGCCGCATTGGAGAGGTTGAGGCTGCGGCTGCCGGGCGCCATGGGGATGCGCAGGCGGCGGTCTTCGGGCAGGCCATCCAGGATCTCCGCAGGCAGGCCGCGGGTCTCGGGGCCGAACAGGAAGGCGTCGCCGGGCCGGAAGGCAGGAGCCGAGTGGGGCAGGCTGGCCCGGGTGGTCAGGGCGAACATGCGCTCGGGCGCCACGGCTGACGCGAAGGCCGCGAGGCTGTCATACTCTGCCACCTGCGCCATGTCCCGATAATCCAGCCCCGCGCGTTTGAGTTTCGCCTCATCTAGGCTGAAGCCCAGGGGGTGGATCAGGTGCAGGCGGCAACCCGTGTTGGCGCACAGGCGCATGATGTTGCCCGTGTTGGGGGCGATCTCCGGTTGATAGAGGACCACGTGAAACATGACGGCTGAGCATTCCCGGCGCGACCCGCTGGCCATCGACTTCTGCGGTATGGATTTCGCCACGCCCCTGGTGCTGCTCTCCGGGTGCGTGGGATTCGGCGAGGAGTATACCCGGGTCGCTGGTTTCTCCAACCGTGACGTGGGCGCCGTGTGCTTGAAGGGCACCACCGGCCAGGCGCGCCTGGGCAACCTGCCCCACCGGGTGTACGAGACCCCCATGGGCATGCTCAACGCCATCGGCCTGCAGAACCCCGGCGTGGACAAGGTGGTGGACGAGATCCTGCCCACCCTGGATTTCGACGAGACCCGCTTCATCGCCAACGTCTCCGGCTCCACCATCGAGGAATACATCGCGGTGACCCGGCGCTTCGACGACTCGCCGGTGGACGCCATCGAGATCAACATCTCCTGCCCCAACGTGAAGGAGGGCGGCGTGGCTTTTGGCAACGACCCGGACATGTCCGCCCGGGTGGTGGCGGCCTGCCGCCAGGTGACGCAGAAGCCGCTCATCACCAAGCTCTCCCCCAACCAGACCGACATCGCCGAGAACGCCCGGCGCTGCATCGAGGCGGGCACCGACGCCTTCGCCGTGATCAACACCCTCATGGGCATGGCCATCGACGCCGAGTCCCGGGAGGCGGTGATCGGCAACAACCAGGGCGGCCTGTCCGGGCCGGCCATCAAACCCATCGCGCTGCTCAAGGTGCACCAGGTCTACCAGGTGGCGCGCCCCCACGGCGTGCCCATCATCGGACAGGGCGGCGTGACCTCGCCCAGCGACGCCCTGGAATTCCTCATCGCCGGCGCCAGCGCCGTGGGCGTCGGCACGGCGCTGTTCTACGACCCGCTGATCTGCAAGAAGATCAACCAGGGCATCCGGGACTATCTGGATCGCCATGGTCTGGCCAGCGTGGGCCAGCTCACCGGCAGCCTCACCCTGAACACCCCCCGCGCCTGCGGCTGAACCGGATTTCCTGCCGCAGGTCTTCTGCCGCCTCTGAGACATCCCCGCCGCGGGGCGTACTCGCGCCCGCCGATTCCGCATGCTTGTAGGTCGGGCTTCAGCCCGACTTGCGGCGTCTGACCGAGCCATGGCTGTCGGCCTGAAGGCCAAGCTCCGACGACGCTTGTCCCGGAAGACGCTGGGACCGGACTGGCCGGGAGGCCGCAGGCATCGTGATGATGGGATGCACTGTCCGCGTCAGACGGAGACCTGGAATCGGCCGCATCCTGCCAGGCCAGTACGGTGACCCCAGAGGTTTCACCGTCAGCATCGAAGCCCCAACTTTTTTATTGACAGCAGGAAGTTAGTCTGCAAACCTCAGGTGTTATAAGAACCAAAGGGAGCGGGCTCGCCCGATTATTCTGTGAATTACTTCTCAAATTCAGTTTTGAGTCGGTTGATGGTGCCATGATGGGCCTGCACAGACTGTTGCCAGGATGGGGTCGCGCGAACAAGACCGTCTCCCTGTGTCTGGGCGACGGACACCTCGCCCTGGCAGCCCTCTCCACCGACGGGCAGCTGCACACCGAAAGCACCCCTGTCGCCAGCCGCGCCGAGGCCGCTGCCCTGCTCACCCGATGGGTGGAGCAGCAGGGTCTGCGTCGTGCGCCTGCCGTCATCACCCTGGAGCCGGGCAGCTACAGCCTCATGCAGATGGAGCGTCCCGCGGTGGAGGCCGGTGAACTGGCCGCCGCGGTGCGTTGGCGGGTGCGCGACCTGATCGATTTCCCCCTGGACGAAGCCATCACCGACGTCTTTGAGCTGCCCGCGCACGCTCAGCGGGGACGCACACCCATGATCAATGTGGTGGTGGCGCGGGCCGAGGCCCTGCGCGCCCAGGTGGCGCTGGCCGAATCCGCGGGGCTTGCCCCCTGGAAGATCGACGTGGCGGAGCTGGCCCTGCGCAACCTGGCCGAACGCCAGACCCAGGGCAATGAGACCGTGGCCAGCCTATTTCTCATGCCCCATCGAGGCATGGTTCAGATCACCCGCGCCGACAGTCTCTACCTCACCCGGGTGCTGGAGTACGGCAGCGAGGCCGTGATCAGTGCCGCCCGGGAAGGGGGCGGTGGCTTCGGCGGGCCCTATGACCGGGTGGCCCTGGAGCTGCAGCGCACCATGGATTATTACGACAGCCACTTCGGCGCGGCGCCGGTGAAGCGTCTCATCATCATGCCCCCGGGCGAGGAGATGGCCGCCCTCGCCGCCGGCGTGGGCGAGGGGGTGGGTCTGCCTGCAGGCGTACTGGACGTGGCAGGACTGTTTCCCGGGATCGCCGGTCAGGCGGCGCTGGACGCCCATGCCCTGCTGGCCCTGGGCGGGGTACTGAATGAGCCCACCCGTGTCAGGCCCGAAAAGGGTACTCAGACCGAGGCAGCGCGTGCGGAGGTGGCCCGGTGAGGCAGGAGATCAATCTCTACGGTCCGGCCCTGCTGGGACCCCGGGAACGTTTCTCGGCGCGTCAGCTGGGGATCGCGTTTCTGCTGGCCCTGGTGATCCTGCTGCTGTTCGGACTCTGGCAGCAGTGGCGCCTGGATCAGATGCGTGCCCGGGCCGATGCCCTGGAGGCGGAGGTGGCCGCCCTGGGTGCCCAGGTGGAACGGGTGGCCGCGACGCTCGCGGCGAGGGGTGCCAGTGATGCCCTGGCCCGGCAGGTGGAACGCCTGGAACGGGAGCGCGATGGTAAGCGCGCCCTGCTGGAACGCATCTCCGATGAATCCCTGGGCAACACGGCCGGGTTTTCGGCGCAGCTGGAAGGTCTGGGTCGACGTCATCCCGAGGGCCTGTGGCTGCAGCACATCCATCTCTCCCGGGGCGGCAGCGTGATTTCCCTGTCCGGGAACACCCTGCGTGCGGAACTGCTACCGCGCTACCTGCAGGCCCTGGCCGAGGAACCGGTGTTCGTGGGCACCACCTTCGACACCTTCAGCCTGCAGCGCCCCGAGGGCGCCCGTACACACAGCTTCACCCTGGTCACCCCCTGCATCGGTGCAGATGGCACACGGCTGCGGGGCGAGGACTGCCTGCGCGGGGAGGAGGGCCGATGAGCAACAAGGCCCAGGGCCCGGTCGCCCAGCTGGCCGCGCGCATCAACGGCCTGGCCCTGCGCGAGCGGTTGCTGCTCCTGGGCGTGGCGGTGGTGGTCACCGTGCTGGCGGCGGATGCCCTGTGGCTCGGTCCGATCCAGCGGTCGACCGTCGCGGAGACCCAGCGGCTGGAACGCCTGACCACCCAGCAACAGACGCTGATGAGCCGCCTGGAGGCCCTGAATGCCCAGGCGGCGGAAGACCCCAATGCCCGGTTGCGCGCACAGCTGGAGGTCCTGCGCGGCGAGGTGTCGGCGCTGGACGAGGCCCTGCTCGCCCGCACCCTGACCTTCGTCTCTCCCCGGCGCATGCCGGGGCTGCTGGAAGACCTGATCAGGGGCAGCGAGGGCCTGAGCCTGCTGGGCATGCGCAGCGAGCCCGCCACGCGGGTGGAGTCCCTGGCCGTGGGCGAGGGACTGCCGCCGGTCTACCGCCATGGCCTGGTCATGGAGCTTCAGGGGGATTACCTGGCCCTGCTGGCCTACCTGCGCACCGTGGAGGCACTGCCCTGGGGCTTGTTCTGGGAATCCCTGCGCATCGACAGCGAAGAGGCAGCCCCGGGGCGGTTCCGCATCCGGGTGTTCACCCTGAGTCTGGAGGAGGGCTGGATCGGTGTTTGAATGCAGTGGCAAGTGGCTGGTGGCGAGTGGCAAGGGAATGCGGCTGCTGTTGATTGGCGTGTGCCTGGCGCTCGCTTCAGCGAATCTCTGGGCTGAGACGGTGCGGGATCCGACGCGGCCGCCGGTGGCGGTGGAGCCGGTGCGTGCGGCACCCCAGCCGCCGGCGCGCAATTACACCCTGCAGTCCACCCGGGTCTCGGAGGAACGCCGCAGCGCGGTGATTAATGGGCGCGTGGTGGTGGAGGGGGATCAGATCGGCGGCGCGCGGGTACTGGGCATCGAACAGGCCCGGGTGCGCCTGCGCGACGCCCGGGGCGAGTTCAGCCTGGCCCTGGCCGTGCCCAAGGTCACCCGGCCTGCCCAGGCCCGCGAATACGATTACCTGGAAACGACATCCACAGAGGCAAGTCAATGATCACCAGGCCGAACACCCTCTTCCTGCTGGTCCTGCTGCTCGGCGGTCTCGGGCTCGGCGGGTGCGCCAGCAACCCCGCCCAGTCGCCGGCTCCGGAGACCCGGGCCGAGGCACCCCCGCCCGCGCCGGCTCCGGTGATACCACCGCCGGAGGTGACCGAGGCCCTGCTGCCACCGCTCGCCCTGCCCGAGACCCGGGCCCCGGCGGAACCGCGTTTTGACATCGATGTCACGGACGTGTCGGCCCGCGCGTTCTTCATGGGCCTGGTCAAGGACAGCCCCTACAACATGGTGGTGCATCCCTCGGTGGAGGGGCAGATCAGCCTGACCCTGTCCGGTGTCACCATCCCCGAGGTCATGGACGTGGTGCGCCAGGTCTACGGCTTTGAATATGAGCGCCACCGTACCGGCTACCTGGTGATGCCCGCCCGACTTCAGGCGCGCATCTTCCACGTGAACTATCTCAACCTGCGAAGGGACGGCGAGTCCCAGACCCGGGTCAGCTCCGGCGAGACCCGCCGCGACCGGGACGGACTGCAGGACGGCCTGGTGGGCGGCGCCCGCGGCAGCGCCGAGGCCTTTGGTACCCGGGTGCGCACCGAGACCGCTTCGGACTTCTGGAACGAGCTCGACTTCGCCCTGCGCTCCATCGTGGGCGACGGCGAGGGCCGCAGCGTGGTGGTCACGCCCCAGTCCAACCTGGTGGTGGTGCGCGGCCTGCCCTCGGAACTGCGCGAGGTGGAGGCCTATCTCGCCGACGTGCAGGGCAACATGAACCGGCAGGTGATCCTGGAGGCCAAGATCGTCGAGGTGGTGCTCTCCGACGGCTTCCAGGCGGGCATCAACTGGGCTGCCCTGGGCCGCCCGCGCAGCGACAGTGAACTGCTGTTCGGCCAGACCGGCGGCGGCACCATCTTCGGCGAGACCGGGCGCTCCGATATTGCCGGCCAGACCGGCAACCTGGACCCCAACAACCTGGACCCGGTGAACAACGCACTGACCTCCGCGTTTGGCGGGGTATTCTCAGTGGCCGCCCGGGTGGGCGACTTCACGGCCTTCATCGAACTGCTGGAGACCCAGGGCGAGGTGCAGGTGCTCTCGAGCCCGCGGGTCTCCACGGTGAACAACCAGAAGGCGGTGATCAAGGTGGGCGCGGACGAGTTCTTCGTCACCGACATCTCCTCCACCACCGTCGTCGGCACGGCGGCGACCACCTCGCCCAACGTGACCCTGACACCGTTCTTCTCCGGTATCGCCCTGGATGTGACCCCGCAGATCAGCCGCGAGGGTGACGTGATCCTGCACATCCATCCCACGGTGAGCGAGGTGACCGAGCAGTCCAAGAACCTGAGCCTGGGGGGCGACACCCAGTCGGTGCCCCTGGCCCTGTCCACAGTGCGCGAGTCCGACAGCATCGTGCGCGCCCGCAGCGGTCAGATCGTGGTGATCGGCGGCCTGATGACCGAGACCTCCCGGGACCGCCAGGCGAACACGCCGGTGCTGGGCCGGATTCCGGTGGTGGGCAACCTGTTCCGTCACACCCAGCGCAGCAGCCGCAAGACTGAGCTGGTGATCCTGTTGCGCCCCGTGGTGGTGGACCGGGACAGTGCCTGGGACCAGGCCCGGGGCTCGGAACGCATGCGTGAACTGATGAGGATGGAGTAAGACCGGCCATGTACGCCAGTCACTTCGGTCTTCGGGATGAACCCTTCCGGCTCACGCCGGACACGGCCTTCTATTTCGATTACCGGGCCCATCGGGAGGCGCTCAACGTACTCGTGCTGGCACTGCGCGCCGGGGAGGGTTTCGTCAAGGTCACCGGCGAGGTGGGCACGGGCAAGACCCTCCTGTGCCGCATGCTGATGGAGGCGCTGGAGGCGACTCACGTGACCGCCTATCTGCCCAACCCCTGCCTGACCGGCAACGGACTGCGCGCCGCCCTGGCCCGGGAGCTGGGCCTGGACCTGCCCCGCAACCTGGGACAGCACCGGGTGCTGGAGCGCATCCAGGAACATCTGCTGCACCTGGCCGCAGCGGGTCGGCGGGTGGTGGTGCTGCTGGACGAAGCCCAGGCCCTGCCCGACGAGAGCCTGGAGGCCCTGCGCCTGCTCACCAACCTGGAAACCGAGCGCCACAAGCTCCTGCAGGTGGTGCTGTTCGGGCAGCCTGAACTGGACGAACGCCTGGCCGGGTCACGGCTGCGCCAGTTGCGCCAGCGCATCAGCTTCAGCCACCGGCTCGAGCCCCTGGACCGCGCCGGCGTGACTCAGTATGTGCATCACCGCCTGGCCGTGGCGGGTGTGCCTGATCGATCCCTGTTCGGCCGCAGGGCCCTGGCGGCCCTGCATCGGGCCTCCCGTGGCATCCCGCGCCTGGTGAATATCCTTGCCCACAAGGCACTGCTCGCCGCCTACGGCGAGGGCGCGGCGCAGATCAGCCCGGGACACGTGCGTCGTGCCGCCCTGGACACCGAAGACGCCCGCAGGCCGGCATCCCTGCGGGGCTGGGCCCTGGCCGCGCTAGGCAGCGTGGGACTAGGGGCCGCCGCCGCAGCCCTGGGGGCCTGGCTGCCATGAGCCTGATCAACGACATGCTCCGTGATCTGGACCGTCGCCGGCCCGCGGGACAGACGGCGGTCATCGCCGGCGATGTTCGCCCCGTGCCCCGCGCCGGCAGGGCTGGACGGATTCCCTGGGGCGGGGTGCTGGCCCTGGCTGGCTTGGTGGGCATCGCGGGCGTGGCCTGGGTGGCGGCCTCCGGCCGGGAGGATGCCCTATCCGTGCAGCCTCTGGCGTTGGTCGAGACACTTCCAGAACAGCAAGCGCAGGGCTCGGAGCCCGCCTTGCAGGTGGCCATGCTGACGCCGGCGCCGGAAACACGAGCCACTGTCACGCCGCGTGTCCGATGGGTGGGTGTGGATTCCCAGCAGATGCCCGGCGAGACGCGCGTGAGCCTGCGCTTTTCCGCGTCAGTACCCGAGACGGTGGCACTGCAACGCGAGGGTGATGATGCCTATCTGCCGCTCACCGGCGTCGAACTGAGGGATGCGCCGGCCCTGCCGGTGGCGCCTGCCACGGGTCCCCTGGGCGGGCTTGGCATCAGTCATGAAGACGAGCCGATGTTGCAATTCCGCGCACGGCCCGGTTCCACGGTGGCGCTGGAGCGCGATGCTGACGGCCGTCGATTGACACTGGTGTTCCGTGCGCCGGAGTCGGCCGTGGCCATGGCCCCGTCCAGGGCGGAGCGAGTTGCCCACGCCGATAGCGCCAATCCCATGGAAGAGACACGCGCTTACGCAGGGAGCCGCACCGAGCCAACGCTGGCCGAGCCGCAGCGCCCGAGGCAGGTGGCGGCGCAGCCAGCCAACCCCGTGGCCCGGCGCAGCCACGCGGATCTCTATGCCCAGGCCATGGAGGCCGTGCGCCGGGGGGATCTGTCCACCGGCGAGCGCGAGTTGCGCCGGGTGCTGGAGCGGGCGCCCCATTTGCATGAGGCCCGGGAATCCCTGGCCACCCTGCTGGCCAGCGACGCCCGGGAGCAGGAGGCCATGGCCCTGCTGCAAGCGGGCCTGCGTGAGGCGCCGGCACGGTCCGAGTCCCGGGTCCTGCTGGCGCGACTCATGGCGGGGCGCAACGATCTGGACGGGGCGGTGGCGCTGCTGGAAGCGGGCGCCGGGGATGCCGAGACCCTGGCGGCGCTGGCGGCCCTGTACCAGCGACAGGGTCGTGCCGAGGCGGCCGTGGCCGCCTATCGGCGGGCCCTGTCGGCGCGCAACGACGTGGGCGGCTGGTGGGTGGGGCTGGGCATTGCCCTGGAGAGTGCCGGTTCGGCGGCGGGTGCACCCCAGGCCTACCGGCGTGCCCTGGCGCTGGGGGGGGTGGACCCGCGTCTGACGGACTACGCCCAGAGCCGTATCCTGGCCCTGGAGGGTCGGCCATGAAACAGACTCCATGGAGACTTCCGGCATGAGCATGCCCGCACCATCCGAGGGTCGACGCAAGATCCGGCTGGGTGACCTGCTGGTGGAGAACGGCATCATCTCCGGCCAGCAGCTGGAGGAGGCCCTGTCCGTCCAGAAGCGCACCGGCAACAAGCTGGGTCGCACGCTTATAGACATGGGCGTGATCTCCGAGGACGCGCTGCTCAACTTCCTGTCCCGCCAGCTCAACATTCCGCTGGTGGACTTGCGCCACTATCGATTCAACAGCGAGCTGCTGCATCGCCTGCCGGAGACCGCGGCGCGGCGTTTCCGCTGCATCCTGTTGGCAGAGCAGGACGACGGCTACCTGGTGGGCATGGCCGATCCCACGGACATCTTCGCCCAGGACGAGATCACGCGCCTGTTGGGCAGGCCCGTGCAGGCGGCGGTGGTGCGCGAGGCGGACCTGTTGCAGACCTTCGACACCGTCTACCGGCGTACGGAGGAGATCGTCGATCTGGCCGAGGAACTGGGTCAGGAACTGGCGGAGAGTGACTTCGACGTGGCACAACTCAGTGCCGGCGACGAGGTGACCGATGCGCCGGTAGTCAAGCTCCTGCAGAGCCTGTTCGAGGACGCCGTGCAGGTGGGCGCCTCGGACATTCACATCGAGCCCGACGAGAACGCCCTTCGCATTCGTCAGCGTATCGATGGCGTGCTGCAGGAACAGGTGATGAAGGAGAAGCGCATCGCCAACGCGGTGGTGCTGCGCCTCAAGCTCATGGCGGGCCTGAACATCTCCGAGAAGCGCCTGCCCCAGGACGGGCGCTTCAACATCAAGGTCAAGAACAAGAGCATCGACGTGCGACTCTCCACCATGCCCATCCAGCATGGCGAGTCGGTGGTGATGCGACTGCTGGATCAATCCAGCGGCATGCTGGAGCTCGGCCACCTGGGGATGTCCGAGGAGATGATGAAACGCCTGCGCCGGGTGCTGCGCCACCCCAGCGGCATGGTGCTGGTCACCGGCCCCACCGGCAGCGGCAAGACCACGACCCTGTACGCCGCGCTGCAGGAACTCAACGTGCCTGACCGCAAGATCATCACCGTGGAAGACCCGGTGGAGTACCGACTGCCGCGCATCAACCAGGTGCAGGTGAACCCGCGCATCGGGCTGGAATTCGCCACGGTGCTGCGCGCCGCCCTGCGACAGGACCCGGACGTGATCCTGGTGGGCGAGATGCGCGACCAGGAGACCGCCGAGATCGGACTGCGCGCCGCCATGACCGGCCACCTGGTGCTCTCCACCCTGCACACCAATGATGCCATCAGCACCGCCGACCGACTGCTGGACATGGGCGCCCAGGGTTTCCTGCTGGCCTCCTCGCTGCGCGCCATCATCGCCCAGCGTCTGGTGCGGCGGGTGTGCGAGTTCTGCGCCGAGGCCCACGTACCCGATGCGCATCAGGCGAGCTGGATGCGCACGGTGCTGGGCGATGGCGCCGACTTCTCGCGCCTGCGCCAGGGGCGCGGCTGTACCCATTGCAACAACACCGGTTATCGGGGCCGCATCGGCGTGCATGAATACCTGGAGCCGGACGAGGCCATGCTCACCGCGTTGCGCCGTTCCCGCATGGACGAGTTCGCCAGGGCCGCCCGTGCCAATCCCCTGTATCGTCCGCTCATGCGCGTGGCCCTGGACTACGCCCTGGAAGGCCGCACCAGCGTGGACGAGGCCATGCGGCTCGCCGCCGAGGTGGAGGTGCACTGATGTTCGGACCACGCCAGTCGATTGACCCCGTGCGAGACGCCGTGACCCGGAGGCCGGACTGACATGCCCCGTTTCAGCTACCGCGCCCGCAATGCCCAGGGTCAGGCCATTGACGGCCAGATGGAGGCGCCGACCCTGATGGCCGTCGCCGACCAGCTGAGCAGCGACGGCTTCATCCCCGTGGACATCCAGCCTCTGCGCGCCGGCGGTGCTTCTCTCAACATGCCCATCCGCCTGCCGCCGAGGCGTCCATCCAGCAGCGAGATCACCCTGCTGGCGCGCCAACTCTACGCCCTCACCAAGGCCGGCGTGCCGATTATCCGGGGTCTGAACCAGCTGGCCGATGCCAGCAAGAACGA
Organism: Thioalkalivibrio sulfidiphilus; assembly: GCF_000377945.1. Classification (GTDB taxonomy): domain Bacteria; phylum Pseudomonadota; class Gammaproteobacteria; order Ectothiorhodospirales; family Ectothiorhodospiraceae; genus Thioalkalivibrio_A; species Thioalkalivibrio_A sulfidiphilus_A. The sequence goes on from NZ_KB898930.1 coordinate 84,508, forward strand.
GCGCATGTCCAAGGCTCTGCGCGAGGTGGTGGACGACCTGGAATCCGGGCGTGATCTCGCCGGCGCCATGGCGCGGCACCCGGACATCTTCAGCCCCCTGTTCGTGAGCATGGTGCAGGTGGGCGAGGCCTCGGGTCGGCTGGATGATGCCCTGCTGCGGGTGTTCAACTACATGGAGCGCGAGCGCCAGACGGTGAACCAGATCCGCACCGCGCTGCGTTATCCCATGTTCGTGGTGATCGCCATCAGCGTCGCCATCTTCATTCTCATGGCCTACGTGATTCCGGTATTCGCCCAGGTGTTCGAACGCTTCGACCTGGACCTGCCCCTGGCCACCCGCGCGATCATCGCCGTGTCCAATTTCGTGTCCGCCTGGTGGTGGCTGATTCTGGCGGGTGTGGCCGCGGCCTGGTTCGGATTCCGTCACTGGACCCGTCGTGACGACGGACGTCTGTGGTGGGACCGCCAGAAGCTGCGTTTCCCGGTGGTGGGTGACATCGTGCTGCGCGCATCATTGGCCCGCTTCGCCCGGGCCTTCGCCATGGCCTCGCGCTCCGGCGTGCCCCTGCTGCAGGCCCTCAATGTGGTCTCGCGCACGGCGGACAACGCCTACATCGCCGGCAAGATCCGCGGCATGCGCGAAGGCATCGAGCGCGGCGAAACCATCGCCCGTACCGCCGCGGCCTCACGCGTGTTCACGCCCCTGGTGATGCAGATGATCACCGTGGGCGAGGAGACCGGTCAGGTGGACGAGATGCTCGATGAGGTGGCCGAGTTCTACGAGACCGAGGTGGACTATGACGTTCGTCGGCTGGGCGAGACCATCCAGCCGGTACTAGTCGTGGCAGTGGGCGTGATCGTCTTTATCTTGGCATTGGGGGTCTTCCTGCCCATGTGGGACCTGACCCAGATCGCAGGTCGATGAGGCGGCACGAGCGTGGTCTGACGCTGCTGGAGTTCGCCCTGGTGGTGGTCGTCGTCGGGCTGCTGATGTGGCTCGCCATGACCAAGATCCTGCGTCTGGAGGCGGACGTGGAGCGGGTCAACATGCAACGCACCGTGGCGGCGCTCAACAGCGCCCTGGCCATGGAGTTCGCCGAGCGGGTGGTGAACGGCCGGCTGGACACGGTGCCGGAGATGGCCGGGATCAACCCCATGGACTGGCTGGCCCAGGTGCCCGGCACCTACCTGGGGGCGCTGGGTCCCGCAGAGGCCGGGGCGGTGCCGCAGGGCCGCTGGTATTACGACGCGCAGCAGGGGTTGCTGGTATACCGGGTCGCCCATACGGGGCGCTTCGAATCCGGCGTAGAAGGGGTGCCGAGAGCGCGGTTCCGGGTCGAGGTGGTCGAACATCCCAGGGATGGATCACCCCAAGGGGTGCGGTTGGTAGCGGCAGAGCCGTTTACATGGAAGTAGGCCGGACAAAGCGCAGCGGTGTCCGGGACAGGTTGCCCGATACCGCTTCGTTTCATCGTGCCTACGGCGGGCTGCGATCCTCGTAGGCCGGACAGAGCGTTAGCGGTGTCCGGCGCAGGCCGCCCGATACCGCGTGCGCTATATCGGGCCTACATTGGGCTGTAAGATTCGGTGGCCTGGTCCACCGTGCAGTACCCGGAGAGGTGAAGTGACGGGGGATTTCCGGAACACGTCTCGAAGGTTGAGTTCAAACGTCAAACTTGAAAATGAGGAGTAACACCATGCAGGCAAGACAAAGTGGTTTCACCCTGATCGAACTGATCATGGTGATCGTGATTCTGGGTGCGCTGGCGGTGATCGCGCTGCCGCGGTATATCGATTTGCAGAGCCGAGCTGAAATTGCTTCAGCGGAAGGTGTATATGGTGCCGTTCAGGCAGGCGTTGCAATTAACTTTGCCGGAAATCTCGCAGGAGCGACTACTGAAGTGCCTTTAGGGGTAAGCACAGGACAACACCTGCTTGATGTACTGAGCCCGGCTCCAGAAGGGTGGGCAGTCGGTGGCGCAGCTGATGCTTGTATCGTGCGAGATAGTTTTGAGATCTGTGTCGCGACACCTGAGTCAGGCGCAGCACCAGCAGTCCTAAGCAGAGCGGGTTTCTAACATAGAACTCATAATAAAATATTGATAGTCAGTGTGGCCGGGCATGATCAACCGAGGGTTTACTCTAATTGAACTGGTCACGGTGATCGTGCTGCTCGGGGCCATCTCGGTGTTTGCCCTGCCGCGCATGATGGACCGCACGGCCGTGGATGCGGCCGCCTTCGAACAGGAGTTGAAGGCGGCGCTGCGTCACGGCCGTGCCCTGGCGTTGGCCTCGGGGTGTGACGTACAGGTTCAGATTACGCCCGCGGCCTATGGTGTATTCGTGCGTGCCGGTGCCGCAGGGCAATCCTGCGGCTCGGGCGCATTCACCCATGCCGTGCCGCGACCCATTCAGAGCGGTGCCTATCAGGGTGTTGTGCCTTCCGGTTTATCGGTTGGGACGCTGACGATCACCTTCGATGCACTCGGCCGGACGGCGGGCGGCAGTGTTGCCGTGGAAAACCGGACCATCACGGTCTCGGGCGCTGGTTATGTCGGTTAAAGGCAGTGGCAAGTGGCTAGTGGCTAGTGGCAAGGAAGGGCCGCTTCAAGGACGCATTACATTTCCACTTCCCAATTCACACTTCCCCCTTCAGAGGGGTTTTACGCTCATCGAACTGATCATCGCCATCGTCGTCATCGGCGCGGCGGTGGGCGGTGTGATGCTGCTGGTGGCCAACGTGGCAGCGCGCAGTGTCGATCCCATGATTCAGACCCAGGCGGTCTATATCGCGCAGTCCTATCTGGAGGAGGCCCTGCTGCGACCCTACGACGGACCAGCTGATTGCGCAGGCCCCCGGGATCAGTGGCAAGGTGTCGCGGCCTACGATTGCATCAACGCGCAAACACCGACGGACCAGCAGGGCAATGGTCTGCCTGGCCTGTCTGCCTATCGCGTCACGGTGAATGTGTCTGATACGAGTCTCGGTGGCGTCGCGGCCCGGCGCGTGGAGGTACAGGTCAGCCACACGAGCCAGCCCATCAATCTCTCACTGGCCGGCTACAGGGCGCAGTACTGAAGTAATGCGCAGAGACAAGAGACAAGAGGCAAGAGGCAAGAGGGGGGCTGGTCTGTCCTTCGCACTTCCCAATTCGCCCTTCCCACTTCAGAGGGGTTTCACCCTGATCGAGATGATCATGGTCATCGTGCTGCTGGGTGCGCTGGTGGCCGTGTCTTCGGTCTTCATCGTGCAGCCGTTTCGCGCCTTCGACGATATGAAGCGGCGGGCGGAACTGGTGGAGGCGGCCGATTCGGCGCTGATGCTCATGACCCGAGAGTTGCGTGCGGCGCTGCCGAACAGTGTGCGTGTCCAGAGTGCCGGCGGGCGAACGGTTCTGGAGTTCATTCCCACTCTGTCGGGGGGGCGTTACCGCGCGACCCTGGCTGGGGATGGCAGCGGCGATATCCTGGATTTCGGCACCACGGACACCGGCTTCGACGTGATGGGTCCGCTGCCCTCGGCACCCGTACCGGGCAGCGCCGTGGTGGTCTACAACCTGACGGCTGTGGGCGGGCAGGGCAACGCCTATGCAAGCGACAACCGGGCGCCGGTGGATGCAGCGGGCAGCAGCAGCACCTATATCGCCCTGGCAGCGGCACACCGGTTTCCCTTCGCGTCTCCGGCCCAGCGTTTTCAACTGGTGTCTTCGCCCGTGAGTTATGTCTGTGATCCCGTCGCCGGCGTGTTGACCCGGCATCAGGGATACGGCTTTCAGGGCAGCCAGCCGGTATCCAGCGCCGAGCTGGGTGTCGGGGAGACGGCAGCGCGGTTTGTCACAGGATGTGATATTCGCTTCGACCCTGGCGCGGGTACGCGCAACGGTCTGGTGTCGATACGGCTGAGCCTCAGTGACGCAGGGGAGACGGTCTCCCTGCTGCAACAGGTACACGTGCTGAACACACCATGAGAGACAGACATCATCAACAGGGCTTCGCGCTGATCTCGGCGGTGTTGCTGATCACCGGTATCCTCACGGTGGCGACCGTCTCGGCCCTGTTGCTCTCCGGGCGCAGTGTCACCACAGCCCAGGGCCTGGAGGCCCTGCGGGCTCACTATGCCGCGCGCAGCGGCGTGGATGTCGCGGCCGCACAGGCCCTTACCGGCGGATGTGCCAACGTAGCCGCGTCGCTCCCCGTTGAGGGGCTCACGGTCAGCCTGGGCTGTGAATCGTGGGACGTGAACGAGGCGGGCACGCAATACAACGTCTACCGTCTGACCGCCACGGCGGCCCGGGGCAGCATCGAGCAGGGCAACCTTGTTCGTCGGCAGATCCAGATTAGCGTCGTGGGGCAACCGTGAGGGAAGGCAGCGGCCGATGAAAACTCTGGTTTATCCGCGTTTATTGCTCAGCCTGATTCTGTTGTTCTGGATGGCGAATGCCGGAGCGACCATCACCCTGGTTGGTACGTCAGGGGACAGTACAGGTAACCCCGGGACGGGGTTCACGCTTTCCCGACCAGGTGGCACGGCGTCTGGTGATGTGTTGCTTGCGCAGTTGACCACCCGCCGTATGAATAATGTGTCTACAGCGTCTGGTTGGACGCTGCTCCAGCACAATATCAGTGGCGAACTTGAGATGCGGACCTTTCTAAGGGTTGCGCAGGAGAGTGAGCCAACACAATACACCTGGGGGCTTACCCCCGACCCAGGTGCGCCCGGGCTTGTGCGTATAGCGGGTGCAATCGCCAGCTACCGTGGGGTTGACCCACTGAGCCCCATCGGTGGCCAGGGCCACCAGTCGGGTTCCGGCAACACGGTCACTGCGCCCTCGCTCACGGTCGGTCCCGCGGGGGGTCAGCTTGTCACCTTGTTCGCCAATGCCAATGGGGGGGCCACTCTCACGACACCGGGAGGCATGACGTCGGTGTCTTTTCAGCAGATTGGCGCCGGGCCGAACGGCGCGACCATCCGTGTGACCCACGAGCCCCGGGAGTCCGGGCCGACCGGTTCAAGGGTATCCACAAGCGGTACGAGTACAAACTGGGTGGCGCAGTCCTTCGTACTCAATTCCGGCGCCGCCATGGGACCCCACCACATCCGCCTGTTGCACAGTGGTCAGGGGCTAACTTGTACCTCGGTGCCTGTGACGGTGCAGGCCTGTGCGGATGCGGATTGCTCGGCGCTGTTCACAGACCCCGTTGATGTGTCTTTGGCGACCAGTCTTTCGGGAGGGACGTGGTCGCAAAATCCTGTCCCTGTGACCGGTGAAACCACGGTGCATCTGCGCTACCTTGCTGGAGGTGCCATTACGCTCTTAGCAAGCGCACCTGCCGCGACGAATGAAACGCAGTGCGTAAACACGAGCGGCGGTCCGCCTTGCCAGATCACGTTTGCCGACGTAGGCGTCCTCCTTGACGGTGATGGTGACGACGGCATTACGAAGAGCGACGTGCCCGAGCAGATCGCCGGCAAACCATCCAACACCGGGTACAATGCGGCGGTTCAAAGGGTGCGTGTAGTGCGCACGGACGACGAGACCGGCGCTTGCGTCGCCGGCCTGCAAAACGCAGAGCTCACGGCGCAGTTCAGTTATCTGGTGCCTGTGGCAACTGATGGGCTTGCGGACAATACCCTGATCATCCAGGCGGCAACTACAGCGACCCTAACATCCTCAGGCGCTCCTGAGTCAGTGAACCTGATGTTCGGGAGTGATGGTTCCGCGCCTTTCAGTTTTCAGTCCATGGATGCGGGTCGTTACGCCTTGCGTGTCGATCTGGACATCCCTGTGTTCGATGAGTCAAACAACCCCACGGGAGATGTCATTCCAAGCTATGACACGAGCAACATGTTTGTGGTGCGGCCCCTTGCGGTCTATGTGGGGGCGGTCGATAACCCCGCAGCTGCGGATCATGAGGGTGATCCCTTCAAGAAGGCCGGCGAAGTATTCGATCTAACCTTCAAGAGTCTGCGCTGGCAGCCTGGACTGGATGGTAATGGTGATGGGCGTTGGGACGGTTGTGGCTCTGTCATGCTCAGCGACCCTGGGGTTTATGCCTGGGTACCGGCATGGAACATCGGCCAGCCCGCAGTGGATCTGACGCTGCCAACGGGTGGCATTAATCCAGGCCTTACCTACTCCAGTGGAGACGCGGTCTTTGCGCAAGGCACCAGTGAGACAGCCGCCGAAGTTTCCTTCGGCGAGGTCGGCATCATCCGATTCGAGACGAGCGTCGCTTTTCAGGGTGTAGGTGTCGATGTGTGTTCGTCGAACATCGGCCGCTTCACGCCGGATCATTTCCATGTGGCGCTGGTGAACCAACCCAGTTTCCAGCCCGCCTGCGGCACGTTCACTTATCTGTCCCAGCCGTTCACCTATGCCACCGCGCCCCAGGTACGCATCACGGCGCGCAATCGAGATGGCGCGATCACCCAAAACTACGATGGACCGTGGTGGCGACTGTCACACATCAGTCCCGACTACAGTCACGGGGGGCCAGACTCGTTGCCGGATGGTGTTGTTTTTGTGGAGATGGCAACCCATGACGACCCCATTCAGTGCAACGGTTGTCAGGGTGAAGTGACCGTGGGCTTCGGCGGTGAGTTCACCTATGACCGAAATGGCGATCCTGTGGACCCGATCAACGGTGCCGTGCGTGTCGAATTCGAGGTGGTGGATGCTGATGGCGTCGCCTTTCCTGGCAACCCGTTCGTATTCACGATCGGCTTCGAGGGCGGCAACGACGAGCAACGCTGGGGGCGGCTGGAGATGCAAAACGCCCATGGGCCCGAGCTGCTGCCGCTCACGGTGCCCATGTACACTACCTATTTCCGTGATGGGGCCTTCCGCTTGAACACGGAGGACAACTGCACGGCGATCGATGCCAGCGACATTGCTCTGGACATCCAGCTCTCCGGCGGCACCACGAGTGCCAGCGTAGTGAACACCCCGGCTTCGGGCGGGCGTCTAGACGTTCGGCTCAACGCGCCCGGCGCGGGCAATACGGGCTACGTGGACGTGACCCCGGACATCTCCGTGTCCAACGGCGCGGACCTGCCCTGGCTCACATTTGACTGGGATGGTGACGGCACCCTGCGTGGTCCCGAGGCCCGTGCCACCTTCGGCGTATACGGAGGCAACGAGCGCCACATATACATCCGCGAGTTGCCATAGGCCCGAAAGGCAGAGGCGTCATCGGGCGGGCTGATGCCGGACACCGCTTGCGCTCTGTCCGGCCTACGAGGATCGTGTTCCGACCGTAGGCCCGATAAAGCAAAGCGGTATCGGGCGACCCGGGACACGACAAAGTCATTCGCAGTTCATGGCTGCAATCTGCGCGGGTTCACTCCGGCCCCAACCTGTCGGATAAATGCCTCGTTCCAGATATCGGCGGAAAGAACTTGCGGGCCAGGACGCCGGATCATCGACAAGCCCATGTTTGACCGGATTGAAGTGGATGTAGTCCATGTGGCGCCGTCGATCATGATCGTCGCGGATCAGGTGTTCCCAGAAGCGTGGTTGCCAGATGGGGCCATTTTTGTTGCCCAGACGGCGGCTGACATACCCCTTGAGCATTTTCCAACGGTTGGAATAGTCGCTGTCTGTCTCCGGCAATAGCAACAGGCAATGCAGATGGTCAGGCAGAATCACGATGGCCTCGAGTTGGAAGGGGCGCCGCTGCATGACATAGCGAAAGGCCATGCGCAGTATCTCGATGGATTGTGCGTTGGAGAAGAGGGGGCGCCGGTTGGCAGTGACGGCAGTGAAGAAGTACAGGCCGCCGTAATGATAGACGCGTCGATAGTCGGACATGGTTCCTCCTTGAACCTTCGTGGGTTGCCGGACACCGCTGACGTTCGGACCGGCCTACGAGATCGCGGTTTGAGCGTAGGCCCGATTAAGCGAAGCGGTATCGGGCATCGGGAGCCGGACACCGCTGCGCTCTGTCCGGCCTACGTAAATCCTATCTCGGAGCCATAGGCAAGACAAAGCGGTAACAGGCAGCCAGATGCCGGACGCCGCTTGCGCTCTGTCCGGCCTACGAGGATCGTGTTCCGACCGTAGGCCCGATAAAGCGAAGCGGTATCGGGCAGCCAGATGCCGGACACCGCTGCGCTCTGTCCGGCCTACGCCTCGTCCTTGCCTTCTTCCATGCCCAGTTCGTTGATCTTGCGTGTCAGGGTGTTGCGGCCCCAGCCCAGCATTTTGGCGGCGTCCTGGCGACGGCCGCCGGTGCGCTTCAGGGCGGCACGGATCATGATGCGCTCGAACGCGGGCATGGCCTGTTCCAGCAGGGCGTGTTCGCCACGGGCGAGGGCCTGGTCGGCCCACTGGGCCAGGGCCTGTTCCCAGCCGATGGCGGTGGTGGTCTCGGGCTGCTCGCGGAACTCGGGCGGCAGGTCGTCCAGGTGCACCTCGCGACCGGAGGCCATGACCGTGAGCCAGCGGCAGGTGTTCTCCAGCTGGCGCACGTTGCCGGGCCAGTCGAGACTCGAGAGGTAATCCCGCACCTCGGGCAGGAGCACCTTGCGCTCCACGTTCAGTTCCTTGGCCGCCTGGCCCAGGAAATGGTTGAGCAGCAGCGGGATGTCCTCGCGGCGTTCGCGCAGGGAGGGCACGTGGATGCGGATCACGTTGAGGCGGTGGAACAGGTCCTCGCGGAACAGGCCCTCGCGCACCCGCTGTTCCAGGTTCTGGTGGGTGGCGGCGATGATGCGCACGTCCACCCGGATGGGGGTGTGGCCGCCCACCCGGTAGAACTCGCCGTCGGCCAGCACGCGCAGCAGGCGGGTCTGCAGCTCCGCGGGCATGTCGCCGATCTCGTCCAGGAACAGGGTGCCGCCGTCGGCCTGCTCGAAGCGGCCGCGGCGTGAGGCCTGGGCGCCGGTGAAGGCGCCCTTCTCGTGGCCGAACAGTTCCGATTCCAGCAGGTCCTTGGGGATGGCGGCGGTGTTGAGCGCGATGAAGGGCATGTTCGCCCGCGGGCTGTGCCGGTGCAGGGCCCGGGCCACCAGTTCCTTGCCGGTGCCGGATTCGCCGTTGATGAGCACGGTGATGTTGGAACGCGACAGCCGGCCGATGGCGCGGAAGACCTCCTGCATGGCCGGCGCCTCGCCGATGATCTCGGTGCTCTCGCCGTTATGGCCCACCTCCGGCTGTGCCCGCTCCCGGTGCAGCTGGCAGGCACGGTGCACCAGGGCCACGGCGTCGTCCACGTCGAAGGGCTTGGGCAGGTACTCGAAGGCGCCCCCCTGGTAGGCGGAGACGGCGCTCTCCAGGTCCGAGTGGGCGGTCATGATGATCACCGGAAGCTGCGGGTGATCCCGGTGCAGGCGGTCGAGCAGTTCCAGGCCGTCCATGCCAGGCATGCGGATGTCGGTCACCACCGCGTCGGGGGTGTCCTTCTCCAGGGCATCGAGGGCGGCGCCGGCGGTCTCGAAGGAGGTGACCTCGATGCCTGCCTTGTCCAGGGCCCGTTCCAGGACCCAGCGAATGGATCGGTCGTCGTCGATGACCCAGACGTGTTCGTGACTAACCTGCATGGCTCACCTCTGTTCGTAGCGAGGGTGACGAAATGCCGCTGTGGCGGGGGGAACGGAGCGGAAGTCGGCGAAGGTGTAGTGCTCACTACCTCGAGTCGGCTGGAGCGAGTACGCCCCGCCACAGGGAGCAGTTCGACGGCCGCAGTAGAACGGGGGTGGGCTATGCAGGTTAATCATCCGTGGTCTCCAGCGGAATCAGCAGCGAAAATACGGTCTTGCCCGGCTGGGAGCTGCATTCGATCAGCCCGCCGTGCTGGTTGATGAGGGATTGGGCGATGGACAGGCCGAGGCCGGTGCCGCCGTCGCGGCCAGACACCATGGGGTAGAAGATGCGCTCGCGCATCTCCTCGGGGATGCCCGGGCCGTTGTCGATGATCTGGATGCGGGCGACCAGTTTGTGCCGCACCTGGCCCACGGTGTACTGGCGCAGCACCCGGGTGCGCAGCACGATGCGCCCGGACTCGCCCACCGCCTGCAGGGCGTTGCGGGCGATGTTGAGCACCGCCTGGATGATCAGGTCGCGGTCGGCAAGCAGCTCGGGGATGCTGGGGTCGTAGTCGGAGTCGATGCGCACGCCTTCCGGGGCCTCCACCGACAGCAGGCTGCGCACGTGTTCCAGCACCTCGTGGACGTTGAGCAGCTTCTTGCGCGGGATGTTGTTGGGGCCGAGCATGCGGTCCACCAGGGCCTGCAGCCGATCCGCCTCGCCGATGATGATGCGCGTGTACTCGTGCAGGCCCTTGTCCGGCAGTTCACGCTCCAGCAGCTGGGCCGCGCCGCGCAGGCCGCCCAGCGGGTTCTTGATCTCGTGGGCCAGGCCGCGCACCAGGGCGCGGGTGGCGGCGTGCTGGCTGAGCAGGCTCTCCTCCCGGGAGATGCGCAGCTGGCGGTCGATCTGCACCAGTTCCACCAGCAGCTGGCGGGGCTGGTGGGTCTCGGTGAGCGGCGTGACGGTCATGTCCACGGTGGCCTGGCGGCCGTGCACCGGGTGCAGTATGTGCTCGCGCTCGGTAAACGGGTGCCCGGTGCGCAGGGAATGCTCCAGGCTGGTGCGCAGCTGGGCATCCTCGCGCACCAGGGCGTCCATGGACTGGCCCTGCACCCTACCCAGGCTGATCTCGAACAGCATTTCCGCCGCCGGGTTCATGTAGCTGAGATGCAGTTGGGCATCCAGCACCAGCACGGCGGTGGTCAGGTTTTCCAGCAGGTAGGGGTAGGGCGTCTGTGACTTGGGCATACGCTGACCACCATGCAAAAAGCAAACCAGCCTGGTGCAGAAACCGGCGATCACTGCACAGCCCTGGGGCATGGCGCGGAAGACCGGGATTTTCCGGGGGTCCGGCCAGCAGAAGGCGTGTGCGGTCAGGCGCCAGGACGGTGCCTGATCACAGGGCCGGATGCATTATTGCACCAAATCGGTGCGTGCGCTGATGTTTGGTACGAGAGAGGCGCACCGGAGGTGCGTTTGATCTCGCGGTGCGGGCTAGCGACGGATATGATGACGCAGCAGGTGGAACTCGACCCGCTCGGACTCCTGGATGACCTGGTCATTGCGGTCCAGCACCTGGACCTGGATCCGGTGGGTGCCACGGTCGATGTTGCGCATCTCGAAGCTGGGCCGGTCGCTGGTGCCCACGGGGCTGCCGTCCATGATCAGGCGCAGGCGGTGTCCTTGCTGGGTGCGCAGTTCCGGGTGGATCTCCACCGAGATGGTGAAGTTGCCGTCGTTGGCACGCACCGGCTCGTCGTCGCCGGGGCTTGCGATGCGCAGGCGCTGGTAGGGGGTGGCGGGGGTCTCATCGCGGGTCTCGCGCGCCCGATCCAGGATCTGCCGGGCCTCGGGCATGGCAGGCGTGGTCATGGGCTGGCGCAGCTGTATGCGCTCCGCCTCCACCCCCTTGGGCGGGTTGTCGCCGAACACCACGTTGCCCTCGGCATCGGTCCAGCGGTAGACATCGGCATGAGCGGACGCCGTGAGGGCGAGGAGCAGCAGGGGTATAAATTTGAGGCGCATGGTTAGAGCCTAGCGTGTGGTGGACCAGATACAAGATACAAGAGGCAAGAGACAAGAGGAACAATGCCTTTACTTGCCGCTTGCCTCTGCCCAAAAAAGAAGGCCCCGCAATGCGGGGCCTTCTTTTTTGGGGCCTTCAGCTTCGTTTAGAGGCTGTAATACATGTCGTACTCCACCGGGTGGGTGGTCATGCGGATGCGGGTCACGTCTTCCATCTTCAGGGCGATGTAGGCGTCGATCATGTCGTCGGTGAACACGCCGCCGGCCTTGAGGAACTCGCGGTCCTTGTCCAGGGCGTTGAGGGCCTGATCCAGGGCGTGGCAGACCTGCGGGATCTGCTTCTCCTCTTCGGGGGGCAGGTCGTACAGGTTCTTGTCCATGGCCTCTCCGGGGTGGATCTTGTTCAGGATGCCGTCGATACCCGCCATCATCAGGGCCGCGAAGGCCAGGTAGGGGTTGGCGGTGGAATCCGGGAAGCGCACCTCGATGCGGCGGGCCTTGGGGCTCATCACGAACGGGATGCGGATGGAGGCGGAACGGTTGCGGGCGGAGTAGGCCAGCATCACCGGGGCCTCGAAACCGGGCACCAGACGCTTGTAGCTGTTGGTGGAGGCGTTGGTGAAGGCGTTCAGGGCGCGGGCGTGCTTGATGATGCCGCCGATGTAGTACAGGGCGGTCTCGGACAGGCCGCCGTACTGGTCACCGCTGAACAGGTTCACGCCGCCCTTGGACAGGGACATGTGCACGTGCATGCCGCTGCCGTTGTCGCCCACCAGGGGCTTGGGCATGAAGGTGGCGGTCTTGCCATAGTTGTGGGCCACGTTCTGCACCACGTACTTGAGGATCTGCACCTCGTCGGCCTTGCGGGTCAGGCTGGCGGCGCCGACGCCGATCTCGCACTGGCCGGCGGTGGCCACCTCGTGGTGGTGCACCTCGGTGGTCAGACCCATCTCTTCCAGGGCCAGGCACATGGCGGAACGCAGGTCCTGCAGGCTGTCCACCGGGGGCACGGGGAAGTAGCCGCCCTTGACGGTGGGGCGGTGGCCGATGTTGCCGCCCTCGAACACCTTCTCGGAGTTCCAGGAGGCCTCGTCGGAGTCCACGCGGAAGAAGGAGCCGGAGATCTCGTTGCCCCACTTCACGTCGTCGAACACGAAGAACTCGTTTTCGGGGCCGAACAGGGCGCCGTCGGCGATGCCGGTGCTGGCCAGGTAGGCCTCGGCGCGCTGGGCCAGCGAACGGGGGCAGCGGTCATAGCCCTGCATGGTGGCGGGTTCCACGACGCCGCAACGGATAATCAGGGTGGGCTCGTCGAAGAAGGGGTCCATGACGGCGCTGGCGGCGTCGGGCATGAGGATCATGTCGGACTCGTTGATGCCCTTCCAGCCGGCGATGGAGGAGCCGTCGAACATCTTGCCGCTCTCGAAGACGTCCTCTTCAATGGTGTGGGCGGGCACAGAGACGTGCTGCTCCTTGCCACGGGTGTCGGTAAAACGGAAGTCGATGAACTTGACGCCGTTTTCCTTGATCATCTTCATCACATCTGCTGGGGACATGCCTGCTCCTCCGGGGAGTAAATAAACGTGGTCGAAATGGTTGTTACCGGTACGCCAGGTGCTTCATCGGTGCCCTGGCGAACCGTCTGCCCTGTTATGAGGCATGATCCATGCCATCCGCCCAATGGCGGCGCAGCAAGGGCTGCAGGGGCGTCAGGGATCGGTGCGGAAACAAAATCGCACCATCATGGTGCGAATCGCCAAGCGCTCGTTCCATTCTGGTGCATCAGGGTCGGGCGACGTGCCTCGTGCGCCTATCGCGATCCGTTGCCCCGGAAATAGACCACCACTTCACCCACATCCGCAAGCTGCTTGCTGGCCTGTCGCAGACGGCTGGTCAGGTTTGAGGCAGATTCGGCGTCCGGCGCCACACTTTGGGGCAGATAAAGCTCCAGGTGTACCCGCCCGCCCAGATAATGTAGCACCACATTCTCCAATTGGCGGGTTTCGGGGATCTCCGCCCACTGCCCCTGGAGCCGGGAGAGCAGATCCGTGCGTGTGGGCAGGTCCAGGGCTGGCGGGTTGTGCTGGTCGTCCTCGGGGTCGATGTGCACGGTCACGTCCGTGACCTCGTCGATGGCCTCGGTGACTGCCTGGCGCACACGCTCGCTGATCTGGTGGCCCTCGGAGATGCTCAGCCGGGAAGGCACCTGGATGTGTACATCGGCCAGGGCCGTGCCGGCCATGCGCCGGGTGCGCAGCATGTGCAGGTTCTTCACCCCTTCCACCGCGAGGATGGTCTGGCGGATGCGCTCGACCCGCTCCTCGGCCAGACCCGTATCGATCAGCTCCCGGGCGCTGTCCCAGATCAGTTTCCCGCCCATGTGGGCGATGAGCGCCGCCACCAGCACCGCGGCCACGGCGTCCAGGTAGGGCAGGCCGGCCAGGGTGCCGCCCACGCCCACCAGCACCACGATGGAGGAGACCACGTCGGAGCGGTGGTGCCAGGCGTTGGCCTTGAGCAGGTTGGAGCGGATGCGCCGGGCGACCCGGATGGTGTACTGGTACAGCCCCTCCTTGAACACGATGGCCAGCACCGCGAAGGCCAGGGCCAGGGGTTCGGGGCTCAGCAGGCGCTCGGGTTCGAACAGGCGCTGCCCGGCATCGACCCCGATGCCGATGCCCACGCCCAGCAGCAGCAGGCCGACGACCACGGTGGCCAGGGTCTCGATGCGTCCGTGACCGTAGGGGTGTTCGCTGTCGGGCGCCACGTTGGCCTGGCGACCGGCCAGCAGCACCACGCCGTCGCTCATCAGGTCCGAGAGGGTGTGCACGCCGTCGGCGATCAGGGCCTGGGACTGGGTGAACACGCCGCCGACGATCTGTGCCGCCGAGAGCGTGAGGTTGGTGAACGCCGCCGTGAGCGTCACGCGGCGCATGGTGCGCTCGCGGGATTTGCCGGGCAGGAGTTCGGAGGTGTCAGTCATCCATCCAGTTTGATGGATGACAGTGGCTAGTGGCTAGTCTCAAGTGGCAAGGAAAACCATTCCGACCCTCTCCCTGATGAGAGGTAATACGTTGCAGAATTTTCCTTGCCACTTGCCACTTGCCACTTGCCACTTCATTGCCGTGTCTCAGGCCCGCGCAGGGGGGTGGCATCGGTGAGGCCTTCCAGCACCTGGCGGGCCTGGCGGCTGCCGTGGTCCTGCCACAATTCCATGGCCTCCAGGGCGGAGAGTCCCGGGGCGCCGCCCAGTTCGCGCATGGCGCGCAGCACGTCGGAAAGGCCCATGAAGCCGTGGGCCAGGGCGCCGAACAGGTCGCTCAGGGAGCCACCCGGCTGGCGGTCGGCCACCTGCTGGTAGGCGGAGCGGCCGATGTCCACGAAGTAGCCCACGTTCACCCGCCGGCGCCGGGCCCGCTGGCTGAACAGGCCGGAGAACAGCAGGCAGTGATCGCCCACGTCCCGCAGGGCCACGGCCTGGGCCCGGGGCGCGGCACGCAGTCCGTGCAGATAGTCCAGGGCCATGATGCGGTGTCCGGTCTCGGGGTTTTCGGTGAAACGGATCATGAGCAGGACCAGGTAGCTCTCCAGGGTCTCGTCCAGTTCCTGGTGAACCTGGCCGGCGGCCTCCTGCACGAGGCGCTGCCACTGGGCGGCAGGGGTGGGCTCCATGATGAGTTCAGGCATGCGATCCTCCCGTTGCGTGGATGCAAAAGAAGTCCTCTCTGTTTTTCTTAGCATCAACTGGGCCAGGTTCAACGTCCGGGCAGACGGCTGGTCTGTGATGCGGCCCGGACGGTATACTGTAGTGCCCTGTCTGATAAATATCTTGCCAATCAGAGCCTCGCAAAAGCGCCAATGCGGCGTTGCGCACCTTGCCAAGGGCTTGCCATTGGCTGCGGTGCGCGCCTTGCCTTGGCGCTTTTGCGAGGCTCCCTGCGGGCGCGGCTGCGCGGGCGTGTGGCGTTGTTACGCTTGCTTGAAATGGGGGTGGCCATTCCTGCGCAAGCGTGCCTAGCCACACGCCCGCGCAGCCGCGCTGAATGACAAGATATTTAACAGACAGGACACTAGCCCCTTTGCGCAACCACGCCAGCCG